>SHZR01000015.1 GCA_009692205.1 Gemmatimonadota bacterium | reverse complement strand
CCGCCACCGCGCAGGTGTCGACTGCGCAGCAGGTCCCGGACTCGGCCGGCCAGCAGACCGACCGCTTCGTGACGGACTACAGGGTGAGGGAAGCAAGCCCATGAAGGGGCTGCGTGTCATATTGGAGCCTCACGCAATTCCCAACTGGGGCACCGGATGGCAACAGCCGGTGCGTGTTTCATGAAGCCGCTGACGGGTCTAGCCTGGTTCGTTCTCCTTTGGATCGCAGCCCTCGGAGTGGTCGTGGGCGTCGTCGTCACCGTGGGCTATGGCTTGGTGCTGATCCCCGCGTACTTGGCCCTGGCCCTGGTCTATTGGGCCCTGGTGGTCAGGGGGGTCGACGCTCGCAAGGCAAGAGCCGGGGAGAAGCTGACCAGCACCTTGATCGCGAGCGAGCAGAAGCTAGCCGACGCGATTCAGCTTCGACTCTGTGCCCTTCTTTCCCGTCGCCTCGTGGTGGCCGCGACCAACAGCCGAATCATCCTCATCACGCGACCGTTGCTCGGTGGCTTCACGATGAAGGACTACCAATGGAAGGACCTCTACGACGTGGATCTCTCAGAGAACGTGTTCCCGAGGCTCTTCGGATCGCGACTGAGTTTTGCGGTACGCCCTGACGAAGAAGGGGGAATGGTGCATCGTCTCGTCATCGATGGCATCGAAGGACGCCTCGCTTCGCAGATCTACGCCACGGCTCAGGAACAAGAGCAGGCGTGGGAGGAGAAGCGTAGGGTCCGGACCATGGAGGAGGCGCGCGCCTCGAGCGGCGGGATCACGCTGGGTGGTTACCCATCCACCCCGGGCGCCGGCGGCGCTAGCGGGTCTGCCCTCGATGAATTGGAGAGAGCCAAGAAGCTGCTGGACTCGGGTGTGGTCAGCGACGCGGAATTCAACGAGATCAAGTCGAAGATCCTGAGCCGGCAGTCCTTTTGATGGCCTCGACTAGCGCGCGTCGCACGCTCGAGTCCGCGGAGGCAAGATGAAGAACTTCCTCATTCGACTCCTCGTCAACGCGCTCGCGCTCGGCGCCGCAGCCGGGCTCATCGACGGTATCCAGATGAGCAGCGAGTTCCTGGACGTTCTGCTCGTGGCGCTGGTGTTCGGGATCCTCAACGCGATCCTGAAGCCGATCCTTCTCCTCTTCTCGTTCCCGCTCCTGGTGCTCACGCTGGGGCTCTTCGCCCTCGTCGTGAACGCGCTGATGCTCATGCTCACGGCGAGGATCCTGGACGACTTCGCGGTCTCCGGATTCTGGACGGCCGTCCTGGGGAGCATCGTGATCTCGCTCGTCACGATGATCCTCGGTGGAGTCTTGAAGGACGGGGAGAAGCGCTGACTTCGCGTCATTACCGGTAGGGATCCTCGGCTGCCAGGTACCGTTCGACGTAAGCGCGCACGCCGTCTTCGACAGGCAGGAAGGGTCGCTCGTATCCGGCGGCGCGAAGCTTTGTCATGTCGGCTTCCGTGAAGTACTGGTAGCGGTCGCGGATCTCCTCGGGGATGTCGATCCAGTCGATCCGCGGCTCCTGGCCCGCCGCCCCATACAGCGCGCGCATCAGCTCGAGCCAGCTCTGGGCGCGACCGGTCCCGACGTTGTAGAGGCCGCTCGGGGGTCGTCGCTCCGCGAGCCACGTCATCACGTCGACGCAGTCGCTCACGTGCACGAAGTCGCGCTTCTGCCCGCCGTCCTCGTAGTCGGGGCGATGGGACCGGAAGAGGGTCGCGGGCTCCCCGCGCGCTGCGTAGGGGTACGCCTTGGCGACCACGCTTTGCATGTCGCCTTTGTGGTACTCGTTGGGGCCATACACGTTGAAGAGCTTGAGTCCGTACCAGACGGGCGGCGCGCCCGCGCCTCGATCCACCTCGTGCACCGCCCAGCGATCGAATTCGTGCTTGCTCCACGCGTAGTCGTTCAGGGGGTGGAGGCGGGCCAGGGCCTCGGCCGAATCGGCGTCGACGAAGCCACTCGAGCCATCGCCATACGTAGCGGCCGAAGACGCGTACACGAGCGGAACCTGATGGTCGGTGCACCAGCGCCAGATCCGCTGGGAGAGCCGTATGTTGGTCTCGGTGAGGAGACCCCTGTCGGTCTCCGTCGTGGACGTGATGGCCCCGAGGTGGTACACGAGCTGGACCTCGTGACCGCGCCTCGCGAGGAAGTCGGGCAGCCCACCAGGAGGGATGAGCTCGTCGAATGGGTGCCTGGCCAAGTTCCGCCACTTCTCACCCGGGCCGAGCGTGTCGTTGATCGACACGTGATGCCCCTCGTCGACCAGGCGCGCGACGAGGTTCGACCCGATGAAGCCGGCCCCACCCGTGACGACGATCATTTGAGGTGCGGGGGTGCGACGTGTCGCTCGTCTACTCGGGGACCGTCGCCGGCAGCGTCGGGTCGGACACGCTGAACACTAGGTACCGCACGGCCTTCGTCGAGCTGCCGTTGCGCGACACTGCGTGTAGGGCGCCGGGCGGTTCGTAGAACGTCTCGCCTGCCACCAGCCTCCGGAGTGGGCCGTCGTCCACCTGCACCTCGTACGTGCCTTCCAGCACGTAGCCGAAGATGTGGCTCCCGGGATGGCGGTGCGGCGTGCCCCCCGTGCCGGGAGCACGCTCGAACTCGCGGATCATCACCGCGCGCGCGAGCACATCGTCCATCGTGGTCTCGAAGAGGACCGTCTGGAGCGACTCTGCGACGGTGGTCGCCGACGCCTGGGCTGGCATCGACTCCGGGGGCTCGGCCTCGCTGGGGTGTCTCTCAGGGCAACATACGTGGCGCCGGACCCCAGCAATGCGGCCAAGCAGCCCGCAACGACGTGGGACAGGAGGTGGTTCTTCATGGCCTCGCCAAAATGGAAGATGGGTGCAGACGCGGGGCTCACTGTGGGTGAGCTTCTGGAATCTGACGGTGGTGTGACGATCGTGCACTCTTTGGGGGACAGCGATGAACGCTCCGGATGAAGCCCTTCATCGCGATCGACTTCGCAGAGCTCCTGTGGAACGCTTCGCCGGGAACGCTCACGCCTTCGACTTGGCCGCGCTGTTGTCCAAGCTGCGGGCTGAAGAGCATCCGTCCCAGGACGGCCACCGTCAGATCACGATCCTCCATCGCGCGTCCGCGGCACACGTCCTGTTCGCGTTCGAGCCGAGCGGGAAGCTAGAGCAGCATCAAGCGAGGGGGGAAGTGACGATCCACGTCTTGGAAGGGCGTCTCATGGTCGCGGCGGACGGCCAAGACCACGACCTGCGGGCGGGGCATGTCCTGATGCTCAGCGCGGGCGTGCCGCACGATGTGCGCGCTGCGGAATCCAGCGCGATGCTGTTGACGGTGTTCATGGCAAAGGAAGCCGAGGGATGACTGCAGGGCCGAGCCTCCGCGACTCGTCTACCTCCCTCCTTGCTCCCCTGGCACCTCCTCGCGCGGCTTCTGGCGTCCACCCCCGGTCGCTCGCAGGTTAGGCGACGCCCGTGCAGGTCGCGAACCCGGAGGAGACATGTTCAAAGGCCTCACCCTGAAGCTCAAAGGCCTGCGGGTCGAGCCCGTGTCCTTCGATCCTGCCGCTCTGGGGGACGACCTTGCTGCGCGCACGGAATGGGGAGCGGCGAAGGGTGGGGGCGCGAGCTTCCGGACGCACCGGCTCGTCGAAGTCGACCCCACCCGCACCGAGTTCCGGGCGACGCGCGGGGCGGTGGTGTTCTACTCGATCTTCTTGGGGATCGGGTTGGCCGTCATGGTCGGCTTCACGGTGGCCACCCTAGCCCTCGACGCGAGCGGGGAGTTCCCGCTCATCGCGCCCGTCCTCTTCGGCTTGATCTTCACTGGGGTGGGTGGCGGCCTGCTTTACTTCGGGACCGCGCCCATCGTGTTCGACAAGCGACGGGGGGAGTACTGGAAGGGGCGGGTCGCGCCCTACGAGGCCGGGAGCCATAGGGCGCTCAAGCACTACGCCGACCTCGATCGGATCCACGCGCTGCAGATCATCTCCGAGCACTGTCGATCGAAGAACTCGTCGTACTACAGCTACGAGTTGAACCTCGTCTTGGACGACGCCACCCGGATGAACGTGATCGATCACGGGAGCCTCGATCAGATGCGGCTAGACGCCGAGCGACTCGCTGTGCTCCTGGGCAAGCCGGTGTGGGACGCCACCGCGTGATTCATCCGTTCCTTCGTGCCCTGGCGATCGCCGCCGGGGCGCTAGTCTCGCCGGGATTCGCGGCCGGGCAGACCTTGTACGAATACACGTATCCGTACAACACGGCCGACCTGAACGAGAACCACTTCATCGTGCTGGAATCTGTGGGCTCTCAAGCGCGCGGATGGTACTACGGAACGAGCGACGAGTTCGACTCGGCGCGGGAGGGTTATCTGCCCGGCTTCTTCGTCGCGGAGATGTCCGAGCTGCGGCTCTCTGAGACGAACATCTCCTTCTCGCTGACGCGGCCCGAGCGGTTCTTCGCCTCCCCGGTGCCCCTTGAGTACCGCGACGTCGCCGATATGCCGCCGGGCCTGCTCGGCGACTGGTCGGTGCCGCTCCCCGTGGAGTCGCGGTCATACGTCGGCGCGCGGAACGGGGGCGACATCGCGCTCGACGTTGCCGGTAAACCGCGCGTGTTTCGCAGACGGGCGGACTGAGTGCCCGCACGTGTCGTCGAAGACCGCCGTCGTAACAGGTCCTATTTTCGCGGGCTTCCGCGTGAAGCGCACGCCGAGCGCGCTGAGCCGCTCGAACTCCTTCTGGGCGTCCGCCACGCCAGACGAGGTGAACGGGATGCCATCCTCGACGTTACGCGCACCTTCGGTCCGGGAGGCGACGACTCCCTCGAGAAGGGCGCGTGGATGTCGATCTGGGTAGACGAGGTCGATGCGGTCCATCGGCTCTGCGTCGAGCAGGCCCTCGACGTGACGTGGCTGCCCACCGACATGCCGTGGAACGTGCGCGAGATGCACGTTCGTCATCCGGACGGGCACGTGTTTCGGATCAGCCGCGGGATCCCCGAGGAGGGGTAGTCCCGCCGCGTCGGTCAGGTCGCGAGTCCCGCTTCGAGCGCTCGATGAGCCTCTTCTTCAGGAAGTCGTTCACCGCGCCCCGGTTGCACGAGGGCCGTACCGAACGAGCCTCAGCGGACCGACGGGCGGGGACGGTACCCGCTCCTCCTCGCAGGGTCATCGGCGCAGCGCCCCGCGACGCGAATCCTGACCCTACGAGGTCTTGAGCTGCGCCGCTGAGCGAGCCCTACGTTGGGATGGTCAGCTAGCGAGCAGGCCCGGAGAGGAGGAGCGGGTACCGTCCCCGCCCCCGGCCCCCCCGGCCCGGCCGCCCCGCCCCCTAGTACCGGTAGTAATCCGGCTTGTACGGCCCTGCCTTCGGCACCCCGAGATACGCCGCCTGCTTGTCCGAAAGCTCCGTCAGCCGCGCCCCGATCTTGTTCAGATGCAGCCGCGCGACCTTCTCGTCCAGGTGTTTCGGCAGCACATAGACCTTCTTCTCGTAGCCCGCTGAGTTGGTCGCGAGGTCGATCTGCGCGAGCACCTGGTTCGTGAAGCTCGCCGACATCACGAAGCTCGGATGTCCCGTGGCGCACCCGAGGTTCATGAGCCTGCCCTCGGCGAGGATGAGCACGGAGTGCCCGTCGGAGAACGTCCACTCATGGTACTGAGGCTTGATCTCTTCCTTGCGGATCCCCTTTACGGCGGCGAGACCGGCCATGTCGATCTCGTTGTCGAAGTGGCCGATGTTGGCCACGATCGCCTTGTCCTTCATGCGGCCCATGTGCTCGGCGGTGATGACGTCGCGGTTGCCGGTCGCGGTGATGAACACGTCCGCCTGCGAGATGATGTCGTCGAGCCGCACGACGGTGTACCCCTCCATGCTGGCCTGGAGGGCGCAGATGGGATCGATCTCCGTCACGAAGACGCGCGCGCCCTGACCCTTGAGCGCCTGCGCGCATCCCTTGCCGACGTCCCCGTACCCGAGCACCAGGGCGGTCTTGCCGGAGAGCATGACGTCGGTCGCGCGGTTGAGCCCGTCGATGACCGAGTGACGGCACCCGTAGAGATTGTCGAATTTAGACTTGGTGACGGAGTCGTTGACGTTGATGGCCGGGAAGAGCAGGGTGCCCGCCTTCTCCATCTCGTAGAGACGGTGCACGCCGGTGGTGGTCTCCTCGGAGACGCCGCGGATGTTCTTGCCGATGCGCTTCCAAGTGCCCGGATCCTCGGTGAGCGTCTTGCGAAGCAGATCCAGGATCACGCCCCACTCGTGCGGCTCGCTCTCGGGGTCGAAGTCGGGAACGCCCTCGGCGGTTCCGAACTCGATGCCTTTGTGGATGACGAGCGTCGCGTCGCCGCCATCGTCGACTAGGAGGTCGGGGCCCGACCCGTCCGGCCAGGTCAGCATGTGCTCGGTGCACCACCAGTATTCCTCGAGCGTCTCGCCCTTCCAGGCGAAGACGGCCGAGCCCTTGGGCTGCTCGGGTGTTCCCTTGCGGCCCACCACCACCGCCGCTGCCGCGTGGTCTTGGGTGGAGAAGATGTTGCACGACGCCCAGCGCACATCGGCCCCGAGGTCCACGAGCGTCTCGATGAGCACAGCCGTCTGCACGGTCATGTGCAGCGAGCCCGCGACCTTGAGTCCGGCGAGCGGCTCCTGCGGGCCGTACTCGGCGCGTGCCGCCATGAGTCCCGGCATCTCCTGCTCGGCGAGTCGGATCTCGTTGCGGCCCCACTTGGCGAGGGAGAGGTCCTTCACCTTGAAGGACAGACGCTCGTTCGCGGGCTTGGCGCGGCCCTTGGGCAGTACGGCAGTGTGGCTCATGACGCTCTCTGGTCGGTAGGGCTCGAGTGTGAGGAGACTACGGTTTCACGGCGGAGGCGAGGAAGAGCAGGGGACCGGTCGCGTCGCGCGACGGGGGAAGGGGCACCACGCGAGCGTGCGCGAATCCTGCTTCGACGAGCCAGCCGCGCACTTGATCGGCCTCGAAGCCCGGCCAGACGTGTCCCATCTCCTCGGCGTACCACGGCCCCCGGTCGTGGGTGCGCATGTCCATGAGGACGAGGCGACCCCGGGGCTTGAGAGCTCGCCGCACCTCGGCGAGCACGGCGGGTGGATCGACGACGTAGTGCAGCACGAGCGCCAAGACCGCCACGTCGAGCTCCTCGTCGGCCACGGGAAGACGCTCGAGGTCGCCCCGTCGGATCTCCACGTTGGCCGTCTGGCCCAGCCGATGCCTCGCAGCCGCGAGCATCTGCTCGGAGCGATCGACACCGATCACGCGCGCCGCGAAGGGCGCGAGCGTCTCGGCCAGCGCTCCCGTGCCGACGCCGAGGTCGGCCACGACCCAGTCCTCTTGTAGGAGGCCGAGCATGGGCAGGAGGTTCGCAGAAGGACCAAAGAGCTGCTCCCTGACCTCGTCCCATCTCTCCGCGGCCTGCGCGAAGAACTCGGCCGAGCGCAGGCGCCGGCGTTCGAGCACGCCGCGCGCGCGTTCGGCATCCGCTGCATAGATCCCGCTCCCGCCGATCTCCTTCCGCACGATCCGCCAGAGGGCTCGGGCGGGCTCGTCCAGGTCGGGCGCGAGCCGGTAGTGGCGGTTGCGGCCCTGGGCGCGGGCCTCCACCCATCCCTCGGCAGCGAGGGTCTTCAGGTGCCGGCTGACCCCGGGCTGGGGGGCCTGTAGCACGGATGCCAGTTCGGTCACCGTGAGCTCGCTGCGCTCCAAGAGCGCCAGGATTCTCGCGCGCGTCTCGTCGCCGAGGGCGCTGAGGCGCTCGAGAATGGGTGGGGCAGTCGTCATATTCATCATTTCGCATACGAACATATGTAACGCAGGTGGGGAATCAAGTGGGCCCGGCGCACCAGTTTGAAAACCTTTGCGCCTCTCCGGCGTATCATTACCGTTCACGCTGTCACCGAAGTCGCAGGCCCCTCCCGACGTACAGCAACCCCACTAACGGAGGTGGGAGTGAGCCACACACACGATCACGAAGACATCGTCTATCCGGCGACCATCCCCTTCGTCCTGGTCCACCTGACCGGCCTCGCCGCGATCTGGACCGGGGTGACGGCTCAGGCCCTCTTGGTCGCCTTTGCGCTCTACGTCATCCGCATGTTCGCCGTCACGGGCGGATACCACCGCTACTTCAGCCACCGCTCCTACAAGACGAGCCGCTTCGGCCAGTTCGTGCTCGCCTTCCTCTGCCAATCGTCGGCGCAGCGCGGAGTTGTGTGGTGGGCGGCGATCCACCGTCATCACCACCTGCATTCGGACACCGAGCACGACGTCCACTCACCGCGCCATCACGGGTTCTTGTACTCCCACGTCGGGTGGATCTTCGCCCCCTCGAGCGCGAAGCCCGACTACGGCACGGTGCGTGACCTCACGAAGAACCCAGAGATCGCGTTCCTCGACCGGTTCACGTATACCCCTGCGTTCCTGCTCGCCTTCGGGCTCTGGCTCTGGGGTGGCTGGCCGATGCTGGTCGTGGGCTTCTTCTGGAGCACGATCGCGCTCTACCACGGCACGTTCTTCATCAACTCGCTCGCGCACGTGGTGGGCTCGCAGCGCTATCTCACGGGCGACGACTCGCGCAACAATTTCTGGCTTGCGCTCATCACCATGGGCGAGGGCTGGCACAACAACCACCACCACTACCAGAGCTCTGCGCGTCAGGGGTTCAAGTGGTGGGAGATCGACATGACGTACTACATCCTGAAGGCTCTGTCCTGGACGGGATTGATCTGGGATCTGCGAGCGCCGCCCGAGGCGATCATGCGCGGCGAGCGCCCGGTGGGCCGGAAGGTCGTGGAGAAGGTCGCCGGTGAGCTGGCGGCCGCGTTTACGGTCGACAGTTACGCCGATCGCGTGCGCGAAGCGTGGGCCGAGTCCCACAAGGTCGAGGACCTGACCGAGTTCGCCCGCAAGGCGCGGGGTCAGCTCGAGGAGCGCCTGGCCGAGATGTCGCTCCCGCATCTGCCGACGATTCCCGAGATCCGGGAAAAGGCCGAGGAGATGTTCAGCGAGACACCTTCGCTCGACGCGATCGTCTACCGGGCGCATGAGCTTCTTGCGTTGGCCGTGGCCGCGCACGTCTGCGACCAGGCGCTAGCCGCCGCGTAGTCCGCTCGCGCAGTTAGCCTAAGGTCACTCGTCGTCGAGTAATCGGCCGGGACGCACTGCGTCCCGGCCGAATCTTTTGCGTAGCTGGTCGACCGTGCGCGAGAGCGTGCGGTCGCGCTCGCTCTCGCCGGCGACCGGGTCCGCGAACAGTCCGAGCTGCCGCGTGCCAGATCCTTCCGCGAGCCCGGAGAGCCCGACGCCGAGCAGCCTCGCGGCGACATGCCGCTGCGCCCGGAGCTCGCGCAGGAGCGTACGCGCGACATCCAGGATCGCGGCGTCCGACTCGACCGGCTCGGGCAGCGTGCGGCTCCGCGACCGTGTGCGGAAGTCGTAGTCGCGGAGCTTCACCGTGATGGTCTGGGCGCAGAGGCCTTCCTTGCGAAGCCCGGACGCCACCGTGGCCGCGATCTCCATCAGGCGACGCTCCAGATCCTCGTCGCGTCCGAGGTCTTCGAAGAACGTGCGCTCCGCTGAAAGCGACCTGCGGCGCTCGCGCGGCTCGACCTCGCTGTCGTCCAGGCCGTGGACCCGCCGCCAGAGCCATGCGCCGCGGCGCTTGCCGAGCCAGCGCTCGAGCCACTCGCGCTGGACAGCCACGGCGTCCCGCACGCGCACGAGCCCGCGGGCGCGGAGCACATCTGCGAGCGCCGGGCCGACGCCAGGGAGATCGGCCAGCTCGAGTTGATCGAGGAAGTCACGCTCCTGCCCAGGCGCCACGATGTACACGCCGGCCGGCTTGGCCTTGGCGGTCGCGAGCTTCGCGATGACACGTCCCGTGCCGCCGCCGATGGACACCTCCACACACGTGCGTGCGAGCACGCCGTCGCGAATGCGCCGCGCGGTGGCTTCGAGCGTCTCAGCCGCGAAGAGCCGTTCGGTTCCCGTCAGGTCCAAGTAGAACTCGTCGACCGACGCGGCCTGCACCACGGGAGCGAGGTGCTCGAGCACGGCCCGCACCTCGCGGCTCTTCTCCATCACGGCGCCGCGGGGCACGCCGACGACCATGGCGTCGGGGCAGAGCCGGAGCGCCTGAGCCGTGGGCATCGCCGAGCGTACGCCGAATGCGCGACACTCGTAGGAGGCGGACGTGACGACTCCCCGATCGGTCGGAGAGCCGCCGACGATGAGCAGACGGGCGCGTCCCGCGCCCTCGGGGTCATGGAGCCGAGCGACCTGCACGAAGAACGCGTCGCAGTCGACCAGGAGAATCCTTCTCTCCCTCTGTCGCGCTGCCGGCTGATCGGCCACGGCCTCACCTGGCATCGAGCGTGCTCGAGGGGGTTTGCTGGCGGTGACGCCGCCGGGTTACAATCTCCGCGAAGCCCCGCCGCCTCCAAGCTAGCGGACCCACCGGGGTCCGGGACCACGGCGGGGCGACCATCCGCGAGCGCTCGCTCGCGGCCCAGCCTCCGGAGTGACCTTCCATGCCCTATCCGTTCGCCCTTCCCGAGCTCGGTTATGCCTACGACGCTCTCGAGCCGCACATCGACGCGCGCACGATGGAGATCCATCACAGCAAGCATCACGCGGCCTACACGACCAACCTGAACAAGGCCCTCGAGAGCCATCCCGACTTGCAGAAGAAGTCGGTCGAGCAGCTCATCGCGGACCTGAACGCGCTACCCGAGGCGATTCGCGGCGCGGTGCGCAACAACGGCGGCGGCTACGCGAACCACGCGCTCTTCTGGGATATCATGACGCCCGGCGGCGCGAAGGCTCCGTCCGGCGCACTAGCGGCGGCCATTACCGCCGAGTTTGGCTCCGTCGACGACTTCAAGACGAAGCTCCAGGCCGCGGCCCAGGGGCAGTTCGGCTCGGGGTGGGGCTGGCTGTGTGCCGACAAGGGCAAGCTCTCCATCGTCGCGACGCCCAACCAGGACACGCCCGTGATGCAGGGCAAGAACCCGATCCTGGGCGTCGACGTGTGGGAGCACGCGTACTACCTGAAGTACCAAAACCGGCGCCCGGACTACCTGGCGGCGTGGTGGAACGTGGTCAACTGGGACGCCGTGGCCCGGAGATTCAGCCAGGCCGGCTGACCTGCCCTGAAACGTGCTTCTTGTGCGCCACGAAACATATGTTTACTAATGTGGCGTAAGGATTTTGGGGCCACCGGAAGGACACGAAGCCGACTCGATGTTCGCGCACAGCCAGCCGCGTTTTTCCCAGCAGCGAACGCTCCTCGTGGGCGTGTCGCTCGCCGTCGCGTTCGCCCTCGGCGTCCCCGCCCGCTCGGCTGCCCAGACCCTCCGGGGCTCCATGGCCTCGGTCGACCGGCAAAACCGCATCGCGCGCGATCACGACTACACGTTCCTGAGAGACGGCGAGCGCATCCGCTTCTTCGCATCCCAGGGGTGGCTCGTCCGCATCCAGCCGACTTCCGACTTCCTGCTGAAGGGAGTCTCGTTTCCCTACGCGCGGCCGGAGGTCGAGCTCTTCGTGCGCCGCCTCGGCTCGCAGTACCGAGCCGCGTGCGGACAACAGCTCGTCGTCACCAGCCTCACGCGTCCGACGTCCAGCCAGCCGGCGAACGCATCGGATAAATCGGTGCATCCCGCGGGCATGGCGCTCGATCTCCGGAGGCCCAACGGCGGACGCTGCCGGGCGTGGCTCGAGGGCGTTCTGCTCGACCTGGAGCGCGCCGGCGTCATCGACGCGACCCTCGAGCGGTTCCCCGTGCACTACCACGTCGCGGTCTTCCCGCGGCAGTACGCGGCCTTGGTCGAAACGCGGCAGTCGCGTGAGGCGGCCCCCGTGCAACACGCGGTAGCGATCGCGCAGCCGGCCGTGACGGCCGAGGACGAGGAGCGGCTGGAGTATCGGGTGCGCCGCGGTGACTCCCTCTGGACCATCGCGCGGACCCACGGCACCACCGTCGAGGAGTTACGCACGGCCAATCAGCTGGCCGGCAGCCGCATCTACGTCGGGCAGGTCCTGGACGTCCCGCTCGAGGACTGAGCACCGAGGCGCTTGGGCGCGCTCGCCCGGCGCCCTGCCTTGCAGTCTACCAGAACGGGGTCTTCGCATCTTGCGAAAACGAAGGCGTAAGGGTGGAGTGACCGTCCGCCGCCTCCAGGGAGGACCGTGGCCGAGCTGATCCACGCGGGACCATCCGCCCCGTCCCCGGAGCTACCCCTAGGCCGGAACCTCCTGCGCTGGCTCTACGTTGGGCGGCTTACGCTCATCACGGGGATCCTCCTAGGCGCGCTCTCCGTTTGGTCCGAGGCGCGCAGCCAAGACACGCAGATCGTGGTCGTGATGTTCCTGGTCGCCGTCTCCGTCACCGCTCCTTCCTTCTGGCGCACGCACGTGCTGGCGCGGGAGCCGAGCCGGAACTTCACCTATGCCCAAGTCATCCTGGACGCCTTCCTGGTGACGGGCATCGTGCACGTGACGGGGGGGCCGGCGAGCGGGTTCGCGTCGGTGTACATCCTCGTCATCAGCGCGGGCGCGCTTCTCCTGCCCCTCCCGGGCGGCGTACTGATCGGAGCGCTGGCGAGCGTCCTCTACTTCGCGGATCTGGCCTGGGGGCATCAGGGGTCGTTCACCCGCGATGTCGCCCTCAGTATTGGCCTGTTCTCGGTGGTCGCGGTCATTACCGGCTACGTCGGCGACCGGGTACGGCGCGCGGGCCAGGCGCTTGGTGCCGTAGCGTCGCAGCTGCAGCAGCTCCGCCTCGACACCGGGGACATCCTGGCCAACTTGTCCACGGGAGTCATCACGGTTACCGGGGAGGGGCAGCTCGCTTACGCCAATCCCGCGGCGGATAAATTGCTTGGTGCGGACATGCAGGGACGGGTCGGCCAACCGATCCTTTCCGAGCTGGAACGGATCGCGCCCGGAATGAGGGGCATTCTCGAGCGCGCCATCCGAAGCCGCCGTTCGGTCGCGCGCGCGCAGGCACAGGCCGTCACGAAGCACGGCAACGTGCAGCTCGGCGTCAGTACCGCGGTGCTGGAGCGAGGCGAGGGCGAGCCGCCGTCGGTGACCGCGCTCTTCCAGGACATCACGGACAGCGAGCGACTCGAAGAGATGAACGTGCGCGCGGAGCGACTGGAGGCCGTGGCAGCGCTCTCCGCGTCGCTCGCCCACGAGATCAAGAACCCGCTGGCGTCGATCCGGAGCGCCGTGGAGCAGCTTTCGGCGGGGCGGGTCTCGCCGAGTGACCGCGCGATCCTGGAGCGACTGGTGCTGACCGAGTCGGACCGACTGAGTCGTCTGCTCTCGGAGTTTCTCGAGTTTTCCGGCTTGAAGATGAGCGCGCGGGACGAGATCGACTTGCACGCCGTCGTGCGCGGGTGTCTGATCGTCGCGAAGCAGCACCCGGACGCCGCCGGCGTCGACATCGTCTCCCAATTGGACCCAGGCCCGATCCACGTGGTCGGCGACGCGGACCTACTACACCGGGCGCTCTTCAATCTGGTGCTGAACGGCGCGCAGTCGGCCGGTCCGGGCGGACGCGTGACCGTCTCGCTGGCCGACGAGAAGGACCATCCGCGGCCGCGCGGCACGGACATCGACCATCCGGTCCGACTCACCGTGGCCGACAGTGGCGAGGGCATCCGGCCGGAGGTCCGCGGGCGCATCTTCGATCCGTTCTTCACCACCAAGCCCAAGGGGAGCGGGCTCGGTCTGGCGGTCGTGCACCGCGCCGTAGAGGCGCATCAAGGCGCGACGTTCGTGGAGAAGGGGCCGGATGGAGGCGCTCAGTTCGTGATCTTCTTGCCGGGCTCGCCGGAGAGCGTGACGGCCGGCGCGGGGGTGGGGACATGAAGATCCTCTTGGTCGACGATGAGCAGGCCATCCTCGAGACGCTCCAGATCCTCTTCCGCGGCGAGGGATACGAGGTCACGGTGGCCGACTCGGGCCCGAAGGCGCTCGCGGCGTTGGAAGACGAGAAGCCTGATCTCGTGCTGACCGATGTCCGCATGCCGGGCGCGGGCGGCCTCGACGTGCTGTCCGCGGCGCGCCAGATCGATCCCGAGATGCCGGTGATCCTGATGACCGCGCAGGCCTCGCTCCAGACGGCGGTGCGGGCGGTGAACGAGGGCGCGTACTACTACCTCCAGAAGCCGTTCGCCAACGACGAACTGCTCGCCATCTGTCGGCGCGCCGCAGAAGCCCGCCAGCTCAAAGTCGAGAACCGGCAGCTCAGAAAGGAGATCCGCCGGCGCGGCCAGGTGGACGCACGCAGGCCAGTGGGCGCCGCGCCGCGCTTCGTGGAGGTCTTGGCGCTCGTCGAGACCGTGGCGGCGACGGGCTCGACGGTGCTCATCTCGGGAGAGAGCGGCACCGGCAAGGAGTTGGTCGCGCGCTACATCCACGAGCTGTCGGATCGGTCGGAGCGAGCGTTCCTGTCGATCAACTGCGGCGCGCTCCCCGACAGTCTGCTCGACAGCGAGCTCTTCGGCCACGTGAAGGGCTCCTTCACCGGGGCGGTGAGGGACAAGGACGGGCTCCTCGTCGCGGCCGCCGGTGGGACGTTCTTCCTCGACGAGATCGGCGAGATGAGCCCATCGACGCAGGTGAAGCTCCTGCGCGCGGTGCAGGAGCGGGAAGTCATCCCGGTCGGCGCGACGAAGGCCGTGTCGGTGGACGTGCGCATCATCGCGGCGACGAACCGCGACCTGGAGGAAGAGATCTCACGCGGCGCCTTCCGCAGCGATCTCTACTACCGCCTCAACGTGATCCAGCTGCACCTACCTCCTCTGCGCGAGCGGCGTGAAGACGTTCCGGTGCTGGCGAACTACTTCCTCCACAAGCTCGCGACGGCTCGCGGCGTGGCTCGCGTGCCCGTTCTGGCCCCGGAGACGCTCGAGGTCCTCACCCGCTACGACTGGCCCGGGAACGTGCGCGAGCTGGAGAACGCGCTCGAGCGCGCCGCGGTCCTGGCCACGGGTGATACCATCGGGCCGCAGGCGCTCCCCGAGCGCGTGCGTGAGGCGCCCCGGCCGCGGCTCGCGACGGAGGAGACGGCGCAGAACCCGACCATGGAAGTCGTGGAGCGCGCCTACATCCAGTGGGTTCTCCAGGCCGAGGGCGGCAACAAGACGCGCGCGGCCGAGGTGCTGGGCATCGATCCCTCGACGCTCTATCGCAAGCTCAACCGTTACAGCATCCCGGAGTAACGAGTAAATGCGCAGCCCCCTTCCCGCCGCGCCGCCCACCGAAGAGCTCCCGTGGGCTCGGGTGCGCCTCACCGTCGTCATTCCGGTCTACAACGAGGTCGGAACTGTCGAGGCGCTCCTGCGCCGCGTTCGAGAGGTGCCGCTCCAGCTCGAGGTGATCGTCGTGGACGACGGCTCCACGGACGGCACGCGCGACATCCTGCCTGGCCTCGAGGGGACGCTCATCGACCGTCTGGTCATGCACGAGAAGAACGCGGGCAAGGGCGCTGCGCTCCGCACCGGATTCCCGCATGCGACCGGCGACGTCGTGGTCGTGCAGGACGCCGACATGGAGTACGACCCGCACGAGCTCCCCCTGCTGCTCCGGCCGATCCTCAGCGGGAAGGCCGACGCCGTCTACGGCTCGCGCTTCCTCGGCGGGCCGCACCGCGTGCTCTTCTTCTGGCACTCCGTCGGCAATCGGGTGCTCACGCTCATGTCGAACATGCTCACCGACGTGAACCTCACCGACATGGAGACGTGCTACAAGATGGTCCGGCGGGAGCTGCTCCAGTCGCTGCCGTTGTCGGCCAATCGGTTCGGCATCGAGCCCGAGCTGACCGCGCGGCTCGCGCAGGCGGGCGCGCGCATCTACGAGCTTCCCATCAGCTACGACGGTCGCTCGTACGCGGAGGGGAAGAAGATTGGGTGGAAGGACGGCGTCTCTGCGTTCTGGTGCATCTTGAAGTACAACGTGCTGCCGCCGAGCGTGCCGAAGTGGACACCTCCCTCGGTCCCGTCCTGGGACACGCCCGAGCGGATCGACGCCACCGCTCCACGGACTCCGTGACGCGGCTGGGATGGCCCTTACGCGACGTCCGCACCGCGGCCGTCGTCGTCGGGCTCCTGGCTGTGCTGGTCTACGCGAACTCGCTCCGGAACGGATTCGCGTACGACGACGTGCACATCGTGGTCGACAACCAGGCGATCCACAGCCTCGGGACGTTGCCCGGTGCGCTCGTCACGCCGTATTGGCCGACCGACTTCGGTAGGGAGCTCGGCCTATGGCGGCCGGCGACCACCAGCACGCTCGGCCTCCTCTACGCGGTCGGAGGCGGCTCGCCCATCGCCTTCCACGTCGCGAACGTCCTCGGCCACGCGGCGGCGTCCGTCCTGGTGCTCCTGCTCTGCGCTGCGCTGATGCCGCTCTCGGCCTCGCTCGTGGCGGGCCTCGTCTTCGCGATCCATCCGGTGCACGTGGAGGCGGTCTCCAACGTCATCGGGATGGGCGAGATCCTGTCCGCCGTGGCGATCCTGCTCGCGTGCCTCGTGCACGTGCGGGGTCCGGCGCGGTCGGGATGGGGGCTCGCGCTGCTGATCGGAGCGCTCTACGCGGTCGCGTTCGGAGCGAAGGAGAGCGGCGTGGTGCTGCCGGGTCTGATCTTCCTGCTCGACGCGGCTCGCCAGCGGATCGCGTTCGGCGATGTCGCGCGGTACATCGGCGAGCGCTGGCGCCTCTACTTGGTCATGTCGGTCGTCGCCGCGGCGCTGCTCATGGGTCGCTACACGATTCTGGGCAGCATCGCGAATCCGTTCGCACCGCTCGGCGCCGACCTGCTCGCCGAGATTCCGCGCATCTGGACCCTCGGCGAGGTCTGGACGCATTACGTGCGACTCTGGGTCTTCCCGCTGGACCTCTACTCGGACTACTCACCGAACGTCATTCCGATTTCGCTGGCCTGGCGCGTCGACAACCTCGTGGGTGCCGTGATGGCGATCGTGGTCCTCGCCACCGCGTGGATCGCGTGGCGGCGGCCGGAGCTGTCGCCGGGCTCGAGCAGCTCGCGGGCCGCTGCGCTCGGCGTAGTCTGGTTCGTCATCGCGATCTCGCCGATCTCGAACACGCTGTTCCTCTCCGGCGTGGTACTCGCCGAGAGAACGCTCTATTTGCCGTCGGTCGGGCTGGCGGCCGCGACGGGGTGGCTCGTGGTGAGGCTCTCGCGCGAGCGCCCCCGCGGAGCCTGGATCCTCCTGTTCCTCGCGCTTTCCCTCTCGGTCGTTCGAACATGGACGCGCACCCCGGACTGGAAGGACAATCAGACGTTTTTCAACGCCCTGCTCCGGGACGCGCCCCATTCCGGGCGATCGCAGTGGATCCTGGGGGACGAATTCCTGAAGGCCGGCAACACGAGCCAAGCGCTCTTCGCCTACCGTGCCGCGATCAATATCCTGGGCGGGCACTACGCGCTCGTGACCGAGGTCGCCAACCGGCTCATGGAGGTCGAGCGGTATCAAGCCGCGGAGAACCTTCTCATGTCTGCGTGGCAGGCACAGCCCCGTTTCGCGCTCGCGCCAAGCATCCTGTCCTGGCTCCGTGCGCAGCACGGAGATGCCGTTGGCGCGGAGCGCTTCGCGCGCGTGTCGCTCGCCGTCTATGACCGAGATCCCACTCGGCACTACGTGCTGGCGTGGGCGCTTGCCGCGCAGGGGCGATGGGGCGAGGCGAGGCAGGCCCGCGGACGAGCCGAGGAGATGGCGCAGGCGTCCTTCTGGCCCCAGTGGATGTACCTCGCGTACGAGCGCCGCGAAGCCGGCGACTCGGTCGGCGCGTACGCCGCGCTCGACTCCGCTTGGGCGAGCAGGTCGAGCGCGCTCTCACGGCAGACCCTCGATGCGGTCAGAGTGGCCGAATTCGGACTTCCGTCGCTGCTCCATGCGGATTCGGCCCAGGCATCGGTCGCCGTAAACAAATGAAGTTTGATGGGCGCCGCGAACTGCTGCAAAACGTGGAAAGAGTTGCAGAATCCCACAGTCCGGCCCTCCCAAAGGGCTCGTCCTGGCGTGTGCTTCTGTTATGTAAGTACCTGTAATATATTGTCTTATAGGATTTGCTTCCGTTGTGGAACCTACCTTGCCCGTATTGTGGCCCGTCGGGCCTCAGATTCATTCACACCCGGAGCACCAGATGCGGAACAACAAGGGCTTTACCCTGATTGAGCTCCTCATCGTGGTCGTGATCATCGGCATCTTGGCGGCCATCGCCATCCCGAAGTTCTCGGCTACGCGTGAGAAGGCGTACTTCGCCGCGATGAAGTCGGACCTGAAGAACCTCGCGAGCCAGCAGGAGATCTACTACTCCGACACCTACTCGTACACGAGCAACATCGTTGACCTCGGGTTCGTCAACTCCGACGGTTCCAACGTCACGCTGACTTCTGTGACGTCCACGGGTTGGGCCGCGAGCGCCTATCACACCGCGCTCGGCACTACCCGGGGCTGCGCGATCTACTACGGAACGGCCACGGCGCCGACCTCGCCGACGGCTCCGGCTCAACCTAATGAGATCGCCTGCACCCCGTGACGTGATGCGGTTGTCTAGGGCCCCGCGCTCGATGCGGGTGTGAGCGGTGAAGTACCGGCGGCCCGGGCCCGAGTGGGTCCGGGCGCCGCCACCTTAGGTGGATTCCCCTTCTCGGCCTCTCTTCGCGGCGAGGTATACGGTGATCGTTCGGCGCGCAGGCTTCACCCTGATCGAGTTGTTGATCGTCCTGGTCATCATCGGGGTCTTGGCAGCCATCGCGATCCCGAAATTCTCGCAAACGCGCGAGAAGGCCTTCATTGCCTCCATGAAGTCGGACCTCAGGAATCTGGCGACACTCCAGGACATCTATTTTGTCAACCGGACAGACCTCGAGGAGTTCGGCGTCACGTACGAGCTCAAGGACTCGCGCGGCAACCAGTTCAACGCACTCTCCTCGGGATTTTCGGACACGGACGGCGACGGCGTGCTCGACCCGATCGCGCAGGGTGAAACGGTCGTCGCGCTCGGCGGCAACTCGGTCGCGGCCCTCGGGAATGCCACGGCGCGCGTGGCGGGGCCGATGCTCCAGCTCCTGACCTCGTTGGTCGTGGGACGCCACCAGCTCATCGGGTTCATCGACGCCTTGGCTTCGGTCAACCTCAGCGACATCGAGGCGACGCCCCAGGTGACGGTGCTCGACAACCAGCAGGCACGGATCCACGTCGGTGAGCTCACGCCGATCCGTACGATCGACGCGGGCGCGGGCTTCCCGACGGCGCAGGTCGAACAGCAACAGACCGGCGTCATCCTGCCCACGACGCCTCACGTCACCGCGGACGGCCACATCCTGCTCGAGCTCGAAGCCGAGCGCTCGGCGGCGGAGCTCGCGCCGTCGGACGCGGGATTCATCTTCCGGACCCAGAATGCCCGGACGCGCGTGCTCGTCCAGGACGGCGAGACGGTAGTGATCGCGGGCCTGACGCAGTCCGAGCGCACGGAAGCGCGTTCGGGGATCCCGCTTCTCCAGGACCTCCCTCTGATCGGCCGGCTCTTCAGGGTGGTGCGGGAGCAAACGATCCAGCAGGACCTGATCATTCTGGTCACGCCGCACATCGTCCGCTCGAACTGAGGACCCATGAGAGCCTACCAAGCGATGCGTCCGGCGCGACCGGGACGCGGGAGGCGGTTGCGTCTCGCGGGCGCGGTGCTGGTCGAGGCGTCCCTGCCGGCGTGCACAGGTGACAACCTCTTCACGGGGCTCGGGGCCCTCTCGGGGCTCCTCGGGCCGGAGGTGGAGATCACCGCGCCGCAGGCCAATCTCACGCTTGCCGTGGGTGGCTCAGTCCAGGTGACGGCGAACGTGAGTGCGCCGGACGGCGTGACAAACGTGAGCTTCAAGGGCGTGTTCACGGGTAGAAGCGTTGCGTTCACGGAGATCCCGTTCACGCTACCGGTCCCGCAGGATACGACGGTCACGCGGACCTTGGTGCCGGCGGGGGCTTCCACAGGCACCGTGCGCGTCATCGTCACGGCCTCGGACGCGCTGGGCGAGACAGGCGCGGACACCGTCACCGTCAGCATCAACTAGCGCGAAGGGCGTCCTCCTGCGGGCGGCGTTCGCGCCCGCCGGTCCGTCGCACCGCGGTTGACCGCGCCATCGGGTCTGGTACACTTTCCGCGACCCATGACGCGCATCCACTTCCATACGGCGGGCGAGTCCCACGGCCGCGCCCTCACGGCCATCATCGAGGGCATGCCCGCGGGCCTTTCACTCGAGATGGCGCGGGACGTCGACCCCGAGCTCGCGCGCCGGCAGGGCGGGTACGGACGTGGCCGGCGCATGCAGATCGAGACCGACAAGGCGGATCTGCTGAACGGCGTTCGCCTGGGCGAGACCATCGGCTCGCCGATTTCCTTCGTGGTCTGGAACAAGGACTGGGAGAACTGGACCGTGGCGATGAGCCACGATCCGCCGCCGCCGGACGTGAACCCGAAGGCGCTCAAGCCCCACTACCTCCCGCGCCCTGGACACGCCGACCTCGTGGGCGTGCTCAAGTACGATCGGCGTGACATCCGGGACATTTTGGAGCGGGCGAGCGCGCGCGAGACCACGATGCGGGTCGGGTGCGGCGCGATTGCCAAGCGCTTCCTCGCTGAGTTCGGCGTGCGCGTGGGCAGCCATATTCTCTCCATAGGATCGGTGCAGGCGGACCCGCGCGATCTCCCCGAGGACCTGAACGCGGCGGCCGACGCGAGCCCGGTTCGCTGTCTCGACGAGGCGGCAGCGGTGCGCATGATGGCCGAGATCGACGCCGCCAAGGAGCGCGGTGACACGCTCGGGGGCGTCTTCGAGGTCATCGCGACCGGGCTCCCGGTCGGGCTCGGTTCCCATGTCTCGTGGGACCGGAAGCTCGACGGCCGACTCGCAGGTGCCGTCATGTCGATCCACGCGGTCAAAGGCGTGGAGATCGGGATCGGCTTCGAAGGGGCGAGGAGGCCCGGCTCCGAGGTGCATGACGCCATCGTGCGGGCGGAGGAGAAGCCTCTCACCGGCGGCATCGGCCGTGCGTCGAACCGCGCGGGGGGGCTCGAGGGCGGAGTGACCACCGGCGAGCCGCTGGCGGTCAGGGGCGCCATGAAGCCGATCTCGACGCTCCGGAAGCCGCTCGCGAGCGTGGACCTCCGGGACGGCGCACCGGGGGACGCCGCCGTGGAGCGCAGCGACGTGTGCGCGGTGCCCGCCGCAGGCGTGGTCGGAGAGGCCATGGTGGCGCTCGTGCTGGCGGACGCCTTCCTCGAGAAGTTCGGGGGCGACTCGGTCGGCGAGGTGCGCCGCAACTTCGAGAGCTACCTCAACTACCTGAAAGAGCGGGGATTCGGCGAGCGGTGACGCCGACTGCTCTCGACCGGGTCCTGCTGATCGGCTTCATGGGCTCGGGCAAGACGAGCGTCGGCAAGCGGGTCGCGGCCCGGCTCGGCTGGCGCTTCATCGACTTCGACGACGCGATCGAGGCCGAGGCGGGCATCTCGGTTTCGGAGGTTTTTACCAGCCGGGGCGAGCAGTATTTCCGCGCGCTCGAGGAGCGAGTCGCCCAGCGGTTGCTCGCCGAACGGCACGTGGTCCTGGCCAGTGGGGGAGGGTGGGCGGCTGCTGCCGGGCGTCTCGAGGGGGTGCCGGCCGGAACGGCTTCGTTCTGGCTGCAGGTGTCCGCTCCAGAAGCGCTCCGGCGGGCGTCGGGTGCCGCGGGAACGCGGCCTTTGCTCGCCCGCCCGGACGCCCTCGAAGAGGCCATCCGCCTCATCGCCTGGCGCGCTCCGTACTATAAGGAAGCGACCTGGGCAGTGGACACGGAGCGGTCCTCCGTAGATGATGTCTCGGCCAGTGTCCTGGAGATCCTGGCGCTGGAGTATCGCGAAATCAGAGCGGAATGAGCCCTAAACACCTGGTCATCGTCGAGTCGCCCGCCAAGGCGCGGACGATCGGGAAGTACCTGGGCCGCGACTACGACGTCGCGGCTTCGGTGGGGCACGTGCGTGACCTGCCTCCCAAGGAGCTGGGGGTCGACATCGAGCACGGCTTCGAGCCCAAGTACGTGACCATCCGCGGCAAGGCGAAGGTCATCGCGGAGTTGAAGGCCAAGGCGGCGAACGCGGACATGGTCATCCTGGCGACCGACCCCGACCGCGAGGGTGAGGCGATCGCCTACCACGTGGCCGAGCAGCTCGGGTACGAGAAGGACAAGAGCCGCTTCCAGCGCGTCACGTTCCGTGAGATCACGAAGGCTGCGGTCGAAAAGGCGCTCGCCTCACCCGGTCCGCTCGACATCAAGAAGATCGAAGCCCAGCAGGCTCGTCGTATCCTCGACCGGCTCGTGGGCTACCAGGTGAGCCCGCTGCTCTGGAAGCCCATTCGGCCGGGTCTGTCCGCGGGACGCGTGCAGACCGTGGCGCTGCGTCTGATCTGCGAGCGCGAGGACCAGATCCGCGCGTTCGTGCAGCAGGAGTACTGGTCGATCACCGCTCACCTGGAGCGGGACGGGCAGGCCTTCGACGCGAAGCTGCACAAGATCGACGGCAAGGCCTTCGCCCTCGACAACGAGACCTCGGCCCGGTCGGTGGTCGACGACCTCGTCGGCCGGCCGTTCGCGGTCACGGACATCAAACGGCGCGAGCGGCGGAAGAACCCGTTCCCCCCGTTCACCACTTCGACGCTCCAGCAGGAGGCCGCGAAGCGGCTCCGGTTCTCGGCCCGCCAGACGATGTCCAGCGCGCAGCGCCTCTACGAGGGCCAGCCGCTCGGCGATCGCGGCGAGGTGGGTCTGATCACGTACATGCGTACGGACTCGACCCGCGTCTCCCCCGAGGCCGTGGACCAGGCGCGTCAGTGGATCCGGGGCGAGTTCGGGGCCGAGTATGTGCCGGGCGCGCCGCAGCTCTACGGCGGCCAGCAGCAACGCGCCGCGCAGGACGCCCACGAGGCGATCCGACCGACCGACGTGACGATCCATCCGAACGAAGCGGCCCGCTACCTCGACCCGGATCAGGCGCGCCTCTACGAGCTGATCTGGCTGCGGTTCGTGGCCAGTCAGATGACCCCGGCGGTCTACGACACCACGACGGTCGACTTCGACCTGAGCGGGTCGAGTAGCAAGCGCTACGTATTCCGTGCCACCGGGTCGATCGTGAAGTTCCCGGGCTTCACACGCCTCTACGTCGAAGCTACCGAGGCGGGCGACTACAAGAGACTCGACGATCTCGAGCCGCTGCCCGACCTCGCTCCAGGCGACGCGGCCGCACTCCGCGCGCTCGAGCCCAAGCAGCACTTCACCCAGCCGCCGCCCCGCTTCTCGGAAGCCAGCCTGGTGAAGGAGCTCGAGGAGCTCGGCATCGGACGGCCGTCCACATACGCGCAGATCATCTCGGTGATCGTGGACCGCGGCTACGTGGAGCTCGACCAGCGCCGCTTCCGTCCGACGGACCTAGGCGAGGTCGTATCGAAGCTGCTCGTGCGCATCTTCCCGGACATCTTCGACGTCGAGTTCACGAGCGGCATGGAGACCAAGCTCGACCGGGTCGAGGAAGGGGAGCTGGAGTGGCGAACACTACTCGCTGACTTCTACCCCAGCTTCCTCGAGCGCCTGAAAGCCGGTGAGGCCAACTCCGACCATATCATCAGGGAGATCCTGGCGGCCGAGGGCGAGGCGTGCGACAAGTGCGGCCGGCCCATGATCGTCCGCTGGAACCGTTTCGGCCGCTTCCTCGGCTGTTCCGGATACCCCGAGTGCAAGAGCACGCGCTCGCTCGATGGGGTCGACCCCGAGGGGAAGGAGCTCGGCGTCCAGCCCGAGACCGGCCTCAAGGTGCGGCTCAAGGTGGGCCCTTACGGCCCCTACATCGAGCTGGAGGCCGCGCCTGGCGTGGAGAAGCCCAAGCGCGTCAGCGTGCCGAAGGATCGCAAGCCCGAGGATATCGACCTCCCCTCCGCGCTCAAGCTGCTCGAGCTCCCGAGAACGGTCGGCATCGACCCTTCGGGCGAGGAGATCGTCGCGGCGATCGGCCGGTTCGGACCCTTCGTGCGGCGTGCCAAGACGTTCGCGAGCCTGAAGGGGACCGACACGCTCTGGACCGTCACGTTGGAGGAGGCGACGGCGCTCCTCGACGCGAAGGCCTCCGGCAAGGGTGCGCCGCTGCGCGAGCTCGGCAAGCACCCGAAGTCGGGTGCCGACATCGTGATCTTCTCGGGCCCCTACGGCCCGTACGTCACCGATGGCGACGTGAACGCCACGCTCCCCAAGGGCGTGGAGCCGGAGGACATCGACCTCGATGCAGGCCTGGATCTGCTCGCCAAGAAAGCGGGCCGGGGTGGGAAGGCTCGCGGCCGGAAGAGCCCGAAGGGGAGCCCGAAGGCCCGGAAGAAGAAGTGAGCGTGCCGGCCACCGTGGTCGGTGGCGGGCTTGCCGGCTGCGAGGCGGCGCTCCGGCTCGCGCGCGGCGGGCGCGAGGTGCGCTTGGTGGAGATGCGTCCGATCCGAAACACCCCCGCGCACCGCTCCGAGCTCCTCGGCGAGCTCGTCTGCACGAACTCCTTCAAGAGCGAAGACACCGCGAACGCGCACGGCCAACTGAAGCGGGAAATGCGCACGCTCGGCTCCGTCCTGCTCGACTGCGCGGACCGCGCCCGTGTCGCGGCGGGCTCGGCGCTGGCCGTGGACCGGCACATCTTCGCCGAAGCCATGACGCGCGCGGTCGAGGCTGAGCCGCGAATCCACGTCGTGCGTGAAGAGTGCGCCGGAATGCCCGACGGCCCCGCGGTGATCGCCACGGGCCCGCTCACGTCCGACGCGCTCTCCGCATCGATTCGGGCGCTGCTCGGAGACGACGGCCTGGCGTTCTTCGACGCGATCGCGCCGATCGTCGACCGGGACGGGCTCGACGACTCGATCGTGTTCGCGGCCGGACGATTCGACGAGGACGCCGACTATCTCAACTGCCCGATGAGCCGCCCGGAGTACGAGGCGTTCGTGGCCGCGGTTCGGGAGGGCGAGTCGCACGAGGGGCACGACTGGGACGCAGTTCCCTACTTCGAGGGGTGTCTCCCGATCGAGGTGATGGCGGCGCGCGGTGTGGACACGCTGCGCTTCGGACCCATGAAGCCGATCGGGCTGACGGATCCGCGCACGGGCGCACGACCGTGGGCGGTCGTGCAGCTCCGGCGCGAGGACGCGGCCGGACAGATGTGGAACATGGTCGGCTTCCAGACCCGCCTGAAGATCGGAGAGCAGCGCCGCATTTTCAGCATGATCCCTGGGCTCGCCGGCGCGGAGTTCCTTCGGTGGGGCTCGATCCACCGGAACAGCTACCTGAACTTTCCCGCGCGTCTGACCGCAGCGGGCGCGCCCCCCGGCCGGCCCGACGTGCTCTTCGCGGGTCAGCTCACAGGCGTCGAGGGCTACACGGAGTCCGCGGCGAGTGGCATCCTCGCGGGCATCAACCTCGCGCGCGTGCTGGCGGGTCTCGAGCCGGTGGTGCCGCCGCCCACGACCATGCTGGGGGCACTGCTCCGCTACCTGCGCGAGGCCGATCCCCGGCGCTTCCAGCCCATGAACTCGAACTGGGGCCTCGTCGAGCCGCTGCCGATGGACGTGCGGGACAAGCAGAAGAAGCGCGAGCTGCTCGCCGAGCGCGCACAGGCCGACTTCCTCGCGTGGATGGGGGTGCACGGGATCGCACCCGCCGCTCGGGTCGATGCCGGGGCCAGCTCCGTGGGCGCGTCCGCCTGACGCATCCATGACCGAGACCGGCTCGTCGGGCCCGGAGGTCGTGGAGTTCCTGAAGCACCTGGCGGATGAGCGGCAGCTCTCGCCGAACACGGTGACGGCGTACGCGCGGGACTTGGCCCAGCTCGAGTCGTTCCTCGGGGAATACTTGGGCCGCGCCTCGTGGCAGTGGTCCGACAGTGAGGTCGATCGCCTCGCGCTCAGGGCGTTCCTCGGATGGTGCGGGCGGCAGGGTCTCTCCAAGCGCTCGGCGGCGCGCAAACTCGCCGCCGCCCGCACGTTCTTCCGCTTCCTTCAAGCCGAGGAGCGCATCGACTCGAGCCCCGGGCGCGCGGTTCGCGGCCCCAAGCTCGACAAGCGGCTCCCCGGCCACCTGTCTCGAGGGGACGTCGAGGACGTGTTCGCGTTTGCCGAACGAGCCGCCGCGGAGAACACGCTCTCCGGCACGCGCACGCTGCTCATCATGGAACTGCTCTACGGGAGCGGGCTCCGCCTGTCGGAGCTGCACGGCCTCGACGTCGGTGTGCTCGACGAGCGCTCGAAGTCGGTGCGCGTGCTCGGCAAGGGCCGAAAGGAGCGCATTGTTCCGGTCACGGACGCCGCGCTCCGCGCGCTCGGACGCTACGCGCTCCGGCGCGCGGAGGTGGCGGACCGGACGTCGGGCCCTCTGCTCCTGAACGCGCGGGGCGGGCGGCTGTCCCGCCGCTCCATCCAGGAGACGGTGCGCAAATGCTTCGAGGTGGCCGCCGGCGCGCGGGGCCTCTCGGCGCACGCGCTCCGCCACAGCTTCGCCACCCACCTGCTGGAGGCCGGGGCGGATCTGCTCGCCGTAAAGGAACTCCTCGGCCACGTCTCCCTCTCGACCACGCAGATCTACACCCACACGAGCAAGGAGCGGCTGCTGCGCGTCTATCGGCAGGCCCACCCGCGATCGACCTAGCGGGGGCGCTCGGCGTCTGCCAGTTCGGCAGCGGTGCCGTTAGATTCATTCCCCTTCCTACCGGCAGCCCCTCGGTCATGCGATCCCCCTCCAGCGCGGCCCCTCGTCTCATTCGTTCCACCACTGTGCTCGCCGTCCGTCGTGACGGACGGGTCGCCATGGGTGGGGATGGTCAGGTCACGATGGGCGACACCGTCGTGAAGGGATCGGCGCGCAAAGTCAGAGCGCTGAAGGACGGCAAGTTCCTGGCGGGGTTCGCCGGTGCCGTCGCGGATGCGTTCACGCTCTTCGACAAGCTCGAGGAGAAGCTCGATCGCTATCCCGCGAACATGACGAAGGCGATTGTCGAGTTGGCCAAGGACTGGCGTATGGACCGCTACCTCCGACGGCTCGACGCGCTCCTCGCGGTGGCCGACGCCAACCACCTGTTCATGGTGAGCGGACTCGGCGACATCATCGAGCCGGACGACGACATCGTCGCGATCGGATCGGGGGGCTCGTACGCCCTCTCGGCGGCTCGCGCGCTCAAGGCGCACTCCGACCTCGACGCCAAGGCGATCGTGCAGCGCTCGCTCGAGATCGCGGGCGGGATCTGCATCTACACCAACCAGGATATCGTCGTGCTCGAGCTCGGCGTCGACGGGGTCAAGGAAGCATGAGCCCTAAGTTGGTCGAGCGCACGAACGAGGAGCCGCCCGCGCTCGTCCCCGCGGAGGGGGAGCACGGCGTCTGGCTCGACGAGCTCACCCCCCGGCAGATCGTGGCGGAGCTCGACAAGTACATCGTCGGCCAGAGCAACGCCAAGAAGGCCGTGGCCATCGCGCTCCGGAACCGTTGGCGGCGCCAGCGCGTCGACGAGGAGATGCGCCCCGAGATCGCGCCGAACAACCTCATCCTGATCGGGCCCACGGGCGTTGGGAAGACCGAGATCGCGCGCCGCCTGGCCAAACTCGCGGGTGCGCCGTTCATCAAGGTCGAGGCGTCGAAGTTCACCGAGGTCGGCTATGTCGGACGTGACGTCGAGTCGATCATCCGGGACCTCGCGGACATCGCGATCAACCTGGTGCGCGCGGACCGCGAGTACGACGTGCAGGACGTGGCGGAGGCCCGTGTCGACGAACGCCTCCTGGATCTGCTGCTGCCCGCCACCAACCCCGAGCCGACTCCGGAGACGGTGCCCGACAGGCCGCAGATCTTTGTCGCCGGCCCCGAGGGCGTCGAGCGAGAGGATGGCGAGGCGCTACCGGAGCGCCGGCAGCGCACGCGCGAGAAGCTCAAGAAGCTGCTCGTCGACGGAAAGCTCGAGGAGCGCCAGATCGAGGTCGAGGTCACGCAGGCCCCATCGATCGAAGGCATGATGATCCCGATGGGCGGTGGTGAAGGGATGGACTACAACTTCACCGAGATGCTCCAGGACATGCTGCCGAAGAAGAAGAAGCGGCGCACGGTGTCGGTGTCGGAGGCGCGTCGCATCCTCCTCCAGGACGAGCTCGAGAAGCTCGTCGACATGGACGAGGTGGTGAACGAGGCGCTCTACCGCGCGGAAGAGATGGGCATCGTCTTCATCGACGAGATCGACAAGGTCGCGGGTGAGCGGAGCACCAGCGGGCCGGACGTGAGCCGGGAAGGGGTGCAGCGCGATCTCCTTCCGATCGTCGAGGGCTCTACCGTGGCCACGAAGTACGGTCTGGTCCGCACCGACCACATTCTCTTCATCGCCGCGGGTGCCTTCCACGTCTCGAAGCCTTCGGATCTGATTCCGGAGCTTCAGGGACGCTTCCCCATCAGGGTCGAGCTCCAGACCCTGAAAGAGGAAGACTTCATCCGCATCCTCAAGGAGCCGAAGAACGCTCTGCTCGTGCAGTACCGGGCGCTGATCGAGACCGAGGGTGCCACGATCGAATTCACGGACGACGGCGTGGAGGAGATCGCACACATCGCGATGGGATTGAACGACCGCATGGAGAACATCGGCGCGCGCCGGCTCCAGACCGTGATGACCACGCTCCTCGAGAACGTGATGTTCGACCTCCCGGAGACCTCCGTCGGGCACGTCCTTGTCGACCGGGAGTTCGTCCGCGACCGCCTGAAGAAGGTGTCGGAGGACGAGGATCTCAGCCGCTTCATCCTCTAGCAGCCACCAGACATGGCCACACACCGCGATTTCCTTGCGATCACGGACTTCTCCACCGAAGAGCTGATCGCGCTCCTCGATCGGGCCCGGCGTCTCAAGTCCGGCGACGACAAGTCGAAGCTCACCGGCAAGAGCCTCGCGATGATCTTCAGGAAGAGCTCCACGCGCACGCGCGTCTCGTTCGAGGTGGCGATGACCCAGCTCGGCGGGCACGCCATCTTCTTGTCGGATCGCGACAGCCAGATCGGGCGCGGCGAGACGGTCTCCGATACCGCGGAGGTGCTGTCGCGGTACGTGGACGGAATCACCATCCGCACGTTCGCGCACGCCGAGGTCGAGGAGCTGGCCGAGCACGCGTCCGTGCCGGTGGTCAACGCGCTCACGGACCTCCTGCACCCCTGTCAGGTCATCGCTGACCTACAGACGGTGGCCGAGGCGTTCGGCTCCGACCATTCCGCCCGCAAGGTGGCGTGGATCGGCGACGGCAACAACATGGCCAACTCGTGGATCAATGCCGCGTTCCGGCTCGGCTTCGAGCTCCGGCTCGCGTGCCCCGCGGGCTACGACCCTGACCCGACCGTGGTGGCGCGCGCGCAGAAGACCGGAAGGGTCCTGCTGACCCGAGATCCGGCCGAGGCCGCTGAGGGTGCCGACGTGGTCACGACGGACGTCTGGGCCTCGATGGGCCAGGAGGAGGAGATGGCGGTGCGCGCACGCGCGTTCGCCGGATACGTGGTCGACGACGCGCTCATGAAGCGCGCGGATCGCAAGGCGATCTTCTTGCATTGCCTGCCGGCGCACCGCGGCGAGGAGGTCATGGCGTCCGTGATCGACGGGCCCCAGTCCAGGATCTTCGACGAGGCAGAGAATCGCATGCACGCGCAGAAGGCGATCCTCCTCGACTTGATGGGATGAGTTCCGTCCTCGAGCGCACGCCGCTTCACGACGAACACGCGAAGCTGGGGGGCAAGCTCGTCCCCTTCGCGGGCTTCGAAATGCCGGTTCAGTACCCGAGCGGTATCACGGCCGAGCATCGAGCGGTCCGCGAGGCCGCAGGGCTCTTCGACGTGTCGCACATGGGGGAGTTCATCGTGCGCGGCCCCCAGGCGCTCGATCTCGTGCAGCGCGTCACGGTGAACGACGCCGCACAGTCCGAGGTGGGCCAGGCGCAGTACTCCGCCATGTGTCTCGAGTCCGGCGGCATCGTCGACGACCTCTTGGTCTACCGCTACGCCGACCGGTACATGCTTGTGGTGAACGCGTCCAACCTGGAGAAGGACTGGGCGTGGGTGAACTCGCACGCGGCCGGCCTCGACGTCGAACTCGAGAACGTGTCCGACACGACGGCGCTGCTCGCACTCCAGGGCCCCGCAGCCCGAGAGATTCTGGCCCCGCTGGTCGACGTCGGCCTCGACGGGGTGACGTACTACCGGTTCACGGAAGGAAAGGTCGCGGGGGTCCCGGCGACGATCGCGGGCACCGGCTATACGGGTGAGGACGGCTTCGAGCTCTACGTCGCCTCGGCGGACGCGGTCGGAGTCTGGCGCACGCTGCTCCAGGCGGGGAAGGGCGCGGGCCTTGTGCCCGTCGGGCTCGGAGCGCGTGACTCGCTGAGGCTCGAGATGGGGTACCCGCTCTACGGCAACGAACTCGACGCGGAGCACACGCCCCTCGAGGCGGGCCTCGCGTGGATCACCAAGCTCGACAAGAGCGACTTCGTCGGTCGCGACGCGCTGCTCGCGCAGAAGAAGGAGGGCATTCGCCGCCGCCTGGTGGGGCTGGTACTCGGGGAGCGCGCCTTTCCCCGGCATGGTTACGGCATCCTCGCGGACGGCGAGCCGGTGGGCGTGGTCACCAGCGGGACGGTGAGCCCCTCCCTCGGGATCGGCATCGCCATGGGGTACGTCCCGGCGCAGAGGGCGGCACCCGGCACGAAGCTCCACGTGGACGCGCGCGGCCGGGCCCTCGACGCGGTGGTCACTCGGCCGCCGTTTTACACCCAGGGCTCCATCCGTCGCTAGCCATGCGCGTCGGAATCCTGACGGTGAGCGACGGCTGCGCGAGGGGCGAGCGCCAGGACGAGAGCGGCGCCCGCATCGTCGCGTGGTGCGGCTCGCGCGGCTACGAGGTCGCCGCCAGGGGTGTCGTCCCCGACGAGACCTCCAGCATGGTTCCGCTCTTGCTCACGTGGGCGGATGCGCTCGGGCTCGACCTCATTCTGACCACCGGGGGCACCGGCTTGGCGCCAAGGGATGTCACGCCCGAGGCCACACGCGCCGTGCTCGAACGCGAGGCCCCGGGCCTCGCCGAAGAGATCCGCCGGCGCGGGCTCACCGCGACGCCCTACGCGGTCCTCTCGCGGGGGCTCGCCGGCGTGCGAGGCCGCACGTTGATCGTGAACCTCCCCGGGAGCCCCGGGGGGGTGAAGGACGGGCTCGCGGTCCTAGAGCCCCTCGTCGCGCACGCGGTGGCCCTCCTCGCTGGCGGAGCAGCCCCGCATACCCTGCCCGGCGGCACGCCGCCCGTGGGCGCGCCGTGACCGCGGCCAGCACGAAGGAGCGCGTCCTCATCTCGACGCACGACCTGCCCAAGGCGGGGGCGGTCAGAGCCAGCTTCGAGAAGGCCGGCTACGAGACCGAACTCGTAACCCCGGGCGAGCAGTTGACGCCCGACCCGAGGGCCGTGCTCCTGGTTCTGACCGGCATCGGCAAGGGAAGCGACACGGAGCTGGCCCGTCAGGCGCGCGAGGATCTGCATCTGCCGCTCCTCGCCATCAGCGTGGGTGACGCGCTGCCCCCCGCGCTGAGACCCGGCTTCGACGAGGTGTTCGCCGCGTCGACGGAGGTCGCGGATGTCGTGCTCGTGGGCAGACGCGTCATCGAGCGCCGCAAGCTGCGGGAGTTCACGGGCATCATCGGCCAGACCGACGCGATCCAGCAGGTCCTCGAGCGTGTCGTGCAGATCGCGCCCGTCATGTCGACCGTACTCGTGACCGGAGAGTCGGGCACGGGCAAGGAACTCGTCGCGCGCGGTATCCACGCGCTCTCGCCGCGCCGCCACGAGCCGTTCATCGCGGTGAACGTGGCGGCGCTCGCGGAGACTCTGCTCGAGTCCGAGATTTTCGGGCACGAGAAGGGCTCGTTCACGGGGGCGATCGACTCGCGCCGCGGTCTGTTCGAGCTCGCCGATGGCGGCACCATCTTCCTCGACGAGATCGGGGAGATGCCGCTCGCGACCCAGACCAAGCTCCTCCGCGTGCTGGAGCAGCGTGAGTTCCACCGGGTCGGCGGCGAGCGCACGATCAAGGTCGACGTGCGCATCATCGCGGCGACCAACCAGGACCTCAGGCAACTCGTCGCGATCGGCGAGTTCCGTCGCGACCTCTACTTCCGCCTCAACGTACTCTCCATCGAGCTGCCGCCGCTGCGCGAACGCCGGGACGACATCGAGCTGCTCGTCGCCGCGTTCGTGAAGGAAGTGTCGGAGCGGCACGACCGCCCGTTCCCCGGCATCTCACCGGAGGCGATGCAGAGCCTCGTCGCGTATGACTGGCCGGGCAACATCCGCGAGCTGCGCAATCTGGTCGAGTCGATGGTCGTGCTGTCGCCGGGCCGCGTCATCCGTCCCGAGGACATTCCGGACGAGGTACGACGCGGCCGCGGCTCGTCGCTCCTGCCGGTCCCGATGCGGAGGGCGACGGCCGACGGGAAAGCGCCCACACTCCGTCCGGAACTCGAGTTCGTGTTTCGCACGCTCGTCGAGCTGCGGGTCGACATGGATGACTTGCGGCGGGAGTTCGAGACCTACCGGAGGGGAGGCCCCGTGCAACTGGCCTCTGGTGCGGTGGTTGGGCGTGTGGTGGGGACGGGGGAGACCGAGAACGGTGGCATCGAGGTCGCTGCGTACGCGCGCGACGTGACCGGCGAGGTGGAGGCGGAGCGCGACGCTGCGGCCGTCCTCGAGCCGGCGGAGCCGATTGGCTTGGTGGTCTTCCGGCCCGGCATGACCATCGAGGACATGGAGCGTCAGGCGATCCGGGCGGCCCTCATCGAGGTGCGCGGCAACCGGCGCAAGGCGGCCGAGATGCTCGGGATCGGCGAGCGCACGCTCTACCGCAAGATCTCGAGGTACGGTCTCGAGGCCTGACGGGGCTACGCCCCGAGGCCGGCGCGCGCACGCACGCGGGCCCGTTCCGCCAGGATACGCGGTAGGATCGCGCTCCACTGGGCACTCTGCACGAGCCCGTAGACCAGCACGAGGTCCCGCTCCAGGTCCACGCCGTCGGCGAAGTCGTACACCGCCATCTCCTGCTCCCGCTGCCGGAGCCGCCGCTCCCCCCATGTGGGCGTGAGCGCCACGATGGTCGAAGGGCGGAGCCGGAAGCCCAGCGCGATCAGCTGCACGTCCTCGGGCACGAACCCCACGTCCGGCCGATCGGAGAAGAGCGACACCAGGAAGAGCCCAGAGCCGTCCTCCCTGCCTGGCGTCGCATGCGCCGCCACCAGCGCGGTGAGACGGCGCTCGGTGTCGGGTGCGGTGACGTGCGTGACCGATCGGTGCAGGGGCGTCACGAGGAGGCTTAGGTCCCCGCTCCTGAGCGTGATCGAGACGTCTTCCTGGCGGAGCGTCCCGAATCCCGTCGGCGGCGCGCCCACATCCGGGAGGCTGGTGTCGGGGGGGCCGGGGGCGATGGTGCACGCTCCGACCGCGAGCAGGAGCGCGAGCCGGCCACGCCGCGTGCTCACGCCGCGGGTGCGCGTGGGTGGAGCAACTCCTCCAGCGCCGAGAGGAGTGCGTCGCGGCCCTCGCCCGTCTTGGCCGAGAACGGGAGGAGCTGCGACTCCTCGATACCGAGAGCCTCGAGCGCCCGCGCCCGGGAGCGTTCCAGCTCGGCCTTCTTGAGCTTGTCGACCTTGGTGAGGACGATCAGCGCGGGCAGCCCGATTTCCCCGAGGTACGACACCATCGAGAGGTCATGCCCGGTGGGCGGGTGCCGAGAGTCCACGAGGTGGACCACCCCTCGCACCTTGCCCGACAAACTCAGGTACCACTCGATCAGGGGGGTCCACGTCTCCCGTTTCGCCTCCGGCACGCGAGCGTAACCGTATCCGGGTAGGTCGACGAGGAAGAACTTGTCGTTGACGCAATAGAAGTTGAGCGCCTGCGTCTTTCCGGGCGTGCTCGACACGTAGGCGATCTTCTTACGCGTGCGCCGGAGCAGCATGTTGATCAGCGAAGACTTCCCGACATTTGACCTTCCCGAGAACGCGATCTGCGGGAGGGTTCCCGGTGCCTTGCCTCCGGCCGCCGCGATGGTCCCTGCGTACTCGACGGTGCGGATCTTCATCCGTGCGAGACCGGCACTTCGGCGACGGCCTCGGACGCCGGGCGGCGCGCGCGGTAAGGGCTCCGCGCCAGAGCGGCGTTCATGACCTCGTCCATCGTGCGGACGAGCTCGAACTCGACCTGGTCCTTCACTTCCTGCGGCAGTAGCTCCAGATCGCTCGCGTTCGAGTCGGGGAGCACCACCTTGCGCACGCCGGCCCGGAGCGCCGCGACGGCCTTTTCCTTCACGCCGCCCACGCCGAGCACGCGACCGCGCAGCGTGATCTCGCCCGTCATCGCCACGTCTGCGCGCGTGGGGGTGTCCGTGAGCGCCGAGATGAGCGCGACCGCGATGGTGATGCCCGCTGAGGGCCCATCCTTCGGGGTGGCGCCTTCGGGGATGTGGATGTGCACGTCGATCTTCTCGTGGAAGAGGGGCTCCAGACCGAAGATCTGCGCCCGCGAGCGCGCGTAGGTGACGGCCGCCTGGGCGGACTCCTTCATCACGTCGCCGAGCGTACCCGTCAGGCGAAGGTTGCCCGTTCCAGGCACGATCGCCACCTCCACGTCCATGACCGCGCCTCCGGCCGCGGTCCACGCGAGTCCGTTGGCGATGCCGATGCGGTCGCCCTCCTTCTCGCGGTCCGGGGGCTGGTAGGGCGGGGGCCCGAGCAGATCCTTGAGGTCGTCGACGCCGATCGACGTCGCGAGCGGCCTCCCGTCGGCGACCGCGCGAGCGAGCTTGCGCGCGATCCGAGAGAGTCGGCGCTCGAGCTCGCGCACGCCGGCCTCGCGCGTGTAGCGCTCGATCATGTGATGCACCGCTTCGGGCGCGAGATCCGGGCGGGTGTCGAGTCCGTGACGCTCGGTCTGGCGAGGCCAGAGGAAGCGCGCCGCGATCTCCCGCTTCTCGGTGTCGAGGTACCCGGGCAGGCGGATGACCTCCATGCGGTCGCGGAGCGGCTCCGGCACTTCCTGCAGCGTGTTGGCGGTCGCGACGAACAGCACGTCCGACAGGTCGAACTCGAGCTCGAGATAGTGGTCCGTGAACGAGCGGTTCTGCTCGGGGTCGAGCACCTCGAGGAGGGCCGCGCCCGGATCGCCGTGGAAGTCGCGCGCGAGCTTGTCCACCTCGTCGAGGAGGAAGACGGGATTCCGCGTGCCGCTCCGCCGCATGCCCTGGATCACACGCCCCGGGAGCGCGCCCACGTAGGTGCGGCGATGCCCGCGGATCTCAGCCTCGTCCCGAACGCCACCCAGGCTCACGCGCACGAACTCTCGGCCTAGCGCGTCGGCGATACTTCTGCCGAGCGATGTCTTGCCGACGCCCGGAGGGCCTACGAGGCAGAGGATCGGCCCGCGCATCTCACGCACCAGCGAGAGTACCGCGACGTGGTCTAGAATCCGCTCCTTGACCTCTACGAGCCCGAAGTGCGCGGCCTCGAGCACGGTGGCAGCGCGGCGCACGTCGATGCTGTCCTTCGAGCGCGCGGTCCACGGCAGCGAGACGATCCAGTCGAGGTGCGTCCGGATCACCGCCGCCTCGGGAGCGACCGGATTGAGCTTCCGCAGGCGTCCGAGCTCCTTCTCTGCCCGGCTGCGCGCGTGCGGCGGCAGGTCCGCGTCCGCGATGGTCTCGGCGATCTCGGCCCACTCGTCCGGCTCGTCTTTGGCGGGCTCGCGGTGGACGGTCCTGAGGCCAGGGGCGAAGTCGAACGGCTGGGCGCCGCCGAGTTGGAGTTGGATCTGCTTGTCGAGCTTCCGCTCGATGCGCAGGATCTCGAGCTCGCGCGCCAGGATCTCGCGCAGGATCTCCAGGTGGGCCACGAGGTCGATCGACTCCAGGATCTCCTGCTTCTCCACCGAGGGCAGGATGAGGTGTCCGGAAACCAGGTGCGCGAGGCGAACCCGGTCGCCTTCGGCCGACAGCGTCGTGGCCAACTCCTCTGGGATGCGCTCGTGGAGCCTCGCGTACTCCGCGTAGAGGCTCACCACCGAGCGCGCGAGGGACACGATGCGGTCGGGCGCATCGCCCTGGGGGTCGGCCTCGCGGCTCACCAGCGGCTCGACCGTCGCGCGCAGCGCCTCGGTCGTGGTCGTGAGCCTCCGGATGCGCGCCCGGCCGAGCCCCTCGAGCACCACACGGGACGTCCCGTCGGGAAGCTTCGACACCTGCACGAGGCGTGCGACGGTTCCCACGCGGAAGATCTCGTTCGGGCCGGGGTCGTCGACGCCGGGATCCTTCTGCGCGACGAGCAGCACGAGGTTGTCGCTGTCACGTGCTTCCTCGAGCGCCGCCACCGATCGTCTCCGACCAATCAGGATCGGGAGCACGATGTAAGGGAAGAACACCAGGTCGCGCAGCGCGACCACCGGCAGGCGATCGGGGATGTCGAGCTGGTCTTCGGCCCGGATGAGGAGCGGCATGCGCTATCGTACCGGCTTCGGGCCGTCGAGGGTAGGAGCGCTACGCGGGACTACGCCTCGCGCTTACGCTCCACGGGGTTCAGCACGAGGAGCGGCGGCACGCCGTGGTCGATCGACTCCTCGGTGACCACCACCTCGCGGACGTCGCGCCGCGAGGGGATCTCGAACATCACGTCCCGCATGACGTTCTCGATGATGGAGCGGAGGCCACGGGCTCCCGTGCCCCGCTCGAGCGCGCCGCGGGCAATCGCGAGGATCGCCGCTGGCTCGAATGTCAGGCCGATGCCCTCCAGTTCGAACATCTTGTCGTACTGCTTCACGAGCGCGTTCTTCGGCTCCTGCAGGATTCGGACGAGGGCCTCCTCGTCGAGGCTCTCCAGCGCCACCGTCACGGGCAGCCGACCTACGATCTCTGGGATCATTCCGTAGCGCTGGAGATCTTCCGGCTCCACCCACTGCAGGATCTCGCCTTCCTTCGTCTCCACCGTCTCCACGTCTCCGCCGCCGAATCCGATCCTGCGCTTGCCGAGGCGGCCCTCGACGATCTGCTCGAGGCCGTCGAACGCGCCCCCGCAGATGAAGAGGATGTTGCGGGTGTTGACCTGGATGTACTCCTGCTGTGGGTGCTTGCGCCCGCCCTGCGGCGGCACACTCGCGATTGTGCCCTCGAGGATCTTGAGCAGGGCCTGCTGCACGCCCTCGCCGGATACGTCGCGCGTGATGGAGGGGTTCTCCGACTTGCGCGCGATCTTGTCCATCTCGTCGATGTAGACGATGCCGCGCTCGCACTCGGCGACGTTGAAGTCGGCGGCCTGGAGCAGCCGGACCAGAATGTTCTCGACGTCCTCGCCCACGTAGCCGGCCTCGGTAAGCGTCGTGGCGTCGGCGATGGTGAATGGGACGTTGAGCGTGCGGGCGAGCGTCTGCGCGAGCAGCGTCTTGCCGACGCCGGTCGGGCCGATCAAGAGGATATTCGCCTTGTCGATCTCGACCTCATCGAGCACGCCCTGGTGGCTGACCCGCTTGTAGTGGTTGTAGACCGCGACGGAGAGCGCCCTCTTGGCCATCTCCTGGCCGATGACGTACTGGTCGAGGACCGCCTTGATCTCCTCAGGAGTCGGGCTCGGAGGTACGTGCGCCTGTGCTTCCCTCTCCTCTTCCTCCGCCAGGATCTCGTTACAGAGCGATATGCACTCGTTGCAGATATAGACGTTCGGTCCGGAGATGAACTTCTTGACGCTCTCCTTGGACTTACCGCAGAAGCTACACCGGAGATGCTTGTCGCTCGTCATGACTTGGCCTCCCGTATGTCGGAGTCCTTGGGCTTGCCTTCCGGCGTCCGCACGGGTCCCTCGAGCACACTGTCGATGAGCCCGTACTCCACCGCTTCCAGGGGGCTCATGAAGCGATCACGGTCGACGTCGTCCGCGATGCGCTCGATACTCTGGCCGGTGTGTTTCGCGATGATCCCGTTGAGACGCTCGCGGATGTGAAGGATCTCTTTGGCCGCGATCTCGATGTCGGACGCGGTGCCCTGTGATCCGCCTGACGGCTGGTGCAGCATGATGCGGGAGTTGGGCAGCGAGTTGCGCTTGCCCTTCGCCCCGGCGGCCAGAAGCACGGCGCCCATCGAGAGCGCCATACCGACGCAGAACGTCGCGACCGGCGCGCGCATATGCTGCATCGTGTCGTAGATCGCCATGCCGGAGTACACGCTACCGCCCGGCGAGTTGATGTACATGCAGATGTCCCGCTCCGGGTCCTCGGCGTCGAGGAAGAGCAGCTGGGCGACGATGATATTCGCGACGTTGTCGTCGATCCCGCTGCCCAGGAAGATGATCCTGTCCATGAGCAGCCGACTGAAGATGTCGTAGCTGCGCTCGCCTCGGCTCGTCCGCTCGATGACGTACGGGGGATAGATCGTCATGTGATCTCCGACTGCGCCTTGAGGAAGTCGAACACCTTACGCTCGGTGAGCTCGCGCTCGATCGACTCGATGCGGCCCGCCTTCTGCAAGCTCGCGTAAACCTTGGCCGGGGAGGTCGAGTTGGCCGTCGCGATCTCCTCGACGCGCTTGTCGATCTCGTCCTCGGTGGCCGCGAGGCCCCGCGCATCGGCCACGCGGTCGATCGCCAGGATCCGCTTCACCTGGCGCTCGGCCTCCGGCCGGATCTGCTCGCGGGCCTCGGCCAGCTTCTCCGCAGGCACGTCCTTGGCCTCGCCGAGGATGGTGTCGAGGTAGCGGTCGACCATCGAGGCCGGGACCTCGAACGGGTTGGCCTCGAGCACGAGCTCGAGCAGCTGGCCCCGCACCGTGGCGTCGGCTCGCTGCGACGCCTCCTGCTCCATGTCATCGCGGACCTTGGCGGTCAGCTCGGCGAGCGTCTCGAACTCACCCACCGATTTCGCGAGAGTGTCGTCGAGAGCCGGCAGGTCGAGCGTGCGGCGGCTCACGAGCGTGATGCGGACGCGCTCGCTCGTGCCTCGCTTCGTCTCGTCCGGCAGGTCGTCGGGGAAGCGGATGTCGAACTCGCCTTCGCTAGCCTCGCCTCCCGGCGCGAGCGTCTTGATCGCCACTTCGATTTCAGCGATCGCGTCGCCCTTGCCGAGCACGAAGTCGTAGTCGCGCGCCTCGCCGCCTTCGCCGTCGAGGCGGAGGATCTTCACCGACACCAGGTCGCCGTCGACCGGGCTGCCCTCGTCGACGGGGCGCCAGGCGCCCTGCTGCTCCTGGATGCGTGCGAGCACGTGTCCGACGTGCTCGTCATTCACGTCGGGCACGGGGCGCTTGACGCTGAATCCGCCGAGCCGCGTGAGCTCGATGACCGGATGGACGTCGAACGCGACCTCGAACTTCAGGTCCTGCTCGGGCTCGTACTGCACGTCCTCGACCTGGCCCTCGCTGATAGGCTGGAGGCGCTCGCTCGCGAGCGCCGACCGGTAGGCGTCCTGGATCAGCTTGCCGAGCGCTTCCTTGCGGAGCGCTCCGCCGAAGCGGGACTCGATGACCCGCGTCGGGACGTGACCCTTACGGAAGCCCTTGAGGCGAGCCTGGGAAGCGAATTGCCGGGCCGTCCGCTGCTCTTCCTCGCGGACGACTGCGGCTGGAACGGTGACGCTCATCTTGCGGCGCCAGCGTTCCTGCTCCTGCACGGAGATCTGCAAACGTGCTGCGTCTAGTGTCATGTCGTCGCGCGACCGGCGGTCCAGGTTCGGGGAATTCGGTATGCGAAAGGGGGGACTCGAACCCCCACGGCAATAAGCCACGGGATCCTAAATCCCGCGCGTCTACCAATTCCGCCACTCTCGCGCGCCCACCAGAAGATAAACCCGGCGCGGAGAGTGGTTCAATCTCCGGCCATCCTCGGCTGTCGGCCGCGGTCAGGGCATCCTGACGTTGACGACCCTCGGGCTCCCTTGGTTGTCCTGGAAGTGCATGGAGACGATCTCTCCGGGCGCGATCCCATCCAGGGCCACGCGCACGTCGTCGGCCGTCTCAATGGTGGTCTCGTTGATCCGCACGAGCTTATTGCCGACGAACCCCCCCAGGTTCCGGCGGGCCGCGGCGCTCCCCGGGGCGACGTCCCGCAGGACCACACCGCCGACGGTGGAGTAGCCGAGCTGCTCGGCGAGCTCCGCGTCGACCACCTCGACGTTGATCCCCAGGCGCTCCTCCGAGTGGACCGTGCGCTCCGCCACCACCGTCGGCGTACCGTTGATCGGTGCCTCCGCCAGCTGGATGTCCAAGTCCATGCGGCGACGATCGCGGTAGATCGTCACCGTCACGCGGTCGCCGGGGTGGTGCTCCGCGATCTTGGCCTGGAGCTCGGCCACGTATCCAACCGGCGCCCCGTTGATCGCGACCACCACGTCTTCCGGCTCGAGCACGCCGGCCGCGGGGCCGTCCGCCTCGACACCCGACACCATTACGCCCGAGACGGACGGGAGCCCGTACACCTCGGCGTCCTCCGCGGCGACGTTCTGGATCTGGACGCCGATCCGCGGACGCTGGACCTGACCGAACTCGACCAGGTCCTCCATGACGCGGCGCGCGAGGTTGATCGGAATCGCGAACCCGTAGCCCTGGTAGACCCCCGTGGACGACGCGATCGCGGAATTGATGCCGACGACCTGGCCGCGGAGGTTCACCATCGGGCCCCCGGAGTTGCCCGGGTTGATGACCGCGTCCGTCTGGATGAAGTCCTCGATCGCCCAGCGGGATGCCAGGTCCCCGTAGCGGGGGTCCTCGAAGAGGTCGCGCTGGAGCAGCTGGAGGCCACGTCCGCGCGCGCTGATGATGCCCGCCGTCACCGTGAAGTCGAGCTGCGTCGAGCTGCCGAAGCCGGGGTTCCCGATCGCGAGGATCCACTCGCCGACCTTGAGCTGGTCCGAGTTCCCGAACGACATGTGCGGCAGCCGCTCGGGCGCGTCGACCTTGATGACCGCCACGTCGGTGAAGGGGTCGGCGCCGATGATCCTGGCCGTGAAGTAGCGCCGGTCGGGGAAGTAGACCGTGACCTCGTCGGCCCCCGCGACCACGTGGTTGTTGGTGAGGATGTAGCCGTCGTCCGTCACGACGAATCCGCTGCCGGAAGCCAGCTGGGGCGTGGGCTCTCCGCCGCCGTCCGGCGTGTCGAAGAAGCGCCGGAACGCCTCGGGGACCTGCGTTGGATTCACGGCCTGGCCCGGGCGTCGGCTCTCGATGCGCACCACAGCCGGGGTCACGGCCTCGGCGAGGTTGGTGAACGCCGCGCTGAGATCGAGCGCCGGCTGCATGGCCTCCGGGGAGACCTGAGGCTCCTCGGTGACGGTCGGCATCGCATGCGTCGGGCTCGTCCAGCCCAGACCGCTAGCTAACCCGAGCCCAAACAGGAAGGCAATGGCGCTATAGAAGACCACTTTGGCTTTCGCCTTCAGCGGATCGTACATCGTCTCGATCTCCGTTGCGGTTCTGTGGGCGGCGGAGCGAACATCACCGTCGTCGCTCCTGTACCCGAGAGGGCCGGAAGCGGGTCCGGCCCTCTCGCTAGTGTTGGACGATGCGACCGGTACGCCGCGTTGCCCGGGCCCTTCGCCCTACTTCGTGTTCTCGTCCACGATCTCGTAGTCGGCCTCGACCACGTCCTCGTCGGCCGCTCCGGCGCCCGAGGGGCTTTCGGCACCCCCACTCGCAGTCCCCGACTCGTCCGGGGTCGACTGCGTGCCGGCCTCCTCGGCCTGCGACTGGTACATCTCCTGGCCGGCGGCACTGAACGCCTGCATGAGGGCGTCGCGCGCCGAGGTGAGGGTTACGAGGTCGTCGCCCTTGAGCGCGGCCTTGGCGCTTTCGACCGCCGCCGCCAGCCGCGCCTTGGTCGAGGCCGATACCTTGTCGCCCCACTCCCCCGTGTCCTTCTCCACCTGGTAGACGAGGGAGTCCAGCCGGTTGCGCGCTTCGACCTTCTCGCGCTTCTCCTCGTCCTCGGACGCGTGCGACTCGGCGTCCTTCACCATCCGGTCGATCTCCTTGTCGGAGAGACCGCTCGAGGCCTCGATGCGGATCTTCTGCTCTTTGCTCGTCGTGCGGTCCTTGGCCGAGACGTGCAGGATGCCGTTCGCGTCGATGTCGAACGTGACCTCGACCTGCGGCATGCCCCGCGGTGCCGGTGGGATCCCCGTGAGCAGGAACTTGCCGATGGTCTTGTTGTCGACCGCCATCTTACGCTCGCCCTGGAGCACGTGGATCTCGACCGTGGTCTGGGCGTCCTCCGCGGTGGAGAACACCTCGGCCTTCTTGGTCGGGATGGTCGTGTTCCGCTCGATGAGCGGGGTCATGACGCCGCCGAACGTCTCGATGCCGAGCGAGAGAGGCGTGACGTCGAGGAGCAGGACGTCGGTGACGTCGCCCGCGAGTACGCCGCCCTGGATCGCCGCGCCCACCGCCACGACCTCGTCCGGGTTCACGCCCCGGTGTGGCTCCTTCTTGAAGAACTCCTTGACGATCTCCTGGATCTTCGGGATCCGGGTCGAGCCGCCGACGAGGATCACCTCGTCGATCTCCTCGATCTTGAGGCCCGCGTCCTTCAGTGCCTTGTCCATCGGCGGCATCGTGCGCTTGATCAGGTCGTCCACCAGCTGCTCGAACTTGGCGCGCGTGAGGCTGTAGTTCAGGTGCTTCGGGCCTTCCTGCGTCGCGGTGATGAACGGCAGGTTGATATCCGACGTCATCGTCGTCGACAGCTCCATTTTGGCCTTCTCCGAGGCTTCCTTCAGCCGCTGGAGCGCCATCGAGTCCTTCGACAGGTCGATGCCCTGGTCCTTCTTGAACTCGGTGACCAGCCAGTTGATGACGCGCTGGTCGAAGTCGTCACCGCCCAGGTGGGTGTCGCCGTTCGTCGACTTCACCTCGAAGACGCCGTCGCCGAGCTCGAGGATCGAGATGTCGTAGGTGCCGCCGCCCAGGTCGAACACGGCGATCTTCTCGTCCTTCTTCTTGTCGAGACCGTACGCCAGCGCCGCGGCGGTCGGCTCGTTGATGATGCGGAGCACCTCGAGGCCGGCGATCTTGCCCGCGTCCTTGGTGGCCTGCCGCTGCGCGTCGTTGAAGTACGCCGGCACGGTGATGACGGCCTGGCTCACCTTCGTGCCCAGGTAGTCCTCCGCGGTCTGGCGCATCTTCTGGAGGATGATCGCGCTGATCTCCGGCGGGCTGAACGTCCTGTCCGCGTTCGGGATCTTCACGTGCACGCGTCCGCTCGCGTCCGAGTCGACGTCGTAGGGGACGAGCTTCTCCTCTTCTTGGACCTCGGTCTGCTTACGGCCCATGAAGCGCTTGATGGAGAACACGGTGTTCTCCGGGTTCGTGATCGCCTGGCGCCGCGCGACCTGACCCACGAGGCGCTCGGCGTCCTTGGTGAACGCGACCACGGACGGCGTCGTCCGGCCGCCTTCGGAGTTGGGGATCACGACGGGCTCTCCGCCCTCCATGACCGCGACGACCGAGTTGGTGGTGCCGAGGTCGATCCCGATGACTTTGCCCATGTTCTCCCTTCCTGCGCGTTCTGTGTGAGCGTTGCGTTGCGGCACGGGACGTGCAATCGATGTGCCCACAGAAGAGGCCCAAAACCCGCCGGTATGACGGGTTTTCCGCCGCCAGCCTGCCGACATGGCAGATCCTCTCCGGGGTGCGCGCTCGACGCCGCATGTTCCCACTCCACGACGACAACCCGACCGAGATCTTCCCGCTCGTCACCATGCTGCTCATCGCGGCCTGCGTCGGGGTCTGGTGGTACGTCCAGGGAGCGGGGCTCTCGGAGGATGCCCTCGGCGGCTCCATCTGCGCGTTCGGGGCGATTCCGGCGGAGGTGGCCGGGACGCTGGCGGCCGGGGGCGAGAGCCCGTGCCGGCTCGGGGGCCTTACCTGGCAGGCGCTCTTCTCCTCGATGTTCCTCCACGGAAGTTGGATGCACCTCATCGGCAACATGTGGTTCCTGTGGATCTTCGGGAACAACATCGAGGACTCGATGGGGCACCTGCGCTTCGCGCTCTTCTACGTCCTGACGGGGCTCGTCGCCTCGCTCGCCCACGTGTTCACCGACCCGAGTTCCGCCATCCCTATGGTGGGCGCGTCGGGCGCGATCAGCGCCATCATGGGCGCGTACCTCGTCCTCTATCCCAGCGCAGCGGTCTACACGCTTTTCGTCTTCGTCTTCTTCGTGCGCGTGATCCCGCTGCCCGCGTGGATCATGCTGGGCTATTGGATCGCGATCCAAGTCGGCTCGTCGCTCCTCTCGCCTGCGGGCGGGGGCGGGGTGGCCTACACAGCCCACATCGGCGGATTCCTCGCCGGAGCGGGGCTGATCATCGTCTTCCGGAATCCGAGGCTCGTGGCCGCCAAGCGCGGCGGCATCAGGCTGCCTCGGAACGAGATCGAGCATCGGGGCTGGTGGTGATGCGTCGGTAACGCCGACCTTCCGCCCACCGCGCGCGGGTCCGTAGCTTGGGGCGCCCCGAGCCAACCTCAGGAGCGTTCATGACTGCTGCATCGCCTCGATGATCCTCTGATGCCGGACTACGCAGCCGCGGCCGCGGCCTACCTGCGCTCGACACTCCCCTTCCAGCCCCGCGTCGCCGTCGTGCTCGGCTCGGGGCTCGGGGCGATGGTTGAAGAGCTCTCCGACACCACGTCCGTAGCGTTCAAGCAGGTCCCGGGCTTCCCCTCCGCAGGGGTCGCGGGGCACGCGGGGAAGTTCGTCGCCGGGCGGCTCGCCGGAACGGAGGTCCTCTTCCAGTGCGGCCGGTATCACCTCTACGAGGGTCACTCGCCGGACGTTGTGGCGGGTCCCGTGCGGGCAATGGCTGCCCTCGGCGTGCACACGATAGTGTTCACGAACGCGGCGGGCGGCGTGCGGCCAACGCTCGAGCCGGGCGACATCGTCATGCTCGAGGACCACATCAACCTGCAGGCTCAGAGCCCGCTGATGGGGCCGGTCCGGACAGGGGAGGAGCGCTTCCCCGACATGAGCGCGCCGTACGATCCCGAGCTGCGCCTCCTCGCGGTGGAGGCCGCGGCCCAACTCAGCATCGCGCTGCACAGCGGCGTCTACGCGGGAGTGCTCGGACCCTCCTACGAGACCGCCGCGGAGGTCCGCATGCTCGGCAAGCTCGGTGCGGATCTCGTCGGCATGTCGACGGTGCCGGAGGTCGTTGCCGCACGCGCGCGGGGCGTGCGCTGCCTCGCGTTCAGCGTGGTGACGAACAAGGCGACGGGGCTGGGTGGGGGCGCGCTCTCGCACGCGGAGGTGGTCGCGGTGGGGCGGGAGGCAGGAGTGCGGCTCGGGCGGTTGCTGAAGGCGCTAGTCCCACGGCTTCCTGCCGACCCTCAGTCCGGGCTCACGAAATGATTGATCGGCCCATGGCCTTTGCCGAGCCCAGGCGCCGACGCGATCGCTCTCGAGACGTAGCGCACCGCGCGGTCGACGGCGTCCGGAAGCGCGTCGCCGCGCGCGAGGCCCGCGGTGATTGCGGCGGACAGCGTGCAGCCCGTGCCGTGGGTGTGGGCCGTGTCGATGTGTGGGCGACGCCAGAGGCGCTCGCCGCTCGCGTCCAGCAGAAGGTCGATGGCCTCGTGCTCGAGGTGTCCGCCCTTGATCAGCACGGCGGCCGCGCCCAGGCGCCGAATTCTCTCCGCGGCGCTGCGCATGTCGACGAGCGTCGCGACGGGCATGTCGGCGAGGATGGCTGCCTCGTGCAGGTTCGGCGTGACGAGGTCGGCGAGAGGGAGCAACTCGCGGACGAGCGACGCGACGGCGTCTTCCTCGAGCAGGCGGTCCCCGCTCGTAGCCACCATGACCGGATCCATCACATAGGGGCGGAGCCCATGCCGACGCACCTCGGCTGCGACGGCCGACACCAGCTTGGCGGTCGCGAGCATGCCGGTCTTGAACGCGGCGGGGCGGAGGTCCGTGACGACTGCGTCGAGCTGGGCGCGCACGTCCGCGAGGGGTGCGGCATGGACCAGGTGCACGCCCAGCGTGTTCTGCGCGGTGATCGCGGTGATCACACTCGTGCCGTAGACGCCGAACGCGTGGAACGTCTTCAGGTCGGCTTGGATGCCCGCGCCGCCGCCGGAGTCGCTACCGGCGATCGTCAGGGCGATGGGGATCTTCTCGTTCATCGGCTCGGAAGGTGGCGTCCGTGGCGGGCCTGAGCCAGCGCCGCGCGGCGTTCGTCGCCCGCCTCCGGCTGCCCAAGTCGCGGGCGCGTGAGGCGACCGTGCTTGTGGAGGGCGTGCGCTCGGTGTCGGAGGCGCTCGAGGGCGGCGTGAAGGTGTCGTTCGCCGTCCGTTCGCCGAAGCTCGAGACGACCGAACCCGGCCGGGCGCTCGCGCGCCGGCTCGAGGCGCTCGATGTGGCGCAGGTGGACGACGGAGAGCTCGCGCGCCTCTCCGACACGGAGAGGCACCAGGGCGTGCTGCTCATTTGTGAGGAGCCCACGGCCGGCCTGGACCGACTCGTATCCGGCGGACGCTACCTCGTGCTGGATCGCGTGCAGGATCCCGGCAACGCCGGCACGTTGATCCGCGCGGCGGTCGCGTTCGGCCTCGACGCGGTCGTGTGCCTCGACGGCACGGTCGATCCGTGGGGCGCCAAGACCGTGCGCTCTTCGGCTGGCATGGTGTTCCGGTTGGCCGTGGTTCGCGCCGACGCGGCGGACGCGATCGCGCGGCTCGAAGAGCTGCGCGTCCCGATCCTGGTCGCGGACGCGGCGGGCAAGAACGTGGACGAGCGGCGCTTCGACAGGGGCTTCGCGCTGGTGGTGGGGAACGAGGGCGGGGGCGTGCGAACGGAGATCACTCAAGCATCCGAGGCGCTCGTGGCCGTCGGCATGCCGGGACCTGCCGAGTCCCTCAACGTGGCGATGGCGGGCGCGATCCTGTTGCACGCGCTGACGCGGGAGGCTGCAAGTGACTGATTGGTTCAGCTATGTGGCACTGCCTGTGATCGCCGGCCTCTTCGGCCTCACCATCGGATCGTTCCTGAACGTGTGCACGCTGCGGTGGCCCAAGGAGGAGTCCGTGGTGTCGCCGGGCTCCCGTTGCCCCAAGTGTCACGAGGCCATCCGCTGGTACGACAACATCCCCGTGTTGTCCTGGATCGTGCTGCGCGGCAAGTGCCGGCGCTGCTCCGAGCAGGTGTCGATCCAATATCCCTTGGTCGAGCTCGCCACCGGGCTCATGTGGGCGGGCACGTTCGCCACGCACGGCGCGACCGGTGAAGCGTTCCGCGGCGCGACGTTCCTGACGATCCTCTTCGGCATCTCCATCTCGGACGCGCGCTTCTACCAGGACGTGGGACACTTCAACGCGATCCCCGACAAGTTCTCCATCGGCGGCGCGGTCCTGGGGGTCGCGCTCGCGTTCCTCCCCGGCGGGCCCGGGTGGGTCCAGGCCGTGATCGGGGGAGCCGTCGGGTTCGGCGTGCTCTGGCTCGTCGGTGTGCTCGGAACGCGGCTCATCAAGAAAATGTCGCCCGGGCGCCTGGAGGAGGCCGGGGTCGATCAGGCCATGGGCGGCGGCGACGTGAAGATGATGATGATGGTCGGCACGTTCGTCGGCATCTGGGGCGTCGCGCTCACGATCTTCCTCGGATCCGTGCTCGCGCTCCTCGTGTTCGGGCCCATCTCGATGATCTCCAAGCGCCTCGTGCCGCTCGGCGTGTTCTTGGCCGCGGCGGGAGGCATCGCCTACCAGTGGGGCGACGTGATCATCGCATGGTATACGACGAGCGTGGTGGGGATGTAACCCTCGGTCGGGCTTCGCCTACCGCCGTTTCCCGCCGAGCAACGAACCGAGCACGCCGCGCACCAGCCCGCGTGAGATGGCCGTGCCCGTGCTCCGCGCCGCGCTCTTGGCCATGAGGTCGAACAGCCCGTCGCGCTTGCCGCCGCGCGGACCCGTGGTGCCGAACAGCAACCCGCCCCTGGCGCCGAGAGCGCCGGCCCCCGCGACGGCGCCTGCCACGCCGCCGGCGCTTGGCCCGGCCCGGCCCGTTGCCTGGGGCTGAGCGGCCGCGGCCGTCGCCTCCGCGCGCGCCTTCAGCATCTCGAAGGCCGACTCACGGTCGACCACCTTCTCGTACACGCCCGCCACCACGGAATTCGCGACCAGGGCCTGACGCTCTGCGGGCGTGATCGGCCCGATCTGCGACCCCGGCGCCAACATCCACGCGCGCTCGGTGATGCCCGGTGTGCCCGAGGCGTCGAGCAGCGACACCAGGGCCTCGCCCGTGCCGAGCTCGGTGATCACCTGCTCGATGTCGAGCCCGGGCTTCGGGCGCATCGTCTCCGCCGTGGCCTTCACCGCCTTCTGGTCGCGCGGGGTGAACGCCCGCAGAGCGTGTTGAATGCGATTGCCCAACTGCCCCAGCACCTTGTCAGGAATATCGATCGGATTCTGGGTGACGAAATACACGCCGACGCCCTTCGACTGGATCAGCCGCACCACGAGCTCGACCTTCTCGACGAGCGCGGCGGGCGCGTCCGCGAACAGCGGATGCGCCTCGTCGAAGAAGAACACCAACTTCGGCTTGTCGCGGTCTCCCACCTCGGGCAGGTTCTCGAACAGCTCCGAGAGCAGCCAGAGCAGGAAGCAGGCTTAGAGCCGCGGGTGACTCATCAGCTGGTCGGCGGCGAGGATGTTCACGACGCCGTGCCCATCGACCGTCTGCACGAGGTCGTCGATGTTGAGCATCGGCTCGCCGAGGAACTTCTCGCCACCTTGCTGGATGCCGCGCAGGAGGCCGTGTCTACCGGCCGGGCCCAGTCCGTCAGCTCCTGGGTGAGCGTCGCCCTAGCCGAGCGGATGGCGAAGGAACGGCGGCTGTCCGCTTTGGCAGACGGCATTGAGACGTACGAGGCTGAACACGGCGAGATATCCGAGCAGGAGATGGTCGAACAGGCGCGCGCGGACCGAACCGCCGCTGTTGTCGTCCGTGGATCCGGCGACCGTACACGTGCGCGTAAGGGGCGCGAGGGAGCGGCATGAGACTCGTCCTGGACAGCGGGGCCCTGATCGCGCTCGACAAGAACGACCGCGCCATGTGGCGTCGGCTGAAGGCAGCCGTGCGGACCGAGGAGGTGCCCATCACGCACGGCGGAGTCCTCGGGCAGGCTTGGCGGGGAGGGGGGCCCCGCCAAGCTTTGTTGGCCAAGGCGCTCGCGGGGGTCGACGTTCGCCCACTCGATGGTGGGCTAGGACGTGCGGCGGGCGGCCTGCTGGCCCTCGCCGGATCGACGGACGTGATCGACGCGGCGCTCGTGCTCCTCGCCGAGGATGGTGACGGCATCGTCACGTCGGATGAGCTCGACCTCGAGCGGCTGGCCGAGCTGACCGGAAGCCACGTCGAGTTGATTCACGTGTAGCATCCCAGGGCGTCTGGGCTCGCCTCACTACTGAGCCCGGAGCAGGCCTGACCCTCGCGCGCTTTCGAAGGCAGGAGTCTCATGGGCAGAATTCGGATAGTCGTGATGGTGGCGTTGTCGCTCTGCCTGTGGAGCGGTCGAGCCACGGCGCAGGACTCCGCCGAAATCAGGCGATTCACCGACCGTGCGGACTCGCTCGCAGCCCAGCCGGTCGGCGTGGTGGGCGACTTCAGGTGGTTCGCGGACCGCTACTGCCATCCGACGAACGAGCCCGGGTCAGCAGCAGCCGAACGTCGCTTGTGGCAGTCCATGGTCATTCCTCCCACGGCGGTGTTCGACAACCTCTACTACGTCGGCCACGGCCAATACGGCGCGTGGGTGGTCGAGACCAGCGAGGGTCTCATCCTCATCGACGCGTTGGACAGTCCCGACGAAGGCCGGAGGTACATCGAGGACGGGATGCGCGCGTTGGGGCTCGACCCTAGCGATCTGAAGTACCTCTTGATCATGCATGGTCATGGAGATCACTGGGGAGCAGGCCGTTATCTCCAAGAGACCAGAGGCATGTCGTCGCCTATTGGGGCGGCACCGGGCTCCCCGGAGAGCGCGCCAGCCTTCTCGAGTATCAGAGTTCGTTGAGGAAGTTCTCGGAGGTCGCTGCGGCGGCCGGCGCCGACGTGCTCGCCAGCAACCATCCGTATCTCGATACGACGAGCAACGCGCTGCCGCTGCTCGGGTGGCGAAAGGAAGGCGAGCCAAATCCCTTCGTCATCGGCGAGGACGCGGTGGGGAGGTACTACGAGATCCTCGACCTGTGCGTCTCGGCCGAGATCATTCGCCGCGGCGGGCGACCCGTGGCGTAGCTGGGCGCCACGGCTGCGCGCTGCTGACCAGCCCCCAATCTGGGGGCCCCGTCCGGGCAGCCCGCGGAGCCCCGAACTACCCCCCGGGTACACCCAGGGCGTAGACTTCCCGGAGGCCGGTGGGGCATGAGCCGAGACGGTGACCGCACCGGAACCCGCAGAACCCCGAGGTAGCGTCATGGATCGCTCGATCGTGGCCCTGGCCGCCCTGTTGCTCGCGCTTCCGGCGACGGTCGCCGCGCAGGTGCCGCCCGATTCCGCCGCGGCGCAGGTGCCGCCCGATTCGTTGGCGGCGCCGGACTCCGCCCAGAGCACACCGGAACGCTCCGACTTCGACCGCATGACTGAGGACGCGACGCTCCAAGAGGGGTTCTTCGACACGTATCTGGACGACGGGCGTCTGCTGTTCGTGGTGCCCGAGGGCCGACTGGGCGAGCGCTTCTTGATGTCGTTCGAGGCCTCGCGAGGGCCGGGCAGCGGGGGCATCTACGGCGGCACCATGCTCGACCAGGAGGCGCGCATCGTCTCCTTCGAGAAGCGCCAGGGCCGCATGCTCCTCGTGCAGCACCAGAACATCTACGCGGCGCCGGAGGGCTCGCCGGAACAGCGCTCGATCGATCTCACCTTCGGATCCTCGGTGCTGGCGACGGCACGCATCGGCGCCACACGCGACTCGACCGACCACCTGGTGGACGTCTACGACTGGTTCGTGTCCGACCTGTCGCGGGTCAGCGAGGGTATGAGGGGGGCGGTCACGGCCGAGGGCGGGCGCGGTGGGGGCGGTGGGGCGAGCCTAGACGAGTCGCGGAGCTTCCTCGAGTCGGTCCGGTCGTTCCCGCGAAACATGACGATCAACTCGAGTCTGACGTTCCGCTCGGGCGGGGCCGCCGACCTCCGCAGCGTACCCGACAGCCGGTTCATCCCGGTCACGGTGCACACGCGCCTCCTGGCGCTCCCCGAGGTGCCCATGGAGCGCCGCGCGGCTGATGACCGTGTGGGCTACTTCCTCAACGCCCAGAAGGACTTCTCGCTCGACGAGGGCCGAGACTTCTTCGTGCGCTACGTGCGTAAGTGGCGGCTCGAGTGCGCCGGCCCGGCTGACCGGCAGGGCCTGTGCACACCGAAGCAGCCGATCACGTACTACATCGATCGCACCGTGCCCGAGGAGTACCGGCCGGCGATGATCGAAGCGGTGGAGGCGTACAACGAGGCGTTCGAGCAGGCGGGCTTCCGCGACGCGATCCGCGCCGAGCTGCTCCCGGACAGCGCCGACGCGGAAGACATCCGCTACCCGACGATTCGCTGGAACGTCTCCGATCCGCCGGGCTACAGCGCGATTGGACCGTCGGTGGTCGATCCGCGCACGGGGGAGATCCTGGATGCGGATATCCTGATGGAAGGCAGCATGATCCTGGGGTTCCGGAGCGCGTGGCGCTTCCAGGTGAGCCCGGCGACCGCGGTGAAGGAGATGCTCGCGGCGACGCCGGAGGAGCTCGAGCGGCTCGCCATGGGCGGCGAGATCGCGTCGTTCGGCACCGAGATGATCTCGCAGGGGATGTTCATCCGCTCGCTGCTGCAAGCGCGCGGAGACCTCGGCCCGTCGGAGCCCGTTCCGATGGAGTACGTGAACGAGGCCGTGAAGTGGGTGACGATGCATGAGGTCGGCCACACCCTCGGGCTGCGCCACAACTTCCGGGCCTCGGTCGACACGCCGAACGAGCGGCTCGCGGACACGAACTGGACGCGTGAGCGCGGGCTCGTCGGCTCGGTGATGGACTACGCGACGCCCAACATCGCTCCGCCCGGGGAGCCCAACGGGGACTTCTACATCCGGGGCATGGGCTCCTACGACCGCTGGGCGATCTCGTACGGCTACACGCCCAACCCTGAGCGCGCGGAGGAACTCGCGCGGCAGGCCGCGCAGCCCGGGCACGCGTACGGGACGGACGAGGACACCCGCGGGCCCGGAGCGCTCGATCCCACGGTGAACACCTACGACCTCGGCCAGGACCCGCTACGCTGGGGGATGGAGCGCGCGGGCACGATCCGAGGCACGTGGCGCGACGTCCCGACGTTCGCCCTCGAGGACGACGCCTCCTATGCCGGTGCCACGTCGGTGTTCGCGAGCCTCCTGTTCCAGTACGGAAGAGCGCTCGCGACGGGCGTGAAGTACATCGGCGGACAGTACCTGTACCGCGATCACGTGGGCGATCCGGGCGGCCGGGGCCCCTGGGAGAACGTGCCCCGAGAGAAGCAGATCGAGGCGCTCGACTTCCTCGTCGAGTACGGATTCAGCCAGGACGCGTTCGAGCTGCCGGCGGAGGTGCTCCAGCAGTTCGGCGCGAATCGCTGGAGTCACTGGGATAGCGACCTGACGATCCGCGGGCGCATCGACTATCCATACCAAACGGAGGTGCTGGATCTGCAGCGCGAACTGCTCGACCAGATCACCACCTCGATGGTCTTCGCGAGGATCCGTGACGCCGAGATGAAGTTCGGCGACGCCGAGGTGCTCACGATCCCCGAGCTGCTCGAGTCGCTCTCGGACGCTATCTGGAGCGAGGCGCGCGCGGGCAGGTCCGTGCCGTCGATGCGCCGTGACCTGCAGCGCGCACACTTGGACCGCATGATCGCGCTCGTGACGGACGCGCCCAGTGGCACGCCGGCCGACGCGCGCTCGGTCGCCCGTATGACCCTGGAAGATCTCGGCAACGACCTCACGGCCGCGATGGGCTCGCGCGACCTGGACGCCTATACGCGCGCGCACCTGAACGAGAGCAGGGTGCGGATCGAGCGTGCGTTGGCGGCGGGGTTGGAGTTGGTGAACTGACGGCAGCGGCGGTTGCGGGGCTGCGAGGACGGTTGGCGCGCACGCTCGTCATGGGCGTCGTCAACGTCACGCCCGACTCGTTCTCCGACGGCGGACGCTACCTGCGCACCGAGGACGCGGTGCGCCAGGGCGTGCGCCTGGCCGAGGAGGGCGCGGACATCGTCGACGTGGGTGGCGAGAGCACGCGCCCCGGCTCCGACCCCGTGAGCGAGCAGGAGGAGATCGACCGCGTCGCGCCCGTCGTGGAGGCCCTCGCGCGCGAGGTCGCTGCGCGCGTCTCCATCGACACGTGCAAGCCGCGCGTGGCGGAGGAGTGCGTCGCGCGCGGTGCGACGCTCGTCAACGACGTGACCGGGCTCTCCGACCCGGAGATGATTCGGGTCGCGAAAGTGGGCGGGGCGGGGGTGGTCATCATGCACATGCGGGGCCGGCCGAAGACGATGCAGCAGGACGTGGCGTACGACGATGTGGTCGGGGAGGTGCGGGCGTTCCTGGCCGAGCGCGCCGAGCGCGCGAGGACGGCCGGGATCGACGAGGTGATCGTGGACCCGGGCATCGGCTTCGGGAAGACCGCGAAGCACAACTTCGAGTTGCTGGCGCGACTCGAGGAGCTTGCCACGCTGGGTTACCCGGTGCTCGTCGGTCCTTCGCGGAAGGCGTTCCTCGGGTCCTTCGCGAGCAAGCTGCCGCCCTCCCAGCGCCTCGAGGGAACGCTCGCCGCCGTCGCGCTGGCCGCGTGGAACGGCGCTTCGATCGTGCGGGTGCACGACGTGCTGCAGGCGAAGCGGGTCGTTGAAGTCGTCGATGCAGTGCGAGGGGCCTGACGTGGACCGGATCATCCTCCCCGAAATGCCCCTGCGTGCGCGCGTCGGCGTGAGCGCGGAGGAGCGCGCGTCGGAACAGGAGATCTTCGTGGACGTGGAGCTCGGGCTCGATCTGCGGCCCGCGGGGACGAGCGACGATTTCGGCCTTACCGTCGACTACGAGGCGGTCTGCGAGGCGGTCGCGGCGGTCGCTCGCTCGAGGCCGTTCGCTTTGATCGAAGCGATCGCCGAAGAGTGCGCGCGCGTGGTGCTCACGGCGTTCGCGGTCGAGGAGGTGCGCGTGCGGGTCCGGAAGCCAGGTGCGCTCCGGTCGCGAGGCGTCCCGTACGCGGCCGTCGAGGTGCTCCGCCGGCGTGGCTGAGGTCTTCCTCGGGCTCGGTGCCAACGTGGGCGACCCCGTCGGACAGCTGCGCGGCGCCGTACGCGCACTCGAGGGCTTCGTCGCGGTCGAGCGGGTGTCGTCCCTCTGGCTGACGGAGCCGGTCGGGCTGCGCGACCAGCCTCCGTTCCTGAACGCCGTGCTGCGGGGCCGCACGGCGCTCGAGCCGCGCATGCTACTCGCCGCGATGGCCGAGGTGGAGGATCGGATGGGCCGGCGCCGCGACGTTGCGAACGGTCCCCGGACGATCGACCTGGATCTTCTTCTCTACGACGATAGGGTGGCGGACGAGCCCGGTCTCATCCTGCCGCACCCGCGCATGCGCGAGCGGCGGTTCGTGCTGGCTCCGCTCGCGGAGGTCGCACACGACGTGCGCCCCCGCCTCGACGGGCCGACGGTCGCGGAGCTGCTAGCGGCGCTCCCGCGGGCCGAGGCGGTCGAGCGGACCGAGCATCCGGAGTGGCCGCCGAGGTAGTCCCATCCAGACATGGAGGGGGCCTTCGTCCGCCTGCATCGTATGTGCGAGCGCAACGCACAGCGGAGTGGAAGCGATGAGCGGATCGAGGGCAGGGCGGCGGCGGAGGGGTTGGGTCGCGGCGGCAGCGTTCGCTACCGCGGTGGCGTGCTCGAGTGAGCCCGCCCCGCGGTCCGCCGCGAGGGCGGGGCCTCCGGGTCTCATGTCATTCTGCGGACTCGAGCGTCGCCCGTTGGCGCTCGAGGACGGTACCGAGGTCTACGTCGAGCACGAGCAGGTGATTCTGGTGGGAGACGACCCGCTCTTGGCCGGGGCTCCGTCGTACCATTGGAATCCGCGCCCCGGGCGCCAGGCCGAGAGGGTGTCGTCGAACGTGATCGCCGTGGCCTACATCGGGGAGCCCGTGCGCACCGTCGAGAATCCGCTCCCCGGAACCCTCGGGAGCGTCCGCGTCGCAGCGCTCGATGACCGTCGCTGGGCGGCCATCCTGCTCCTGGTCGATCCGGATTCGCTCCCGGCCATCGACATGGTCCGAGGGCTCTGGTATGGCGAGCACGATGGAGAGCGCTGGACCGCGCTGGAGCCGATGGAGTTTCCGGGCGAGCGGCTCACGTCCAGACTTGCCACGCGACTCGTGCGGGCGGGCGACCGCCTCGTCTGGCTCGCGTCGGAGCCGACTCCTTCCCGTGCGAGCGTCCACGTGTACGAACGTGTCGACGGGGCCTGGACTCGCTACGTGCTGCCGGACGAGGATCGAGTCGAGCAGATGGCGCTCGCCTACCTCGAGGGCTCGGGCCTGTGGATGCTCCTGTCCGGATACGATGCTGGCCTTCCGGGCTTCCAGAAGTCCTTGCGTCTCTTCCGCGAGCGGCCGAGCGGCAACTCCACCAGCTCGGACCGCTGGGAGCTCGTCAGTCGCGTGACCGTCGCGGAGCCGGGCGTGAACCTTCGGCGGGCGAGCCTCACGGTTCAGTCGACGGGTGTTACCGTGTCCTGGATGGCCGTCGGGCGCGGGAGCAGCACGGCCATGGCACGCGTCGGGATCGGTCCCGACGCGCCCGGGACCATCGTGACGCTGGATGAGGGTTCCTTCTCTTCCCGGCCGGCGGCGATGCCCGACGGGAGCGTCGTCTGGCTCGTCGACCGCTACGAAACCGGTGCCCCGGTGGCCGAGCTCGGCTCCTCGGAGTGGCGAACGGGCGCGTGGTCCGTCTGGCCGCGATTCCGAGCCCTTTCACAGGCTCGTTCACCGTGCTCCCCACAAACAATTCCGAAGTTCTCGTCGTCGGAGCCGAGATGGGTTCGGATTCGACCGACGTCCCTGTCCGCAGCCTCATCCTCCGGCTGAGCACATCCTGCTAGCGCTTCGCTGCGGACCTCCATCAGGACCCCTCTCCACCCTATCCATTCTCCGGAGGAACGTATGTCCCCAGGACGCAGGATCGTCCCCCCACTCGTCGCGCTACTGGTCGTAGCGTGTGCGGAGGAGCCCAGCACCGCGGTGGCCCTCGGCGAGTTCGTGGAGCCGCTCGATCTCCAACTCTCCTTCCCGCAGGTCTCGCCCGACGCGTTCGTCGCTCGTGAATACGTCGACTTCCCTGCCCCCGATGCACCGGCGCTGGTGCCCGGTGGTGAGCTGCCCCCGGAGGAGGAGGATCCCTCCAACCCCGCCACCCCCGAGACCGACATCTGGAACGCCCACACGGGCGTCGTGTTTTGGGCCAGGCAAGTCGAAGCGTATGGCGAGCACGACTACATCGGCAACAAGGGCCGCGTCGATATCACCGCGACGGTGCGGCACGGCGGGGTCGTCATCGCGAGTCAACCGGGATCGCGGGAGGACTCGCATTTCTTCTTGAACCCGTTTCCGCATCACATCCTCGGAAACGTGCTCATCAATATCGACTCGGACTGCGGTCTCGCTGCGGACGGGATGACCAATCACTCCGCGTGGTGGGAGGCCGCGCCGGGGGCGGGGCCGAGCTCGTTCGACAAGACCGCACTCTCCACGTACTCGCCCCGCGAGGAGCAACCTGCCTGCCCGCCAACCGTCGACTCCGGGAGTGGTGGCGGCGGTGGCGGTGGAGGGATCCCTGAGGAGTTGTCGCTCGATTACACGTGCTGGATGTGGTTCACCTACGACGAGCAAACCCTGGAGGTCCTCGACATTCAGGCGACGTGGTGCACGGGGGGTGGTTGAGTTGAAATGACTTCAGACCCGTGGAAAGTCCCCTATCAACCCGTTGTCATCGGAGTGGCTCGAACCATGCGACCATTCACATCCTCGGCTGGGCTGGCCCTAGCCGCAGTTCTCCTCCTGAGCGCAGCCTTCACGCCTTCAGCAGCATCCGCACAGCATGCCACCACGCGGCCGATCTTCCTCGCGCTCCCCGACGCGTTTCCGAACCTCGGAGCCCGTGTCGTGCTCGTGCGCGAGTCCGGGCGCGAGATCGTGGTCCTGGACCCGGCAGCCGCCACGGCTGACGAGCTCGTGATTGGGATTCGTTTGCTCGCCCGCGTGCGGCGCGAGCGCCCGAACCCGACGACTGGAGAGGTCATTCCGATCCTCGGGTTCTACCCCCCGAACCTCACGCCCGAGGAGCGCGCGCGACTCGATGGGATGATCGCCGAGCTGCGCGAGCGGCCCGTCGCCAACGTAGGCAACCTCGGTCGCGGGCGCTGGACGCGGTACGCCGGCCGGTAGACAACCGGCCAAGCAGGGGGGCCGGGGCGTCGCGCACGCGGCGCTCCGGTCTACTCCTGCTGGGTGCTCGTCGCCACCTGAGTGGAGAAGGGCTGGTCGGCAGGCTCGGTGAGGCGCGCGGCCACGTAGCCGTTCATGCCGTCGGGTAGGCGCACGCGGAAGTACTCACCGGAGCCGCCGAGCACGCGTACCTGCGTGAACTGCTCGAGCTCACGGAGCACCGGTGCGTCGGTCTCTGGTGCAGCGCGGAGTCGCGTGCCCTCGTTCTGGAGCCTCACCCACGCGCCGAGCTGTCCGAGATCGGCGGTGAGTTCGGGGAGCGTGCCGCGCGGAGGGGCGAGGAAGGGGGTCGGGTCGATCGCGCCTTCGCCGGTGCGGTAGAGCCCGAAGTGCAGGTGGGGCGGCGTCGTGCGCGCGTTCCCGGTGTTGCCCACGAACCCGAGCGTGTCCCCGATTTCGATGCGGTCGCCGTCGCGCACGTGCTGGCTGTCCAGGTGCGCATAGTAGAGCCGCGCGTTGCGCAGGGGGTCCCGCACCCACACGACCTTGCCGCCCAGGTTGGTGATGCCGACGCGGTACGCTCGACCCGCAGCGGCCGCGAGAACCGGCGTGCCCCGCGGGGCGAAGATGTCGACGCCCTCGTGGCTGCGCGCGCCTGCGTCCCGCTCGGCCCCGAAGATGCTCTGAATCGCCGGCATGTTGCGACCGTCCACGGGGAAGGCGAGCTGCGCCTCGAGTCGCAGGGTCACCCGGTACTGACCTCCCCGAAGCAGCTCGGGCTGGAGCCGCAGGATGAAGTCACCTTCGCGCCACGGCTCGTGCACGAACGTTCCCGGCACGGAGTCGCTCGAGATGATGGGCCGTGGTGGGTCTTCGTCCCCGGCCGCGACGCGGAATAGGTCCACGAAGACGCGCGTGCCATCCTCGGTGTCGAGCGTCACGTCGGCGGTGAGCCTCCGTCCGCGCGGGACCGTGATCCGGTACGCCATCGCGGTCGGCTCCTCCGCCGTGATGTACCCCTCCTCCTGGAAGGGGAGGGACACGGGGGCGGCGGCGTCCACCGCAGCACTCCCGGCCAGGATCCAATCGCGACCGAGCGCCGTCTCGGAGAGCCCGGCCTGCGCCAGGGACTCGCTGTAAGCCTCGTAGGGCGTGAGGTCCCGGAACCGGTCCTGCACCTGCTCGACCTCCTCGCAGCCGAGGAGCGCGGCGAGCGCCAGCCAGACGAGCGCGCGAGTCCGGGCGAGCGTCATGTCGGGGATGCTCCTGGGGAGGTCGAGCGGTCCTGCATAGATGTTCGAACCTGCGCCCCCGGGTCCCAACCGGTCAAGAGACCGAAACTGTAGGTGGAGCGGGGCTTCGGTTAGGTTGATTCCCCCCGTCGCAGGGCCCCCACGTGGTTCGCATCGCAGACATCGAAGCCGGTAGCATCGCCGACGAGCTCAGGCTCGAGATCGGCTCGCGCGTCGTGCGCATCAATGGCGAGCCGGTACGGGACGGCATCGACTTCACGTTCCTGCTCGCCGACGAACAGGTCGAGCTCGAGGCGGTCACTCCATCCGGCCAGACCGTCTTGTACGCGTTCGAACGGGATCCGGGCGAGTCGGTCGGCATCATTCCCGCGCCCGACGCGATCCGAGAGTGCGCCAACAAGTGCGTGTTCTGCTTCATCGATGGGAACCCGCAGGGGGCGCGCGATGCGGTCTGGCTCAAAGACGACGACTTCCGGCTTTCCTTTACTTACGGTAGCTACGTCACGCTCACGAATCTGGGCCCGAAGGGGCTCGCTCGGCTGGTGGAGCAGAGGCTTTCGCCGCTCTACGTGAGCGTGCACGCCACCGAGCCCGCGGTCCGCGAGCGGCTGCTCGTGAACGACCGCGCGGGACTGATCATGGACCAGCTCAGGGAGCTGATCGACGGGGGGCTCGAGGTGCACACCCAGGTCGTGCTCTGCCCGGAATGGAACGACGGAGCCCACCTGCACCGCACGATCGAGGACCTGTGGGCGCTCGGGCCCGCGGTGAGCTCGCTCTCCGTGGTGCCCGTCGGGCTCACGCGCTACAACCTGAACCGCCCGGTCCGGCTCCTGCGACCCGACGAGGCGGCCGCCGCGATCGCGCATGTGGACGAAGCTCGGGCCCGCGCCACGCCCGAGCGCGGGATCGGGTGGTGCTACGCCGCGGACGAGATGTACTTGATCGCCCAGCGGCCGATCCCCGACACCGCATATTACGACGACGGGGCCCTCTATGAGAACGGCGTCGGTCAGATCCGGAGGTTTGTGGAGAGCTTCGATCAGGGCCTGGCGACGGTGCCGCGGCTCGACGGGCGGCGCGTCCGCCTCGTCACAGCGCGCTCGATGGCACCGTTCCTGCGAGAGCGCGCGCCGCGCCTCGCATCCGCCACGGGGGCGGACGTGGAGGTCGTCGAGGTCGTGAACGAGTACTTCGGGGAGACGGTCACGGTGGCGGGCCTGCTCGGCGGCCGTGACATCCTGCGCGCGCTCGCCGAGGGGCGTGAGGGCGACATCATCCTCCTGCCGGCCGAGGCGCTGAACGCCGACGGACGCTTCATCGACGACTTGGCGAGGGCCGAGCTCGTAGCGACCCTCGGGCCTGCGGACGTTCGCGCCGGCTACGAGATCACCGAGACGCTGAGGGCTTCGTGAGTCTACCCATCGTCGCGGTCGTCGGGCGCCCCAACGTAGGGAAATCCACGTTCTTCAACCGCGTCCTGGGCCGACGCTTGGCGATCGTCGACGACCGGCCCGGCGTGACGCGGGACCGCAACTTCGCGCGTGCAGAGTGGGCCGGGCGCGAGTTCTACATCGTCGACACCGGCGGCATGGTCGAGGGAAGCGACGTCCCGCTCGATCGCGCGATCCGGGCGCAGGCGCTGGCCGCGATCGAACAGGCCGACGTGGTGCTCCTGTTGGTCGATGCGCGGGAGGGCGTCCACCCCCTCGACGAGATGGTCGCCCATATCCTCCGTAAGTCGGGCAAGCCGATCGTGCTCGTGGCCAACAAGCTCGACAACTTGCCACGCGACGAGGCCCGTCACGAGTTCTGGTCGCTCGGGCTCGGCGATCCGGCCCCGGTGAGCGCGATCTCGGGGAAGGGCTCGGGCGACGTGCTCGATCGCGTGCTCGGGCTCATGCCCCCCGAAGAGGGCGGTGGGGCGAACGAGAACGAGATCCGCGTGGCCGTCGTGGGCAAACCGAACGTGGGCAAGTCGAGTTTCGTGAACCGTCTCCTCGGTGAGGAGCGGGTGGTGGTTTCGGAGGTGGCGGGCACCACGCGCGATTCGGTGGATACGCCTTTCGCCTACCACGGCAAGACGCTCGTGTTCGTGGACACCGCGGGGCTTCGGCGTCAGAGCAAGGTCAAGGACAGCATCGAGTACTACAGCGCACTCCGGACGGACCGCGCTGTGCAGGACTCGGATGTCTGCATCGTGATGGTGGACGGCACCGAGACCAAGTTGCACGCTCAGGACGTCCGCATCGCCGAGACCGCGTGGGACGCCGGGAAGGCGGTCATCCTGGTGGTCAACAAGTGGGACCTGGTCACCAAGGAGACGATGACCGCGCCCGACTGGGAGAAGTCGATGCGCGAGCGCATCCCGTTCCTCAAGTGGGTGCCGATGCTCTTCACGTCGGCGCTGACCGGGCAGCGGGTGAGGAAGTGCCTCGACCTCGTGCTGGAGGTCCAGGAGGAGAGACTCCGCAGAATCGAGACCCACGAGGTGAACGAGGTGCTCGAGGGGCTCATCCGCCACCAGCCTCCGGGGGTTTCTCGGGGCCGACGGGTGAAGGTGCGCTACTCGACGCAGATCGGGGTGCGGCCGCCCACCTTTGCCGTCTTCGTGAACTTTCCGAAGGCGCTTGCCGATCACTACATCCGCTTCCTCCACAACGGCTTTCGAGAGGCGTGGACGTTCATGGGAACGCCGATCCGCCTGAGGGTCCGAAGCGGCACGGACACGTGACCTACGTCCTGCTCGTGCTCGCGTACGTGTCAGGGTCCATACCCACCAGTTTCTTGATAGGCAAGGTCTTTCACGGCATCGACTTGCGTGAGCATGGATCAGGCAACTTGGGAGCTACGAATGCGTTCCGGGTGCTCGGCATGAAGTCGGCCCTCCCGGTCGTCCTGGTCGATGTGGCCAAAGGGTTCCTGCCGGTGTGGCTCTTCACGGACCTGGCGGGGGCGGGGTTCGGCTGGACCCTCGCGTTCGGGGCGGCCGCCATCATGGGGCACATGTTCAGCGCCTGGGTCGGGTTTCGGGGCGGCAAAGGCATCGCGACGAGTGCCGGCGTCTTCCTGGCCTTGGCGCCCTGGGCGGTCTTGGGCGGGCTCCTCGTGTGGTGTGCCGTGACGTTCCCGACCGGCTACGTCTCCGTGGGATCCATCGTCACGGCCGCGACGGTGCCTCTTCTGGTGGCGCTGACCCCGCACGAGGGGGGTGCGAGCCTGCTTTGGTTCTCCGGGGCGCTCGCCGCCTTCGTGATCTGGGCGCACCGTGGAAACATCCGGCGCCTGGCGAAGGGTGAGGAGCATCGTTTCGGTCGCCGTGGCCGCTCCGCTGAAGGGGGCGGAGAGCCGAAGGGGTTCAACGCGTGAGTCAGCCGGTCCGCGCGGTCGTGGTCGGGGCCGGGGCCTGGGGCACCGCGCTCGGCACGGTCCTCGCGCAGAAGGGCCACGACGTCACGATCTGGTCCTATGAGCCCGAGGTCGCGCAGTCGATCAACCACGAGGGCCTAAATCCCTATCTAGAAGGGGTTTCCCTCCCGAAGGGGATGCGCGCGGAGACCCGCCTCAGCACGGCCGTGAAGGGCGCCGAGCTGGTCGTCTCCGCGAGCCCGTCGCAGTTCGTGCGGCGCGTCATGGCGAGCGCCGCTCCCCACCTGGAGCCGGACGCGCTCGTGCTCAGCGCCTCCAAGGGGATCGAGATCGGGTCGCTCCTCCGCATGGACGAGGTGCTCGCGGAGGCGCTCCCGGAGCCTGCCATGCGGCGCTTTTGCGTGCTGTCCGGCCCGAGCTTCGCCCGCGAGGTTGCGGCGGGCCAGCCTACCGCGGTCGTGATCGCGAGCCGGGACGAGGCGGCGGCCGTCCGCGCGCGCGACCTCTTCCAGACCACGACGTTCCGCGTGTACACGAACCCGGACGTCGTCGGCGTGGAGCTCGGCGGGGCCCTGAAGAACGTCATCGCGCTCGCGGCGGGCACGACCGCCGGGCTCGGCTTCGGCCACAACACGACCGCGGCGCTCATCACGCGCGGGCTCGCCGAGATGACGCGGCTCGGCCTCGCGGTGGGCGCCGAGAAGGCTACCTTCTACGGGTTGGCCGGTCTCGGCGACCTGGTGCTCACCTGCACGGGCTCGCTCAGCCGGAACCGGACTGTGGGGTATCGGCTGGGGCGGGGGGAACAGCTCGACCGGATCCTCTCCGACATGACGGCCGTCGCGGAGGGCGTGCAGACCACGCGCGCGGCCTACGAGTTGGGGCGCCGCCATCGAGTCGAGATGCCGATCACGGAGCAGATGTTCGCCATCCTGTACGAGGGGCGCGCGCCCGCTGAGGCTCTGCGCGCGCTGATGACTCGGGACCCGAAGCCGGAAGAGTGGACATGAGCGAGCACATCGCGAAGAAGGTCTACTACTCCATCGGTGAGGTGTGCCACCTGACCGGGCTCAAGCCGCATGTGCTCCGCTACTGGGAGACCCAGTTCGAGGTCCTGCATCCGCGCAAGAACCGGGCGGGCAACCGCGTCTTTCGCGCGCAGGACGTCGAGCTCGTGATGCTCGTGAAGAACCTCTTGTACGTGCAGAAGTACACGATCGAAGGAGCCAACAAGCGGCTCCTCGAGATGCGGCAGGCGGGCGAGCTCGAGGGGGGACGGCACGACGCTCTGGCTCCCGAGTTCCTCGCGGCCATGAAGGCCGACCTGGATGCCCTGCGCGACCTTCTCACGCCGACCGTTCCCGTCTCCGAGCCCTGACCGTCCGCTGAACATCCTCTGCACCAATGACGACGGATACCTGGCCACGGGCATCCGCGTCCTGGCCTCCGCGGCGAGCGCGCTCGGGGCCGTGACGACCGTCGCCCCCGACCGCGAGCAGAGCGCGACGAGCCACTCGCTCACACTGCACCATCCGCTGCGTGCCCGCCGGGCGATCGACGGTGCGTGGATGGTCGACGGAACGCCCACCGACTGCGTGCTGCTGGCGGTGAACGCGCTTCTCCCGGACCGGCCCGACGTGTGCCTGTCGGGCATCAACCACGGCCCCAACATGGGGGAGGACGTGCTCTACTCGGGCACCGTGGCCGCGGCGATGGAGGCGACGATCATGGGGATCCCTGCGCTCGCCTTTTCCTACTCGGGGGCGCTCCACGAGGAGCTTGAGGGTTGGGAGGACGTCGTGCGTGCGATCCTCCGGACGATTCTCGGGCGAAAGGACCTGCCCAAGGACACGCTCTTCAACGTGAACCTCCCCGCGACTGCACCTTCCGACGTGCGGGGCATCCGCGTCACGTCGCTCGGCCAGCGCCGCTTCGCCGAATCGATCACCCGGGCGAAGGATCCGTCCGGGCGCGAGTATTTCTGGATCGGGGGCGGGTCGGCCAGCTGGAGCGGGGCCAAGGACTCAGATTTCCAGGCCGTCGAGGACGGGTACGTGTCCGTGACCCCCCTGCATCTGGACCTGACCAACTACGCGCTTCTCGAAGAGATCCGGAGCTGGAATCTCGAGCTCTAGAGGTCTGGCGTGGCCCCGGTGGGCCGCGAAACCTTTGTTTCCGTCCGCAGCGCGTGGATATATTGCGCGCGGTGGGCGGGCGCCCCAGAGTCCGCGAGCCCCCGACGGAGGGCAGGCCCCATGAGCGAGAACAACAACAAGCAGGGCAGCAGACTTCCCCCGCCGGCCTTCCCCCCCGGCAGCCGCAAGCAGCAGACGCACCGGAACTCCTCGGCGCCCAAGGCCGAAGCGGCGCCCAAGCTTCCGGCCGGCGACAGTGCCTACATCTCGCCGGACGACCCGATGCCGGAGCGCCGTCCCGACGCGATGAGCGGCGCGTTCATCTCGCCCGAGGATCCGATGCCCAAGCGCGAGGCGCTCGGCGTGCGCCGTACCATGGGGAAGCCCGAGGAGGGCGTCGTCACGGGACTTGGCTCCAATGCTCACGTGGATAAGGGCGAGCTGGCCGCGGCAGGTGACCCGCATGTGATGGAGCTCACGGAGGCCGTCGGGAAGCTCGCACAGGCGCTCAAGCGGAAGGGCGAGTCTGGATTAAGCTCCTCTCCCGACATGAGCCGATTCGATGCGACGTTGCGCGCCTATTGCGTGGGATTTCTTGCGGGCCGCAGGGCCGAAGCACAGCCCGAGTTACTGGACTGTGCTCTGTACCCCGTTTCGAGAGGCAGTTCAGGCTAAGACTTGGGACCTGCCAAGAGCAGGGTGGTGCGGTACTGGTGAGGGGACTGATAGCCGAGCGCCGAGTGCGGCGCCACGGCGTTGTAATCAGCGAACCAGGCGGGCAGCT
>SHZR01000041.1 GCA_009692205.1 Gemmatimonadota bacterium | reverse complement strand
TCGTGGTGGACGAACTCTCGGATCCCGCGGTATCCTTCCCCATGAGGCGGCGTTCCTTTCCCCCGGGCTCGAACCCGGTGGTCGCTGGTTAATTGTCAGCGGAAAGGTACGTCGCCTCTCTTTTTACACACCCTTTGATCCTAGCTCGCTCCGGTCGGCGCGGTGTCCAACGAGGGGCGCCACCTCGCGAGACCGGACCCTGCGTTAGTTGTTCGTCGCGCCCGCCGCGATCCATGCGCGCAGAATGGCGATCTCTTCCGCGGGTAGCGGATCGGCGTCCTGGGGCATCTCACCGGCCGTCACCATCTCGATGAGGAGGCTGGCGGCCGCGTCACCGGCCTCGACGACCGTGCCGAACTCCGAGCCCTTCATCACGGATGCGTAGGTGCTCAGGTCGAGCCCGGCCTCTTTCGTGGTCGCCCCATGGCACTCGGAACACCGCGCCTGAAGGATGGGCGCCACCTGGCGCGTGTAGCTCACCGGCCCCGACTGGACCTTGGGCTCCTCCGGCTGGATCGCGAACCCGATGCCGAGCGGCAGGAGGGAGACGGAAAGGAGGCCAGCGCGCGTGCGTCGAAACATCTCGAATGCCCTCCGGCGATGTGGGATCGCCCTGGTTGTCGATGATTGGATCCGAACGCCTACATACAAGCCATGTGCCACGCCGGTTCCACACGTCCCCCGCCCGTGGAGCCGGCCGCCAATTGACGCGGCCCGGGCCCGGACCCGAGCTTGGCTGGCCAACCGTACCGACCCCGGAGGACCGCATGGCCCGCCCCTATCTGCTCCTTACGCTCGCCGCCCTCGCCTGCGGCGCGCCCGCCCAGGACGACCGCCCCGAAGGACAGTCCGAGGGCTCCGCGTCCGCCGCGGTGGACGGTCCTCGCGTGCCGCGGGCGCCCACGGGTGCTGACCAGCTCCCGCCGGCGATCGTGGGGCAAGGCGGCGAGCTCCAGGGGACGAGCGTTCGGTATCTCCCCTCGGATCCGGCAACGATGGGCTACCTGGCCGTCCCCGAGGGAGCGGGACCTTTTCCCGCCCTCGTCATCGTTCACGAGTGGAACGGGCTCTCGGATCGCGTGCGTCAGGTAGCGGACGACTTCGCCGCAGAGGGCTACGTCACGCTCGCCGCGGACCTCTTCTCCGGGCAGGTCGGCACCAACCCCGACGAGAACATGGCGCTCGTGCAGTCCGCCCGGGGCGACATGCCGAAGGTCGTGACTAACCTCAACGCGGCAGTCGCCTACTTGAAAGCGCGGCCGGACGTGACCGGCCGCGTGGGCGCGATGGGTTGGTGCTTCGGCGGCGGCATCGCACTCTCATTCGGGCTCGACGGCGATCGCCACGAGGCCACCGCGATCTTCTACGGTGCGCTGGTCGACGATCCGGCGGTGCTCGCCCGGATGAGCCACGAGGTCTACGGCACGTTCGCGCGCCTCGATGGCGGGCCCTCTCCCGAGCAGGTCGCCGCGTTCGAGACCGCGGCCCGCGCCGCCGGCATCGCCAACGACCTGCACATCTACGACGACGTGGACCACGGCTTCTGGCTGCGCGTGGACGATGACCCCGCCGTCAGAACCGGGCCCGCGCTCGACGCGTGGAATCGGCTGAAGGCGTACTTGGGCAGAACGCTGGGCTAGAAGCCGCCGCTTCCCGGCCCGCGGATCTGCCGCTTCACGTCCTCCGCGATCCCACGGGCCCCGTCCTTGATCTCACGTACGCGCTCGCGACGCTCGTGCCTGCGCCTCTGCCGGGCGTCGCGCGAGGACTCGCCGGGATGCCGCACGTTGATGTCCACGCCGCCCATGAGCGCCACACCGCTGATGCGCAACGTGGGCGCCAACGGGTCGGGCGCGGAGCGGTCGGCCGCGTGGTCGAACCCGCCCATGATGCCCATCCCGTGGCTTTCGACATTCAACCCAGGCGGAACGATCACCTCGACACCGCCCCACATGGCGAAGATGCGGAGCTCGGTGACGCCGGGCCCGAGCGCCGCCTCGCGGAAGTCGAGCTCGGCGCCGCCGCACACCGCGACCGCGGTGTTGACCCGCGCAGGTGTCCACCGACCCGTCCGCCTCGTGCCGCCGAAGATCGCGACCGCGTAACCGTTCTCCCTCACCTGATCGGACCCGATCGTGGAGTACCCCGCCGGAACGGTCTGAGAGGCCTCGCGCACGGCGGGGAGGCCGCCGCCGGGTAGGTCTCGCAGCAGGTGCCTGAGTTCGTCGACGCTCGACGCCCCGTGCGCAACATCGATCCGGCGCTCGAACTCCTCGACGGTCATCACGTCGTTGGCGAAGTGCTCGCACAACGCGTCGATCGTGACCTGGCGCGGCGGACCGAGCGGGGTGTGGTCGTCCCCTTCGTCCTCGAGGGTCATCAGGCTTGGCGCTCCGTCAGGGGTCTGCACCCACAATATGCCGCCACCGCCCGTACGCGTGCGACAGGCGGCGGATTCATCCGCGCGCGAGTCGGCGTGCGAACGTCTCGAGCACGTCCGCGCACGTAGCGATCTCCGACACCTCGATCCACTCGCCAGCCGTGTGGGCCTGTGCCATCGATCCCGGACCGAAGCACACGGCCGGAACGCCGGCCTCGTTCAGGAACGCGGCGTCCACCCAGGCGGGCATCCCACGCACGGCGGGGGCTACCCCATGCGCCTCGCACGCGGCGAGAAGCCCCCGCACCAGCTTGGACTCGTGGGACACCTCGGTCCCCGGCCGAGCCAGCGTGACTTCGAGCGAGGCTCGCAGGGACGGTTCGTACGCTCGCACGCCGTCTAGGACAGACTCGAGGTCGGCCCGCACCGTATCGGCCGACGTCCCGGGCATTGTGCGGCACTCCAGTTGCACTTCGCATTGATCCGGGTACACGGAAGGGGCCGTACCCCCAGCGATCGTACCGATGTGGACCGATCCATACCCTAGAAGGGGGTGCGGCACCCGGGACGAGAGCGCCTCCGTGTAACGATCGAGCGCCGCGATGAAGAGAGCGGCGTGCCGGATGGCGTCGACCCCCTCGCTCGGGAGGGATCCGTGGGCTGCACGACCTCGGAACGAGGCCGTCACCCAGACGAACCCTTTGTGGGCCGGCATGACCGTCAGGCCGGTCGGCTCGCAGACGACGGCGAGGTCCGCGACGAGCCCTCCGCGCACGAATGCCTCCATGCCGAGGCTGGCATGCTCCTCGTCCGCGGTGAGGACGACGGCGAGGTTCGGGGTGGGACCTCCACCAGCCAGACGCGAGGCCGCCGCGAGCAACGCGGCGACGCCCCCCTTCATGTCGCTGGCGCCCCTTCCGACCAGCCGGGAGCCCAGGATCTGCGCGGCGAACGGTGGCACGGTCATCCCCTCGATACCGACCGTGTCGAGGTGTCCGTTGAGCAGGAGCGTGCCGCCTCGGCCACCCTCCAGACGCGCGATCACGTTGTGTCTTCCAGGCGCCACTTCGGGGGTCGCGACCTTGAAGCCCCACCCCTCCAGCAGCTCGGCCGCCGCCGCCGCGATGCGGCCCTCGCCCTCCCCGCCACCGGCGGCGAGCGAGGGGTTCACGGAGGGGATCGAGACGAGCAGCCGGGCGAGCGCGAGCGGGTCCCCCGAGCGTGCCGTCTCGAAAGGGCGCTCTGATTCGTTGCTCATGCGCTGCGCCCCCTCCCCCACTCGTGGCGGCCGTGCCTCAAAGGGTCGGTTACAGACCCCCGAGGCGCCTAGCGTAACGTGCTGGCAACGAGTGAGATAGGGTTACGCGGCTATGAAGCGCTCCCTGGCGCGCTTTTTGCGCAGGAGCGCGTCTGAAATGACCCTTCACCAGCAGGGAGAAGCATGAAGAAGCTCACGCTCGGCCTGCTCGGCGCCGCGGCGGTCGCTACGACGATCCTCCTGGTGCGCCAGCAGAAAGAAGTGGCATCCAAGGAGCCGAGGTTGGTTCCGGCCGGGGAGACCCAGCCCACAGAACTGTCGCTCGAGCGCATTCGGGAGCTCGGCCTATAGCCGAAACCACGTCCGGACCGCAGTAAAAAGCGGCGGGGGGGGCCACCTGGCTCCCCCGCCGCTCTGTTTTGTGTAGCCGGTTGCCCGGAAATGAAGGACCTACTTCTTGTCGAAGTAGACCTTGTTCTTCTCGAGGAAGCTCTTCTGGTCCTCCGGAATGTCCGTGTCCGGGAAGATCGCCTGCACCGGGCACTCCGGCTCACACGCGCCGCAGTCGATGCACTCGTCCGGGTGGATGTAGTACTGGTCTTCGCCATCGTAGATGCAGTCGACGGGGCATACCTCGACGCAGCTCGCGTCCTTCACCGTGATGCATGGCTGGGCAATGATGTAGGTCATGCTCTGATTGTCCGGTTGAGGTCTCGCCGCGTACCGCGGTCGCCGCACTCATGAGGGCGCCGCCGGGTGGCCCCGGCGAAGAGAGATTTCAAGCTGTTGGAATGGATGCGGAGCCGCAAGCGGTTTATACCAGGGGTTGCCGATGGGGTTGCCCACCCTCCGAACGCCCTACGGCTTCCTCCACTCCACATCCCCCCCGCCGGCCCGCTGGTTCTCCAACCGCGCCAGCGTGAACAGCAGATCGGAGAGCCGGTTGAGGTAGGCCACCACCGTGCCCCGCACCTCCTCCGCCTCGCCGAGCCCCACGACCGCGCGCTCAGCTCGTCGGCACACAGTCCGCGCGAGGTGGAGCGCCGCCGCGCCGGGCGTCCCTCCGGGGAGCACGAACGCCCGCAGCTCGGGGAGCTCCGCGACGGACAGGTCGATCAGATCCTCGAGCGCGGCGATGTGCTCTTCACCGACTGCGGGAGCGGCGGGCCGCGCGCGGCCCACCTCAGCTGGCGATGCCAGCGCCGCGCCGATCGAGAACAGCTCGTGCTGGAGCGACTCGAGCCCCTGCCGTGTGGTACCGACCGCAACCTGTGTCACCGCCCAGCCGATCGCGGCGTTGAGCTCGTCCACTGCCCCGAGCGCCTCGACGCGCGCGTGGGACTTCGGTACTCGTCGGCCCCCGAAGAGTCCGGTCTCGCCCTCGTCACCGGTCCGCGTGTAGATCTTCACGGCATCAGCTTGGTGAGCCGGCGGAGCTGCTGCGCCTTCTCCAGGAACGACGTCGCCTTCTCGGCGACCCCCTCCACTTGGGACGGCGTCAGCAGGTCGCGAACGTCGAGGAGCACCTCCAGGCGCAGCTGCTCGCTCTGGTACTCCAGGTCGAGTCGCGCCATAGTCGCCGCGTCCGCAGCCTTCTCGGCTGCGGCGAACGCCTCGCGATAGACGTTCTCGAGGCTCTGGAGCACACGGTCACGACTTCGCATGACGCACCTCCTCGAAGGGCGTGGAGCCGGGACCGCGCTCGAAGTAGTCGCGCACGGCACCCCTGAGCTCGTCGACCCGGTCCGTGAAGTAATGGTCCGAGCCGGGCACGCGCACGAGGGTGATGTGGGGCCCGAGCCCGGAGAGAACCCGGGCCACGTGCTCTCCCGATCCGAACTCGTCCTGCTCCCCCTGGACGACCAACACCGGCTTGGTCACCTCGGCCAGGAACCCGAAGTCGTAGCGGTCGTCGCGCGCGAGCGGGAGCCCAAGCCCCAGCAGCGCGGAGACCCGCTCGTCGACGGCGCCCACCGAGAGCGCCACGAGCGAGCCGAACGACAACCCCCCGGCAAGCAGCGGGAGTCCAGGATAGCGTGCCTCCAGCCAGTCGAGCGCGGCGCGCGCGTCGTCGCGCTCGCCGATGCCGTCGTCGTGGCTGCCCGTGCTCGCGCCCACTCCGCGGAAGTTGAACCGCAACGTCGCGAGCCCAACCTCGTTGAGCGCCTGTGCCGCCCGGTAGACCGCCTTCGTATGCATCGTCCCGCCGAACAGAGGATGCGGGTGGCACACGATCGCCGCTCCCCTGGGCGAGGAGTCGGGTTCCTTCAGCACGGCCTCCAAATGGCCGTGTGAGACGGGAATCTGCATGGGACGGCGCACCGGACCGGCAAGGTATGCGCCCCTGCGGGCCGACTTTGTGCCGGCGGGAGGGGCAAGGCTATGTTCAGCCCTTAACCCGGGTCGGTCAAGCCACATCTCCCCAGGATCCGATGGACGCCTCCACCAGCGCTCTGGAAGCAGACGATCGGGCCAACGATCTCTACTGGGGCTCGGACCTGAGCGTCAACCAGATCGCGGACGCGCTCGATCTGTCCAAGGGCGCTCTCTACGAGATGATCCGGCCGCTCCCCTCCTCCGTCGCGTGCCCACGCTGCGCCACCGAGGCCGAGCACCCGAACCGCACCGCCAAGGAGCGCGGGCTCGTCGCCTGCCCTTGGTGCGGCTGGGGGGGCACGGAGGCGGACGCCGCAGAGGCGCCGGTTCCGGGTGGGCAAGCCGTCCCACGCGCTCCCTTCCCCATAGCGGCCCACCCGACCGCACGCGCCCCGCGCACGCTTGCCGGCGGCGTCCTGCTCGGAGCCGCCGTGGGACTCGCCTTGGTGCTCTGGGCCCGGCGTAGGGCGTAAGTAGGGCGGCCCCCGCGGGACCGGATCCATGACGCCCGTAAGCACACAGCGCGATCCTCGCAGCATCATCACGCCGGACGCGTTCCAGGTCTCTCCGCACCTGCTCGGCCTCAAGCTCGCTCCCCCCGGGAAGCGACTCGCGGCCATCCTGGTGGACCTTGGGGTCATCGCGATTCTCACCGCGGTTACGCGGAACTTCGCGCTCATCCTGGGCGTCGCCGCTGCGGTGCTCTTCATTCGAGCCGGCTTCAAGCGCACTTCCGTGCGGGGCACCGTGTTCGACCGAGCGCGACGGGGGGCCGTGGGCTGCCTCGGCGTCTTCATCGCGATCATCACGACGACGACGAGGGACCGGGCGTCGTGGTCGCCGGAGCTCCGGAGGGCGCTCTGGGGAGCGTGCTGGGCTCGGTGGCGACCGCCGTGGTGCGGAAGGCCTACGAGGAGGCCGACGACCTGGCCGAGGCGGAGCAGGCCACGCGCGACTTCATGCAGGCGTCCGACGATCTCGGCATCACGCCCGAGGTTCTGCGGAACGTTCTGGTCGCCTCGGTGCCGGCGGACGCCGACTGGGCCGACGAGGCGCCCGCCATGTTCGACCGGCTTCTACCCGCACCCACGAGCGAGGCGAGCGAAGCGATCGAGCCGAGAGACGTCGGCGCGGTCAGGGACGAGGTCTCGCTCTACACCACTGAGGAGGCGCTCGAGGCTTACGCCGCGCTGCTGCGCTCCGGCCGCACGGACGACATGGACGTGGTGCGCCGCGAGGCGCTCGAAACTCGGCTAGCGGCGGAGATCGCAGCGGACACACTCGGCGTGCTCCAGTCGCGCATCGCGGCGCTCGCGGAGGACGTGCGCGAGGCGGAGAAAGGTCTCGCCGAGACGAAGGAGCAGCTCGAGCAGGTCCAGTCGCGCGGGCTCTTCGGCTCCTTCCGGCCCTTCCTCGACGAGCTCGGCTTCGGGTTCGGCTGGGCGTCGCTCTACTTTTCCGTGATGCTTTCGTGGTGGAAGGGTCAGACCATCGGGAAGCGTCTCCTTCGCATTCGCGTGATGCGACTCGACGGCGAGCCGATCACCTGGTGGGTCGGGTTCGAGCGGGCCGGCGGCTACGCCGCTGGGCTCGCGACCGGCCTGCTCGGCTTCGCGCAGATCTACTGGGACGCTAACCGCCAAGCGATCCACGACCGCATCGTCGGCACCGTGGTCGCGCTCGATCCGCCCGAGAAAGTCCTTGACTGGGAGTCCGCCCTGTGAACGACGAGAGCTTCGAGACCGAAATCGACCCTGCCGCGGGTGCCGGCGACGAGACCTCTCGGGACCTGGAGGCTCGCTTCGAGCGCCGCATCGTCATGAACGTACCCGACCGCCACAGCCCCAAGCTCCGCAAGGTCATGGAGCTGGTGAACGCGGACGACGACCTCTACGCGCTCTGGACCGCGGCCAACGTGAACGCGGTCGAGCGCCTCGGCATGACGGACCACGGACCCGTCCACGTGAAAATCGTCATGAACATCGCGGTCCGGATGATGCGCCTGCTCATGGAGGCGGGGGTCGAGCCGGGCGTCGTCAGCAACTACCAGATGGAATCGCAGGACGCCGAGGTCGTGGTCGCGCTCGCGGCTCTGCTCCACGACCTCGGCATGTCGATCCACCGGACGGACCACGAGTCGTACAGCCTGTTCATCGCCGACTCGAAGCTCCGTGAGATCCTGCCAGCAATCTATCCGCCGCGTGAACGGACGATCATGCGCTCCGACGTGCTCCACGCGATCATCGCGCACCGCTCGGACGGGAAGCCGCTCACCGTCGAAGCCGGGGTCGTGCGGATCGCCGACGCGCTCGACATGGCGAAGGGCCGCTCACGCATCCCGTTCGCGGCCGGCTCGCTCTCCATCCATTCAATTTCGGCCGCGGCTGTCGAGTCCGTGAAGATCGAGCGCGGGACCGGCAAACCCATCGCCATCACCGTCGAGCTCTCGGGCTCCGCGGGACTGTTCCAGATCGATCAGTTGCTGCGCAACAAACTCGACGGGAGCGGGCTCGAGCACCTCATCGAGGTCCACGTGAAGGTCGGCCCTGAGGAGAAGGGGTTACTCAAGGACTTCACCTTGTAGGGTGAGGCTGGGGCGCGCACTCCTCCGTTCACCACGACGCCGGGTCAGTACCGAAGTAAGTACTGGAGCTTCACGAAGATGGCGCGGTTGGTGCGCCGCAGTTCGTCCGAGAAGAAGAGCTGATCGTCGATCCCGTCACCGTCGCGATCCCCTTCGATCAGGTCCGCCTGCTGATAGTGATCGTCGTACCCGAGGTAGAAGACGGTCCCGGCATTCACGCGATAGTTCAGAAGGACGTTGAGATCGAGCGTCTCATTGAGCGTGTCGAACTCCGCAATGTTTCGCAGCCCGAGTCGGTCCGTGAACTGAACGTCCGTGCGTGAGCGGAAGATCTTCACGTCGAAGACCTCGGCTCCACCGTTTCGCGGATCCGTGAGTCGGGTCGCGGTCAGGTTCAGGGCCGTCTGGATACGTGATATCGGACGCAGCGTCGCGTTCACGCCCCAGTTGAAGGTCCGGGCGAGGAACGGGCTCGCGCTGTACCGGACCGCGTCACCGGTGGTGAAGTTCGCTCCGATCTGATACCGCCGGCTGGCACTGATGCTGCCCCGCATCGAAAGCTGCTGCTTCCGAAAATCGATGCCCCTGAACCGCTCCATTTCCGAGCTCACCGTTCCACTGAGGCCGATGTTTCGCACGAGATCGAGGCCCAGCGTCAGAGCAAGCCGTTCATCCTGGAGAACATTGTCGAAGTTGTAGTTCCGCAAATAGTTGACGCTGGGCCCCCAGTTGATGATCCAGGACTCCTGTGGCCAGAATCGGTAGCCCAGGGTCGTCGTCCCCTGACGAATGTCCGTGCGGCGCACGAAACCGACGTCGGTGTCGAGATCGGGTGAGATCTGATAGAAGAACAGATCGAAGTCGACGTGACGGCCGGTTCGAACGAGCCGCGACGTGTAGTGATTGCCTCGCCGTTCTGGTTGGCCCGTTTCCTTGTGGAACGTGTGAATCGCTCGGAATCGATAGACCAGCGTGGGCGTGAGCTGGAGGTCACCGTCCAGGTCGACCAGCCGGCTGTGGCTGTCCATGAACTCGCGATTGGTGATGATCGTGCCGAGGCTGGACTGAGCGTAGAGATCGTACACGGCACGCGCGATGACCGTATGGGCCTTGCGACCAAAGGCGGGGTCACTAGGGTCATCGAGGTTTCCCGGAGCTCGGTCGTTCGCGGCAACGAAGCCCAGTCCTACGCGACCCACCTTCCCCGTGAGCTTCAGTCCCCAGTCGGGATCCACGATCGTGCGCGTATGGACCAGCGTCACGGGGACCGGGATCCTGAAGATTTCCGCCCCTTCCAGGAAGAACGGGCGCAGCTCCGGGAAGAAGATGGGGAATCGCTGGTTGACCTCGATCTGAGCTTCGTCCGACTCGATTTGCGAGAAGTCGGGATTGATCGCGGCGTCGGCGGTCAGGTTGGGCGTGATGCCGTATTTCACGCTGCCCCCGGCGTCCGGGTCCGTGCCCTGGTTGACGAATCCCGGCCGCGTGGGATCGATCTCCCCGTATTGAATCGCCGTCACCGTCGGAAGAATCTCGATGTTTCGGCTCGTCGAGATGTCGGCCATCCCCTCCAGGATGCCCATTTGCGCAAAGAAGCTGGCGTCGTCGCGTGAGATGGGGGCCCAGACCTGCACTTCTCCGTTCTTCCCCTTGACCTCGCGGATCACCTGTAGCCCCCAGCGGTGCGATTCGCCGTCGCCTCGGCTCGGATAGCGAAGACTCTTGAAGGGGATCGCGATCTCGGCCGTGAACCCGTCCTCCACGATCTGCGCTCCCGTCTCGAAGAGCGTATTCCACGTGCGATCCGGGATCGGAACGGGCCCGCCGCCACTGGACCTCGAGATCGTTCCGTCCCCCTGGACGCCATAGGCGTTCACCTCGAACGCGTATCCTCGTTGCTGGTCCAAGAACGTGTCGAAGAACACCCGGATCAGGTCGTCTGCCGTAGCTCGGTCCCGGTCGACGCGATTCGCGCGCATGACCGATGGGTCTGCGTATCGCGCGTGGATACCGAGGTAGAGGTAGTCGTCGTCGTACGTCAGGTAGACTTCGGTGTCCTCGCTGGCCGGCGCTCCATCCAGGGGCATTTGTTGGACCATGCCTGTGAGCCGCGCTGCGGTGCGCCAGCTCGACTCGTCGAGTCGGCCATCGATGTCGGGAGGCGTTGCCGTTCGAGTCGGGCTCACGTGAGGGACCCCCGCCACGCCCTGCGCCTCGGCCGAGGCTGCCATGCCGGCGGACAGGCACCCCATGACGGAACCCACGAGCGCTCGACGAATCGTCATTGCCCTATCCCGGTGATGGACGGCCACTTGTCCCGCGACGATTACTTTAATGGGTCCCCCTGGCCGTCGGAGTGACGTGGACGTCGAAGTCTCCTTCCCTCTCGCGTTCGCGGCCGGGCTCGTGTCGTTCCTGTCGCCGTGCGTGCTCCCGGTCGTGCCGAGCTGCCTCGCGTTCGTAACGGGGCTCACGCTCGACGAGCTTGAAACCGCGACGTCGCGCGGCGTGCGCGCGCGGGCGCTTCTCCACTCGACGCTCTTCATGACGGGCTTCGGACTCGTGTTCATGTCGCTCGCGCTCGTGGCGACGGCCGCGGGCGTCACGATCGCTCACGCACTCCCCTGGATCAACCGCATCGGCGGCGTGGTGATGATCCTGTTCGGCGCCCTGCTCCTCGGGGTCCTGCGCGTACCGGGACTCGATCGAGACCTGCGGCCGCATCTAGCCTCGACGCGTCTGGGCTCGCGGCCGGCCGGGGCGATGACGTCGGTTCTCACGGGCGTCGCGTTCGGAGCCGGCTGGACGCCCTGCATTGGACCGATCCTCGGGTCGGTTCTATTGTACGCGAGCCTGGAGGCCACGATGGTTCACGGTACGCTGCTGTTGGCCACCTACGCGCTCGGGCTCGGGGTGCCGTTCGTGGCCGCGTCGGTCGGGTTCAGTTGGTTCCTGGCCGGAAGCGCTCGCGCGAAGACCTGGATCGTTCCCCTGCGGAAGATCGCCGGAGGCGTGCTCATCGTGATCGGCCTTTCCATGGTGACAGGGCAGTTCGTCCGCCTCACCGCGTTCCTCGCCGGGCTCGGCCAGCTCGTGAACCTGGAGATCTCATGAAGCCCACCCTGCGCGTCGCCGCGGCGACGCTCGTCGCACTGTTCGGAGCCGGTTGCGCCGACGCGGTCCCGGAGCCGGAGCGCACGGACGACCTCACCCGCTCGCTCCTCGACCAACCGTCGGTCACGGCAGGGCCCTCGACCGAGATCTCGGGCGATCTGGCGATCCCTGGGGAGGTGACGCGGGCGTACCTGCCCGAACTCGGCTTCAACCTGGGCTCCGTGGAGGCGCCCGTGAAGGTGATCGAGTTCTCCGACTTCGGGTGCGGGTACTGCCGGCGCTTCCACCAGGAGAGCTTCCCCACGCTTGCGGAGCAGTTCATCGCGACGAACATGGTCGAGTGGAAGTTCTTGCCGTTCATCGCCGGAATGTTCGAGAACTCGCTCGCGGTGACGGAGGCGGCGGAGTGCACGCTCGAGCAGGACGCGGTTGCCTACGGCGCCTTCGGCGACATGCTCTGGACTCGCCAGCCCGAGTGGAAGGAGAGCGGTGATCCGAGCGCGGTGGTGCGCCCCTGGGCCGCTGGTCTCGGCATCGACATGGACAGGTACGACTCCTGCCTCGCCGAGGGCCGGCGCACGGAGCGCGTCGCCGGGGCGACCGTGGCGGCCGAGCAGCTCGGCGTGCGCGCCACGCCCACGTTCTGGATCGTGGGATACGGCCCGCTCCAGGGTGCCCTGCCCCTCGAGGCGTTCCAGGGGATCCTCGGCACCATCCACCAAGAAGTTGTGACCGGCCAGCAAGCGGTGCCCGGCATCGCCAACTGAGGCTGGCCCAGAACGCGAGCGTGGCGACGCGTCGCTCGATGGAGCGCTACTCCGCGGCCGCGCTGGCCGTCCTTGGCATCGCGTGCGCCCCCATCGCCACCGATGGGCCCGGGTGCGCGCCCATCGGGGAGGCGGTCCTCCTCCCGCGGGAAATCGAGGAGACGAGCGGCATCGCGGTGCGCCCGGGGCGGCCCGAGGTACTCTGGACGCACAACGACGGCGACTCCCAGCTCTTCGCGATCGGGCGCGACGGCCGCAAGCTCGCACAGTATCCGCTGCGCCCGCGGCCCGAGGACCTTGAGGACATGGCCGCGGCGGAGTGCGCGGATGGAGGCTCATGCCTCTACTTCGCGGACACCGGCGACAACGCCGAGCGGCGCGACGCGGGCGACGCCCGGGTGCTTCGCGTGCGTGAGCCCGATCTCGATGGGCCGGGCGTGATCGACCTGGAGGTGTTTCCCATCCGGCTGCCCGACGGGCCTCGAGACATCGAGGCCATCTTCGTCTTGCCCGGCGAGCGCGTGCACCTCGTCACGAAGGGCCGCAACCACGCGATCACCGTGTACAGGTATCCGCCGCCGCTCCGTCCCGACACCGTGACGCTCGAGGAGGTGCAGCGGTTGACCGCGGGGCCGCAGAGCCTGCTCGACCAAGTGACCGGCGCGAGCGCCTCAGCGGACGGCTCGCTCGTCGCCGTTCGGACCTACCAGGCCCTCGCGTTCTACCGCGTGGCGGGCGACTCGCTCGCGCCACTTCCCGGCGGGCTCGTGAACCTGCGGCCGCTCCAGGAGATCCAGGGTGAGGGCGTCGGGCTCGGTCCGGACGGGCTCGTGTTGCTCACATCCGAGGGGGGTCCGCTCGGGGGCCCCGCCGGGTTGCGCGCGCTCCGCTGCCAGGCGGGCGCACGCGCACCGGGCGCTGGTGCCTAGGCTCCGACGAGCCTTGCCAAGAGCGCACGCGCGTGCGGCGGGAGTTGCCGTTCGGCGAAGTAGCGCGTCACCAGGGATAGCGCCGCGGCCACGGACGTCACGTTCAAAAGACGAAGCAGGAAGCGCAGGTCGTCGACGTCCGGGGGTGTGGGCTCGGCCGGGGCCGCGGCCACCTTGATCGCGAGCGCGTACTCCGGCGGGGGGGTGAACGCCCTCAGGCACCCGAGGTCGACGAAGCGCGCCGCGAGCGGCCCGGGTCGGAGGATCTCCCGGAGCGACTCCTCCAGCCAGGTCGCCGTCCACCCTTGGGACCGGGCCACCTCTTGTGTCGCTTGGGCGACGAGGCCGCAGGCCTTGAACATGGCCTGCGGCCACACCGTTCCGGGCCGAGCCGTAAACGCCTGGTGGAGGATCGCGCTACCCAAGAAATAGAACTCGACGTCTAGTTCTATACTAACCAGCAGTGGGCGAAGGACTTGCAGCCTGGCCCATGGGCCGGCGGTCTCCGGGGCCCTGGGTAGAGGCTCCTCTCCCACCGTGGACGGGCCGAAGACGTTTCGTCGCTTGAGCGACACCGGGGTCGCTCGCAACTGATAGGAGCGGAGGCTCAGGAGCGGCCAGCGGAAGAATGGGTGGTCGAGGGGTGGGATGGCGGAGACCCAGCTCGGGGGATCGACCCCGAGGTGCTGGGCGACCTCCTCGACCAGGGCGGCGACGCGGTTCTGAGCGAGGTGCGGCAGGTCGGCCAGACTGACCGACTGGAGGCGCTCACCGAACTCGAGCGGCGAAAGGGTGGAGAGGGAGCGCCGGAGCGCGGCGACGTCCGGCGCGAGTTCGGGGGGTCCGGCCCGAAGGTCCTTCAACGCCGCGCTCAGGGAGTCGGTCGCTGCGGGAAGAGCCTGGGCCAGCACGTACGCCGATACGGTTTGCCCGGACAGACTGGCGAGATGCCTCAGCGCCGCCTTTTCGGCGGGCGAGACGCGGATCTGGAGCTGGGAGGTACGGGGAGACATGTCTCAAGGTTCTATGCGGGGAATGGCGTGTCAATACATACGTATTGACGTAGCGACGGCGACGTTTCCATTGGCGCGGGCGGGCGGTGAGGAGGTTGACAGCGCCAGGTCCCGAGTGTAGATAGTTGCGCATGACAACGACGACGCCGACCCAGGGTGCCCTTCCCGTGTTGGGCGCGGCTCCGATCCTCGATCCGTCCCTCGTGGAGGACGCCCGCCGCTTGGCCGAGGGGCTCTCGGTGCTGCTCCGAGTGATCCAGTTCCGGGACCGCGACCGCGTGTGCTGCTACGACGTGAGCGCTAGCCAATGCTACGCCCTCAAGGGAGTCGTCGCGGCTGGCGCCCTCACGGTCAACGAGCTGGCCGCGTACCTCTATGTCGACAAGAGCACGGCCAGCCGGATCGCCAACGGCCTGGTGGACAAGGGCTACCTGGTCCGCGAGGCCCACCCGGAGGACGCTCGGGTGGTCCGGTTGCAGCCCACCGGGGCCGGACGGGCGCTCTGTGCGACCATCCTGGGGGACGAGGAGCGTGACTATGCCGAGCTCCTCGGGGACTTCGAGCCGCCGGCTCGGGCCGAGATCCATAGGCTGGTGGGCAGGCTCGGGCGCTGTTTCGCGGCGGGCGTGGAGGCTTCGGGTGGGCGCTGCTGCGTGGTGAAGTAAGGGTGTTTTGATTGACCTAACAGTTGCATCTGCTAACCAACGTGGAGGAACCGAGAATGACGACGACACACAGCGCGCGCGAGGTCAGGCAGGCGGTGCGGGAGCGGTACGCCGGGGTGGCGACCAAGGACGCGCCATGCGGCGGATTGGATGGCTCCACCAAGACCGACGACGTCAGCCGAAGGATCGGCTACACGGAGGCGGATCTTCAGGCCGTCCCCGAGCACGCGAACCTCGGGCTCGGCTGCGGCAACCCGACCGCGATCGCTTCGCTCGAGCCCGGGCAGACCGTGCTCGACCTCGGGTCCGGTGCCGGGATCGACTGTTTCCTGGTGGCCCAGCAGGTGGGCCCGACCGGCAAGGTGATAGGTGTCGACATGACGCCCGAGATGATCGCCCGCGCGCGCGCCAACGCGGAGGAGGCCGACTACCGGAACGTGGAGTTTCGCCTGGGTGAGATCGAGTCGCTCCCCGTGGGCGACGCGAGCGTCGATGTGGTCATCTCGAACTGCGTGCTGAACCTCGTCCCCGCGAAGGGGCGTGCGCTCGCGGAAGCGTATAGGGTGCTCAAGCCGGGTGGTCGGATCGTGATCTCGGACATGGTGTCGGAGCGCCCTGTGCCCCGCATGCTCGAGGGCAACCTCGACGCCCTGGCCGCGTGCCTGCCGACGTTCCGTGAGCGCCACCTCGAGCAGTTCCGCGAGGCGGGCTTCCGTGACGTGCGCATCACGTCGGAGAAGGCGTATCCGGCGAGCTACATCCTCGGCGACCCTGGCGTGGCGGAGTTCATCGGCGCGCATCCGAGCGAGGCGGCAGAGCTCGCCGCGTTCGCGGGCTCGATCGCGGGCGCGCATTTCGAGGCGACCAAGGCGTAGGTGCCGCTGGCGGCGGGCGGGCGGGCGACTTCTCTTTGCGGCGACCGTCCGCCCCCCAGGTGACCATGCCGGGCCCTCGCTCCAGTTCTGTCCCCCTAGCGCCGATCCTCGCCGCGCTCGCGCTTGCCGCGTGCGAGCCAGCCCCATCTCCATTCGGCTCCCAGCCTGTCCCCACGCCCGTTCCGTTCGCGCCCGAAATGTCTACGCCGGGCGTGAGCGAGTACGGCATCACGTTCACGCCCGACGCGCTCGAGGCGTACTTCACGCGGCAGGGCGGGGGGCGACGGGGGCGGCCGCAGATCTTCGTCTCTCGGTTCATGGAGGACGCGTGGCGCGGCGCCGAGCCCGCGCCATTCTCGACCGGATGGGAGGATTCCCCGTTCCTGACGCCCGACGGACGACGCCTGCTGTTCTCGTCGCGACGCGACGTGCCGGGATGGGGGCCCGTGCGGGGGAACAACAACCTCTGGGAGGTGGACCGCGTCGAGGGCGTGTGGGGTCAGCCGCGCCCGCTCGAGGGTGACGTGAACAAGCCACGGGTCGACGACGACGACGCTCCGGTGCGGAGCGAAGGCGGTCCCATGCTCCTCCCGGGAGGCGAGTTGCTCTATTGGACCACCGAGAGGCAGGAGTGGGGGGCCGACATCTACGTGGCCGACCCTTTCGGCGATGCGTTCGTGAACCCGCGCCCACTCCTCCTCAACACCACAGGCGCCGAGAGCAATCCGGCGGTGTCGCCCGATGGACGGAGTCTCGTCTTCCAGTCCTTCCGCGACTCGGATGCGATCGGAGAGCAGGACCTCTATCTGTCCGAGCGCACCGACTTCGGGTGGAGCACGCCGCGGCTCTTGCCCGAGCCGCTCAACAGCCCCGCGAGCGACGGCTACCCGAGCTTTTCACCCGACGGGCGCTTCTTCTTCTTCGCGAGCGACCGACGGGCGCCCGGCGGGAACTGGTCCATCTACTACGTCGAGGCCGTCGCGCTCGGCGCGGGCGGGGGCGACGGGACCTAGCTCCAGACGTCGAAGAACTCGACCTGAGCGCCGCTGCCGCCAGAACTCCCTACCAGATACCTGAGCAGGAGCTCCGAGCACTCGTGGCGGAGTGCGTCCGGGGTCAGGTCACCCGGGGCGTGCCCGAGAGGTGTATGGTCAATCACGCCGAGCACCGCCCAGAGCCCGATGCGGACGGCGACCTCCGGGTTCGGGTGCCGGATCTCACTCCGCCGCTCTAGGAGTCGCGAGGCCAGCTCCTCGACGATGCCGCGCCGAAAACCCTCGTAGTCCGCCTCACCCGAGGAGAGTCCCTGAGCGGCCCGTAGCCTGGCCTCCCACCGTGCGCGCAGCTCGATCAGCAGGTCGATCACTTGCACCGCGAGATCCGGCAACGCGTTGTCCGACCAGGATTTGGCGAGCAGGGCCTCGCTCCACTGGGTCGTGGCCGACTCGCGGATGTGCTCACGCAGATAGGCGAGCAGATCGTCCTTGCTGCGGAAGCGGGCGTAGAACGAGCCGACCGAGGAGCGGGCCCGAGCGACGACCGCCTGCACGGTCACCCCCGCCGGGCCCTTCTCTTCGAGGATGGCCAGACCTGCTGCAACCAGGCGCTCGAAGGTCCTCCTCGAGCGGGGTTGCTTGGGGGCGGTCAGGGCGGAGCGAGTAGCGATGGGGGTATCG
>SHZR01000014.1 GCA_009692205.1 Gemmatimonadota bacterium | reverse complement strand
GAGGTCCCTCATGCAGATCCGCTACCTGGACGGTCCCCGGCTCCGGCGCGCGCTCCTGGCTGCATGCGACTACGCACAGGGCCAGCGAGCCGAACTGAACCGCATCAACGTGTTTCCGGTGCCCGACGGAGACACCGGCACCAATCTCGCGCTCACCCTCCAGGCGATCGCGGATCATGTGCGGCCGGCCGCACACCAGGAGGTCTCCCTCGTTGCCTACCAGGCCGCGGAGGGTGCGGTGCTCGGAGCTCGCGGAAACTGTGGGATGATGCTCTCCCATTTCCTGTTGGGCTTCGCCGAGGGACTGGAATCACACGCGCGCGTCGGTACGACTGAGTTCGGCCTCGCGCTCACGGCGGGCTCGGACAAGCTCCAGGCTGCGCTGGAGCGCCCGGTGGAGGGGACGATCCTGACGGTGATGCGCGACTCTGCCGCCGCGGTGCGCCGTTCGGGGGCGACGGACTTCGTGCCCTTGGTGACCGCCATGGTGAGCGAGGCGCGTCGCTCGCTCGCCTCGACGCCCGACCTGCTTCCGGTCCTCAAGAAGGCGGGGGTGGTCGATGCGGGCGCGAAGGGATTCGTCAGCCTGCTCGAGGGCGTGCTGCTGTTCGTTCGGGGCGACCTGCCGAGCGGAGTCCCGGCCCCGAACGGACAGGCGGCTGCGGAGGCCGTCGCTCGGCCCGCGTATCCCACCGACGAGGAGCACTTCCGCTTCTGTACCGAGGCGCTCGTCCGAGGCAACGAGCTACCGACCCAGGAAGCGGTCCGAGACGCACTCCGTGACATCGGGGACTCACTGATCGTCATCCGGGCGGGCGACGTCCTGAAGGTCCACGTGCACACGGACGAGCCCAAGCGCGTGTTCGACTATCTGCGAGAGGTCGGCACGCTCGTGACGCACAAGGCCGAAGACATGCACGTGCAGCAGGCTACGGTCGAGCGGGCCGCCGCGGGCCACGTGCAGCTGGCGCGCCGCCCGGTGTCCGTCGTGACCGACTCCGCGTGCGACCTCTCGGAAGAGGTGATCCGAGCGCACGGGATCCACGTCGCTCCCATGAGTCTCGTGGAGGGAGATCGCACGTACCGGGACGGGATCGACATCAGCGCCGAGGACTTCCACGAGCGACTGCGAGCTCAGGGTGCGCTGCCCACGACGAGCCAACCTTCGCCGCAGACGTTCCTCGACACTTTCGCACGGGCGCTCGAGGAGGGCGAGGCCGTCGTCGGGGTCATGGTCGGCTCGACGCTCTCGGGAACGCTGCGCTCGGCCGAGGCTGCAGCCTCGCGTTCGGGGCAGGGGCACGTCCACCTGGTCGACTCTCTCGGCGCGTCGCTGCTCGAGGGCTTGCTGGTGCTGAAGGCCGTGGAGCTGGCCGAGCTGGGATGGGCGCCCGAGGACATCGTGCGTGAGGTGCGCCGGGTCCGCGCCCAGTCCGGGCTCCTCTTCACGGTGGAGACGTTGGACCGGTTGCTCGCCTCGGGTCGGGTCGGGCGAGGGCAGGCGATGGTGGGCAGATTCCTCGACCTCAAGCCGATCCTCGGGCTGAAGCCGGACGGAAGCGTCGTGGCGTTCGGCAAAGCGCGCGGGAGTCGCCGAGCCCGTTCGGTCCTGTTGGACGTCCTGCGCCGCCAGATACCGGCGGAGGCAAAGCGCGTGAGGTTCGGAATCGTCCAGGTGGGCGCGCCAAGGGTCGCCGACGCGATCGCCGCGGAGCTCCGGGCTGCCTACGGAGAAGACATCGAGATACTCACCGCGCCCGCGACCCCCGTCATCGCCACGCACCTGGGCATCGGCGCGTGGGGTGTGGCGTATATGGTGGAGGACTAGGGCAGGTCGGCGTCGGTCCCCGTGCGCTGCTTGCCGGAGACCAGCACATCATAGGTCGCCCGCTGTGACGCGCTGAGCGCGCGGGGCAGCGACACGAGCAACGCCCGTGCTCCCTTGTCGTCGGGAAGGTGCACGATCAGCCCGTCCGCCGCAGGGGCATCGTAAGGATGGGCGCGCCCGCTGTCATCGATGCGGACCGTGCGCCCAGGCGCGAGCGCTTCGGCGAGACGCCGGCCGTATTCAGTCCACGCGACGAGCGGGTCACGCCGCCTCTCGGCGACTTCGGGCAGCAGCGTATCCGTGTAGTAGGACACAGCGCGCTGGTACTCGTCGGGGTGGGTCCGCTTGAGCTCACGGAGACGCTCGCGGTAGAAGTCGCGCGGGTCGCGGGCGCCGGTCTCGGCCAGAGCGGCCTCGAGGACCTTTTCGGCTGCGGCAGCGGTGGACTCGGGCATGGCCGAACGGTCGCGACCGCCCGACGCGGGGTCAACGAGGCGGGCCGGGTGTCCGGTCAGCAACGGCGAGCTTACCTTCCGACATGCCCGAGCCCCACTACTACATGACCAAGCCAGAGACCACACCGACCGAGTTCCTGGATCTCGACTGGGCCATGTTCGGGGAGCTATGTCGTGCCCTCGCGCTCAGGGTGGCCCGCGACTATGACCCCGAGATCGTCATCGGGATCGCACGCGCGGGGGTGATTCCCGCCGCGATCGTGGCCTGCATCCTCGATGTCGACTTCTATTCTCTGCAGATCACGCGGAGGGATGGCGACGACGAGGTCCGCCAACGCCCCGAGATCTTCTCGGACGTGCCGCGGGAAGTGCAGGGCAAGCGCGTGCTCATCGTCGACGAGATCACCAGTTCGGGCGATACCATGCGGCTCGCTCTCGCGGCCGTGCGCGACCAGCGCCCGGCCGAGGTGCGCACCGCGACGAGCTTCGCCAGGACCAGCGGCTACAAGCCCGACTACACCGCGCTCACCATGGACGCGGAGGTCGTCTTCCCCTGGGATCGGAAGGTCTTCGAGGGCGACGAACTGGTCGTGAACCCCCGTTACCGGGACGTGGTCGAGTAGCGAAAGCGAGCGGCCCCGCCCACCGAGGTGGACGGGGCCGCTGTGCTTCGAGCCGCTAAACGCGGCTGCGTACCTTCAGACTGCTTAGTTGATGACCGCCGACACGCCGATCGTGGCGTGCATGTCGAGGCTCGAGGGGATGCCGTCACCCGTGTTCTCGAGTGCCTTGTCGACACCGGCCTCGAGGCGCAGGAGCGCTCCCGTGCCGAGCGCACGGCGCATGCCGACGGCCGCACCGAAGATGTACTGCGTGCCGGAGGCGCTCGGATTCACGCCGTCATCGAAGCTGAAGCGCGACAGACCTGCTTCGCCGCGCACATAGACCTGCTCGTTCACCAGGAAGTTCACGCCCGGGAGGAGCGAAAGGAGACTCCCCGAGGCGTCGCCTTCCTTCTGCCAATCGAGGCCGAGGCGCGTCTCGATGAGCAACTGCTCGCCAGCAGCGAAGGCCACGCGCGCGCCCGAGGTCGGAACCGAGAACCCGATCGTGGCGTCGGTCGCACCATCCACGTCCGAGTAGGTGAATCCGCCATCGAGGCCGATCTCCAACTGCGCCGACACGACCGCCGGTACCACCATCAGGCCGAGGGCCAGAACCAAAGTCCGTTTCTTTGCTCTACGTCTCCAGCAAGGGGTGAGGCAAGGGATGTAAACATTTGTTTCCACGGCAATTCTGTAGCTTCCCGCTCGGATGTCAACAGAACTCTGCGACCTCGTGCGCCAGCACCGGCGCCGCCCTATGATGACGCGGCACGGTCCGGAGCGTGCCGCGATGCCCTCATGAGGAGAACACCGATATGACACGCCCACTCGCGCGAGCCGCCCGCTTTGCCCTTCTGCTCGGTGCCATACTTCCAGCAGGCGCCGCCGCCCAGTCGGGAGGATGGACCACGCTCCTGGACGGCTCGAGCCTCGACGGGTGGAGGGTCCTGGGAACCGCCAACTGGCAGCTGGGCGAGGGCGCCGTCACGGCCACGAGCGGGAGCGGGTTTCTGGTCTCGGAGCAGGTCTACGACGACTTCGAGCTGAGCCTCGAGTTCTGGGCGGATGAGCCCGCCAACAGCGGAGTCTTCATTCGGTGCGCCAACCCGCAGGTCGTCGCGGACAGGAACTGCTACGAGGCCAACATCTACGACACCCGTCCCGATCAGACGTACCGGACGGGAGGGATCGTGTGGGTGGCCTCGCCCAGCGCGCAGATCAACGCCGCGGGCCGATGGAACACCTACCTGATCAGGGCCGAGGGAACCCGACTGGTGGTGACCCTGAACGGCACCCAGGTCGTCGACGCGACGAACAATCTCTTCGCCAGCGGCCCGTTCGCCCTCCAATACGCCGCAGGCACCGTCCGCTTCCGCAACGTCCGGATCCGGCCGCTCACCTGAGAAGCCCCCCCACAGTGAGCGGCGAGGCCTTCGGCGGGGGTGGCAGGCTCGTCCCGAGGCGACTCTGCCGCAGCCGAGTTTGCGACCAGATCGAATAACCGCGGCAGCCGGAGCCCGAGGGACGAGTCTGCCACCCCCGCCGCCCGGCCAACCTGCTCACTCCCCCCGAGTCATGGACTCCAAGAACTCCTTGTTGTTCTTGGTCTTCTCCATGCGCGCTAGCAGGAACTCGATGGCCTCCGTTGCCGGCATGCTCGCGAGAAAGCCGCGAAGCAGGTACACGCGATTGAGCTCGATGTCGCTCAGGAGCAACTCTTCCTTGCGGGTGCCCGAGCGATTCAGGTCGATCGCGGGGAAGATGCGTCGCTCCGAGGTCTCCCGGTCGAGGATGAGCTCCATGTTCCCGGTGCCCTTGAACTCCTCGAAGATGACCTCGTCCATGCGGCTGCCCGTGTCGATCAGCGCGGTGGCGATGATCGTGAGGGAGCCTCCGCCCTCGATGTTGCGGGCGGCACCGAAGAACCTCTTGGGCCTCTGCAGAGCGTTGGCGTCGACGCCTCCGGAGAGGATCCTGCCGGAGTGCGGCATGGTCGTGTTGTAGGCGCGAGCGAGCCGTGTGATCGAGTCGAGCAGGATCACGACATCCTCTCCCTGCTCTACGAGGCGTCTCACCTTTTCCAGCACGATCTCCGCTACCTGCACGTGCCGCTCCGCGGGCTCGTCGAAGGTCGACGAGATCACCTCGGCGCTCACGTGCTTCTCCATATCCGACACCTCCTCGGGGCGCTCATCGATGAGCAGCACGATGAGGTGGACGTCCGGGGAGTTGCGCGAGATCGAGTTGGCCATCTGCTGGAGAATCGTCGTCTTGCCCGCTTTCGGCGGCGAAACGATGAGACCTCGCTGGCCTTTCCCGATGGGTGCGATCAAGTCCACCACGCGCATGGCAAGCGCGCCCTCTGGTCCCTCGACCTCGAGCTTGAGTCGCTCCTCGGGGTAGCGGGGCCGGAGGTTGTCGAACTCGACGCGATTCTGCGCCTGCTCGGGATCGAGCCCGTTGATCGATTCGACCTTGAGGAGTGCCAGGTAGCGCTCGCCGCTCTTGGGTGGACGAACTTGCCCGTTGACCGTGTCGCCGGTCCGGAGGGCGAAACGCTTGATCTGCGACGGACTGACGTAGATGTCGTCGGGCCCAGCGAGGTAATTCCAGTCCGCGGACCTGAGGAAGCCGTATCCCTCGGGGAGCGTCTCCATCACGCCCTCCGCGTGCAACACAACCTCCGACTCGAGGAGGTTCTGCTCGATACGGAAGATCAGATCCTGCTTGCGAAGTCCCGTAACGTCGCTGAGGTGCAACTCCTCCGCGAGGTCTTGCAGCTCTCCGACGCTCTTGCTCTTGAGCTCTGCGATGTCCACGAAAGGGCAGTTGGAGGGGCCGGCGGGACCAGCCGGTGCATCGCCGCTTGAGACGCGGCTAGGTCGAAGAACGACGTTACGTCGTCGAGTGCGGATTCAATGCCGGCTGACGCGCATTCCACAGGGAGGGAACGGGCCGGCGTGCGGAGCCTGCGGGGGAGAGTGCAGAAACGGGGCGATAGTAATGGGGGGTCCCGAGGTGGTCAAGCCTAGGGTCGCGGTCGGGCAGCACGGCCTGTCGGGCGCCCAAATTTCGCTGCGATCGGCGGGATCGTGGAGCGCCCGTCGTACGCGTCCGGGCGTGCGGCTGGGGTCTGTGATTCGCGCGGATTTGCCTACTTTCGGGCGCGTCTCAGGACCTATAGTTTCGGAAACTCGGTTGTCTGGGAACGGCCGAACATCGCTCCATTGTGGGAAGGTCACCCTCCACCCCCCGAGCAAAACTTGACTTTCGAAACTTCGGCCGGAAACATTGGTTTTCCGGATTTTCACCAAGACCTGCAGGCTCGCCGGAGAGGTCCTTAGTGGCACGACACAACCGCGACGGTGTGGGCGCCGATCAACAGGGCCACGAGTACGCCGTGAGCTACCAGCCGGACTGGCTCAAGCTCGTCAAGGTGACCCGTCAACTCGAGAGCGGGCGTCAATCGACCAAGACGCTCTTCCGGAACCCTGCCGCGGAGCCGAAGGCCGAGCCCGGGGATCGCATCCGCACCCGCATTACATCCGCCGACCAGAGCCTGGACTTCGAGGTCGCATTGATCGACCCGCGTGCCGCCGTGAAGCGCGTACGGATCGCCTACGAGATCCTGGGCGAGAACGGACGACCCGAAGAGGTCGAGTTCACGCTGGAGAGCGAGGACCTACTCGAAGCGGAGTAGGTCGGCCATGAACCAATCGTCTGGGTTGACGCTGTGGCGCGGTATCGAGGCCGCCGCGGTCGTGCTTGTACTGGCGTTCTTCCTCTACGCCACGCGCGCGATCCTCAACCCGGTCTTGCTCTTCGCGCTGCTGTGGGCCGTTCTGCTCCCGTTCCGGGGCAGTGAGGGCCACTCGGCACTGGTGGGCGTCGCCGGCCTGGTGACCCTGGTATGGGTGCTGGCGTCGACGGGGTCTCTCCTCGCACCGTTCGTGCTCGCGGTCATGCTGGCCTACATGCTCGACCCGCTCGTGGATCGCCTCGAGCGTCGTGTCTCGCGCACCGCGGGAATCGCGCTGCTCGCGCTCCCAGCGTTCGGGCTGCTGGCGGTCGTGTTCCTCCTGATCGTCCCCGCGGCGATTCGCGAGCTGGGCGAGGTCGCCCAGCAGGCTCCCCTGCTGCTGCAGCGTCTCGGAGGCTGGCTCGCGGCGCTGCGTGAGCGCGCCCTCACCGTCGACGTTCCGCTCATCGATGAAGACGATCTCCTGGCACGACTCCAGGGCGTGGACGGGAACGCGGTGGTCGCGTTCCTGCAGGAGCGGCGGGAGGCCTTGGGCGCTCGGGTCTGGAGCGGCGTGCTCGGTCTGGGACGCGGCCTCCGGACGGCCTTCACTGTGCTCGGGTACGTGGTGCTCACGCCGGTGCTCACGTTCTACCTCCTGCGCGATTGGGACCGGCTCACTGCCAGGGCGGCCGATCTGTTGCCGAGGCCCCGCCGCGATGCGCTCGTCTCGTTCGCGACGGAATGCGACCGGATGATCTCCAAGTACCTCCGGGGGCAAGTGACCGTGGCGATCGCCATGGGGATCATCACCGGGGTCGGGCTCTGGGTGGCGCGATTCCCTTACGCCGGAACCCTCGGGCTGATCATCACGATCTTCTCGGTGGTGCCGTACCTGGGGCTCGTGCTGAGCCTCATTCCGGCGATCTTCATAGCGCTGGTGAGCGGGAGCGTCGGCATCTCGCTCCTCAAGGTCTTGATCGTGTACGGCCTCGCGCAGCTGCTCGAGACCGCCGTGATCAGCCCCCGGATCGTGGGCGAATCCGTGGGGCTCCACCCCGTGCTCGTCCTGCTGGCGCTCGCGCTCGGGGGCTTCTTCTTCGGCTTCGTCGGGCTCTTGATCGGCGTGCCGGCGGCGGCGATCGGGAGGCTGATGATCGGCCGGGCATTGAGCAGATACAGAACGTCCGACTTCTACCAAGGCGGGGAGGCTGCGGGTACCTGATGTCCAAAGAGACGATCGTGATCATCGGCTCCGGGCCAGCGGCCTGGACCGCCGCGGTCTACGCCGCGAGAGCGGAGTTGCATCCCTTCGTGATCGAGGGGTCTTTTCACCGCACGATGGTTCCGGGCGGACAGCTCATGTTCACGACCGAGGTCGAGAACTACCCCGGGTTCAAGGACGGGGTGGATGGGCAGACCCTGATGCTCGACATGAAGGCTCAGGCCGTCCGCTTCGGCACCCGCGTCCTGACGGAGGACGTGCTGAAGCTCGACGTGCAGCAGCGTCCCTTCCGGATGACCACCACGTCCGGCGCGGAGGTCCTCGCCGACGCGGTGATCGTGGCGACCGGCGCCAACGCGAAGTGGATTGGGCTTCCCAACGAGCAACGGCTGGCCCAGTCGGGCGGTGGTGTGAGCGCCTGCGCCGTCTGCGACGGTGCGCTCCCGCACTTCCGCGGCAAGACGCTCGCGGTGGTCGGTGGTGGGGACACGGCGGTGGAGGATGCGCTCTACCTGACCAAGTTCGCCAAGGAGGTCGTGATCGTGCATCGCCGAGACGAGCTACGCGCCTCGAAGGTCATGGCGGAGCGCGCCCACGCGAGCGAGAAGATCCGCTTCGAGTGGCACCAGGTGGTGACGGACGTGCACGGCGGCGACGTGATCACGGGGATCCGTCTCAAGGACGTTCGGAGCGGTGCGGAGCGCGACCTCGAGGTCAGCGGGCTCTTCGTGGCGATCGGGCACGAGCCCAACACCGCTTTCCTGAAGGGCGTCATCGACCTGAAGGAGAACGGTTACGTCCGTATGCCCATTTCGTGGCGGACGCAGACCTCGGTGCCCGGCGTTTTCGCTGCTGGCGACGTCATGGACGACTACTACCGACAGGCGGTCACCGCGGCAGGGACCGGCTGCATGGCGGCACTCGAGGCCGAGCGCTGGCTCTCGCACGGGGGCTAGGGTCCGGAGCCCACGCTGCGCGCTGGAGCAGGATCCCTCTTTCTCAAGAGCTGATATGGTCCTGCCACCTGTACGGTCTCGAACTGCACCCGCAGAAAGTCGTCGAGAAAGGACGAGCCAACCGTGCTGCTTTCGTTGGGTTCGGAGAAGTCCGTGAAGCGCGACGAGAGGATCGCCACTTTCGTCCCGCGAGCCTAGATCTCCGCGGCCATCTGCCGCTGGACATCTTCCCGGTTCACCATGTTAGGGTCGAACTGCATGACACGCGTTGCGCCCGGACGGTCCGCGAGATAGTAGAGATCCATTTCCCCGACGTAGATCCGCCGGTGGTCACTCAGACCCACGAGTGATCGGGTCTCCCGGGTCCGTGCTCTCGGCGATGAATGCGAGGACCGCCTCCCGGGCGGCCTCGACTTCAGGTAGCCGGCTGTAGCGGGGGTAGGCCTCCTGCCACGCCGCAGGTGAGCCGGGATCCGGGAACCGGACGTGCGTTCGGGCCGGAGAGTACATGATCCCCGCAATTGCCAGGGCGGCTGCGGCGCTCCAGAGACCACGTCCACGCGTGAGCCACTCGACGAGCGCGGAGAGCAGAATCAGGGAGGGGGTCACAGTGTAGAGCGTGTGGGATGCGTCCGTCCGACCGAGCATCTGGGGAAGAACCGCGACGCTGAGCGCCAGAAGAAGGGCGGGCCCAGCCCGGCTGCGCAGACCCATGCGCGGAGCCCCCAGGAGCCAGAGCAGAGCGACGGCCGGGCCGACCAGGGTGAGCGCTGCGGCACCCTCGAAACTGTGGATGAGGAAGGCCGGCGCGGCCAACGGTGGTGGGATGGTTCGACGCAGCTCGAGGACTGGGGGCAGCGGGAGGTCGCGGGCAGGCATGACGTCCCGCACCAGCACGCCGTACACATCCTCCACGGCCTGCCCGACCCCCGCACGGGCCAGCGTCGGCGCCCACACGGCCAGCAGGGGGACAACGGCACCGAGGACGAGGCACGCGACTGCGGTCAACTCGGGGCGGGACAGCCTCCACCGTCGCGTGCCAATCCTCCAGGCCACCGCAACCGCGACCAGGCTGCTCGTGAAGTAGATGAGTAGGTCGTGGCGGATGCAGCCGACGCCTCCGAGTGCCAGGCCGGCGGCAATCCACCGCGAACGGGAGCCGTTCTCCAGGGCGCGGAGCAGCAACGCACACGTCACCAGCGCAGCCGCGAGCGCGACAAGCCATGCGAAGGCGACGGTACCTAGCCACGCCAGCCAAAGGAGCACCATCCCCGCGGCGAGAAACGAGAATCGGCTACCGGCCAGGTAGGCCGCGAGCCATCCGGCGCTCAGCGAGAGCACGCCGTGTGCCGCGAATCCGAGGGCGCGCTCCGCGGTCACCGACACACCGAAGAGCTTCCAGAGTCCGACGATCGCTAGGTAGATGCCCGGGGGGTAGTTGCTGTAGAAGTCGCGGTACGGAACCTGTCCTTGGGAGACGAGGTTCGCGTTGGTCAGCAGGAGACCCTCGTCGTGCGGGCCGAGTGGCTGCCCCATCATCTGGATGGTCGAGCGCAGGCCCACCACCAGGAGAATCAGTCCGGCGCCCGACGGAAGGAACCGGATGAACTTGCCGATCGCGGCGGTCAAACGTGATTCGCCTGGCCCGCGACGATGTACCACGTGACCAGCAAGCCGCACATGAGCGCGCCCGCGAGTGCCCCATTCGTTCGCCGCCATGCGAAGACGGAGATGAAGCCGGTCAACGCGAGGATCGGCACGAACTGGATGGCGATCACGGTCCAGAGAGCGTCCGCGCCCAGCACGCTCGGCAGGTGCCCGGTCGTGAACAGCGCGACGTAGAGCGCGCCCACCATCGCGGTGAAGCCACCCGCGGTGGCGCCGATGCCCGTCGCGTAATGGCCGAGGCGACCCCCCTCGCGCAGAGAGAGGGTTCGATGAAGCGCGAGTTGCGTCACGTAGAAGAAAGCCGTGAAGGGCACCACGTAGGCCAGGAACATCGGGAGGTCACGCAGCGCCATCGGCTTCAGCGCGACGACCCAGAACCTGAAGTCGGACTTGAACAACAGGTGTGCCACCATGACCGCGGCGTACACGCACGCAACCGCGAGGACGGCCACGAGTGCCTTGGGCACCGCACGGTCCTCGCGCATTCCCCTGCCGAGTCACAGCGCGGGCAGGGCGATCACGGCGTTCGCGAGGGCCCAGACCAGGATCTGGTTCGTGATCTCCTGAGGAAGCACCGGATTGGCCGCCAGGATCGCCCCCCAGTTCGTCAGAGGGAAGTAGCTGAGGGCGGGGATCGCCGTGGCCGCCGCGAGGGTCAGCCACCACCGTGCGCCCGCGCGTTCGACGACACCGACGCCTCGTTCGGCGAGTGGGGCGAAGCGCGGGAGTGACAGCAGGAGGTCGAACGCGCCCAGTAGCACGAACACGCCACCGAGGAATGCGATCAGGGTGCCCGCCTCCTTCCACATCCAGATCTGGTCGCCGACATCCATCTCGCGCTCGCCGTCGAGCGTGACGTTCATCCAGTGAACGGTGTAGCCGATCGCCTGTCTCGACAGGTGATCGCCGGGATGGGTGGTGTTGGGCAACGCGAGCCATCTCGCCGTTCCGTCCCGCGTCGAGCCGTAGGCCCGCCCGGGCTCCACGTCCGCCTCGGTGCCGAACACGCCTTTGAGCTTCGTACTCGCGGTGACGTCCGCCCCGTCAAGAACCCCCCACATCAACTGGGAGAACTCGTCGTACCGGCTGAAGACGACGCCGAGGTTGCGCGGATACGTCGGTGTGCCGACCGCGGCGAAGCCCGGTCCCGTCGCCGATCCCACGAGCGCCACGGATCGATATCCCTCGGGATACGCCGACGCCTCCGCGAGGACGGCCCATTCGCCCATGCTGTGCCCCTCGAGCGCGATGTTGTCCTCATCGACGAAGGGCAGCTCGGTCAGGTAGCGAAGACCCGCGGGGCCGCCGTAGCCCTCCGACCCTGCGGTGCCTCCGCTGAAGCCGTGTCCGGTCTGGTCGAGGGCGAGCACCACGTAGCCACGGCGCGCGAGCTCGATGGCGAAGCCGCTCTGCGTCTCGCGGGAGTTGATGTAGCCGTGGACCGCGAGGACGGCGGGCGCGGGCGTCTCGGCCGTGGCGTTGGGCGGCACGTACAGGAGGGCGGACAGGCGCTCGCCGTCCTCGGTGTCGATACGGACGTCCCGGACGTCTACGCCTCCGGAGGTCTGCACCGCGAGGGCGAGCCCGCTCCCAGCTAGGACGAGGAGCCAGCCGGCGGCCAGCAGTTTCCACTTGGGTGCCATGTCCTTCCCGGAATCGAGGTGCCTCCGACCGTACTGGGCGCGTCAGCCCTCCGCGAGCGCCTCCTTCACCTCGGCGCGCGTCGTCAACTTGTAGCGCGGCCGGCCTGCGCGCTCGCCGCGCGCGACCTCGACCGCATCCAGGCGGGTCCAGTCGGGGTACGTCACCAGGTCGGGCCGGCGTGAGCGCACGAGCGCGTCGATCGCCGCTGGGTCCGGCCGAGTCGGCTTCAGGGCCGCCGAAGCGGCGGCGTCCTCCAGCATGGCGGTGGCAGTCTCCGTCCCGTCCTTCTTGTTGGTTCCGATGACGCCGCTCGGCCCGCGCTTGATCCATCCACTCACGTACATGCCCGGGAGCGGGCGGGCCGTGGCCGGGTCGGTCACGCGGCCGAGCTCGTTCGGGACTACGCCGGAGCGCTCCTGGAACGGCAGCCCCGCGATCGGCACGCCCCGGTAGCCGACCGAACGGAAGACCAAGTCCACGGGCAACTCCTCGACTTCCCCCGTCGGGCGAGACTGGAGCTTGCCCCCCTCGGCGTAGATCTCGTTTTTCGCGAGTCGCATGGCGCGCACGCCGCCGTCCGCTCCGGCGATGAGTTCGACGGGCGACACCAAGAAGCGCAGCGTGAGGAGGCGCGACTTGCCCGCGCGCTGTTGGTGCGCGAACTCCTGGATGATCGCCACCTTCTTCTTGAGGGTGTCGTCGTCGCTGGCGTCGAGCTCGGCTTGGCTGACAGGATCTAGGCTCACCTCTTCGGGGAGCACACGGATGTCCGCGCCCTCGAGTTCTCCGAGCTCCCGCACCTCGACGTTCGTGAACGCGGCCTGGGCCGGCCCGCGCCGACCCAACATGGTGACCTCACGCACCTTGCTCCTTCGCAGCGCTTGCAGTGCGTGGTCCGCGATGTCGGTCGAAGCGAGCTCTTCCGCGGTCTTGGCCAGGATACGCGCGACGTCCACCGCCACGTTGCCCACGCCCACGACGGCGACGCGTTCGGCGGTGAGGTCGAACTCGTAGTCGCGGTAGTCGGGATGGCCGTTGTACCAGGCCACGAACTCGGTGGCTGCGTGGCTTCGCGGCAGGTCTTCACCGGGGATCCCCATCTGCCGGTCCGTCTGCGCTCCGGTCGCGAAGCACACCTGATGGTAGTGTTCCCCGAGCTCGGCGAGCGTGACGTCCTTTCCGACATCCACGTTGCCGTAGAACCGGAACGCGGCGTTGCGGCCGATCTTGTCGAACACCCTCGTGACGCTCTTGATCTTGGGGTGGTCGGGGGCGACTCCGAAGCGCACGAGGCCGAAAGGCGTGGGCAGGCGGTCGAACATGTCGATCCGGACCTGCACGTCGGTCTGTTTGAGCAGGTGCTCGGCGACGTAGAAGCCTGCCGGGCCCGATCCGACGATCGCCACCCTGAGCGGGTGGCTCGTTGTCCCCAACTCCGACGCCATGAACGCTCCGTGCCCCGTGGTTCGATTTGAAAGGGCACAACGATAGCAACTTCGATGGGGAAGGGGCACCGGGCACGGGCCCGCGCGCTCCGCATCCGGTCAGGCCGGAGTCGGCCCGATCATCCTGCCCCCGTCGACCACCAGGATCTGGCCGGTCACGAAGGGCGCAGAGGCCAGGTAGAGGACCGCGTCCACGACATCCTGCGGGGTGCCGAGCCGCTGAAGGGGCGTGACCGCGGCAAGCGCCTGAAGACGCTCGTCGGAGAGCTCGTCGGGTGGGAGCACCGCGCCCGGCGCAACCGCGTTGACGCGCACGGCGGGTGCGAGGGCGCGCGCCTGCACGCGGGTCAGGTGCGCGAGTGCCGCCTTGGAGACCGCATGGTGCGGATGCTCCGTCCACGCCTGGAAGGCGGACAGGTCCGTGAGGTTCACCACGCTGCCGCGAGCCTCCCGGAGCAGGTCGGCGGCGGCCCTCACCAACAGATGCGGGGCGCGTACGTTGAGAGCCATGACGGCGTCCCACGCCTCCGCGTCGACGTCGAGCAGCGGACGCGACTCGAAGCTCGCGGCCGAATTGACCAGCAGGTCGAGACGCCCGAAAGCCGTCCGGACGGCCGCCACGACGCGCTCGGCGGACGCCGCCTCGCCCAGATCCGCCCGCACGATCTCGCAGCGGCGACCGGTGGCGCTGACGAGTTTCTCGAGGTCGCGTGCCGCCGCCTCCGAAGAGTGGAACGTCACCGCCACGTCGTATCCGGCGCCGGCGAGCCCGAGCGCGATCGCCCGGCCGAGGCGCACGGCGCCGCCGGTCACGAGTGCCACGCGTTGCGGTTCCCGGTCGTTCATCGCCAGACTCTTCGTCTCTCCTGGGCCTCTCGGGGCTCTCGAGCACTCCGACACGGACGCCACTCTATATGCCGAATCTGACGGGCAAAGTCGCCATCGTCACTGGGAGTACCAAGGGAATCGGCCTCGCGACCGCCGAGCGGCTTCACGCCGCGGGTGCCACGGTGGTAGTGAGCGCTCGGACGGCCGCGGACGTGGCCTCGGTGGCGAAGCGGCTCGGCGACCGCGCGCTCGGCCTCGCATGCGACGTGGCGGACCCCGCGGCGTGCCAGCGGCTGGTGGATGAAACCGTGAAGCGCTTCGGTCGCTTGGACGTGCTCGTCAACAACGCCGGCTTCGCGATTCTCAAGTCGATCGCCGACATGACCGTCGACGAGTGGCGCCGGCAGATCGACGTGAACCTCGGCGGCGCGTTCTACTGCTCCAAGGCGGCCCTGCCACACCTCAGCGCGCACGGAGACGGGTTCATCATCAATATCGGCTCGCTCGCCGGCCGCAACTACTTCGCGGGGGGGGCGGGCTACAACGCCGCCAAGGCCGGGCTGATCGGCATGACCGAAGCGATGATGCTCGATGTGCGCCACTCCGGCGTTCGCGTGTCGGTCATCATGCCGGGCAGCGTGAACACGAACTTCGGTGGGAAGCAGGCGACGGAGCGCTCCTGGCCTCTCGAGGCGGACGACGTCGCGCTCACGGTCCTCCAGCTGCTCGACTATCCGAAGGGCGCCCACGTGAGCCGCGTCGAAATGCGGCCGAGCCAGCCCAAATGAAACGCCTCTTCGACATGATCGGTATGACCATCGGAGGCTGGATCGGATGGGCCGCCGGCGCGCCGGTGTCGATCTTCACCGCGTTCATCGTGAGCATGGTCGGCACGGGGGTCGGGCTCTGGGCAACGCGCCGCTACCTCGGGCGCCTTCTTCCCTGAGCCATCCATAGCTCCGCAACTCCGCGAGGATGCATTCATGGCTGAGAAGTTTCGGATCGAAAAGGACTCCCTCGGGGAGATGAAGGTGCCGGCGGACGCGCTCTACGGTCCGCAGACCCAGCGCGCCGTCGAGAACTTCCCGATCAGTGGCCAGCGCTTCGGTCGACGCTTCATCGAGGCCCTCGGGCTGATCAAGAAGGCCGCGGCCGAGACGAACGTGGCGCAGGGCCACCTGGAGCCTCAGATCGCCAAGAGCATCGTCGCGGCGGCGAGCGAGGTGGTGGCCGGCAAGTGGGACGACCAGTTCGTGCTCGACGTCTATCAGACGGGCTCGGGGACGTCGACGAACATGAACGCCAACGAGATCATCGCGCACCGCGCGACCCAACTGCTGGGCGGCAAGGGCTCGGTCCACGCCAACGACCACGTGAACTTCGGCCAGTCCTCGAACGACGTGATTCCCTCGGCGATCTACGTTGCCGCGCGCGTCGCGATCGAGAAGGAGCTACTGCCCGCGCTCGAGCACATGCGCGCCGCGCTAGCCGAGAAGGCCGTCGCGTTCGACGGGATCCTGAAGTCGGGGCGGACGCACCTCATGGACGCGACGCCCGTGCGACTCGGTCAGGAGTTCCGCGGATATGCCACTCAGATGGCCAAGAGCATCGAGCGCGTCCGGCACGCGTCCGTCGAGCTCGAGGAACTCGCGCTCGGCGGCACGGCCACGGGCACGGGCATCAACACGCACCCGGAGTTCGCGGCCAAGACCATCGAGCGACTCGCCTCGGCCACGGGAATCTCGTTTCGCGAGGCCGACGATCACTTCGAGGCGCAGGGCGCGAAGGACGCTGCGGTGAGCGCGTCGGGCGCGCTGAACACCGTGGCGACGAGCCTCATGAAGATCGCCGACGACATCCGCTGGATGGGCTCCGGGCCCACGAGCGGCATCTACGAGATCCGGCTCCCAGCCATCCAGCCGGGCTCCTCCATCATGCCCGGCAAGGTGAACCCGGTCATGTCCGAGGCGACGATGATGGTCGCTGCACGCGTGATGGGGAACCACGTCACGGTGACCGTCGCGGGAAGCCGCGGGAACTTCGAGCTCAACGTGATGATGCCGGTGCTGGCGCACGCGCTGCTCGAGTCGATCACGCTGCTCGGCAACGTCGCGCGCGAGTTCACCGACCGCTGCATCGTCGGCATCGAGGCCAACGAGACGCGTGCCAGGGAGCTGCTGGAGCGCAACCCGGCGATCGCCACGGCCCTGAACCCCTACATCGGCTACGACGCGGCCGCGGTCGTCGCGAAGGAGTCGGCGAAGCGAGGCGTGAGCGTGCGCCAGGTGGTGATCGAGAAGGGACTTCTGCCGGCCAACAAGGTGGACGAGGCGCTCGACGTACGCGCGATGACGGAGCCTGGCCTGCCGCAGGGCGGCGGCGCGGGCGGGGGCGGGTAGCCGACGGGTTGGCGCCGATCTCCTGCCCCCCAAAAAAGGCGGCGGTAGGTGCAAGCACCTACCGCCGCCTTTGGCACGCCCCCCCAGGGCGTGTTGCCCACCCATCCTGGCGTGGGACTTTGTGCCGGCGGGACGGTTTTTAGGCCGAACCACGCCGGCACGAAGTTTATGCTGTTTTTCTCTCCAGGTCGAACTCGAAGACCACCTGCTCGGGTACTTCTGCAAACGGTGTGCCGCTCAGCGGGATCACCCGCGTGACGTCTCCGTCGAAGTACAAGGGATAGACCCACTCGCCGTAGCGAATCAACTGGGCGAGCTGAGGACCCTTGCCGGTAGCCGGGGCGGGCGCCGCCTCCGTGATCGAGCGCCATACACGGTCCACCAGCGTCATCCGCTCCGACACCAAGTCGGCCCACAGCGCCAGCCGAATCCGCTTGCGGTCCTCGACCGAGAGCGGCAGCACGACGCGGCGATGACCGCGGAAACTGTGCGAGAGCAGGAAGGCGATCGCCTCCGACTCGGGCACCGGGTCGAGCCCCTGGTCGTGGTATCCCGGGGTCTTCACCCGACGGTGGTCCCACAGGTCGATGTATCCATCACTCGCTACGCGCATTCCTTCCTCCGCTCGGCTCTCATGCCTCTTGGGGGGAGTGCAACCACGGCCCCTTACAGGACAAGTCTCGTGCCCAGGAGCGCCAACGTGGCGACGGAGGTGTATCAGGCTCGTAAGTGATTCTAAGGCATGATGTTGGACCGCAGGCCTAGCCGTGCAGAGCCCCCGCCATCGAAGCCCGTGACGAGGTCAGAAGCTTCCGGAGGTGGCAATCTTTGCAGAGCTTCGCGGCGTGAAAGCCCCCGGCGCAGACGAGCTCGGTGCCCATGTTTCCACGGAGGGCGGAGTGGACCGCGCGCCCGCCCGGGCGGCAGCGCTCGACGCGGTCGTCCTCCAGCTCTTCACCAAACAGCCGAGCCGCTGGGCTGAGCCTAAGCTCGAGCAAGCGACGATCGAAGCGTTCCGGTCCGAACGGCGGGCACACGGAATCGCGCTGGCCGCGAGCCACGACTCCTATTTGATCAACCTCTCCTCGCCCGACCCGCGGCTCTGGCGCAGGTCGCAGCGCTCGTTCGCGGCCGAGTTGGATCGCTGCGCCGCGCTCGGCCTCGACTGCCTCGTGACCCACCCGGGCAACGCGACCGACGGAGACCTGGCGGTCGGCATCGAGCGGAACGCGAAGGGCATCGCGGAATCGCTCGTCGCGGCCGAGGGTCGCGTCCAGCTCGTGCTGCTCGAGCTCACCGCGGGGAGCGGCACGAGCGTCGGGGGCTCGTTCGAGAACCTCCGCGCCATCCTGGATGCGATTCCTTCGGGGCCTCGCGAGCGCGTCGGCGTGTGCTTCGACACCTGTCACGGCTACAGCGCCGGGTACGACCTCGTAACCGACTACGACGGCGTGTGGACGAAGTTCGACGAGGTCCTCGGCCTCGAACGCCTGCGGCTCATCCACATGAACGACTCCAAGCACGCCCTCGGATCGCGGAAGGACCGGCACGAGGCGATCGGCGAGGGCACGCTAGGACGCGAACCGTTCCGGCGCATCATGGAGGACGAACGACTGCGCGCCGTCCCGAAGGTTCTCGAGACGCCCAAGGGCGACGACGGCGTGAGCGCGGACCGGGCGAACCTCGCGCTACTCCGAGGATTTCGTCTCCGCTGAGCGCGCCCGGTCGGACGGGTCGTGACCCAGACCGCCGCGGTTACGCGCTTCGCAGGGTGGAGGAGATGCCCACGACGACCAGCGTCAACCCGCTGGCGCACACGATCGCCGCTCCGGTCGGGAGGTCGAGCACGTACGACGCAGTCAGCCCCACGATGCTGGCGGCTGCGCCCACCGCCCAACCCACGGCCAGGCGGGTCAACCAACTCTTCGCGAGCGTGACCGCGCAGACCGCGGGCACGATCAGGTAGGCGAAGGTCAGCAGGACGCCGGCCACCCGCACGAAGCTCACCACCACCAGGGCGAACGCGGCGTAGAAGAGGAAGTCCCAGAGGCGCACTCGCATGCCTTGGGCGAAGGCCGTTTCCGGGTCCGAAGAGATCAGCGCGAAGCGCTCGTGGAAGGCGGCGTAGAATGCAGCCAATACCGCGAACAGCAGGGCGCGTTGACCGACCTCCGCCCCCGTCACGTTGAGAATGTCGCCCGTGAGCAAGTGCTCGAGCTCCTCTCGTCCTCCTGCCACTCGACTGAGCAAGAGGATCACCCCGGCGGCGGCGACCACGAATGTGATCCCGATGATGGCTTCCTGTGGGACCGGTCCCTTTTTTCGACCACGGGTCCAACTGAAGAGTGCAGCTCCCAGGAACGTCACCCCCAGCGAAATCCAGAAGACGATCCGGTCATGGAAATCGTATCCCATGAGCAGCGCCATGCTGGTGCCCAGGGTCGCCACCTGGGCCAGCGCCAGGTCGACGAAGATGACCTCGCGCTCGACCACGTGCAGGCCGAGATAGACTAGGAGAGGAGGGAGCACGAGGCATGCGACGAATGGCCACTTCATCACCGCCCACACCAAGTCGAGTTCCACGGTCACCTCCCCTGTCCGAGCGCGCCGGCCAGCGTGTGGACCAGGTAGTCCATCAAGGTGAAGTAGCTGTCGGTGTTCTGGGCCACCCCGGGCTGCTGGGGCATGTCCAGCACCACCGCGTCGGTCTGTCGTGCCACCGTCTCGGCCGTCCTGCGGTTCTGGTAGGGCTGCACGAGAATGACGCGTGCGTTCTGCTCCCTCATGGTGCTGATGACCTGTGCCACGTGCGCGGGGGAAGGCGCGATGCCCGGCCGCTCCTCGAGGGTGGTGGCCACCTCCAAGTTGAATCGTGCGGCCAGATAGACGAAGTCACGGTGGTAGGTCACGATCTTGGCTCCGCGAAACGGAGCGAGCTGTGCTTGCCACTCGGTCAGCTTCGCGTCGAGCCTCTCGTTGAATCTCTGGAGGTTGGATCTGTATTGCTCCGCCGAGGCCGCATCGACCTGTGCCAGATGGTTGGCGATCTCTGCCGCGATCAACCTGACGTTGACGGGATCCAGCATGAAGTGCGGGTTTCCTAGCGCGTGCACGTCCCCTCTGGACCGGTCGAGGGAGGCCGGCACGTCGAGCATTGCCACTCCCGACGCAGCGGAGACTCGGCCCGGTGCGCCGGCCGCGATCTTCGTGTTGCGCACGCCCTGGAGCAGCGCGGGGAGCCAGCCGATTTCCAGCTCCGCACCTCCTTCGATCAGCATGTCCGCTCGGTTGAGCGTGACGATGAGGCTCGGCCTGGCGTCCACGAAGTGCGGATCCTCGGTCGGCTTCGCCAGAGCAGTGATGTCTACCCTGTCGCCGCCGATCTCCTTGGCGAGGGCCCCGAGATCCGGCGTCGTGGCGACCACTCGGAGCTGCCCCGCGACGGGTGCCGCTATGGCCCAAGAGGCGAGCCACGCCAGTGACAGAAGTTTGGGTATGAGCTTCTTCATAAAAGGCGTTTCTTTCGCTAGAAGCGGTGAGCGGCGTGGGCACCCATGATGAACTCGAACTGGAACCACAAGGAATGGTCGGTCCCGATGGCCTCTCGGTGATCGAGGTTGTATTGCACTCGAAGCTTCGAGAACTCGCTCGGATACCAGGTCAGGCTCGGTGAAATCCGGTATCTATCCGTACGCAGGGCCGACGCGTATGTGGCGGACTCGCTGCGGACGACCTCGCCCCGCGTTCCCGCCACCCAGCGTGGCTTGATTCCCCACAGCAGCTCCGCGTAGGTGCCTCGATCCCGTAGCGTTTCGGTCGGGAGCGTGACCAGGGGATCATCCACCGACTCCCTGCTCGCGGCGCCGTACCGCCTCACGAGCGCCTCGGCCTGGAAGGAGACGAAAGGGAAGCCCTGGAAGGCGGTCAGGGACTTCCACTTCCAATACACGTCGGCGCCGAAGATCCGCGTGTCGGCGTCGGGCCCGGAGTTGTTCGGGCCGAGCGCCGCCGACGCGCCCACGACCACCGTCTGCGTCGCGGTCAGATCGAGGGACGTGGTCAGGCGGGGTACGAGTAGCAGGTCCCCCAGCCCGTCCACCGCCCGCTCGTCAGGCGCGCCGCCGTGAATGACCGAAGACTCCTCCGAGCGGAAGCTGAAAGCGGTGCCCCCCGCGCTGTTGAGGACGGACAGCATCGCCTCCGTGTACCAGGAGGTCGGCGCGAGCCAAGAAATCCGCATGCCTTGGCCGCGGAGCCCTTCCGGCCCGAACAGCTCGCCGAGCACCAGGGGCTGGTCCACGAAGGCCCAGGCGTGGGGATGTTGGGTGTTCTGCCGGCCGAACTCGCCGAAGAACTGTCCGCCCTTGACCTGCAGGTTTCCAGGAAGCGAAGTCGTGAGGAAGAACGCCTCCTCGAGCTCGACGCCGGTCTCGCCCTCCTCGTCCAGCTTATAGATGATGCTGGCGAAGCCCTGGAAGTAGGGGTCGACCGCCCCGTTGAGCGTCAGCTCCATGTTGGGAATCGTGAAGCCGCGCACCCTGGGGTCGTGATCGCCCAACTGCAGGGAGCCGACGTCGGGCTCCGTGGACCACCCGGCGTCGGCGATGCCGACGAACCCGATGTTGATGAAGGCACCCGACGGGCTACCTACCTGCGCCCATCCCGCGATCGGCAGCCCGAACATCAAAGGCAGGACCAACGAGGTACAAATGAATAGGGATCTCATGATTGATAGAGCGTTCCGTTGCCTGGATGACGAGGTGTCCGCGGTCCGGAGAGCGGCCGCAGAGAGAGTGCCGCCCCTGAGGGGGCGTGGATCGTCAGGCCAGCGGAGGTGCTCTCGAGGGAGGCCCCTCGAGGAGGGGCTTGGCGGTCGTGGACCGCGGGCGGGCGGGAGGCGCGACATCCACGAATTCGTGGGCGAGGCGTTCTTCGTGCGTCCTCGACGCCAGCGCGAGATTGGCGCCGATCTGGGTGCACACCCGATGGTCGTGTCGGTGAGCGCACGCGGACGGGTCGTGCTCGCTCTCCAACGTCGGATGCCCGAAGAAGCCGCCGCGCTCGAGCAGGGGCACGGCGACGCTCGACCCGAGAATCAGCGCGCACAGAGCGATGCCCAAGGGCCTTCGCGCGCGAGATTCGGAACGCAGCATCGCCTGACGGCTTTCCTTGCCTACCGACCTCGCAGGTCGGCGAAGAATGGGTACCCGCTCGATACCCCGGCGCGCAATCTAAGTTGCTGTCGGCTCCGGCGCACCTTCGGCGGTCTGTCCCCTGTGGTGCATCCTCCCTATATTCGCCATGTGCATCGGGGGGCCCAATTATTGAGCCAACGTACCGAAGCCGGGACTGACTCCTGGGAACGACGCTAGGCCCCCTTCGAGGGGAAAGCGGCAGAGCTCGGGGAGGTCACCTCAAGTAGCATCCCGGGCTTCAATAACTCCCTCCGATGTGCATGCGGGGGCCGACGCCTGGCCACTTTCGTGGCTCGGGCGCCGGCCCTTCGCTTCATCAACACGCTTCTCCGGATTCGAGATGGCCGTTGTGCGAGCCACGCGGCGGGTGCACTTCAGCGCCGCCCATCGCCTACATCGCTCGGATTGGTCCGACGAGCGCAACCGCGCCGTGTTCGGCGACTGCGCGAACCCGAACTGGCACGGGCACAACTACGAGCTCGACGTCACGGTGGAGGGCCCGGTCGACCCCGAGACGGGGTTCGTCATGGACCTGAAGCACCTGAAGGAGCTCGTCGAGCGACAGGTTCTCAAGGACGTGGACCACAAGAACCTCAATCTCGAGGTCGCCTGGCTCGACGGGATCAACCCGTCGACCGAGAACGTGGCCGTCGCGATCTGGGGGCGGCTCGCGGGCGAGCTCCCTGCCGGCGTGCGGCTCGCCAAGGTCCTGGTGCGCGAGACACCGCGTAATTGGGTCGAATACACGGGTCCAGGAGAGGGAGGTAGCGTATGAGCAAGCCGACGAAGCGTTCGACGTCGAGGATCGATCTCGGCGATGTTCCGTTCCCCGACTTGGTCGCGGAGATGATCCGCCGTCTAGGCGACGACCCCGAGCGTGAAGGGATGCTCAAGACGCCGGAGCGGGTCGCGGAGTCGATGGCCTTCCTGACGAAGGGCTACGCGGAGAAGCCGGGGGCGGTCCTCGATGACGCGCTCTTCGAGGAGTCCCACCAGAACATGGTGCTCGTGAAGGACATCGAGGTGTACTCGATGTGCGAGCACCACCTGCTGCCGTTCTTCGGCAAGGCGCACGTCGCCTACGTGCCCGACGGGCGGATCGTCGGGCTCTCGAAGCTGGCCCGTCTCGTCGAGGTCTTCGCGCGACGATTCCAGGTGCAGGAGCGCCTCACCGAGCAGATCGCTCAGGCGCTCTGGGAGACCACTCAGCCCCTCGGCGTAGCCGTGGTGGTCGAGGCGCACCACCTGTGCATGATGATGCGCGGCGTGGAGAAGCAGAACTCCGTGACGATCACGTCAGCCATGCGTGGGGTCTTCCTCGACGACCAGCGGACGCGCGACGAGTTCCTGCGGTTGACGACGAGCGCGCACCGGCCGCTCGCGCAATAGGCACATGATGGGCGACGTAGGCGGGCTGGCGGGACGCACCGCACTCGTGACCGGCGCGAGCCGTGGTATCGGGCGATGCGTGGCCGAGTCGCTCGCGGACGCGGGTGCGCGCGTCTGGTGCCTGGCGCGCTCGCGAACGGAGGTCGAAGCGCTCGCGGCGGACATCGGTGGCGAGGCTCTGGTGGCCGACCTGACCGATGACGCAGCCACATGGGGGGCACTCGACGAGATGGTCGATACGCTCGGCGGTGCGCCCGACCTCGTGGTCAACTCGGCCGGCGTATTCGGGATCGCCTTGGGCAGCAAAGAGACCGTGGCCGCGTTCGACCGGGCGCTGGCGGTCAATCTGCGCGGCCCGTTCCTCGTGAACCGCGCTCTCCTGCCGGCGATGCTCGAGCGGCGGTCCGGCTTGATCGTGAACGTCGGCTCCGTGGCCGGCCGAAAGGCGTATCGCGGCAACGCGGCGTACTCGGCGTCGAAGTTCGGCCTCAGGGGCTATCACGAAGTGCTACTCGAGGAGCTCAAGGGGAGCGGGGTGCGCGCGACGCTCCTCGAGCCGACGTCCACGGACACTTCGATCTGGGACTCTCTCGATCCGGACGCCAACCCGAAGCTCCCGAACCGGGACCAGATGCTCCAGGCTGACGATGTGGCCCAGGCGGTGCTGTTCGTGGCGACCCGGCCGGAGAATGTGCGGATACCCGTACTGCAGATCGAGCGGACATGAGCGGATACGCCTACACGGTAAGCGCGCAGGCGCACTATGACGCCGCGCATTTCTTGCGCAACTACAAGGGCAAGTGCGCCAAGCTCCACGGCCATCGGTACGTCGTGGAGGCGGTCGTGCAGCTCACTGAGCTCGACGAGTCTGGTATCGCGTTCGACTTCGCCGACCTGAAGTCGGCGCTCAGGGCGCTCGCAGATGGGCTCGACCATGAGAACCTGAACGAGCTCCCGCAGTTCGCAGGCGTGGAGACGAGCGCCGAGAACCAGGCCCGCTACTTCTTCGAGGAGATGCGGAGGAGCCTGCCCGAGCCGGCCGCTTCCGGCCTCCTGTACGCGCGCGTCTGGGAGTCCCCCACGCAGTGGGCGCAGTATGGCCCGACCGCTCACCGGTGAATTGCGCGCCACTTCGCGCGTAGCATGCACCTCCTTCTGACCGACCGGCTCACCTGTCCACGTTGTGGGCCGCCGTTCGGGTTGATCCTGCTGGCGCACCGTCTCGAGGACCGAGTCGTCCACGAAGGAGTGCTGGGCTGCCCGAACTGCCGTGACGCGTTTCTCATCGCGGCGGGATTCGGAGACCTGCGCGCCCCACCGCGCGGCGAGATCGGGCCGGGGCTCGCGGGGGCGCCGGGTGCGACCGACGGTGATGGTGCCGCCAGGTTGTTGGCGCTCCTCGGCATCGTGGGCGGGCCGGGCACGGTTGCGCTCGTGGGGGAGCCGGCGCGCGCGGCCGCGGAGGTGGCGCGCGCCCTTCCCGAAATGCACGTCGTTGCGATCGATCCGGATCTGAGGCAGTGGCCAGAGCAGGAGCGAGTCAGCCGTCTCGCGGCGGCGCCGGGGCTGCCGTTCTTCCCCTCGAGCCTCCGCGGGGTTGCCCTCGACGGACGTCTCGGGACGGGGTGGCTGGCCGAGGCCGCGAGGGTGGTCGCGCCACGCGGGCGAGCGGTCGTCGTTCACGCGTTCGCCGAAGCTCGTGAGCGGCTCGAAAGCGAGGGTCTGAACGTCATCGCCGCCGACGCGGAAACAATCGTCGCAGCAAGAAGTTGAGCGTTGCGTGGTCCCCCCGCGTCCGTCTACCTTGGCGGACGCGCGAGGGCCGCCCGCGCGCTCCCTCCGCGGCTTTTTCAGGCCCGACCCGAGCGATCGAATGGCGTTCTGGAAGAAGCTACTCGGCAACGACAGCCCGAAGCCGGTCGATTACTACCAAGAGGGCAAGGATCTCTTCACGGCCGGGAAGTTCCACGAGGCGCTGACGTCGTTCCGCCTGGCTCTCAAGGCATCTCCCGGGGACGTCATCGTGCTGCAGGAGATCGCGATGTGCTATACGCGCATCGGCATGACGGAAGAGGCCGCCAAGACGTACCGCCATGTGCTCCAAAAGGACCCCGTGGCGTCGGGCGCGCACTACGGGCTCGCGTTCATTCTCATGCGGGGCGAGCGCTCCGAAGAGGCGATCCCGCATCTCGAGGCGTTCCTTGCCCACCCACCCCGCGGGGCCGACGCGGGGCCGCACGTCGAGCACGCGCGCTCGACGCTCGCACAGCTTCGTGGGGAGATGTACGACTCCTCGACCGAGCCGCCGCTCTGATGGTTCCCTCGAACGTTCGGCAGGTTCGCCTCCGTTGGTCGGGGGAGGGGCTCGTCTTCCGCGGCGGACCGGACGGAGGGCCGGTGGCAACGCTCGACAGCGACGCGAAAGAGGGCCTATCGTCGACGCACTATCTGCTGTTCGCGCTCGCGGGGTGCATGGCGATCGACGTGAAGATGATCCTCGAGAAGTCGCGCGTCCCCATCGAGTCCCTGGAGGTGGAGGCGGTCGGCGAGCGCGCGGAGACGGCGCCGCGGCGCTTCGAGAAGATCCAGCTCACGTACGAGGTGCGCGGCCCGCTGGAGGAGCACGACAAGCGGCTGCAGCACGCGATCGACCTCTCGCGCGACAAGTACTGCAGCGTCCTCCACTCGCTCGATCCCAGCATCGAGATCGACATTCGGGTGCGGCGGCTCTAGCCGCCCGGAGGACGGAAGTGTCGAGCGTAACCTACGCGGCCAACGACCTGCCGGTTCCGCAGTCCACGCTCGTCGAACTGTTCTTCGATGCCATCGACCGTCATGCGGGTAAGGTCGCGTTCCGGCGCGTTCGGTCCGAGACCGAGATCGTGGATGTCTCGCACGAGCAGACACTCCAGCTCGTGAAGCGCGTCGTCGCCAGCCTCGCGGCGCGTGGCATCGCCCGAGGCGAACGTGTGGCGATCCTGTCGGAGAACCGCCCCGAGTGGGCGCTCGCGGACTACGGCTGCCTATGCGCCGGTGTTCTGGACGTGCCCGTGTACACCACGCTCACGGCGCCCCAGGTCGGGTACCTGCTCCAGGACTCCGGCGCCAAGCTCGTGTTCGCCTCCACTCCCGAGCAGGCGGAGAAGGCGCTCGCGGCAGCGAGTGAGCGCGGGCTCACTCTCGACGTGGTGTCGTTCGACGCGCCGACAGACGCATCGAAACGCCTGATCTCCTGGAAAGACTTCCTCGAGGAGGGCAAGGCGCGTGCCGACGGCTGGTCAGACGCCGAGTTCCGGCGTTCCGCGCTGAGCGCACGGCCCGACGACCTGGCTACGCTCCTCTACACGTCGGGAACGACTGGCGAGCCGAAGGGGGTCATGCTCACGCACAACAACGTCGCCTCAAACGTGCGTGCGTGCTCGAGCGTGTTTCCGATCGACGACACGGACACCACCGTGAGCTTCCTCCCCCTGTCGCACATCCTGCAGAGGATGGTCGACTACGTGTTCTTCTGGGTGGGATGCCAGATCGCGTATCCGCGCTCGGTCGAGACGTTGATCGCCGACATCAAGACCGTCCGTCCGACGGTCGTGGCGTCCGTTCCGCGGATCTACGAGAAGATCTACAACGGGGTGATGGAGGCGCGCGGGCTCAAGAAGATCCTCATCGGCTGGGCGGTGCGCGTCGCGGACCGCGTCGCGGACCTGCGGCTCGCGGGGCAGCAGCCGGGAGGGGCGCTCGCGCTCCAGTACGGGATAGCGGATCGGCTCGTTTTCTCCAAGGTCAAGAACGCCGTGGGCGGACGGATCCGCTTCTTCGTGAGCGGCGGCGGGCCCCTCTCACCCACGCTGAACCGCTTCTTCTACTCGATCGGGCTGACCATCCTCGAGGGGTACGGCCTCACCGAGTCGAGTCCGGTCACCAACGTGAATACGTTCGAGAACCTGCGCATCGGCACGGTGGGGAAGCCGGTGCCCGGCACCCAGATTCGTATCGCGGCGGATGGCGAGATCTTCGCGCACGGCCCCCAGGTGATGAAGGGCTACTTCAACCGCCCCGAGGCGACTGCCGAGTGCCTTAGCGCAGACGGCTGGCTCGCGACGGGGGACATCGGCGTGATCGACGCGGACGGCTTCCTCACCATCACGGATCGCAAGAAGGATTTGATCAAGACCTCCGGAGGAAAGTACGTGGCGCCCCAGCCGATCGAGAATCGGCTGAAGACGCATCCGTTGGTCGAGCAGGTCGTCATGGTCGGAGACCGGCGGAGGTACTGCAGTCTCCTCGTCGTGCCGGCGTTCCGCGCTGTTGAGGAGTGGGCCCGCTCGCAGGGGATCGCCTGGTCGAGCAGGGAAGAGTTGGTTTCGAACCCGAAGGTGGTCGAGTACGTCGAGTCGGAGGTGCTGGGCACGCTCGGCGATCTCGCGTCCTTCGAGCGGCCCAAGAAGATCGCGCTGCTCGCGCACGACCTGACGGTCGAGAACGGCTTCCTCACCCCAAGCCTGAAGGTGAAGCGACGCGTGGTTCAGGAGCGTCTGGCCGCCGTGATCGATCGGCTGTACGCCGAGGAAGCGGCCGACACCAAGCAATGAGCGACGCCGAGGGCTCGAACGTCGTAGCCGTGCTCACGACGGCGCCGAACGAGGAGGTCGCGGAGCGGATCGCGGAGACGCTGGTCGAAGAGCGGCTGGCCGCGTGTGCCAACGTGGTGCCCGGGGTGCGGTCGATCTTCCGTTGGAAGGGCTCGATCGCGCACGAGTCGGAAGTCCTGGTGATCCTCAAGACGACGACCGAGAGCGTAGGCGCTCTAAGCCGACGCGTGGTCGAACTGCACCCATACGAGGTACCCGAGGTGATCGCCCTCGATGTGTGCGCGGGGCACGAGCCCTATCTGGACTGGGTGCGCGCCGAGATCGGCCGGGTCTCCTGATGGGAAGGCGTCGTCGTAAGAAGCGGGCGTTGGAGGTGGAGCCGCTTCAGGGCGAACTCCTGAGTGAGGCGATGTCTCCGCGGGAGTTCGCCTCCGACGCAGACTCGACGGAGAGCGCGACCGAGCCCGAACCGACTTCTGCCGAGCGAAGCGAGCCGTCGCAGGACGCCGTGCCGGAGCCGGCCGTGCGACCGGAGCCCGCGGCCTCCGCTTCTGCGTCTTCGCGTCCGTCCGCTCCCGCGGAAGAGGCGTCGGGACGCGACTCCCACGAATCCGCGCGCGATCACGCCGCCGCGGGAGCGAGGCCCGCCGGCGAGCCGCTGACGCGCGCCCGATCGCTCGTCGAGCGGGGCCGGATTCACGAGGCGATCCAGCTCTACCTCGGCATCCTCACGGTGAACCCGTCGAACCTGAAGGCGCGTAACAACCTCGGCGTTCTGTTCGACGGGCTGAAGCAGTTCGATGCCGCACGTGACCACTTGGAGGCTGCCGTGCGCATCGAGCCCGACAACGTGGAGGTGCTCACGAACCTCGCGTCGACGCTCACGTCCTTGGCGCGGTACGAAGATGCGGAGGGAATGCTGCGACGCGCACAGCGGGTCGACCCCGACGACCTGCGGGTCCACCTCTCGATCGGGATCCTCTACTTCCGTCGCGGGATGTACGCGCAGGCCGAGACCGAGCTGCGCTGGGTGTGCGCGCGAGACCGGGACAACGGACTCGCCTTCTACTACCGCGGGGAGTCGCTCAACCGGCTCGGGCGATACGACGAGGCGACTCAGGCGATGGAGCGCGCCGCCGAGCTCCTGCCCGACGACCCCAAGCCGGCCTATACTCTCGGGCGCCTGTACGACTGCAAGCACATGCCCGAGGAGGCCGCCGAGATGTACCGCCGCGCCAGGCGGCTGCAAAGCCCGTGATCCGCGTCGTCGTGGGGGACCTGGCGGCGCAGGTGGTCGATGCCCTGGTGCGCCCCGTCCGATCCGACCTCGCTCCGGTGAGTGCTGCCTCGCGCGACATCGGCTTGGCAGCGGGGGAGGATCTCAAGGCTCGCCTGGCCAGGCTCGGCACTCTGCCCATCGGTGGCGCAGTCCTGACCCCCTCGGGCCGACTGGCAGCGAGCTTCTTGATTCACGTCGTGGTCATGTCCGAGGAGGAGCCGCAGACGACTCTGTCCGTGCAGCGTGCGCTCCGGAACGGCCTCCGCCGCGCGACCGACTGGGGTCTCGCCTCGCTCGCCCTCCCGCCGCTCGGCCTCACGGTCGGGACCGTCGAGCCGGAGGAATCCGCGCGGGCCCTGGTGGAGATCCTCATTCAACCATCTCGACGAGGGCGCCGTGCCCCTGGAACTGACGATCGTGGTGGCATCCGACTTCGAGGTGCGTCTGTTCGAGGGGCTCGTCGAGGAGATGTCGCGGACCCGGAGTTCGCCCCGCAACTGAGGGTGTGGCATCCAGGGGTGCCGAGGTCGCTGGCCAGTGCGTCGGCCACGACCTATGGTGTCCACCAGCGATTGAGATCGCTGACCCCGCCCGGAGGAGCAGTTCGATGAGATTCGTCGCCCGCGCTGCCGCGCTGCTGTCGGCTCTGTCCCTCGTTCCAGTGACGCTGTCCGCTCAAGCGGCGAACGATCTGATCCATGCCCGTGTGGAGGCGGCCCGCACCGCTGCGGGCCGAGAGCACACGTCGGTCTTCGGTGAGCTCTGTGCGATACCGATCGAGGCGGTGGGTGCACCTCCGGTCGCGGTCTTCGCGCCGCTCCGCGCCGGAATCGCCAAGGTGCGCTCCGTCGACTTCTGAGTTCCCGCTGCGGCGACTAGATTCGCCGCAACCTGTCCTGGACGGAGGCGTCGATGCTCGAGGCGATCAAGAGTTTCTTCAGATCTTCGACGAACCCTCCGGCGAAGACAGAGTCGACGGCGTCCCGGAAGGACATTCGGCTCGCGGCGTGCGCGCTCCTGATGGAGATCGCCCACGCCGACGATGAGTTCACGGACGCCGAGCGCAAGCATCTCGAGGCCGCGGTCCAGCGGCAGTTCGGCGTGGATGCCCCGGAGGCACAGAAGCTCCTCGTGCTCGCGGAGCAGGAGCGTGCCCAGGCTGTAGACCTCTGGCAGTTCACGAACCTCATCGCCGAGAACTACTCGATCGGGCAAAAAATGGTCCTCGCAGAGATCATGTGGGGGCTGGCCTACTCGGACGGAAAGCTCGCCGGCCGGGAGGACTACCTCATGCGCAAGATCTGCAACCTCCTTAGGCTCGAGGCCGGGTACCTCGCCGAGGCAAGGAAGCGCGCCGAGGGAGGCGCAGAGACCGGTCGATGAGCGGAGGGGTGACACCGCCCCTGCCGCCCCGCATATTCCTTGAGCCACACGTCTCACTCCAACCGCGGCGACCGATGCGCGATCTCGTTCCGGGCGGCTATCTCTTTACGCACCTGATCTTTTGGACCGTCGTCGCGTTGGTAGGCGTGGGCACGAACGCCGTCGCGATCATCCTCTCCATCGGCATCGGACTGCTCGTTTTCGAGACGGCCACACAGCAGAAGTGAGTTGACGTGACGCCGGGCCTCCTCCTCAAGGTCGGGGGCGCGCTGGTCGCCCTCGTGTGGGGAGTCTGGATGGGACTCCCGGCCCGCTATACGCAGAGCGTCGAAGAGATCGATAAGGTCATGGAGGCCGGCGGGGGGCGCCGCCGGACGGTGAAGCGGGTCTTCACCCCGATGAGCTGGGTCACGCGGAACGCCGAGGCGAGGGCTCCGCGCCCCGGGCGGGGTTTCCGGCTACAGTCGCCGAAGGACCGCTAGGCCGCCTCAGGTCAGCAGATACTGCACTAGGACGGTTACGACGCCGATCATCGCGCCGAGCACGTAGCCCAGGTTCACGATGAGCCGCAACTCGCGGTCCGTCACGCGGCGCACGATCTCTTCCAGGCGCTCGGTCGGGAAGTGGCGAACCTTCTCCTCCACTCTCCGCGCCACGTCGATGCGCTCGACCACCGCGGGAACCTGCGTCTGCAGCCACTCCCAGATCGGGTCGCCGAGCGCCGTCTCCAGGCGCGAGCTTCCGTCCTCCGGTAACCACCGCGCGGGGGTGCCGATGGGTCGCTCCAGCACCCGCCCGACCAGTTGTCGCGCGCCGGCATGAATGCCTCTGCGCGCGGAGTCGCTGCGCGCAGCAGCGACCAGCGCCTCCGCGATGCGCTCCCGAGGAACGCGCTCGAGCAGCTCTCCCCACGTCTTGGCCCCCGCTCTCTCGAGTCCCTGGTGCACCTTCTCGAGTAGGAACTCTCGGGTCGCCGGATCCCGCGCCATTCCCACCACCCAGCCCGAGAGCGTCTTCTTCGTCTCGACGACGTTGGGGTCCTGGGAGTCGCCGAGCACGCTCGCCACCGGGCGGCGGAGGAAGTCCACGATCGCGGCGTTCACCCCTCTCGCCATCGCCTCTTGGATGGCCGGGTCGCGGAGGATCTCCGACAGCCGCTCCGATCCCTCTGTCTCGATCGTGTCGAGCACTTTGTCGACGGTGTCCTCGGTCATGAGGAGACGCGCCACGACCCGCTGGTGGAACTTCAGGTCGCCGAGGAGCCGGTGCATGAGGTCGTGGAGCAGCGACTCGAAGCGCGCCCGAGCTCTGGGGTCCTCGAGCAGTCCACCCAGTCGCTCTGCCGCGAGCGGCAAATAGCTCGCGATCGCCTTTTCGACGGACCCGACCAGCCCCAGGGGCAGGATCTCCTCGAAAGTCCTGCCGGGGGTGAGTACCTTGCGTGCGGCGCGATCGAGGTAGTCGTCGACGGCGGCCGTGAAGTCTTCGCTCTCGACGGCGTTCTGGAACCACTCCTGCACCATCGTTTTCATCGCGGCGCCGCGCGTGGGCGTGAGCACCCCCCCGATCGGCTCGTCCGCGACCGCCTGCACCAAGGCGTCGGTGCGCTGAAGCACCGCTTCTGCGAACCGCTCCGACGCCATGTACTGCTCCAGCTGCTCGAGCCCACGGTCGAGCGCCTCGTCGACGAGCGCGTCGATGTCCTGGGCCAGCGCCTCCGGGATCATGGAGCGCAGAGAGCCGCGCTCGCGGTTCAAGACCTGGTCGACCACGTGGGCCAGACGCTGGTCGAACGCATCGCGGAACTCGGGCTCGGCGAACGTCCCGGTGAGGTCTTCGGGGGTCAGGAGGCGGCTCCCCACCGTCTTGCCGATGGCCGCAGCGAGCCGCGGCTGGTTCTTGGGAATCGCCCCTTGCAGGAAGCCGATCCGCCAACGACCGAAGAGCTTCGGCGGCACGTACGGATGGAAGAGCATCCAGATCGCGACCTGGTTCGTCACGCCTCCGGCGAGGGCACCGAGACCGATCGTGACGAGTGCCTGGACGAGTGCTTCGGACACCCGGTCAGCGCCTCTCGTGCACGAGGAGACCACGCACCGGATACGACCCCTCGGCCGTCGAGATCTCTCCGGAGACCTCGTAGAGCGCGAGGACGGGCAAGAGGGGGCCGGGTCCGGCGCCCTCTCGGATGTTGGAGGAAAGGACCCTGAGCTCCCCGTTGAGGGACCCGTCCGCTGCCGTCACCCTCCAGGACACCGGGATGTCGCGGCGCGCCGGCGGGAACGCCTCGGTGGCGCTCCAGCTCAACCGCACCTCCGCCCACAGACGCTCTTCGGTGCCCGTGTCCGCGTAGCCCCGGTAGACGGGCTCGGCGTCGCCCCCGTGCTCGATGTCGGCGGCCAGGACGAGGCGCATCGAGTCTCCCGACACCAGGAACGCCCAGTCGCCTCCTGGTGGTCGGGCGCCTGCCGACGCGCGCGCCATATGCGCGATCACGCCTTCTACGCGCTGGTCTGCAAGGTAGGCGACGCCCTCCACCAGCTCGATGGACTCACCCCTCGGCCCTCCCCAATTCGCCTGGACCTCGCCGAACGACAGCTCGAGGCGCCGGGCACCGTCTCCGAAGATGATCCCGTCGATGACGTCGCCGTCTTGGACCAGCAACCGGAGGCTGCCGTGGGGAAGGATGCGAGAGGGCGCCCGCGTCGGCGGTGTGGTCCAACGCTCCGCGTAGAACGGGTCCCATGTGCCGCGGCGACCGAGCCATCCGCGCGCCTCTCGGACCACGGAATCCGCACCGGCGACCGTGCGCATCAACCACGGCACCAGGAAGACGCTGTCCCCCGTGAAGCCGGCGAAGGCGAAGCTCCGCTCGTAGGTCGGCACGTACGTGCCCGCGGCGGCGGCGTCGAGTCCCGCGCCCTCGGGCTCGGCCGGCGGGTCGGGTGTCGCCTCGCCGCACGCTCCAAGGAGTGCGGCGGTCAGGAGCACGACAAGCCCGCGGGGAGCTACTTGGATTCGATCCATGCCGGCACGCGCGTGGCGTCCAGGATCTGCTCGGGGCGCGCTTCCAGGCTCCGGTCCAGCTTGCGGAAGAACCGTCCGATGGCGCGCCGGTTGCGGCGGAGGTCGGGGCGCCGCGAATGCGAGCCGGACACCACGTCCACGCGCGTCTGCGCGTTCTCGTCGAGTCCGATGTCGATCTTCACATCATCGCCCTGGCCGAAGAGGAGCGCCTTCTTGGTCGCCACGATGACGCCGGCGAGGTCGTCGGCGCTCATGACACTCCAGCCGCGCATCTCGCCGTCGGCCAGTCGCATCGACGCATTCCACACCGAGTCGAAGGGGATGGCATACGTGCGCCCGACGAGCCGCGCGTCGGGCGACGCGGGATCCGTCGCGGCACCGCTTTCCGTGAGACCGCTCAGGATCCCCTTCAACGCCCGGCCAGCGCTCTTCCGAGCGCGAAACGGACCGTCACGTTGGCGCTGACCGACTGGTCGCCGGCTTCGATCGGGGTCGCATCTGCCAGCTGCACGGAGCGCATGGCCTCGAACTGGATGGGCATCGGACGGTCGGCGCCGCCGCGGATCTCGAGGGGCGGGCCGAGCTCGAACCCGAGTTCGCGCGCGATGGTCTCCGCCTGCGACCGCGCGTTGCGGACGGCTTCGGCGAGGGCCTCGGCACGCGCCGGCTCGGTGTCGGATGCGACGAACGCGATGCTCGCGACCTGGTTCGCCCCCGCGCCGATGGCGAGGTCGATCAGGCGACCGACCTGATCCACGGCGTCGATCGTCGCCCGCACGTTGTTGTAGGCGGCGTACCCCGCGATCGACAAAACCCGGGATTGATCCTGGGCGTACTGCGGCTCAAGGGAGTAGCCGAACGTCTCGATCTCGAGGCCCGGAAGACGCCCTCCGCGGAGCGCCGTGAGCACCCTGGACATCGCGGTGGCGTTGGCCGCCGACGCGTCGTTCGCCGCCTCGGCGCGGGTCTCGACGGCGAACGACACCTGCGCCTGGTCTGCGGCCACCTCCACCGTCGCGGCGCCCGAGACCTCGATGAACGGAGGCTCCTGCGCCTGTGGGGGGAGGACCTGCTCGGGCGCGATCTCGTAGATGTTCGGGGGCACGGGCCCGATCGCCGGGGCGGCACCGGAGCTTCCCTGCGCCGGTGGGCTCGCGCACGCCGCCAAGGCACAGGCAAGGACGAATATCCGTCGGACTCGCTTCATGGCTCTCCGTGTCCCTATAGTGTGGCGCCCCCGTCCCAAACCAGGCAAATCGTATGAAAGCAGTGCTTCCGCTGGCCGGAAAAGGGACCCGTCTCCGTCCCCACACCCACCATACCCCCAAGCCGCTGCTCAAGGTCGCGGGCAAGCCGGTGCTCGCCTACATCCTAGACGATCTTCTGGCGCTCGGGGTTCACGAGATGGTGTTCATCGTGGGTCACCTGCGTGAGACCGTGGAGGCTTGGATCGCGTCGGAGTACCCGGACATCGACGGGCACTACGTCTTGCAGGAGGTCCAGGACGGCACCGCGGGCGCGATCGCCCTGGCCGAGCCGTTCGTCGACGAGGATCTCCTCATCGCGTTCCCGGATGCGGTCCTGGAGGTCGACTACGGGCTGTGCGCGTCCCTTCCGAGCTCGTACGGCGGTGTCATCTGGGCCAAGGAGGTCGAGGACTATCAGCGCTACGGCGTGATCGTCACGAACGCCGACGGGACCATGGCGCGCGTCGTCGAGAAGCCCAAGGAGCCGATCTCCAAGCTCGCGAACATCGGCCTCTACTACATCCGGGATCACGAACTCCTCTTCGAGGGCGTGCGTCACACGCTCGCGGCGGGAGCCGGGCCGGCGGGCGAGTACTATCTGACGGACGCGTTCCAGTACATGGTGGATCACGGCAGCCGCATCATGACCGCCCCCGTGGAGGGGTGGTGGGATGCAGGCAAGCCGGAGACGCTGCTCGAGACGAACCACCACCTGCTGCTCGCGGGGCGCGGGGGCGTGGACCCTCTGGCGACCGTCGAGGACGCGGAGATCATCGAGCCCGTTCGGTTCGAGGCCGGCGTGAAAGTCCGCGGGGGTCGTATCGGCCCGAACGTCACGCTGGAGGAGGGAACGATCGCTGACGGCTGCCAGCTCCAGCACACGGTCGTCGGGCCGCACGCGGTGCTCGAAGGCGCGCGCCTCCACGACTCGATCGTGGGAGGGCACGCGCGCGTGAGCCACACCTCGGGCATGCTCCTGGTGACCGACCACTCGGTGGTGGAAGGGGCGTAGAAGCCCAACTACCCAGGTGCGGGGCGGCAACCATGCCTAGCATAATGAAGGTGACGCCTTCGTATTGCTTGGTATGAGGCGAGGCCGCCGAATCGCTGCTCTCGGAGTACCTGACCACATGTCCCTGCGTTGCCATCCTCGGGCCGCGTCAGTGCGGCAAGACCATAAGGCTTTGCCGAGGGTGCCACCATAATGAACATATAATGTCAAAAACGCATTGTGTTTTTGACGTACTGGTGGATATTGCTGCATGCGGCACTACGATCGACTCGTTCGGGAGCCCAAGGGCTCGTATTTCTTGCTCGGACCACGCGGTACCGGGAAGTCGAGCCTGCTGTCGCGCCGCCATCCGGATGGCCTGCGCATCGACCTGCTCGACGCGGCCGTCGAACGAGAACTCTCGGCCCGCCCCGAACGCTTATTGGACCTCGTCGCCCCGCATCCACGTGATCAGCCCGTGGTGCTCGATGAGGTACAGCGCGTCCCAGAACTCCTGAACGCGGTTCACCAACTCATCGAACGCGACCGTCGCCGGTTTGTGCTGTCCGGGTCCAGCGCCCGCAAGCTGAGGCGGGCCGGCACCAACCTCCTTGGCGGCAGGGCCGCGATGACGACCCTCGGGCCCTTCCTGGCAGCGGAGCTTGGCGATGACTTCTCGCTGGACGACGCCCTACGTGTCGGACTCATTCCGTTGATCCTCGCCTCTCCCGAGCCCGAACGCGCACTGCGCGACTACGCCGGGCTCTACGTGCGAGAAGAGGTGCGGGCCGAGGCGCTCGTGAGGAGCCATGGCGACTTCTCCCGGTTCCTGGAGGTCATCGCCTTCTCGCACGCGTCGCCGGTCAACATCTCGGACATCGCTCGCGACTGCGCTATCACGCGCCGCACCGCCGAGGGGTATCTGGGGGTCCTCGAGGACCTACTCCTGGGCGCGCGACTGCCTCCGTTTACGCGGGGCGCGGTGCGGGCCACCATTGCCCACCCGAAGTTCTATTACTTCGACGCCGGCCTCTACCAATCCTTGTTGCCTGCGGGTCCCCTGGATCGGCCATCCGAGGCGGGCGGCGCGGCTCTGGAGGGCATCGTCGTCCAGCACCTGCGTGCCTGGGCGTCCGACGCCGGTGACCATACGGTCTCCTTCTGGCGAACGCGGACCGGGCTCGAGGTGGATATCGTCTTGTACGGACCTGAGGAGTTCATTGCCGTGGAGGTGAAGCTGTCCCGCACGGTGAAGTCCAGTGACCTGAGCGGTCTCCGAGCGTTCGGCACTGACTATCCCGAGGCGAAGCGATTTGTCCTCGCACGCGGCGCGCGCTCCGAGGAGGTGGACGGAATTCGGATCCTGCCGGTCGCGGAGGCGCTCAAGCGCGTCCGGCCCGGGGAATCGATCACGAACGCGTGGATGGAGCCCTGAGGCCAGGACCGCCGTTCGCCTAGCGGCCGTCGGGGCTCAGCCGCACATTCGCGATGCTCGCTCTTAGAGAGGGTCCCGCATGACCATCCCCACCGCATTCTCGGCCGCAGTCGCCGACCGCTACCGCATCGAGCGTGAGCTCGGGCAGGGCGGCGTATTCGCACCCGATAGCCGCATCCTCGTCATGATGGGCTCACCGGAAGTCTCGGCCGACCGCATCCACGTGATCACCGGGTTCACGTCGCGGCTTAACCGGCTCGCGCCGGCGAATTAGGCGCGGCCTTGGCGAACGACGAAGCGCATGCCTGACGAGCGAAGTGTCCAGGTCGCCGTAGAGGCGCTGCTCGACGAGGTGAGCACCGCCACCCAGCCCCGGCCGCTCTTCGACGCGGCCAGTTTGCGCGGCCGTGTCGCGATCGTCACCGGCGGATCGAGCGGCATCGGTCGCGCGGTGGCGCTCGACCTCGCGCGCTGCGGCTGCGACATCGCCTTCTGTTACCTCGACTCGGGCGCCAAGGCGCGTCTCGACGCCCAGGACGCGGCGCGTCGGCTTCGCGAGACGGAAGTGCGCGTCCACTTCCGTGCGTGCGACGTGCGGGACTCCCTGGACGTGCGGCGATTCGTCGCCGAGGTGCTGGAGGAGTTGGGGGGCATCCATATCCTCATCAACAACGCCGGCATCAGCCGCGACCAGCCGCTCTGGCGGATGGAGGACCACGAGTGGGAGTCCGTGGTCCGCACGAACCTCGACGGCGCGTTCTACTTCACGAAGGCGGTCGCCCCGACGCTGCGGGCGCAGGAGTACGGGAAGATCGTCAACGTCGCGTCCGTCCACGGCATTCGCAGCGTCTTCGGCATCTCGAACTATGCGTCGTCGAAGGCCGGGCTGATCGGACTGACGCAGAGCGCCGCGGTGGAGCTCGGGCCCATGAACATCAACGTGAACGCGGTCGCTCCCGGCTATATCCGCACCACGCGCCTCACGGAAGGCGTGCCGCTGGACGCCCTCGATCGCGCCCGGGAACAGTCGGCGCTCGGGCGCCTCGGCGACCCGCAGGACGTGGCAGGAGTGGTGGTGTTCCTCTGCTCCGAGACCGCGCGCCACATCACCGGGGCCGTGATCCCCATCGACGGGGGCTACCTCCTGTGACCGCGGAGCTCGAGACCATCTGGACCGGCGGCCGGCGTAAGCTCGCCAAGGATCCCGTCTTCGGAGCTTGGGTGAACCAGGTTGGGTCGATCCGCGTGGCGGTGACCTCGGAGGGCCCCTTCTTTCACTTGGCGCGCGCGATCGTGTACCAGCAGCTCGCGGGCGCCGCGGCGCGAACGATCCACGGCCGCTTCGTAGCAGCGCTCGGCGGGGACGTGACCCCGGCCAAGGTACTGCGAGTGCGCGAGCCGACGCTGCGCAAGGCGGGCCTCTCCGCGGCGAAGCTCGCGGCGATCAGAGGTCTCGCGGGTAAGGTGAAGTCCGGTGAAGTGGAGGTGCACGATCTCCACGAGCAGTCCGACGACGAGGTGGTCAGGCGCCTGACCCTCGTGCGAGGGATCGGACCGTGGACCGCACAGATGTACCTCATGTTCCGCCTGCACCGCCCCGACGTCTGGCCGGTCGGCGACCTCGGCGTCCGCGCGGGGTTCGCCAAGATTCACGGCCTCGCGGCGGCGCCGACCCAGAAGGCGCTCGAGCCCCTCGGCGACGCGTATCGCCCGTGGCGAAGCGCCGCGGCGTTCTACTGCTGGCGTGCCCTCGAAACGGAGGTGGCATGAGCCGCCGGACGGAGCCCCTGACCGACGAGTTGTACGACTACCTCCTGCGGGTCTCCATGCGCGAGCCCGAGATCCTGCGTCGTCTCCGCGAGGAGACCGGGGATCTCGAAAAGGCCGGCTGGCAGATCGGTCCGGAGCAGGGCCAGTTCATGGCGCTGCTGGTCGAACTGACGGGCGCGCGCAGGACGCTCGAGGTGGGCACGTTCACCGGGTACAGCGCGCTGGTCGTGGCCTTGGCGCTTCCGGCCGACGGCCGCGTGGTCGCATGTGACATCAGCGAGGAGTGGACGTCCGTCGCCCGGCGTTATTGGGACGAGGCGGGCGTCGCGCACATGATCGACATCCGCCTGGGTCCGGCAGTGCAGACGCTCGAGAGCCTGCTCGGGGAAGGCCGTCGCGAGGACTTCGATTTCGCGTTCATCGACGCCGACAAGGTCAGTTACGACGCGTACTACGAGCTCGCCCTCGAGCTGGTGCGTCCTGGGGGACTCATCGCGGTCGACAACACGCTCTGGCACGGCAGGGTGATCGATCCTGACGCGACCGACCCGGACACCGAGGCCATCCGCCGTTTCAACGCCAAGCTCAAGTCCGACGAGCGCGTGACGCTGAGCCTCGTACCGATCGGGGATGGATTGTCGCTGGCACGGAAGCGGTGAGCGGAACGCCACGGGTGGCCGCGGTTTATTGGTTCCCGTGCTGACGATGCTTCGACACCCGGCCAGACGGTCCCTCCTCGCCCAGGCGGTCTTGGGCGGGCTCGTCGTACTTGCCCTCGCCCCAGGCCTATCGGCTCAGTCGACCGGACCGGCGCACACGGGGTACGATCCGAGTGCGCCGATGGGTGGCCACTATCACGGGGGTTTGGTCGGCGATCAGCTGCTCGTCGTCGAGCGCAGCCTCAAGTGCAACTGCAGTTGCGGTCTCGACGTCCACTCGTGCCAGTTCCAGATGCAGTGTGGGACCTCGCCCGGTTGGTCGGAGCGCATCCGGCTCGACCTCGAGGCGGGACAGACCCCTGAAGCCATCCAGGCGGGCTTCGTCGCGGACTTTGGCACCCAGGTGCTGATGTTGCCGCCTCCTGAGGGCTTCAACCTCCTCGGGTACTTCCTGCCTGCCGCGACGATTCTCGTGGCGGGAGCCCTCATCGGTCTCGTGGCGCGGGGCGGCATGAAGCGCGAGCGGCTCGCGCCCGTCACGGAGATCGACGACGAGGACGCGGAGCGACTCCGCACCGAGATGCAGAAGCTCGACCAGGCGGAAAGCCCGGACTGGTAGGGGGGGCGGGCCGAGGCCGCCGAAGGTCCCACGTCACCCGACAACGTCCCATCTAGCTATTGATGGCTTTTTGGACGTCGTGTCGCGGTCGGTCTCGGACCGCCGCGCAAACCGGACGCTGAGCGTCCTCGTCGCTTGCAGGGGCGACGCGAGGCTGCCGCCGACCGTTTTTCGGTCGCCCGTGCTCGCGAGAGCCCGCCTAGGGCAACCGAATAGATCCCGAAAGTGCCCCTTATCTTAGAGGCAGCGTCGTTTGCCGCATTCAGGGCAAACGCTTGCCACTCTTGAAGATGAGGAAAGACCCGATGACCCCCGTCGCAACCGCTTCGGCCGAATTTGCCGGCCCCGTCGAACCTTCCGCCGAAGACATCGCCGACATCGTGCAGGACCTCGGCGACCAGATCGCGATCCTGGCCGCGCATGTGCATGCGGCAACGCATCGGCTGCTCACGCTGATCGCCGAGTTCGACCGGCTCCAAGGGTGGCAGCGTGCGGGCTTCCGTTACTGTGCGCACTGGCTCGCGTTCCGCACGGGCTTCGACCTGGGAGCGGCGCGCGAAAAGGTCCGGGCGGCCCGCGCGCTAGAGGCGCTCCCGGAGACCTCCGCGGCGATGGCGCGCGGGGAGCTCTCGTTCGCGAAGGTTCGCGCCCTCACCCGAGTGGCCAACGCGGAGAACGAGAGTGAGCTGCTGGAGCTTGCGCGCTCGGGCACGGCTGCCGAACTCGAGCGCGTCGTGCGGAGCTGGAAGCGGTTCGGCCGTGCCGACGAGGCCGAGCAAGAGCGACGACGCCACGCGACGCGCTGCCTCTCGGTGTTCCCCGACGAGGAGGGGATGTACCTCGTGAGAGGCCGGCTCGACCCCGAAGTCGGAGCGCTCCTGATGCGCGCGATCGAAGCGGCGGGTGACGCGCTCTTCCACGGAAGTGCCCGCGAAGCGAGCCCAGAGCAACGGCGGGCCGACGCGGTCGCGCTCCTCGCCGAGCGCGCGATGGCGGTGGGGTTCGGGACCTCAGGACCCGAGGACGTTCCGGTGAGCGGCACCGGCGCGCAGCGTTACCAGGTGGTGCTGCACGTGGAGCCGGCCACGCTGACAAGCGGAACCGAGCCCGGCCGGGCGGATCTGGCGGACGGCACGCGCGTTTCCGCGGAAACGTGCCGACGGCTGGCGTGCGACGCGAGCATGGTGAGCGTCGCGCACGAATCGGATGGCGCCGTCCTCGACGTGGGGCGGAAGACGCGGACCATTCCGCCGGCGTTGCGTCGTGCGCTGGAGGTGCGCGATCGCGGGTGCCGCTTCCCGGGCTGTGGACTGCTGTTCACCGATGCGCATCACATTCGACACTGGGCCGACGGCGGGGCGACATCCCTCGAAAACACGATCCTCCTCTGCAAGCATCACCATCGGTTGCTGCATGAGGAGGGCTTCAGGGTGGAGCTGAACGCGTGGCCGGGCGGAAGGCCCACCTTCTACGACCGCAGGGGGCTACCCATCCCGGATGCGGCTCCAGCTCCCCAGCTTCCCCGCGATCCTGTGCACGCGCTCATCCGACACAACGAGCAGACAGGCACGGAGCCGACCCATGCCACGTGCTCGGCGCGCGTGAAGTACGACGACGCGATCCCCAGCGAAAGGTACGCGCGAGCGCTCCAGGCGTTGGGCCAGTTGGCGTGAGGGCGGAGGCGCCGCGCCGCGCAATCATGTTACGGATCCGGAGTAGGGAGTAGATGATGAAGCCCACGACACGAACCGCCAATGCGCTTGCGCGTGTTCGGCGGGAAGCTGTTCGGCGGCGACGTGAGGCGCTGAAGCGCTCTCTTCGGGCTCCGCATGCTGAGACCTCTGAGGTGGCCGAGCAGGGGCTGCGAGCTTGGTTCGAGGGCCTTCCGAACGAGGCTGCATCGGACATGGTCGACGTTGACGCCGGCACGCCGGTTACATGGGTCCGCGACCGGGGCTGGGCGGAAACCTCGGACTGACGCGTTTCGCACCCGATCGTGGCCTGCCACGGCCACCATCGAATGGATCCGTGCCGCTCGCCGCGCCGGCCAGAGACACGCGAGCACCGCGACCGCGACCATAACGAGGACGACGCCGACGAGCGTGAATGGGTCGCTGGGGCTCGTCTAGGCCAACAAGCTGGAGAGCAAGCCCCCAGCTCCGAACGCGCCCGCGGCACCCGGGGATTCAGCGACCGTTTGCTATACTTGAGCCATGTCCCGCCCCATCCCCGAGCTCCTCGCCCCCGCCGGCAGCCTCGACGCCGTCCGCGCCGCGGTCGCGAACGGCGCGGATGCTGTGTACCTAGGCGCCGAACGCTTCAACGCGCGGGACGATGGCGCTCAGCTCACGCTCGACGAGCTCGAGCAGTCGTGCGCGCTGGCGCACGCGCACGGGGCGCGCGTCTACCTGACCTTCAACATCCTGTTCAAGCCCGCCGAGCTGCGGGACGCGCTCCTCCACCTGGGCGAGTGCGTGGATCGCGGCATCGACGCCGCGATCGTGCAGGACCTCGGCGCCGTGCGGCTCGTGCAGCGCGTGTTCCCCGAGCTGGAGATCCACGGCTCGACGCAGATGACGGTGCACGACGCGGCCGGCGCTCGGGTCCTACACGATATGGGAGTGCGGCGTGTCGTGATGGCGCGTGAGAACACTCTGGATGACCTACGCGCCATTCGTGAGGCCGTGCCCGACCTCGCGCTGGAGACGTTCATCCACGGCGCGCTCTGCGTCGCGTATTCGGGCCAGTGCTACATGTCGGGGATGATCTCGGAGCGGAGCGCCAACCGCGGCGCGTGCGCGCAGTCGTGCCGCAAGGACTATGTGCTGAGCGATCAGGCGACGGGCGGCGAGCTGGATCGCGGCTACCTGATCTCGGCGCGCGACCTCGCGGCGGGAGAGCACCTCGAGCACCTCGCGGAGCTCGGCATCCGCACGCTCAAGATCGAGGGGCGGAAGAAGCGGCCGGAGTATGTGGCGACCGTGACGAAGACGTATCGCACGTTCCTCGATCGCCTGGCGGAGGGCACGTGGGCTCCCCCCACGCCCGAGGAGACGGCGCCGCTCGTCCAGATCTACTCGCGCGGCTTCACCGGGGGGATGTTCGGCGGTCGGGAGGGCAGGGACTACGTGACGCGCACGCAGCCCGACAGTCGTGGCGTACCGGTCGGCCGTGTGGTGCGGTTGGAGAAAGGCGACATCGTCATCGCGGTGACGGAGCCGATCGAGGCCGGCGACGGCCTGGGCTTCGAGCACCCGGCCGGTGCCGTGCGTGGCTCCACGGGCTTCGTCGTGAAGCACGTGCGCGAGCTCGCGCTAGAGCGGGGGCAGCGACTGCAAGCGGTCCCGGCGGACGCGACGGTGGGCGTGGGTTGGTCGGTGTGCCGTACCTCGGACGGGGCGCTTCTCGATCGGGCGCGGAGATCCTACCGGGACGTCGACGCCGAGGGTGCGGATGTGCGGACGCCGCTCGACGTCGTGGCCTCGGGCCGCGAGGGGGCACCGCTCGTGCTCAGGTTCACCGCGGGGTCGGATACTGTGGTGGTCGAGACGCCGATTGCGCTCGCGCGCGCCGCGAAGCACGCGCTGGAGGGTGCTCGTCTCCGTGAGCAACTCGGGCGGCTCGGCGAAACGCCCTTCGCGCTGCAGGGGCTCGACCACTCGGCTCTCGAGCCGGGACTCTTCCTTCCGATGAGCGCCCTGAACGACGCACGCCAGGAGGCGGTGCGCCGGTTGCTCGTGGCGCGTCTTGCGTCTACCTCAGCTGCGCACGAGGGTCGGCGCGTCGCGATCGACGCCGCGCTCCTAGTGGCGCCCACCCCCGCCGAGGTGCCGTCGCCGCTCCTCACGGCGGAGGTGTGGACGGTCGACGACGCACGGGCGGCCGCCGACGCGGGAGCGGACGAGGTCACGCTCGACGTCTTCCTGCGGCATCCCGCGCCGCCACCTGCTCGCGTTCGTGAGCTCGCGGACGAGCTGACCGCGCACGGCAAGGTGCTGCGTCTGCGGACGCCGACGATCGTTCGGCCCGAGGACCGGAAGGGCATGGAGCGATGGCTGGCGCTCGGCACGCCCGTGTCGAGCGGCCACTTGGGTCTCGTGGCCGAGCTCGCGGGCCAGGGGCGCGACGTGGTCGCCGACTACGGGGTCAACTGCTTCAACGCACACACGGCCCGTGAGCTGTTCGGGCTCGGGGCGCGGAGAGTGGTCCTATCGGTCGAGTTGACCGCCGAGGAGATGGCGCAGGTTGCCGAGCCCTGGGGCGGGCGGGGATTCGACGTCTTCGGGTATGGACGCCCGGAGGGCATGACGCTCGAGCACTGCGTGCTCTCGGCTGCGTTCGACCGCGAGGTCGCCACCTGCCGCGATCTGTGTGTGCAGAAGCACCCGGACGTGCGGCTCACCGACCCGATGGGCTACGTATTCCCGGTCGCGACCGACTCCGCGTGCAGGAACCGACTACTCCACTCCCGCCCGGTGGACGGCTCCGGCTACCTATCCGCGCTCTGGGCCGCGGGGCTCCGCAGCTACCGGCTCGTGTTCAACGTGCCGGGTGATCCTGTCGTCGACATGACGGCAGCTTGGCGCGGCGCTCTGGACGCGCTCGCCTCAGGGGGGCGCCCAGACCACGGGGCCATCCGCCGGATCCACGGGGACGAGTTCACGCGCGGCCACTTCGCCCGCGCGGTGTAGGTCGTCACCGCTTCCGGTTGCGCCTAGCCCGCCTCCGGCGCACGTTGGCCACCGGGTGATGTGTTCTTGCGCACGGGAGGTGGACATGGACAGCAAGCCCGGGCACTACGAGTTCACGCCGGAGCAGAACGAGGTTCTCCGTGGCGTGGCCACGTGGGCCGGTCGCCTTGCGTGGATCCTCATGGGGGGCGCGGCGGTCATGGCGATCGGCGCCATCCTCACCTTCGAGGCGAGTGCGATCGGCGCTCTGATCGCGGCGGCGATCTATTTCGGCGTCGGGCTGAGTCTGCGGGGCGTGGGGTCTTCCATGCGCGCCCTGGTCGAGACCGCGGGAAACGACCTGGCGCACCTGATGACTGCGCTCGAGAGCCTGGGTTCGGCGCTGAAGGTGATGGGCATCCTATTTCTGTTCGGAGCCATCCTCTTCACCGTCGCGATCGTGGCAATCGGGGCTTGGATGGGCTCGCTGGGGACCTGAGAAGCCGGAGAGATTAGCCGCCCGCACCCCGCTCGATCTGGTCTCCCGGCACCGCCATGTAGATCGCATCGCCTCGGGCGACCTCCTTGCCGTCTTCGCTGGTGACGATCGCCTCGGCGTGGACGATGTGGCGACCTAGGCGAACGACCGTCGATTCGCAGAAGATGGCAGCGCCGGAGACCGGCCGCAGGAATTTGACGCGGAGATCCACGGACACGAGCGCTCCGCGCTGCTCGCGCAGCTCCTGGAAGCGGTCGGTCATGAGGAGCGCGTGAGCGATGCCCGAGTCGATGAGCGAGGCGATGACGCCGCCGTGCATGATGCCCGCGGGCTGTGTCAGATCGGGTCGGTGCTCGAGACGCGTCTTCGACCACCCGGGGGCGATATCGATCACCTGGATGCCGATCAGACGGAAGAACGGAAACTGCTCGGCGAAGGCCAGGATGCCCTCGCGGGAGTAGCGGTCGGGTGTGGTTATGGTGTGGTCATGGTGCGGGTGGCGGTCCCTTCCAAATGATCCTGAAGCGCCCCACCTCGGCCGACCAGCTGAATCGGGCCTCGAGGCCGTCGAGTAAGGGGCCCTCAATGGCGGGCGAGAAGACTTGTCCCCGGTTGAGTACCACGACCCTCAGATCCAGGGCGTCAACCAGAGAGAGGACCTGCTCGGTCCGCTGCTCTTGACCGTCGAAGAAGTCGAAGAGCGTCCGGGTCGGGTTATCCAGCCCGGTCAGGAAGTAGACCTCGGGCGCGTCCGGAAGCGCGAGGATCGCCGGGCCGGTATCCATGCGCTCCAGCGCGGCGACGAGTTGCTCGATCTCGCGCTTCTGCCCGAGCGACACGCGGATGCCCTGCGCGCGCTCGATCTCGAGCGCTTCGGTTTCTTCGTGCGGACGAAACCGGAAACCGAGGTGTTGGATGAACCCGGCGTCGAGACGAAAGATGGAGAAGCCGACCAGGACGGTTGTCGCGAACAAGAGTCGCTGGCTGCGCGAGCCCCCTTCGTCAGCAGCGAGGGCGACCGCGAGGAGCACGAGGAGCGGGGCGGCGTAGAGGAAGTAGACCGGGGCGGAGAAGGGGATCTGGACGAGGTTCGCAAAGCCGAAGACGGCGAGGAGCAGGAACGTGCCCGTCCGTGCCTGGACGACCGCGCCCGCCGGGCGCATGAGCAGCCAGGCTCCGGAGGCGGCGGCGATGGGACCGAGCGACGTCAGCGTCCACCACACGATGCGATACACGACGTCGACGTGGCTGGTCGCGACCAACGCCAACACGAGTGCGCCGCCCGCGAGCGTCGCGCCGCGACTCCGTGAGGCAAGCCATGCCACGAGCGCAGCGGCCGGCACGAACCCGAGCACGGGAAGGGACGTTCGTGCGGCGAAGTCGAAGCGCAGCCGCGGCAGGACGAAGACACCCCGGTAGAGGTCGTCGAGCGAGCCGCTGAGCGCATACGGTACGAGAAAGAGCGCGACCGGGGCCGCCATGCCCACGATCAGAGGGACGGCCGTTCGAGACAGGCTGCGGAAGCGGTCTGCGGAGCTTCGCCCCGTCTCGTGCGTCAGGCGCGACGCCACCACGGTGACGGCGGCGAGCGGGGGCACGGCGAAGTGCAGGAGCCCGACCGCCCCGCCGCCGATCGCCACGACGTAGAGCGCGGCGAACGCGAAGACCATGCACGCCAGGGCCGCCGCCACCCGGTAGGAGGCATCTGCCTCTGGAGCCTCGCCGGCTTCGTCCGTGGTCTCGAGGTACAGCAGAAAGAGCAGTACACCCGCCACGTAGTAGAGCCCCACCACTTTGAACAGGATGGAGACCCCGCCCGCGGCGCCCGCCAGCACGAGCCAGAGGGCACGCCGATCGCGGAGGTATCGGAGCAGGCAGGCGACGCCCGCGGTGGCGAGGTAGAGGTTGTACCAGCTCGGCATTCCCTCCGGGTAGACGGGCAGCGTCAGGGAAGCCGCCATGAGCGTCGAGGCTGCGGCCAACGCGGGGCCGGCGAAGCTCCGGGCGACGAGCCAGACCGTGGGGACCCAGAGCAGATAGGCCCCGAAGAAGACGAAGCGGAGGGTCATCAACTCGACGCCGAAGACGCGGAAGGCGAGTGCGTGCAGCATCGCCTGGCCGCCCGTGTAAACGTCGACGAAGTCCCGGTGGGGTAGCTCTCCCGCGAGCACGCGCTCGGCAGCGTGACCGAGCGTGCCGACGTCGTGCGGAATCCACCCGCGGCCGAGGTAGGCGTATCCGAGGACGGCCGCGCCGAACCACACGCCGGCGAAGAGCCAGCGCTCCCAAGGCACGCTCCCGGCGGTTCCGGCGCCCTCGACCCTCGGCGATGACATGGGAACCAACGTAGCACGGGGGTGGCGTCCACGGCGTGCCGGCTCGATCATCTCGGTGCTTCAACCTTGCCTTCGGGAGCATTCATGGCGGAACCCAGCGCGGACACGGCAGGTCGCCGGAGCCGTCCCCGGCTGCTTTCCGTGGTGGCGCCCGCGTTCAACGAAGCGGAAGGGCTCCCGAAGTTCGTCCAGGAAGTCCGGTCGGTGCTGCCACCGCTCGCCGACGACTACGAGATCCTGATCGTGGACGACGGCAGCCGGGACCGGACGCGGGAGGTCCTGAAGAAGCTGCGGACCGAGGAGCCTCGCCTGCGCTGGCTGGGCCTGTCGCGAAACTTCGGCCACCAGGCCGCGCTCGTGGCCGGTCTCGAGCACGCGCGGGGAGACATCGTCATCTCGATGGACTCCGACATGCAGCACCCGCCTGCGCTGCTCCCCCGCATGGTGGAGCTCTGGCGGGAGGGGAACGACGTCGTCTTCACGACGAAGGCGATCTCCGCCGGGGCGTTCTCATGGCGTCGTCGGCTCATGATGAGGATCGGATACAAGGTCCTGAAGGTCGTATCGGGACTGAACCTCACCTTTGGCCAGTCCGATTTTCGGCTGCTGGACCGCGTGGTCCTCGACGCCCTGATCGCGATGCCGGAGCGCGACAAGTTCCTGCGCGGCCTCATCGACTGGGTCGGCTTTCGCCAAACGGGCCTGGAGTACCAGGTGGGCACGCGTTTCGCCGGGACGGAGAAGTACACGTTCCGGCAGCTCATGCATCTCGTCACGACGGGCGTGTTCTCCTTCACGATCCTGCCGCTCAGGCTCTTCACGGCGTTCGGCGTGACGATCGCGCTCCTGTCGATGCTCTACGGCGTCGTCGCTGCCGTCGCGGGGGGAGTCGCGCTGCTTACGAACAACCCGGCGCTCTCCCCGCCGGGCTGGGCGACCCTGGCCGCCGCGATCACGCTGCTCGGCGGCATCCAGCTCATCGGGATCGGCCTGCTGGGCGAATACATCGGCCGGATCTACGACGAGACCAAGCGGCGCCCCACGTACGTGATCGGCGCGTCCGATCCACGGGAGCCGTGATTGCCCGGCATCGCCAAGTCTCGCCGAACGCTGATCGTCAACGCCGACGACTTGGGTCTCCATCCCGACATCGATCGTGGCATCGAGGCCGCGCATCGCGAAGGCATCGTGACGAGCGCCTCGATCTCGGCGGTGGGGTCGTCGTTCGAACAGGCGGTGGAGCTGTGCCGCCGGAACCCGAGGCTCGATGTCGGTGTGCACCTGACGCTCGTCGGAGAGCGTCCGCTCACCGATCCGCGACGCCTCGGTGATCTGGTGACGAAAGACGGCCGCTTCGTCGATAGCCATCCGGCCCTCGTGTCGCGCGCGCTCACGCTGCGACTCGACCGCGGGGCCGTGGCGCGCGAACTCGGGGCCCAAGTCGAGAGGGTCGTGGACGCCGGCATCCGGCCCACGCACCTGGATGGTCACCAGCACGTGCACCTCCTGCCCGGCGTCTGGCCCGTGGTCGTCGAGCTGGCGCGCAAGCACGGGATCCGTTGGGTGCGCGTGCCGGCGTTCGTGCCTGTGACAGCGGGCCATCCGGGAGCCGCCGGCCTCGCGCTGCGCTCCGGGCTCAACGTGCTCCAGCGCGTTCGGAGAGGCGCCCTCGGGGCGCTGCGGTGCGCCGACGCGACGCCGGCACTCGGCATGAGCGGCCACCTGACGGTGGATCGCATCCTCGAGGGGCTCGCGGCCGTTCCCGACGGAGCAGTGGCGGAGTTGGTCGCGCACCCGGGCGTCACGACGCCCGCGCTTCGAGCACGCTACGACTGGGGCTACGACTGGAGTGGCGAGACCGCGGCGCTCTCGAACCCGGCGCTACGGGAGGCGATCGCGGCCCGCGGCTTCGCGCTCCGGAGCTTCGCGGAGTTGGTGGCCTGACGTGGAGGAGGTCGCCTTCCAGCAGACGCGAGCGCTCGAGGAGACGCACTGGTGGTTCGTCGGCATGCGCGAGACGTATCGCATGCAGATCGAGGGCCTCGGCCTCGGCGAGGGGAGCAGGATCCTCGACGTGGGATGCGGGACCGGCGGCAACCTCGACTTGCTACAGGGCTTCGGTACGACCTGGGGGGTGGATGCGTCCTCCACCGCCGCCTCGTTCGTGAAGGGACGGGGTTGGCCGCGCATCGCGGTCGGGAGCGCCACGGACCTGCCGTTCCCCGATGCTTCGTTCGATCTCGTGACCGCTCTGGGCGTCATCGAGCACGTGCAGCGCGACGATCGCATGCTCGAGGAGATGCGCCGCGTCACGCGGCCTGGCGGGCACATGCTGATCATGACGTCGGCGCACCCGTGGCTCTGGAGCGTGCACGACGACCGGGTGCATCACGTGCGACGTTACCGCCGTGCCGAGTTGAGCGATCGCGTGCTGGCGGCTGGGTGGCGGATCGAGCAGAACAGCTACTTGAACGCGACGCTGTTTCCGGCCGTCGCGATCGTGCGGGCGCTTCAGCGTTTGGTCCCGAGGCGAGTGTCGGACACGGGCGGAATGAGCGGCTTCGGGCTGCCCCCGCGTGCCATCAATCGTGCGCTGGGCGGCCTACTCGGCCTAGAGGGCTCCATCCTCAGGCGGCGGGACCTTCCCATGGGTGTCGGGCTGATCTGCCGCGCCGCCCGCGGCGACGACGGGGGCCGCTGATGGCTCGGGGCGCGGCCAGGGTGATCGCCCAATACCGGGAGCCAGGGGCGGGAGCGAGGGCGTACCTTCACCTGCGCTGGGCGGTGTGCCCGTTCGACCGGCTGCTTCCGTTCATTCCCCGCGAGGGCCGACTGCTCGACGTGGGATGTGGCTCAGGGCTGTGGCTCACCTACCTCGCGCTCGAGAGGCCGGGGCTCGTCCTGCACGGGATCGACGCGGATGCGCGTAAGCTGGCGCTCGCCGCCACGTCCCAAGCCGGCAAGCCGGTGCTACGGCAGGGGTCCGCGGACGATCTGCCCGAGGGGACGTTCGACTGCATCACGATCCTCGACGTGCTCTACGTGCTCCCCGACGAGGTGAAGGCGAAAGTGCTCCAGGGATGCTACCGCGCGCTGAGCGACGGCGGCGCGATCGTGGTCAAGGAGCTGGATACCAGTCCGACCTGGAAGTTCGCGCCCGCGGCGTTCGAGGAGCTGCTAGCCGTGCGCGCGGTCAAGATGACGCACGGGGGACGGCTGCACTTCCAGTCACTCGACGATCTGTCGCGAGCGATGAGCGCCGCCGGCTTCGTGGACGTGGAGGCGACGCGGATCGACCGCGGCTACCTCCACCCCCATGTGGTGGTGCGTGCCCTGAAGCCCCGACCTACCTGATCGCGGGCTGCCGGGCCCGACGAGGCTCCTGACTCACCAACGTCAGGTAGCCGTGCGGGTCGTCGTTCTCCCCGCGGACCGTCTGCATGAACTGCTTCTGGAGCCTCAGCGTGATCGGTCCGCACTTGCCGGTGCCGACCGGGATGCGGTCCACGCTCACCACCGGTGTGACCTCCGCGGCGGTGCCGGTGAAGAAGATCTCGTCCGCGGTGTAGAGGCTCTCGCGCGGCACGGGCTCGTTCCTGACTTCGTACCCGAGGTCCTGTGCCATCTGGATGACGGCCCCGCGCGTGATGCCCACGAGGGAGGTGCCGTCCAGGACCGGTGTGATCAAGGCGCCGTCGCGGACCAGGAAGATGTTCATGCCCGTCCCCTCGCTGACGAGGCCGCCCGGGCCGAGCGCGATCGCGTCTTCGTACCCGTTTGTGATCGCCTCCATCTTCATGAGCTGCGCGTTCACATACTGACCGCCCGCCTTGGCGCGAGAGGGGAACGTGTTGGGCTCGGCGCGCTGCCATGACGAGACGCACACGTCCACGCCGCGGGCGAGCGCCCCCTCACCGAGGTACGCTCCCCAGCTCCACGTAGGCACGAACGTCTCGATCGGGCTGTGGAGCGGGTTCAGTCCGGGCGCGCCGAATCCGCGCAGGATCATCGGCCGGATGTAGCAGTCCGTAAGCCCGTTCTTGACGACGACCTCCTTGCACACCGCGGCGATATTCTCCGGCGTGTAGTCCGGCACCATGCGATAGATCTTCGCGGAGTCGAAGAGCCGCCTGATGTGCTGGTCGAGCCGGAAGATGGCCGGGCCGCGCTTGGTGTCGTACGCGCGGATGCCCTCGAAGACCGAGGTCCCGAACTGTACGGCGGTGGAGAGCAGGTGGATGTTTGCGTCCTTCCACGGCACGAACGTTCCGTCGCGCCAGATCCAGTCCACCGGCTCGAATCCGTTACCAGCGCCCATCAGCTCGATCCTTTGATATCGCCACCGTCGAAACGGCGATCGTGGTCCCGTTGCCTAATGTATGAGTCGCATCGCCCGCGTGAAGCCCGACCCGCCGGCCTCACCGGATTCTTACCGCTTCTGGAAGTATGTATCCGTGTGCTTCAGCCAATCTTCCCGAGGCGGGCTGAATACGTCCACGTCGAGCGTATCCTCCAGGGCCTCGGCCTTGTGGGGCACGTTGGAGGGGATGTAGAGCACGTCCCCCGCGGCGACCACCACGTCCTTCATGTCGGCCGAGCCCTCCTGGCCGACCCAGAACCGAAGAGCGCCCTCCAGTACCCAGGTGAGTTGCTCATTCTCGTGGGAGTGCCACGGGACGATGGCGCCTTTGTCGAGATATACCTGGGCGAGCATCATCCGCTGGCCGGTGAAGAGTCGGCGCGCGATGACGTCGGTCACGGTCTCCCGCGGGATATCCACCCAGCTTTCGTGGCGAACGGCGCTGACGCTCATACGGAGGCTCCCAAAAGTCGGTCGAAGGACGGCCAATCGGCGCCAGGGAGGGCGGCCTGTCAATGGAGGGGAGGTTTCATGCGCCTTGGACCCCGGCGGCGTGAGGGGGGTTGGAACCGCGCGCACGGACCCTCGACCCAGGGGACGCTCATGGCCGAACGCGTGAAGAAGTCGGAGAAGGAGTGGAAGGAGATCCTCGACGACCAGGGGTACCAGGTGCTCCGCGAGAAGGGCACGGAGCGCGCTTTCACGGGCAAGTACAACTCGGAGAAGTCCAAGGGGGTGTATCGCTGCCGCGGCTGTGGCGTTCCTCTATTCTCGTCGGACACGAAGTTCGATTCCGGCACCGGATGGCCGTCCTTCTACGCGCCGATGGAGGGGGACAACGTCCGCACGGAGGTCGACAAGGGCCACTTCATGACCCGCACCGAGGTGCTGTGTGCATCGTGCGGTGGCCACCTGGGTCACGTCTTCCCGGATGGGCCCACCCCCACGGGCATGCGCTACTGCATCAACTCGTGCTCGCTCGACTTGGACGCGGCAGGGGACGAGAAGCCTTAGCCGTTCGTGGCTCTGAGTTGACTCGGTGTATCACCGGTGATACGGTTGCACTATGGCCGACGTGACCGTCCGAGAGCTCCGCAATCAGGGTGGCCGTGTCCTCCAGCGCGTCGCCAAGGGGGAGTCGCTCACCGTCACGCTCGACGGGCGGCCCGTCGCAGAGCTTAGGCCTCTGCCGGGGCGAGCATTGCCGGCCGCGACGATCCTTGCGCGCTGGCGCGGGCTTCCGTCCGTGGACGGGCGCGCATTCCGCGCCGACCTCGACCGGACGTTGGATACATCCCTTTGAGTGACACGCCAGCTCGCCACATTCGGGGCGTGCTCGACACCAGCACCGTGATTCTCTTGCCGCGCATCGAAGATCCAGATGCGCTCCCCCGCGAGCCACTCATCACCGCGGTCACGCTCGCAGAACTTTCCGTGGGCCCGCTCGTCGCGATGACGGATGAAGAGCGCGCCTCCAGACAGGCCCACCTTCAGCAAGCGGAGTCCGATTTCGACCCGTTGCCGTTCGATGCACGCGCCGCTCGCGTGTTCGGTCGTTTGGCAGCATCGCTCCGGCGCTCGGGACGGAAGCCCGCGGCTCGCTCGTTCGACGCGATGATCGCCGCGACCGCGGTCGCCAACGAATTACCGTTGTACACCTGCAATCCAGACGACTTCAAAGGAATCAGCGAGCTCGAATTGGTTGTCGTACCCACTCCCCGCCAGGAGAAGTAGAAGCGCATGTCGCTCGCTGATCGCGCTCGCGTGCCGCTCGTGGTCCTCATGGCATCCGTGCTCGCCGCTTGCGGCGGCCGGGCGGCACTGCCCGAGCCCGGCTCCACCCGCGGCGTGGCGCCAGACCTCCGGGGCCTCCGCGTGCTGCTCCTGCCGGTCCAGCAGAACCTGGGCGTGGCCGGCGACCCGGACGCCGAGCTCGCGTACGGCCTACGGGAGCGAGGGCAGGGCGTCATGTGGATCTCGGCGGTGGACGTCAAGGAGCGCATGGCCCGGTCGCCCGGCACGCAGGCGCGCACCCGAGGGCTGCCCGTGGGCGTGTTCCTCCAGGCCGAGGTGGACCGCGTGGGCGATCCCCTTTATGGGGAGCTTCGGCGCACCGCCGCTCTCGTCTCCGCCGAGGCCGTAGTTCTCCCCGTGCAGGCGGCGCTCGCGAGCACTCCGGGCGAGGACCCGCGCGGTCTCGCATCCGCCGTGGAAGAGGTGGCGCGCACGCTGCTCTGGTACGTGGGGGGCTGAGTCGATGGCCCGCGCCCTGATCGAGGCGGTGCCGCCGAACACGGCCGCCCCAGGATCTGCCGAGGAACGTCCGTCCGCGTAGATTCCGCGCCGCTATTCAGAGCCAGCCTACAACCCGGGTGTTCGTGAGATGGCCAAGTTCCAAGGCATCGACTTCTACGACATCGACTCGCTCCTCTCCGACGAGGAGCGCATGATCCGCGACACGATCCGCGCCTGGGTCGAGGACAACGTCATGCCGATCATCGGCAAGGCGTACATCGAGCGTCGCTTCCCCAAGGAGCTGATCCCCGAGCTCGGCGAGCTGGGCGTCTTGGGTGCGACGCTTCCCGAGGAGTACGGCTGCGCCGCTCTGAACAACGTGTCGTACGGGCTCATCATGCAGGAACTCGAGCGCGGGGACTCCGGCATCCGCTCGTTCGCGTCCGTGCAGGGCGCGCTGGTCATGTACCCGATCTTCGCGTTCGGCAGCGAGGCACAGCGCCGCGAGTGGCTGCCCAAGCTCGCCACCGGGGAGGCGATCGGCTGCTTCGGTCTGAGCGAGCCCGACTACGGCTCGAACCCCGCCGGCATGATCACCACGGCCAAGAAGACCTCGGACGGATGGGTGCTGAACGGCGCCAAGATGTGGATCACCAACGGCTCGATGGCGGACGTCGCGGTGGTGTGGGCCCAGACCGGCGACATCGGCGACGTGAAGGGGATCCGAGGCTTCGTGGTCCCAACGGACATCCCGGGCTTCAGCGCGAAGGACCAGAAGGGCAAGCTGTCGCTGCTCGCCTCGGACACGAGCGAGCTGGTCTTCCAGGACGTCGAGCTGCCCGCCGACGCGGTGCTGCCCGAATCGGCGGGGCTGAAGAGCCCGCTCATGTGCCTGACGCAGGCGCGCTACGGCATCTCGTGGGGCGTGGTCGGCGCGGCGATGGCGTGCTTCCACGAGGCGCTCTCGTATGCCAAGGAGCGGGTGATGTTCGACACGCCGATCGGCGGGAAGCAGATCCAGCAGGTACGACTAGCGGATATGCTGACGAGCATCACACAGGCGCAGCTCGTCTGCTACCGGCTCGGCCGCATGAAGGACGAGGGCACGATGACCCCGCAGCAGGTGTCGCTCGCCAAACGCGCCAACGTCGACATGGCCACCGACGTCGCACGCGAGGCGCGCCGCCTGCTCGGCGGCAATGGCATCTTGATCGAGTACCAGTCGATGCGGCACATGGCGAACTTGGAGTCGGTCTACACCTACGAGGGCACGCACGACGTGCACTCGCTGATTCTCGGCCAGACGCTCACGGGGCTCAGCGCGTTCTAGGCGACTCCAGGGGCTGCGCCCATGGCCGCCGGTTCCACCTCCGAAACTCACCAACGGCGCCGAACCCCGTTCCCGTGACCTCCATGGTCGTGCGTGAGCCAACCACGATCGTGGCCGTCATCTCGCCTGCGGTCAGGGTGCCGGTCTTGTCGGTGCAGACGACGGTCGTAGCGCCGAGCGACTCGACCGCGGAGAGGCGTCGGACCATCGCGTGACGGTGCGCCATTCTGCGGAACCCGACTGCGAGCGCGATCGTCGCGACCGCAGGGAGCCCCTCCGGCACCGCGGCGATCGCGAGCGCGATGCCGGTCTGGATCATGCGCCCGAAGGGCAGGCCCTGGAGGACGCCGAGCCCCGTGACCACGGCGGCGACGCCGAGCGTCAACCAGACGAGCCGATGGCCGAGCTCGTCGAGGCGCGCCTCGAGCGGCGTCTTCCCCGCCTCGACCGATGCGACCAGCGTCCCGATCCGCCCGATCTCGGTCTGCGCGCCCGTGTCGACGATGACTGCTGAGGCGCTCCCGACGTACACCGCGGTGCCCGAGTACACCATGGACGTGCGCTCGGCGAGGAAGGCGTCGGCGTCCCCGACGGGCGCGGCTGTCTTGTTGACTGGAAGCGATTCTCCCGTGAGCGGAGCCTCGTTCGTTCGCAGCTCCGCCGCGCTGAGTAGGCGCGCGTCGGCTGGCACGCGGTCGCCCTCTTGGAGCTCGATGACGTCTCCGGGCACGAGTCGATCGGACGAGACCTGCTCGACGCGGCCCGCCCGCACCACCTTGGCGACGGGCACCTCGTAATGGAGCAGCGCATCCATCGCGCGTCGGGCGCGGAGTTCGAGCACGAAGCCCATGAGAGTGTTGATCGCGAGGACCGCGCCTATAGCTTCGGCTTCCAGCACGTCGCCGAGGAGCGCCGACACGACGGCCGCGGCGAGGAGCAGGAGGACGACGAGGCTCGCGAACTGGTTGGCCAGGATGCGGAGCGCCGAGGTCGGCGTGGGTGGGTGCAGCCGGTTGGGCCCAAACGACGCGAGCCGCCGGGCCGCTTCAGGCCCGTCGAGGCCTTCGCGCGTGGACACGAGCCGGCGCAGAGCCTCGTCGACCTCGAGGCTGTGCCAGGACACCCGTGACGGGGGTCACGAGTCGAGGTGTCGCCGGGGCCGCTTCCCGGAGCAGGGCTGCGCGTCTCGCTCACGAGATCAGGGCGCTGCGACCCACCAGGCCCTCCATGGCCTGCAGTCGCTGGGCTCATCTACGGTCTCCGGCGTTCATGTCCCGCTCACCATAGCGTGCGGTGGCCGCGCGATGAAGACGCCGAGCGGCGCGGGCCGCGCTAGCTTCTGCGGCCATGACGGTCCAATACGCCCGAAAGGAAACCGATTCCCGCCGCCGGTGGATCGGCGGAGTGGTCGCCCTGGCGGCTCTGGGCGGTCTCGCCGTGTGGCGCCCTTTGGCGCGCACCGACGACGCCGTGCACGACTTCGTGGGCCCCACCATGGGCGCCACGTTCAGCGTCAGTGTGGACGAGGACCTTTCGCCCGAGGAGCGCGACCGCGTGCGCGCGGTCATCGACGAACGGCTCGATCTCGTGAACCGCCTCATGTCGACGTACGATCCGGGCTCGGAGATCTCTCGCTTCAACGCGCACGAGAGCACCGAGCCCTTTCCGGTCAGCCAGGAGGTGCTCGAGGTCCTCGAGCAGGCCCGCGACGTGAGCGAGCGTTCGAACGGCGCGTTCGATGTCACGGTCGCGCCGCTCGTCGACGCGTGGGGGTTCGGCCCGAGGGACCGCACGGGACCGATTCCGGACGAGGAAGACTTGGCCGCTCTACTCCAGATCGTCGGCTACGCGGGCCTGGAGGTCGACCTCGCGGCCGGCACCGTCTTCAAGTCGAATCCGGGAATGACCATCGACCTCTCGGCGATCGCCCAGGGATACGGCGCTGATGCCGTCGCTTCCGGGCTGAGCGACCTCGGGCTCACGAGCTTTCTGGTGGATGTCGGCGGGGAGATCCGGGCGGTGGGCGCGAGACGAACAGGGAGAGGCTGGAGGGTCGGCATCGAGAGGCCGGACGGGCTGGGAGAGGTCTGGGGCACGGTGGAACTGGCGGACGAGGGCATCGCGACCTCGGGCGACTACCGGAACTACTTCGAGCTCGACGGAGTTCGTTACGCGCACATCATCGATCCGCGCACCGGACAACCGATCCACAGCCGCGGCGCCTCCGTTAGCGTGCTCCACACCAGTGCGTCTCTCGCTGATGCGTGGGCCACCGCGCTGTGCGTCCTCGGCCCGGTCGACGGCTACGAGCTCGCGCGACGGGAGGGCATCGCGGCGCTCTTCATCACGCTGGTCGAGGGCCGCCTCGAGTTCCGGGTCACGCCCGCGATGGAGGGCCGCGTCGCGGAGGAGACGGCCGGCCGTTGAGCGAGCGGTCACGTCGTCCAGGGGCATGGCGTGCATCTCTGCGGTGGGGCATCGTTGGTACCACCCCGACGTCTGGAGACCAGCCAACGATGAGTGCGGCGGAGCTACCGCGGGTCGCTGCCGGGCGCATCGCGGTGACCCGGCTCTACGACCTCGCGTACGCGGTGGATCTGGAGCAAGTGGAGCGCGACGTCCGCGAGTCCGCTACGCGGCTCAGCTTGAGTCGCGCGAAACCCCGGGCGGTCTACTACGCGCGCCCGCCGGTGGACGTACCGCTCGGTCAAGCCACGCTGTCACTCGCTACGGCGACGGTGCAAGCCGACGTGCGGGCCCGTATCTACGACTTCGGTGCGGTGCGCTTGTCGTACGAGGTCGCGGTGCAGCAGATCCCCTGGCTCGGCTACGTGGAGTTGGCCAACGAGATGGATGCCGTATTCGAGCGCGCCGGGCCGTGGGATACCGACTTGGCCCGCGTTCGGGAGTTGATTGCGCGGGCGCTGGAGAAGCCCACGGTGCCGGGTCTCCAAGTCGACTACCTGTTCGCCACCATCCGAAGCTTCGATCCGCCCCTCCTGGCCGAGGAGGTGCTTTCCCGCCTGGACCTCGTGCCGCTCCTGACCGGCGATACCCGCGCGCTATCAGACAGCGCTCGGCATGATGCGTTGAGCCACGCCTACTCGTACTACGCCGACGACTTGGTCGTCATCGACTCTTCGCGCGCGCTGATCCTGGAGCCGGGCCCCGAGGCGGACGTCGCGGACGTTCTCGCGGTCGCGCACGCCCAACTGCTGGAGCTCTGGTACTACAACGAGCGCCTCGACGCGGAGCTGCCGCGCATGTACGACCGCATCGAGCGCGCGCGCGAGACCTTCGCGGGCCTCGCGCGCCGCCGCTATGCCGCGCTCGCGAGGTCGCTGCACGCGCTCCTGGCCGAGGTGACCGAGGTGGCGGAGAGAGTCGAGAACGCGCTCGTCGTGACCGAGGATGTCTATCTCGCGAAGGTCTACGAGGCCGCGCTCAAGCACTTCCGCGTGCGGGACTGGGAGGCCGCCGTGGATCGCAAGCTCGCGATCATCCGAGACACGTACACGGCGCTCTACGACGAGGCCACGTCGGCTCGGGCCGAGTACCTGGAGATGGCGATCGTGCTCCTCATCGTCTTGGAGATCGTGCTGGCCTTCCTGCTCTGAGCCGGGCCGGCCGACGGGACATTTCGCCCCTGCCGCCACGCCTGGCGGTGACGATACGCCCCGGGCAGGTGACTCGCTGAGCCACCCGCGCGGTCGGCTCCACGGGCGCAGGGCTTGCCAGGTGCATGCCTCAGCGTGGGTCGACGTTCAGAATCCCTATGAGGAGAGGAACGTGTCGTGAGCGCCGCAAGACGGAAGGACGCGCTGGAGCGCTTCACCGACCGGCACGAGGCCGGCAGGCTGCTCGCGGACCTGGTGGAGCGGGAGGTCGCGGGCGAGGACGTCGTCGTCCTTGCTCTCCCCCGGGGCGGTGTCCCCGTGGGCTACGAGGTGGCGACGAGGTTGGAGGCCCCGCTGGATGTGTTGCTCGTGCGCAAGCTGGGTGTGCCCTGGCAGCCCGAGATCGCGTTCGGCGCCATCGCGACGGGCGATGTCGTGGTCCTGAACGAGGACCACCTGCGGGCGCTAGGCATCGGGACCGAGATCGTGCGCGACGTCGTGGAGAGAGAGCGCATCGAGCTCGAACGTCGCGAGCGCCTGTACCGGGACGAGCAGGGCCCACTGGACCTGGAGGGGAAGACCGTGGTCGTCGTGGACGACGGCCCAGCTCCAAGGGATGGGCGTCCCTCCCGACCAGATCGCGTTGGCGATCCAGCAGCTAGGGGCGATGGGCACCGCCACGAACAGCGCTCCCTGGGAGGCGGGTGACGGCTGGGTCGCCGAATTGGTCGTGACCGCATCCGGGTCGGAGTCCGGCACCTCCGAAATGGGCTCGTGGACGGAGAACTACTCGGCGAGGTACACGGCGTCGGTGCCGATCACGTACGGAACGCCCGCGGTGGGCGCCGCGATGGGGCCTGCCTGGCAGCTCGTGCCGACGCTCGGGTCTCCGCGCGGGCTCGCGCAGCCACTCACCTTCTCCGGGACATCGGAGTTCCGAAGGGAACTCAATCGTCCCGTGGCCTGCGCGATCGGCGAGGACGGCGTGCGCGGCGTGATTGTCTCGCGTGGATCCGGATCGACGAACGCCACGAACCACAATTCGCCTGGCATACAAATGGCTCAGGTGCGGTGGGAGATCAGCGGCGACCTCCGCACCCATCATCTCCTGGTGGGTGCCGGAGCGACCGAGCCGACCGAGACGACAGAAACGACGACGACCATAACGTCTCGCTGCCCGAACTCGGATGCGCAAAATGTCACCGACAGCGCGACCAGTCAGCCGTCCATGTCCATCAACGTCGACCTGACCGGACTGCCCCTCGCCTTGAGCCCCGGCACCATGCGGGGGACGGGGACCGTTCCGATGCGCTTCGACATCGGCGCGTTCGACGGCGAACTACCCGCCAACGTGGAGTGGACGCTGCGTCCGATCAGCTAGCGGCGGGTTCTCGTCCGCGTGTCTGCCGCGCGACTCTCATCGACTCGTGCCGCAGAGAAGGCACGAACGGCGCCAGCAAGTACGTGCGCACCAAGTACCAGAGTATGGATGGCTCGTTCAGAGCCGGATCGATCCTGTGCGCGACCTTGCGATGCTCGGCGGGCGTGAGACTCCAGTGGAGGCCCGGCGTGATGTGGTGCACCGTGTGGTAGCCGTTGTTGAACATGAGGAAGTTCAGCACCGGACCCGTGATGTTCCTCGAGTGATTCCACTCATCTTCTTCGTCCGCGTGCACGTGCTGGATGTAGTTGAAGACGAGCACCGTGATCAGTGAGACCTGTTGGGGAATCACCACGTAGAGGAGCGCCTTTCGCCAATCCAAGAGGAGCGCCGCGGCGACCCAGGCGACGAGGCACACGATCTGCGCGACTCCGACATAGAACTGAGAGCGGTTGCGCGAATACAACGACTTCAGGTACCCACCGATGGCGGGCTGCTGATAGAACGCGCTGATCGCCGGGTAGGCCAATAGGGTCAGCAGGCTGTTCGCCTCCCAGAACCTCCACGTGTGCGTGTGGTCCGGCTTCGTGTTGTTGTACCTGTGGTGGTTCTGGTTGTGTGTCGGGATCCAGGCGAACAGCGGATAGCCGTAGAACAGCGTGATCCACATGTCCGTGGCGTGGTTCAGGAAGTTGCCCTTCCACGTCCTCACGTGGTTGTGATTGTGCGCCATGATCGAGGCAGCGATCGAGAAATACAGAAACGGAGCGTAGAGCCACCAGGAAAACGCGGGGGCCCGCCAGAGCGCCACCAGCAGCGTCGTGGTGAGCAACATCCACAACAGCGTCTTGAGATCAGCTTTGTACCGGAGCATCGACTCGAGGCCTCCCATCACGGGACCCAACCCAGCACAGTATTGGTGGGACACGACTTCCCGCAAAGCCCGGAGCGGTGGGGGGGCATGTTGCCCCACCGCCCGGAGCCCGGCGGGCCTTGGCCCGGAGGTTGGGTCTGCTCCTATTCGCTGATCGCTTGGGTGCGGACGCGCCCGCGCATCGTCTACGCTTGGACGGGGGGCGTCGGTGCCGCGTTCGTGATCGTCGTCGGCACTGCCGGCTTCATGGGCTGGAACTACGTGCAGCACGACAACGGGTTCTGCACGGGCTGCCACGTGATGGGTCCGGCGTTCGTGAAGTTCACCGAGAGCGAGCACAATCAGCTCGAGTGCCACGACTGCCACAACCAGCCCCTCACCGCCAGCATGAGACAGCTCTACCTATGGGTGGCGGAGCGTCCCGAGGAGATCGGCGAGCACGCGCCCGCGGCGACGGAAGTCTGCGCGCGCTGCCACATCCAGGAGGATGCCAGCGAGAGCTGGGAGGCGATTGCGGCCACGCAGGGGCACCAGGTCCATCTCATGTCCGACTCCTCGGCGCTCGCCGAGGTCCAGTGCGTCACGTGTCACGCCCCCGGGCTGCACAGGTTCGCGCCGGCCGCCGCTGCGGCCGCGTTCGTCCCAGCGCACCTAGGCGAGAAGGCCGACGCGTTCGCGCCCGCGCCCATCCTCGGCGTGGAGGGTGACGTGATCGGGATCGCGGCATTCGGCCTGGTGGGGCTCGTGCTGCTGTGCGTGCCGTTCCTGGATCGGCCGAAGAGCGCGGATGCGCGCCCGAGCAAGTTGTGGACCTACCTCACCTTCGGCGCGCGCGCGTACATCCTGCTGCTCACCTACCTGGGGTATACGTTCGATCCCACGGCGTGAGATCGCGACGGCCGGCGCCTCAGCCCGATGGGGCCTCGGGACGGCCTACTTCCGATGCGCGTCGAAGAAGTCGAACATCCCCGCGAGGTTGGGCGCCACCACGTCGCTGTGTCCGCCACCGGGCACCTCGATGTACTCGAACGTCACGCCGAGCTCACGCATGCGGGCGACCATGCCCCGCGAGCCCGCCACGTTGACGGTGGGGTCCGCGTCGCCGTGCACGACGAACTGCGGCACACCGGCGATGCGCTCGAGCGTGGCTGGCTGGCCCGCACCCGCGAACGCGCCGAGCGCGGCCCAGAGGTCGGGATACTTCGGCGCGATGCGCCACGTGCCGATGGCGCCCATCGAGTGTCCCATCAGATAGATGCGGCGGGGATCGACGTTGTACTGCTCGCGCACGCGCTCGAGCACCTGCATCACGTCCTCCTCGCTGCGCGCTTGGACCTGACGCGTCGTCGGATCCGCGGGAAGGTTGGCGAGGCCCCAGCCGTACGAGCCGTCCACCCGGTATCCGAGTGGCGCGGCGACGAGGTAGCCCCGCTCCTCGGCCAGCAGCGGGACTAGGCCGTCGTAGCCCGTGAAGAACGAGTCCTCCGTCCCCCCGAGACCGTGCAGGGCCACGATGAGAGCGATGGGTCGCGACGGGTCGTACTCCGTCGGCACGTACATGCGATACGGCATGATCTCGCCTGCGGACTCGAGCAGGTAGTGGCGCTTGAAGTCGCCGGTCCTGCCGTCGAACGGATCGTGCCCGGAGGCGCTGGCAGCCAATATCTCCTCTGCCGCGGCGAAGTCCCGGGCCGGATCGAAGGTGCGCAGTTCGAGCCGCCCGCGGTTGACCTGCCGCATGCGGTCGACCGGGTACAGGATGTCCGCGCGCACCGACTCGGGGGCGGAGGCCGCGCCGTGCTCGAGGCGCGCGACCAGCGCGTCCAGGCCAGACCGAACAGCGATCGTGAGGGCCGCTGCGCCCACCGAGTGACCCGCCTGTTGGACGACGACGGCCAACTGGTAAGTGCCGTCCGGGACGCCGGTGAGATCCAGGTCCATGGGGTGAGGCGACTCGCGCAGGTCGCGCCCAACGCCCTCGAAGCTGCCTAGGTCCTTGATCGTGACTGCGGCCGGAGCTGACGCGCCGTTCCCTCGAGGCGCGGGGGGCCGTCGGATCTCCACGTGCGCGGAAAGCGGCCCGTCCAGCGAGACGGCGGGACGGTAGATCTGCTCGAGCCGGACCAGCCATGGCCGCGCGGGGTCGACGACCACTCGATCCGAGCGCACCACCAGGGACGTCGAGTACTCGAGCGAGTCCGTCCAGGGGCGGCCTGCGAGGAGCACCGGTCCCTTGGCGAGAAGGCGCCGCACGTCGCCCGTGTGACCCAGGCGCGTCGCGTCGGCGATCTCCCGGTCGAGCTGATCGATCTCTTCGCGGAGCGCTCCCTCGGGTCGCACCGTCGCCTTCTGCGTGTTATAGCGGACGCGAAGGGACGAGAGGCTGGTGAGGGCCTGCGGCGCCGCGCCTCGAGGCAGCAGCGAGACCGCGAGGAGCAACGCGACGAGGGCACGGCGCATAACGTTCTCCCTAAGGCCCGCATGTGGCGGACAGGATCCCATGTGCTGCAACGCAACCTAGCCTCGGGCGCTCACCCTCGCACGAGCTCGAACCGGCGATCGTTCACGGCGCCCTCAGTGCGTCAGGCCGTAGACGATGTAGTTGATGCCCAGCCGGAACGCGTCGTTCGTCGGGTCGACCGCGAAGTAGCCCTGGGCGGCGTACTCCCAGTACTCGGCCAGGTCCGAGTTGTGGTTGGCGAGCACCATGATGCGCTTCTCGGGGTCGTTGTCCTCGAAGATCACCCGATAGCTCGGAGTCACCCTCACGAGTGGATGCGGGACGTAGATGTTCTCGACGTAGAAGAACGTGTCGAAGATGTCATGCGTCTCGTCGATTTCGACCCACTGGCCTTCCGGGAGCGCCTGCGCGAGCTGCTCGGCCATGTTGTACCACTGGTCTTCTTCGAAGTCATCGAAGATGAGGAAGCCGCCCTTGAGCAGATGCTCCCGCAGGTTGACCGCTCCATCCTCGGTGAGTCCCCAGGTGCCCGGCTCGGAGATGTACAGGATCGGGTTGCGGAAGATCTCGCGGTTCTCGAGCTCGAAGACGTTGCTCCCGTCCGTGTTCGCGTTCACTCCCGTGAACTCATTCAACATGATCTGCATGTTGAGGTCGGCCATCGGGTAGTCGTGCGCCCAGGCCGAGCCCCCGAAGCCTCCGCGGAATCCCCCACGCGAGCCTCGCGGCGTGTCGTAGCGGATGCGCGTGAACGTGAACCTGCTGTTGTAGGGGACGGTCTCGGAGCCGCGGAACTGCGCGTCGTCCACGGCGGGTGGATTGCCGACGGCGCGCGCCTGGTCCCAGAGACTGCCCAGCACCACAGCGATCGCGACGGTCACCGTCACGCCGAGGCGCCGTGCGATCGCAGTCGGGACGGGGACGGTCAGGGCCATGGTCTGCGCTCGGTCCGTTGGACGCTCGCATGGGAAGGTGAGCGTCGGCGCTCAGGGGCACAACCAGGCCGCCCGTTGTGCAATCGTTGTCGGCGCAACGAGACATGGCACCGTCCCGGCCGATCACCCAATTTCCCTCCTCGCTCTCCGCCGCCGGTACCCGATGACCTCGGACGAATACACAACCCTCATGGACTTCCTCGCGACGCGCTTTGCGAGGATGGACGCGGCATTTGCGGCCATGGACGCCCGGCTCACGCGCTCGGAGGTGCTGTGGGAGTCGATGCGCGACGACCTTCGCCGCGTCGCCGAAGGCGTCGTGGCGGTCAACGAGCGCCTCGACCGCTTTCAGGCCGAGACCCGAGCCCGTTTCGACGCACACGAGCGGCGTTTCGACGGGATGGAAGCGCGTTTCGATGGGATGGAGGTGCGTTTCGACGGGATGGAGGCGCGTTTCGACAGCCTCGAGCGCGACCTCGGAGGCGTACACATCCGGTTCGATCGATTCGCGGTGGACTTCGGCACCGTCCAGTTCGACCACGGCGCGCGGATCGAGGCGCTCGAGCGGCAGCGGAGACGGCGCGGACCGGGAGGTTGACCCTCGCCGTCGCCGCCGTAGCTTTCTCCTCTCTCGTCGGAGCCTCCTTCGGTCTCCGGCGCGACGCCTCGCTAGCTCAACTGGCTAGAGCAATTGACTCTTAATCAATAGGTTCGGGGTTCGAGTCCCTGGCGGGGCACTAAGCGGCTCAAGGCTTTCCGGCCTTGGGCCGTTTTCTCATTGTGGGGCGAGTCAGCCATAAGTCAGCCACGGGACTCATTTCGTGGTGGTTGGGGCTCCGTCGTCCGCGGCCGAAATCCTGCGGTCGAGCAGCCGATCGCGCTCAGGACTCGCCGCGCTCATCCCTCCCACACCGCCACGCTCCTCACCGTCTCCGACCTGAGCGGGATCGGCGCGCTGCCGACCTGCGGTAGCTCCAGGTAGTCCTGAGTGGCCAGCAGTAAGAGCAGGTTCGCGTGTGCGGCCGCAGCATCCATCGCGAACCACGCAGGCAGCCCGCCCAATTGAACAGCTACCCGTTCGCCCGCCGTCCCTACACGCC
>SHZR01000040.1 GCA_009692205.1 Gemmatimonadota bacterium | reverse complement strand
ACGAGCCCGATGGAGACGCACCACTCGGGAATCCCTTCGATGAACTCTCGCGTGCCGTCGATGGGGTCGACGACCCATACGCGGCTCCGACCCAGCCGCGAGGGGTCGTCCGCCGACTCCTCGGAGAGCCACCCCTCTCCCGGACGAGGTAGGATCTCGCGCAGGACGAGGTCCGCGGCGTGATCCGCCGCGGTCACCGGGTCCCCGCGCCCTTCCTTGCGCTCGAACGCCACGGCTCCCGGCGTGAACGGGCGTACAGCGGCCGCGGCCGCAAGCAGGCCCTCCCGTATCCGTGCGATGTCTTCCACCCTCGCCAACGTCAGGTCTCCCTTCCCAAGAGCCTAGTCACCGCTCATGTAGCGTGCGAGCGCATCTTTCCAGTCGCCCATTCGCCGGCCCAACAAGTCCTCGGTCGCCGCCAGGTCGAGCACCGAGTACGCCGGGCGGCGGGCCGGAGATCCGAAATCATGGCTGGAGATCGCCTCGATCTCCACATCCAGCCCCCGCAGGCGCACGGCCTCGCGCGCGAGTTCGAGCCATGTGCACTCCCCGCCACCCGCGACGTGCCAGACGCCATGCGCACCCCGCTCGAGCAGGTCGAGCATCGTCGCGGCCCCGTCGGGAGCCCAGGTCGGCCGACCCCGCTGGTCCCCCACCACGCGGAGCCCCTCGCCCTTCGCTGCGCGCCTGAGGATCGCGGGCACAAAGCCGCTCTGCCCACCGTACAGCCAGCTCGTCCTCACCACCAGCGATCCCGGAAGGGCCTCGGTCACCGCCTGCTCCCCCTCGAGCTTGGTCTGCCCGTAGACGGACAGCGGCCCGGTCTCGTCATTCGGAACATACGGACTCCGTTTCTGCCCGTCGAAGACGAAGTCGGTCGAGACATAGAGCAGCTCCGCCCCACACTCGGCAGCAGCCGTGGCCACGTTGCGCGCCCCGTCGCGATTTACCGCGCGTGCGAGATCAGGCTCGGACTCGGCTCGGTCCACCGCCGTGTAGGCGGCACAGTGGACCACGGCATCGGGCCGGTGTCGTGAGACCACCCTTCGCACGAGCGGTGCGTCGGTGACGTCGAGATCCGTCCGCGACAGGCCCACGACCTCGTGCCCGCGCGCACGCGCCTCGGCCACCAGTGCCCCACCGAGCAGCCCAGCCGCTCCGGTGACCAGAATCCTCATCGGAGCACGCAGTCTCGAGCCACGGCGGCCGCCCTCAGGCCAAGAGCGACCGGTACAGTCGGCCGAGTTCCTCAGCGACCTTCGCGGAGTCGACCGTCTGCACGATGCCGGTGCCCACCTTGAGCACCTCGGCGCGAACAGCCGCGTCCTTGGCGAGCCTCGCGACCTCGGCGGCGAACCGATCGGGCTCCCCGGAGATCATCGGCAGGCTCTCCCCCATCTCCTCCGACCATCCTCCGACGCCTTCCTGGCGCTTCACCGTCGGAATGCCGGCCGCGAGCGAGATCAGGGCGGGGCGGGACCAGGAAGACCACGGCGACGCGTCGATCGTGAAGTCCGCGGCCGCCCAGATGGGCCCTGCTTCCGTTCCCCGACCCAGGAACGAAACGGCGTCGCCCAGATTCAGCTCGCCCGCCTTCCACTGGGTGGACCCCTCATGGCGACCCGAGCCCACGAAGAGAACGCGCAGTCCCGGCAGCTGCTTCACAGCAAGCGTGAGACCCTGGAGGATCTGGTCCATCCTCGCGCCCGAGTCGAAGTCCGACAGCAGCGCAACAGCGGTCTCATCGGGCGCGAGCCCCATGAGGGCGCGTGCCTCCTCGCGACTGGTGCGGCGCACGCGGTCGCGCACATCGGCCACGTCGATGGACCGGGCAGCACCCGGACATGGGCTTCCTGAGCCCCGCAGGCACGTTCCGCGAGTCCCCGACTGCCCTCGTTGGGGACCACGAACCGCGTCTGCGCCCCGCGTCCCCTCGCCCGCCGCTCCAGGTACCTCAGGATGCGGCCGCGCAGGTCCTTCTCGTGGTTCGGCGGATGCGTCACCGACCGGACCACGGGCGTCCCCTCGGGAGCCGCGAGCTGCGCCACAGATCCGCCCCAGGAGCCGTAGGCGTGTACCACGCCGGCTCCGTCCCTGGCGATCACCCGCTTCACCTTGGACACCGCGCGTAGCACGCCGATCGGTCCGGCGAGGCCGAGCGAGTCCGTGTGGACCTTCAACTCGACGATGCGCCGGACGAGGTCCTCACGACCTCCCAGGGCTACGACGCGCGGCTCGAACTCCGAGCGCGAAAGCCGGCTGAGGATGCTGACGATCTCGTCACCGAGATCGTTCGCGGCCAGAGAGCTGAGTACGTAGAGGATCCGCGGCCGGCTCATGGGATCCCCGTCCCTCAGCTCTCCGCGACCTTGACCGGATGGGCCTTGGTGATCTTCCCGGCGGAGAGACAACGCGTGCACACCCGCACGCGCCGCCGCGTCCCCTCGAGGTCGATGATATTTGCGGGCTGCAAGTTCGGCAGCCAACGACGCCGGCTCTTGTTGTTGGCGTGGCTCACCGTGTTTCCGGAGCCCGGGGACTTCCCGCAGGTATAGCAGACGCGCGACATATCGATCTTCCTGTCGAGTCGGGGCTAACGAACGAGCTCGATGAGTGACATCTCGGCGGCGTCGCCGTGTCGCCTCCTCACCTTCAGGATGCGGGTGTACCCCCCCGGCCGCTCCAGATAACGCGGAGCGATGTCGTCGAAGAGCTTCCCGAGCACGTCGCGGTCCTGGATCTTGCGGCCCGCGACCCGTCTCGCGTGAACGTCTCCCCGACGCGCCAACGTGATGAGGCGCTCGGCGAACGGACGCAGTTCCTTGGCTTTGGCGGTCGTCGTCTCGATCCGCTCATGGAGGAACAGCGACGTCGCCAGGTTGCGCAGCGTCGCCCTCCGATGCGTCGACGTACGGGAAAGCTTTCGACCTTTATTACGATGCCGCACGGCTACTCCTCCCCGCCGGCTGCAGCCTCGGCTTCCTGCTCCACGAAGAACAGGCGGCCGTCGTCACCCCGCTCGAGCTGCATGCCGAACCGGAGCCCGTGCTCCTCGAGGAAGTCGGAGATCTCTTTCAGCGACTTCTTGCCGAAGTTCTCGATCTGGAGCATCTCGTCCTCGGACCGCTGCACCAGATCTCCGAGGATGCGGATGTTCTCTTTCTGGAGCGAGTTGCGCGAGCGCACGGAGAGCTCTGCCAGGTCCTCGATGGGACGCTCGAAGAGATCCTGAAGGCGCTCGGGCACCGCCACCGCTCCGGCCGGCGCAACCTCGGGAATGCCACCCACGCCGAAGTAGAGCATGTACTCAAGGTGCTTGCGAACGAGCCCGGCCGCGTACGCCACCGCCGACTGCGGGTCGACCGAGCCATCGGTCTCCACATGGAGCGTGAGACGGTCGAAGTCCGTACGCTGGCCGACGCGCGTCTCCTCCACGGAGAAGTTCGCGCGACGCACCGGATTGTAGATCGAGTCGATGCGAACCAGGTCCACAGGCGCGCCTCGCGGGATCGGGTGCGCGTCCGCGAGGACGAAGCCCCGGCCCTTGTTCACGTGCAGCTCCATGGTGAGCGGACGGTCGTCCTGGAGCGTGAACAGGTGGTGATCGGGATCGATGACGGTCGCACCGGCACCCGCATGAATGTGCGCTGCGGTCACCGGTCCGGACTCGTCCACACGCAGTTCCAGCACCACCTCATCGACGTCGCTGTCCAACGTGATCACGAGCGCCTTCAGGTTCTGGATGACCTGATGCACGTCCTCGACGACACCCTGGATGGTCTGGTGCTCGTGAACGACGCCGTCCACGCGGAACGCCCAAACCGCCGCGCCCCGCAGTGAGGACAGCAGCACGCGGCGAACCGAGTTGCCCAAGGTGTGACCGAAGCCCCGCTCGAGGGGCTCGATCAGGAATTGGGCCGAACGCGTCCCTGGCCGTGCATCGACAGCTTCGACACGCTCCGGCAGCACGAGCCCGGTCAGATCTAGATCCACAATGTCCTCCTGAGTACACCGTTGACGCCGAACCCCATGGGGTGGCGGCGCTCGTTACTTCGAGTAAAGCTCGACGATGAGCTGTTCCTGCACCGGGAGCGGGATGTCACTCCGCGTAGGCACCCTCACCATCCTGCCGACGCGCGCCTTCTCATCCAGCGCCAGCCAATCCATCAGCGGCGGGCGCGTACGGGCCTCCAGCGAAGCCTGAACCAGCAATAGGGCCTTCGAGTCCGGCTTCACGGCAATCTCGTCGCCGGGACCCACATGGTACGAAGGCACGTCGACGATCCCGCCATTCACCTCTACGTGGCGATGCCGCACCAACTGCCGAGCCTGGTTTCTGCTGGACGCGAAGCCCATGCGGAACACCATGTTGTCCAGCCGCGACTCGAGCGCGATGAGGAGGTTGGATCCGGTGATGCCGGGCATGTTGGTGGCGCGCTCGAAAGCGTTCCGGAACTGCTTCTCCTGCACGCCGTAGATGCGCTTGACCTTCTGCTTCTCGCGGAGCTGGACGGCGTAGTCGGACTGCTTGCGCCGACGCTCCTGCGCGGGACCGTGCTGTCCCGGCGGATACGCGCGACGATCGACGGGGCACTTCTCCGTGTAGCACTTCTGACCCTTCAAGAAAAGCTTCTGTCCTTCACGGCGACAGAGCTTGCAGACGGGTCCGGTATAGCGAGCCATGTATTCGGTGATCCTAGGGGGCTAGACGCGGCGCTTCTTGGGAGGGCGGCAGCCGTTGTGGGGCAGCGGCGTCACGTCCTGAATCGATTTGATGAAGAGACCCGCCGCTGCGAGCGCCTGGATCGCCGACTCGCGACCCGACCCGGGGCCCTGCACGCGCACGTCCACGCGCCTCATCCCGAGGCTCACAGCCTCGCGGCCGGCCTGCTCGGCGGCCACAGTGGCCGCGAAGGGCGTCGACTTCTTCGAGCCCTTGAACCCGGCCTTGCCGGAACTCGACCACACGATGGCGTTACCGGCATGGTCCGCGATCGTGATGATCGTGTTGTTGAAGGTCGCCTTCACGTACGCGACGCCCTCAGCCTCCACGACCCGCTTGGCTTTCTTGGTTCGAGTCACCACAGTCGATCGATTCCTTTGGTCCGTGCGCTACTTCTTGGTTGCTTTCTTCTTGCCTGCGATGGGACGACGCGAGCCCTTGTGAGTGCGCGCGTTCGTATGCGTACGCTGGCCCCGTACCGGCAGCCCCTTCCGGTGTCGGAGGCCCCGGTAGCAGCCGATGTCGATCAATCGCTTGATGTTCATCGACGTCTCGGTACGGAGCGCGCCTTCCACCTTGAAATTGCTTTCGATCTGCCGCCGCAGCCGGGCGACATCGTCGTCGTCCAGGTCCTGCGTCCGGCGGTCCGGGCTGACGCCGCACGCCGCGACGATCTGCCGCGCGCGCGTGCGCCCGATCCCGTAGATATAGGTCAGGGCAATCACGATTCTCTTGCCCCGGGGGAGGTCGACTCCGGCGATGCGTGCCATGTTTTAGACCTCAGCCCTGACGCTGTTTGTGCTTCGGGTTACGCGAGCAGATGATGCGGACGACGCCCTTACGGCGAACGACCTTGCAGTGCTCGCACAACGGCTTGACGCTGCTTCTGACCTTCACATCGACCCCCGGCGCCCGGTTATTGCAGAGCTGGATAGTCTAACCAGCGTTGGGTGCGGCTTCAAGAACCCACCCCCCCGACTCCATCCCGACCGTCTGGCCGAGGGCCGTGAGGACCCTGGGACGACGGGCGGTGATGCCGATCGTATGCTCGAAATGGGCGGAGAGCGAGCCGTCGGCGGTCACCACGGTCCAACCGTCCCGGAGGGTGCGAATGCCTGGCGAGCCGGCCGCCAGCATCGGCTCGATGGCCAGGACCATGCCCTCCCGCAGAAGCGGCCCGTGTCCCGGGCGGCCCACATTAGGCACCTGGGGCTCCTCGTGGACGTCGCGCCCGATTCCATGACCCACGAGCTCACGGATGATCCCATACCCCGCGCCTTCGACGGTACGGACGACCGCGGCCCCGATGTCCCCTACGTGGCGGCCGGGCAGAGCGGCTTCGACCGCCGCCCCCAGCGCGCGCTCCGTGACGTCTAGGAGCGACCTGGCTTCTTGGCTCACCTGGCCGACCGGGAACGTCCACGCCGAGTCGGAGCACCAGCCGTCGAGACGCACGCCCACATCCACCGAGACGATGTCGCCCTCGGCGAGCACCCGCTTCGAGCTCGGAATACCGTGCACGACCTCTTCGTTCAACGAGACGCACACGCTGCCGGCGAACCCATAGAGGCCCTTGAACGCAGGGACCGCCCCCTCGTGCGATACGATGTAGCGCTCGCAGAAGGCGTCCAGCGCCGCAGTCGACAAGCCCGGACGGATCTGGGACGGTAGCTCCTCGAGCAGGCCTGCGATGATCGCCCCGCCGCGGGCAATGACATTCATCTCTTCGGCCGTGCGCAGGTGGATCACCCGGCCACCTCCATCGCGCTGCGGAAGTCGGCGTAGACGTCATCCACGGAGCGATCCGCGCGGATGCGCTCGAAGGGCGCCCCGGCCTGCTCATAGAACGAAACGAGCGGCGCGGTCTGATCCCGGTAGACCTCCAGCCTCCGCTGGACGGTGGCGGGCGCGTCATCCGGACGTTGCACGAGCGAGCCCCCGCAGCGGTCGCACTTGCCTTCCACGCGCGAGGGGCTGAAGAACGTGTTGTAGACCGCACCGCATTCGGGGCAGCTGCGGCGCCCGCTCAGACGCTTGACGATCGTCTCGTCGGGGGCTTCGAACAGCACCACCCGATCGACTCGTCGTCCCGAGCGCTCCAGGACCTCGCTCAGCCCGGTGGCCTGCGTGGTGGTGCGCGGAAAGCCGTCGAAGAGGACGTGAGCGCCCGGGTCGATTCCCGCCAGATGCTCCCGCACGAGATCCAGAATGAGCTGGTCCGGCACCAGCTCTCCCGCATCCATGTACTTCTGCGCGCGGGCCCCGAGCTCCGTGCCGTCACGCCTCGCGGCGCGCAGGAGGTCTCCCGTCGATACGTGGGCCCCACCGAGGTCGTCGGCCAGCCGGACCGCTTGAGTCCCCTTCCCGACACCGGGAGGGCCGAGCAGGATGAGGACCATCCTAAACCCGGACCATCTACATGTAGCGCGTGCGGCCGCGCATCTTGACCCGTCCCTTCTTCATGAAGCCGTCGTAGTGGCGAAGCAGGAGCAACTGCTGCGCTTGCTGGACCGTGTCCAGGCCGACGCCGACGACGATCAAGAGGCTCGTGCCCCCGAAGAAGAACGTCTGGATGTTGAAGAGGTCGAAGATGAAGAACGGCAGGAGCGCGATGAGTGCGAGATAGATCGACCCGGGGAGCGTCACACGCGTCAGGACCCGGTCGATGTACTCGGCGGTGCGCGCCCCGGGCTTCACGCCCGGGATGAAGGCTCCCTGCTTCTTCAGGTTCTCAGCCAGGTCCACCGGATTGAAGATGATCGCCGTGTAGAAGTAGGTGAAGAAGAGGATGAGGAAGCCGTATGTGAAGTAGTACGTCATCGTCTGTGGCTGGAAGAGCTCCACCAGAGTCGAAAACGGCCCGAGATCCATGAACGCGCCCAAGGTCCCAGGGATCACGATGAACGACTGAGCGAAGATGATCGGCATCACGCCCGAGGAGTTGATGCGCAGCGGCACGAAGCTCTTCTGACCTTCTCGAATGCGGCCGCGCCCCACGACTTTTCGAGGGATCTGCACCGGAATCTTACGGGCGGCCATGGTCATGGCGACCACGCCCGCGCAGACACCGACGATGACCGCGACCAGCGCCAGCAAGGCGAAGATGCCGATCTCGCCGAGCAAGAAAGACTCCCAGGTCCGACCCACCGCTGCGGGGAAAGACTCGATGATCGAGAAGAAGATCAGGAGAGACATGCCGTTGCCGATGCCCCGCTCGGTGATCTGCTCGCCCAGCCACATGACGAACATCGCGCCGACCGTGAGCGCGATCACCGTAGTGGCCGTGAAGACGAAGCCCGGGATGCGCACCGCCCCGGGAATCGATTGGAGGAAGGCGGCGTATCCATACCCCTGGACGAAGGCCAAGGCGATCGTGGCGTAGCGCGTCCATTGCGTCAGCTTCTTGCGCCCGTCCTCCCCTTCCTTCTGGAGCTTCTCGATGGTGGGGAAGACCGCCGCGAGCAGCTGAAACATGATGCTCGCCGAGATATACGGCATGATGCCGAGCGCGAAGATGGTCGCGCGCGACAGGCCCCCACCCACGAACATGTCGTAGATGCCGAAGAACGTGCCCTGCAGCGCGCCGAAGGTCTGCCGCAAGATGCCGACATCAAGCCCCGGCACGGTGATGTGCGCGCCCGTGCGGTAGAGGAGCAGAACCCCCAGCGTGAAGAGGATCTTGCTCTTCAGCTCCGGAACACGGAACAGGTTCGCTACGGGATTCGAGGCCATGACTACGACGCTGCGGCCTCGGACCCGATCACGTTCACCGAGCCGCCCGCGGCCTCGATCTTGGCGCGCGCTGACTTACTGAACGCGTGCGCGGTGACCGACGCGGCCCGCGCGACCTCCCCCACTCCGAGCACCTTCACGGGCTTGTTCATCGTCCCGATCAGGCCCGCAGCCTTCAGGGCCTCGGGCGACACATCGCCCTCGACGCGCCCAAGGTCGCGCACGTTGACCACCTGATACTCGACGCGGGAGATATTCGTGAAGCCACGCTTCGGGATCCGGCGGATGAGGGACGTCTGACCGCCCTCCCGCCGAGGGTGGACCTTACCGCCGGTCCGGGCCTTCAGGCCCTTGTGGCCCCGGGTGGAGGTCCCTCCGTGGCCGGAGCCCTGCCCACGCCCGATCCGCTTCCGACGCTTACGCGAACCGGGGGTCGGGCTCAAATCATGGAGACTAGCCATCCCTACTCCTCGACTTCCTGAACGTCCAGCATGAACGAGACCTTCCGGATCATTCCCTGAAGCGTGGGCGAGTCCTCCTGCACCACGCTGTGTTGGTAATGCCTGAGCCCGAGGGCGCGCAGCGTGCGGCGGTGCTTCTCCTGCCGCCCCGACTCACTACGGACCTGGGTGATCTTGAGCTTCTTGGACTTCTTCGCCTTAGCCACGACGCGCTCCTGCATTCTCGATCGGGAAGCCGCGCTCCTCGGCCACCTGCTCGGCGGTCACCAGCCGTGTCAGGCCATCCATCGTGGCGCGGGCCACATTGATCGGGTTGTTGGACCCCAAGCTCTTCGTGAGGACGTCGCGCACGCCGCAAGCGTCGAGTACCGCGCGCACGGCGCCCCCGGCGATCACCCCGGTTCCGGGAGACGCGGGACGCATGAGAACCTTACCCGCGCCCCATTTCCCAACGATGTCGTGCGGAAGCGTCCCGTTCTGGACGGGGATCTTCACCATCTGACGACGCGCGCGCTCGAAGCCCTTTCGGATCGCCTCGGACACCTCGTTCGCCTTCGCCAGTGCGATGCCCACGTTGCCCTTCTGGTCCCCCACGGACACGAGCGCCGAAAACGAGAACCGGCGGCCACCCTTCACGACCTTTGCCACGCGGTTGATGAAGATGACGTTCTCGAGCAGCTCCGACTCGTGTTTCCGGGGCGGCCTCTTCTTCTTCGACTCCTTGTTGTTCATCAAAACTGCAGCCCTCCTTCCCGGGCGCCGTCGGCGAACGCCTTCACACGACCGTGGTACTTGTAGCCGCCGCGGTCGAATACCACGGCCTCGATTCCCTGCGCCTTCGCCCGCTCAGCAAGCAACTTACCCGCGGCAAACGACTGTTCGACGCGGGGGTTCTTCCCCTCGCCGGTGAAATCTCTGAGGTCCGGCGCGAGCGTCGACACCCCGAGGACCGTGCGGCCAGCGTCGTCGTCGACGACCTGTCCTTCGATGTTCTTCAACGATCGGAAGACCACGAGGCGCGGCCGCTCGGCGGTGCCCCGGACCTTGTTCCGAATTCGGAGGTGACGCCGCTGACGCTGAAGCGCGCGGCTCTTCCTCAACTGGCTTCTCTTGATCATCGACTAAGCGCCCCCGGCGGTCTTGCCCGCCTTCCTGCGAATGTGCTCACCCTGATAGCGGATTCCCTTGCCCTTGTATGGCTCGGGGGGACGGAAGCTCCGAAGCTCCGCAGCCGCCTGTCCCACCTGTTGCTTATCCATCCCAGACACCACGATGGTCGTCGGATTCGGGCACTCGACTTTGATACCCGCGGCGGGCTGGTAGCTGATCTGATGGCTGTAGCCGAGGTTCAACGTGACCGCCTTGCCCTTGGCATCGGCCTTGTACCCCACCCCGACGATCTCGAGCGTCTTCGAGAATCCGCTCGTGACGCCGTGGACCATGTTCGCGATGAGTGCCCGCGTGAGTCCGTGCAGCGCGCGGTAGTCCTTCTCGTCTGAGAAGCGCTCCACGCGAACCTGCTCGTCTTCGAGAACGACTTTCAGATCGGGGTGCACCGCGAGTGTGAGCTCGCCCTTGGGCCCCTTCACCTTCAGCGTTCCATCCGTTTGCTCGACCTGGACCCCCTTGAGGATCGGGACGGGCAATCTGCCTATACGAGACATTCTTCTTTCTCTTTCCTCAGGCTACCAAACGAGCGCTAGAAGCTCGCCGCCCACACCGCGCTCGCGGGCCGTACGGTCCGAAAGCACGCCGGAGGACGTCGAGAGGATCGCCATGCCGAGACCGTTCCGCACTCTCGGAATCTCGTCTTTGGCCACGTACTGACGCCGTCCCGGGCGAGAAACACGCTCGAGGTGCCGGATCACCGGCTTACCATCGTGATACTTCAGGTAGATCCGCAGCACGCCGAAGTGACCGTCTTCCAGCACCTTGTGGGTGTGGACGAAGCGGCTCTCCTCGAGCAGGCGCGCGATCTCGATCTTCTTCGTGGACACAGGCATGTCCACCCACTTGTGGGCCGCGGAGCACGCGTTCCGAATGCGGGTGAGCATGTCGGCGATCGGGTCTGTCATCATGTCTGTATTCTCCTACCAGCTCGACTTGCGCACGCCGGGGATCTCACCTTTGAGTGCCAATTCCCGGAAGCAGATCCGGCACATGCCGAACTTCCGGAGAAACGCGCGCGGCCTTCCGCACCGCTGACACCGATTCCGCTTGCGTACGGCGAACTTCGGCTCACGCTTCGACTTCTCGATCAGGGCCTTCTTTGCCATTCCGAAATCTGTCTCCTATGCGCTCGCGCCGACTTGCACCGGCACGTGTCCGCGGAAGGGGAATCCCAACTCGCGGAGCAAAGCGAGCGCTTCATCGTCCTTGTTTGTCGACGTCACGATGGTGATGTCCATCCCGTGGATCCTACGGACCTTGTCGTAGTTGATCTCTGGGAAAATGATCTGCTCGCGAATGCCCATCGTGAAGTTCCCCCGGCCATCGAAGGAACGGGTCTGCAGTCCCCGGAAGTCGCGCACCCGGGGAATCGCCGTGCTCACGAGCCGATCGAGGAAGTACCACATCTTGTTTCGCCGGAGTGTGACCGAGACACCGATCGGGGCTCCCTCGCGGAGGTTGAAGTTCGCGATAGCCATCCGAGCGCGATTCACCAGAGCCTTCTGGCCGGAGATTATCGTCATCTCGTCGACCACGCTCTCCAGGAGCTTCTGGTCCTTCGCCCCGTCACCGATGCCCACGTTCAACACGACCTTCACGAGCCGCGGGAGCTGATGCGGATTCGTAAAGCCGAACTCCTCTCGGAGCTTCGGCTGCACGTGCCGTTGGTAGTGGCCCTTCAGTCTAGGTTCCATCGTATTCGCCGTATGCCGTCCGTGCTACTTGGGCTTGGGAATCGGGTTTCCACTCTTCACTGCGACGCGCTCCTTCGTCCCGTCTTCCTCGACGCGCGTGCGAACGCGGCTGGCCTTCTCGGCAGCCGCGTCGATGAGCATAACGTTCGAGATGTGGATGGGCGCAATCATGGAGATGATGCCGCCATCGGGATCTGCCTGCGTGGGCTTGGTGTGACGCTTGCGCAGGTTGACGCCATCCACGCGAACACGGTTCTCACCCTTGAGCACCTCGAGCACCGAGCCTTCCATGTCTCGATAGTTGCCGCGGATGATCCTGACCCTGTCGCCCTTCATGATGCGACGCTTGAGAGTGCCCATCAGAGCACCTCCGGCGCGAGCGACACGATCTTCATGTACTTCTTCTCCCGGAGCTCTCTGCCGACCGGCCCGAAGATGCGGGTTCCGCGCGGCTCACCCGCGGCGTCGATGATCACCGCCGCGTTGTCATCGAAGCGGATGTAGGTACCGTCCTTCCGTCTCGTTTCCTTCCTGGTGCGCACGATAACCGCCTTGACGACGTCGCCTTTCTTGACGGCTCCATGCGGGATAGCATCTTTCACCGTGGCGACGATCACGTCTCCCACGCCGGCGTACCGCCGCGCGGAGCCGCCGAGCACTCTGATGCAGAGCGCCGACCTCGCCCCCGTGTTATCCGCGATCCGAACTACCGATTCTTGTTGAATCATCGTTGTCTTCCTAGACCGGCCGCTCGACCAAGCCGATCACGCGCCAGCGCTTCAGCTTGGACAACGGACGGGTCTCAGTAATCCGCACGGTGTCACCGACCTTGTACTCGTTCTTCTCGTCGTGCGCGTAGTACCTCTTCGTCTGGGCGACACCCTTGCCATAAAGGGGATGGGCGAGCCGCCGCTCGATCGTCACGATGACTGTCTTATCGGGTTTGTCGCTCACGACGACGCCCACCCGCACCTTGCGCTTGTTGCGCTCGGACTCCGTTCCGGAGTCGTTCTCTTTCTCGCTCATGTCCTCGCTTCTCACGCGTTCTTGGCGAGCTCGCGCTCGCGAAGGATCGTCCTGAGGCGCGCGATGTCACGCCGCACGCGCCGCAGGGTCCCGGGGTTTTCGAGCTCCATCATAGAGGCCTTGAAGCGGAGCTTGAACCGCTCCTCCCTCAGCTCCTTGAGACGAGCCGACATCTCGACCTCGTCGAATTCGCGAATCTCGTCAGCCTTCATCGACCACTCGCTCCATGTTCTCCGTTTGATCCGATCATAGCTGCTTCTCGCGGTCCACGAACCGGCACTTGATCGGCAGCTTGGCCGCGCCGAGCTCCATCGCGCGACGTGCGATTTCTTCCGTCACACCCTCGAGCTCAAACATGATGCGGCCCGGCTTCACGACGGCCACCCAGCCCTCCGGGTTGCCCTTTCCCTTACCCATGCGGGTCTCGGCAGGCTTGCTCGTGATCGGCTTGTCGGGGAAGAGGCGAATCCAGACCTTGCCCCCGCGCTTGATGTGACGTGTGATCGCGACGCGCGCCGACTCGATCTGCCGGTTCGAGACCCATGCGGGCTCCATGGCCTGCAGGCCGTATTCCCCGAAAGACACCTTGTTGCCCCGCGTGGCCGCGCCACGCATGCGGCCCTTGAAGGTCTTGCGGTGCTTTACGCGCTTTGGTGCGAGCATCGTTCAGATTCCTGTCAGGCACCCGTAGAGTAGGTCTTGCCCCGCCGCTCTTCGATCACTTCGCCCTTGAAGATCCAGCACTTCACGCCCACGCACCCGTAGGTGGTGAACGCCGTCACCTGCGCATAGTCGATGTCCGCGCGCAGCGTGTGCAGCGGGACCCGACCCTCGTTGTACTGCTCGGTCCGTGCGATCTCTGCACCGCCGAGGCGACCGGAAGCGCGAATCTTGATGCCTTCCGCACCCGCGCGGATGGCCGACTGCACCGCGCGCTTCATGGCCCGCCGGAACGAGATGCGCTGCCGCAGCTGATGGGCGACGTTCTCGGCCACCAGGTAGGCGTTGATCTCGGGCCGCTTGATCTCCTCGACGTTCACCGAAATCCCAGACTTCGTGAGCACCCCGAGCTCATCGCGGAGCTTATCGACCTCTGCTCCTCGCTTGCCGATCACGACGCCCGGACGGGCGGTGTGCAGCGTGACGACGATCTTGCCGGGCTTCCGCTCGATCTCGACGTGGCTCAATGCCGCGTGGGTGAGTCGGCGCCGCAGGTACTTGCGGATCGTCTCGTCCTCCATGAGCAGCCGCGGGAAATCGCGCTCGGCATACCAGCGCGACCTCCAGTCCTGAACGATTCCGAGCCTGAAACCGATGGGGTGTGTCTTTTGTCCCATGTCCTTACGCGTCCTTGCGATCGACGACCACGGTGATGTGGCTCGTGCGCTTCCGCCTCGGCGCCGGTCGACCTTGGGCCGCCGCCCTGAACCGCCGATGCGTCGGGCCTTCGTTCACGTAGGCTTCGCGCACGACGAGGTCGTCTACGTCGAGTCCAGCTCCCTGTTCCTGCGACTTCACCTGCGCGTTCGCCACGGCGGAGCGCAGCGTCTTGCCCACGGGCTCGGCCGCACTCTTGGGAGAGAACTGCAGAAGTGCGTAGGCGTCGTTCACTCTCTTGCCGCGAATCTGGTCGACCACGAGGCGCACCTTTCGCGCGCTCATGCCCACGAAGCGGGCTACTGCTCGGGCTTTCATGTGCTGGGCGTCGCCTCGGTTCGCTTGTCGGACATCTTGCCACCGTGGCCACGGAAGAGGCGGGTCGGGGAGAACTCGCCCAACTTGTGGCCCACCATGTTCTCCGTGACATAGACCGGAATGAACTTGTTGCCGTTGTGCACGGCGAGGGTGTGGCCCACGAAGTCCGGCGAGATCGTCGACGCACGCGACCACGTCTTGATCACCTTCTTCTCCCCACGCGCGTTCATCACCTCGATCTTGAGCAACAGCTTGTCGTTGATGAACGGGCCCTTCTTTATGCTACGAGGCATTGATCACTCCTACGACTGCGTGGCTTTGCCGCGCCTGCGGCCGCGTACGATGTCTTTGTTCGAACTCTTCTTCCGTTTGCGCGTCTTCTTGCCCTCGGGCTTACCCCATGGGGAAACCGGTGGCCGTCCGCCCGACGACTTACCCTCACCACCACCGAGGGGGTGGTCGACCGGGTTCATGGCCACGCCCCGGACCTTCGGGCGCTTGCCGCGCCAGCGGTTGGCGCCGGCCTTACCAATCACCTGTAGCTCGTGATCGGAGTTTCCGACCTCGCCCATGGTGGCGAGGCATTCCTGCCGCACGCGCCGCACCTCGGTCGAAGGAAGCCGCAGCGTGACGTACCCGTCTTCCTTCGCCACGACCTGGACCCCGGCACCGGCGGAGCGGGCCATCTGTCCGCCCTTGCCTGCCTTGAGCTCCACGTTGTGCACCGTGCTTCCGAGCGGAACGAGCTCCAGCGGGATGGCACAGCCCGTGCGCACGTCGGCTTCGGGGCCGGAGGAAATGGCGTCGCCCACGCCGAGGCCCTTCGGGTGCAGGATGTAGCGCTTCTCGCCGTCGTCGTAATGGATCAGCGCGATGTTCGCAGACCGGTTCGGGTCGTACTCGATGTGAGCCACGACGCCCCGGATTCCGTACTTGTCACGCTTGAAATCGATGATGCGGTAGCGGCGCTTGTGCCCGCCGCCGCGACGCCGGACCGTGATGTGCCCATGGTGATTGCGGCCGCCCTTGGACGTACGCACGTCGACCAAAGACTTCTCGGGTCCCTTGCGTGTCACGTCCTCGTTCACGAGCACCGACCGCTGGCGCGTGCCAGGGGTCATCGGCCTGAATTTCTTGATTCCCATCAGCCTACCTCGTAGAGCTCGATGTGGTCGCCATCGGCCAGCCGTACCACAGCCTTCTTGTAGGAAGCGCGCCGACCCTTATTGGGGTTCTTCGCCATGCGCCCGAGGAACGAGCGACGCGGCTTACCGCTGTATCGCATCGTACGCACATCCTTCACCGTGACGTCCCACAGGCGCTCGACTGCCTTCCCGATCTCGATCTTGTTCGCGTTGCCGGCCACGATGAACGTGTACGTGTTGCCGACCTCGACCTGATGGCTCGTCTTCTCGGTGACGACCGGAGCGACGATCACGTCGTAGAGATCACTCATCGGAAGAGCTCTCCTCGGCCTCAGCGGCCCCGTCGCGATCCAGAGCGCTACGCTCGATCACGACGGTCTCGGCCCAAAGGACGTCGTATACGGACTCTTCGCCGAACGGCAGCACCGAGACGCTCTGTGCGTTGCGGCTCGAGAGATAGACCTGCTCGTTCTTGCCGTCTGTCAGCACAAGCACCTTCCCTGCAGTGCCCAGAGCACGGAGGAACTCCAGCAGCTCGCGAGTCTTGGGCTTTTCGGCCTTCGGCAGGTCCGCGATCACGACCTTCTCGTTTTGGGCGCGGTCGTTCAGAGCGGAGCGACGCGCGAGTGCGCGCACCTTCTTCGGGACGCTCAGGCGCCACGAGTGCGGAATGGGCGGGAACGCGATGCCGCCACCCTTCCACTGAACGGAACGAGTCGAGCCAGCCCGGGCCCGGCCGGTCCCCTTCTGCTTGAAGGGCTTGCTGTTTCCGCCTGAGACCTCGCCACGCGTCTTGGCGGAAGCGGTGCCCTGGCGTTGATTCGCGAGGTACACCTTCACCACCTGGTGCATGACGCTGTCGTTGACGACGCCGTCGAAGAGGGCCTCGGGAAGCTTACGCGCCCGACCCTTCTTGCCGTCGGCCTTGTAGTAGGGTGCCTTATACATGTGCTCGTCTCACTTCGAGATCACGACGTAGCCGTTGCGGGCGCCGGGTACGCCGCCCTTCACGAAAAGCAGGTTGCGCTCGCCGTCGACGCGAACGACCTGGAGGTTCCGGATCGTCGTACGGACCCCGCCCATCCGACCGGGCAGGCGCTTCCCCTTGATGACGCGGGACGGGTCGGTCCCGGGACCCATCGAGCCGGGCGTCCGCGACTCTGGGTGACCGTGCGACCCGGGCCGCCCGGCAAAGCCGTGCCGCTTCACCACACCCGTAAAGCCTCGACCCTTCGAGTCGCCCGTGACCTTCACTAGGTCACCGGCCTCGAAGAGCGCCACCGTGAGTTGCTGACCTACCTGATAGTCCTCGCCGTCCTCGAGGCGAAACTCACGCATCAAGCTCGGAGCGTACTCGAGGCCGGCCTTGGCAGCATGCCCTCTCTCAGCGCGCGTCGTCTGCCTCGCGCCCTGTGCGCCGAATCCGAGCTGGACCGCCTTATGGCCGTCGCTGCCACCCGAGTTCACCTGCACCACGGGGCACGGCCCGGCCTCGATGACAGTTACGGGAACCTGGATTCCCGCTTCATCGAAGATCCTAGTCATGCCCACCTTCTTTCCGATCAATCCCGGCATATCCGGCCTTTCCTCCCTCAGTCGACCTTGATCTCGACGTCGACGCCCGCTGGCAAATCCAGCTTCGTCAACGCGTCGATCGTCTGGGGGCGACTATCGATGATGTCGATGAGACGCTTGTGCGTGCGCAACTCGAACTGCTCGCGACTCTTCTTGTCGACGTGCGGGGAGCGGAGCACGGTCCAACGCTGACGACGGGTGGGAAGAGGGATGGGACCGCGCACGGTCGCACCCGTCTTCTCGGCTGTCCGCACTATGTCGGACGCCGTCTGATCGATCACCCAGTGGTCGAACGCCTTGAGTCGGATTCTGATTCTGCCTGCCATCTGTTGCCTTGTTTCTCGGGATCTTGATCTCGATCTCCGTTCTCACTCGGCCGCTCGGCCGCGTGTTACTCCACTTCTAACAACTCACTCAACTCACTCCGCTTGCCTCGCTCTGCTGCTACGCGCAGCAGAGCCTCGCTACGAACGGAGCCCGAGTCCGTGATCCCTCGACGGGTCGCCGTCTAACCATCTCCCCCCGGCGGTCACCCGCAGGGTGGTCCATCTTCCTCTGTTTCGTACTCCACCACCTGTCCCGCGCGAAGCGCGGGGTGTGCCGCACTTCGCAAATCGGGTCGGGGTGAGGGCCTCATCTCCGAGGAGACTCGGCGAGGGGACCTGGTCGGCCCCTCGCCGAGCGAAGCCGCATTCTCGGGAGAGCGCCGGCCAGCTTACGGCTGAGCGGCCTCCGAGAGATGAGGCCCTCGCCCCGACCTTTTACTCGATAATCTGCGTCACCACCCCGGAGCCGACCGTGCGTCCGCCCTCGCGGATCGCGAACCGTAGCTGCGGGTCCATCGCGATCGGCGTGATCAGCTCCACTTCCATCTGCACGTTGTCCCCCGGCATCACCATCTCCACACCTTCCGGCAGGTGTGCCGCTCCCGTCAC
>SHZR01000002.1 GCA_009692205.1 Gemmatimonadota bacterium | reverse complement strand
TACCTCGGCCGCAAGTCGGACATCCTGAGTCCCGCGTGGCTACGAGCCTCGAAGACCCGCCGCGACCTATTCGAGGCGGCGTGGGGGGCGGGCAAGCTAGTGGACGACATCACGGAGTCGGACTTCGACGATTTCACACGACTCAGGCGTCGGGGAGTGCTGGGGGCCAAGTCCGTAAAGGACGGCACGATCGAAGCCGACCTTCGGTGGCTGAACACGGTCTTTCGCTGGGCACGGGGGCACAAGATCAACCGACGCCCCCTCATCGCTGGAAATCCGCTCGACGGCATCAAGCGCCCAAAGGAGCAGAAAGAGAACATCCGCCGACCCGCCAGCACGCATGACCGATACCTAGCCACCCTAGAGAAGGCAGACGAGGTGGACCCGCGCCAACGCCTACGTTGTATGCTGGTTCTCGCGCGTTACACAGGCCATCGCCTGAGCGCGATTCGGCAACTCAAGGTCTCAGACATCTTACGGACAAGGAAACATGTCGAGGCGGCTATCGCGGCACTTGGCGAGGATCTCGGGTGGGTGGACCAGTACCCAAACGGAGGCATCCGCTGGCGCGGGGAGTTCGATAAGGTGGGCGTCACTACGATCACTCCCATTCCGCTGGCAGCTCGCGACCAACTGATCGCCTACGTCGACGGCTCCGCCCGCGTTGGTGAAGCCTGGCTCTTTCCGTCGCCAGTCGATGACGCGAAGCCCGTCAGCAAGGAGCTGGCATCAGACTGGCTCAGACGAGCTGAGAAACTCGCCGAACTGCCCAAGATATCAGGGGGCCTTTGGCACCCCTACCGACGGCTGTGGGCGAACGAGCGGAAACACCTCCCAACCCAGGACGTTGCGTTCGGTGGTGGTTGGCATGACACGTCCGCACTGACGACGATCTACCAACGCGCGGACGCAGAAGGCGTCAGGCGAGTGGTCGACCTTGAGGCGAGTTGACCCTTTTTTTCGTCCGTGGTGGATGCAATACGGATGCACCCCCCTGCCAACGGAAAAGCCCTGCAAGCCGTAAGGGCTTGCAGGGCTTCATCTTCCATCATCGGGGCGCCCGGATTCGAACCGGGGACCCCCTGCTCCCAAAGCAGGTGCGCTACCGGACTGCGCTACGCCCCGTAAGTCATTCCCCATCATCCTTAAGTAGTACGGGGCGGCCCGCAACCGCTGGAAACGTGAAGTGGGATGCCCCGACGACGCGGACCCGGAGGTCCCGCCGAGAACGAAGATGTCGCCGGGCTCCGGGTGAGTCAAAGACTCTACCAAGAACTCTACCAACGGGTCGGACATGGCGACGAAGCGCAGGAGGCTGAAGCGGGACGATAACCGGATCATCGAGTGGCGAAGCGGTCGCGCCTACGGAGACTTTCGGGCCTACACCGACGTCGGCGGTTCGAAGATGGCCCTCGCCGAGCCGGGGAAGACCTGGGCCACAACGGACGAGGCGATAGCTGCGGTGCTCTATGATGCCGAGCTAGAGCGCCTGGAGCTGGCGCGGCGGCGGCGGCGGCGATTGCTTCGGCTTCGGCGGCAAGTCGATCGCGACGCGCGTGCCGTCATTTTACTAAGAAATATGACGACATGATAGTCCGGCAACACGGGCGCCTTCAACCCGGGAGTGAGAGTCGCTCGATGGCGCCGCTGTATGATGCTCCGCCCACGTCCAAGAACAGCTGGCTATCGGTCACCGAGAGCGTCCACGCGATGCGGCGGTCGAGGCGGTCCGCGAGCGAGGCCAAGAGGTCGCGGTCCATCGCGTAGATCTCCACTTGCTCTGCCTTGTGGATGCGGGCGCCCTCGTAGCTACGCATCAGGACGCGCGGCTCCTTCTGTGTGTAGAGCGCCACGCGCGGACTCGCCTTGCTCGCCTGGTGCAGGCGCGCGGCATCAGGGGCGCCGATCTCGATCCAACTCTTCCACGCCCCGGTGAGGTCCTTGATCATGAGCGGCGGATCGTCGGGATCGGAGATGCCGCCCTTGGAGAAAGCGATCCCTTCACGGTATTCGAGGCAGTAGGCCAGCAGGCGCGTCAGGAAATACTCCGCGCTCTCCGAGGGATGACGCGCCGCCTTGATGCTCAGCTGCTCGTATACACCACGGTCCATGTGGCTGAGGGAGACATCCACGGTGTACACGGTCGCGGTGAGCGCCATCTGAATCTCACTTCATTGTCGGAGACTCCGCCGAGCCCGACGCCCGCTGGACGGCACGGCCTCGCATATATATATAGGAGTATATCCTACACTATAGTCGAGGTGCTCCCACATGGGTGTCCCCCTGATGCTGCAGGAAGCCGATGCCCGGCGCATCGAGGCGCTCAAGAAACGCCTCGGCGCGCGGACGAAGGTGGCGGTCGTGCGCACTGCGCTCGACCTGCTCGAACGCAACGCTGAGCGCGCCGAACGCGTCTCGCGCTGGAAGCGCGCCGTAAAGGTCGCCGCCCACACGAGCGCACAGTCGCTTACCGACTTCCGCCGTCACAGCCGTCTGCACCGCATCGGCTGACCGTGCTCGACGCCGAGCCGCGCCGATGGCACGTCTATGTCGTGGATCTCGCGCCGCGCGTCGGCACCAAACCCGGCAAGCAGCGCCCCTGCGTCGCCATCCAGCCCTCCGAGTTCGCGGCTGCCGGACATCCGAGCACGGTCATCCTCCCGCTCACCACCCACGTTGTGGCCGAGGATGCATTCCCCCTCCGCATCCGCGTGCCCGCTGGCACTGCCGGGCTTAGCCGCGACAGCGACATCCTGGTGGACCAGATGCTGGCTTGGGACAACACGCTGTTCCGCGAGGAACTTGGACTCCTGCCGGAGGCGCTTCAGGACCAGATTCGTGCGGCGCTCCTGGAGTTCCTCGACCTCGTATAGAGGACCACCGCCCTCAGCCGACGGAGCGGGGCGACCTCACAGCGACTGCCAGGACGCGGTCGCGCCCTTACGGGATCACAACCTCGGCGTGATGCGACGGCGATCCCTGCAGTCGCTCGTCGGTGGTCACGAGCGGAGCATCGAGAGCTTCGGCGAGAGCAACGTAGAGGGCGTCGTAAGCCGACAGGTTGCTTCTGAGTTCCCACACCCGCTCCAATAGGGGCAGGTGAGCGTGTCGTACCACCCGCAGCGCGCGTAGGTCGTCGAGCGCCTCTTCGGCGCGGGCCGCGGTCAGTTCGGCGCGGTGCTCCAATCGGCGAATAACCTGCGCCACCTCGACGTCGAGCAAGTGCGGCGCGTGCAGGATCTGGCCCGGGGCGAGGAGGAGCGCTGCGAGGCGTTCATAGGCCTCGCGGCGCAGGAGCAACTCCACCGCAGCGGACGCGTCTACGACGATCAGCGCGCCGCCCTGACGGCACGAACCGCGTCGGCGGAGCTCTCACCCTCGAGCACGCGGGTGCGACGATCCAAGCGGTCTCGCATCTCCTCGGGCGTCGGGCGCTTCGCTAGGTCCTCGAGCTCCGACAGCAGGTAGTCCGAGAGCGTCGACCCCGCCCGAGCGGCCCTCGCCTTGAGCGTGCGGTGGACCTCGGCCGGGACGTTCCGGATCTGGATCATCTTGGACATGCTGCAAGCATGTTAGCATGCGATGCGCATGTCAACGATTACCGCCGACGTCCGCCCACCGGGATGGACGCCCGAAATGCGAAGCCGCCGCCGCGGACAGGTGCGAACGAGAGCGCAACGTTCGCGGGTCGCGGCAGGAAGAGACGGTCCCACCGCTCACCCTTCACCACGAGCCCGACGATGACTCCGATCGGCATCGAGAGGATCCCGCCGCCCACGACCCCCCAAGTGAACGCCTCGCCCGTCGAAGTGGGGCCGATACAAAAGCCGCTGCACTGCTCGAACGTCGCAGCAGACAGGAACCCAAACACGAGTGCGCCAGCACCGGTCGTCACGAAGAAATTCTTCGCGAACGCACGCCCTTCCCCGCGACTCCGCTCCAAGGTACGGATCTCGTCCCTCGCAACGACGAACTCCCCACCCGGGCCCAGGAGGCGCATTTGGCTGTCGGATGCCTCGACGACCGTTCCGACGACGGAGCTGCCGTCGGTCTGACGAATGCGGATCCGGTCCCCTGCCGTCGCGACAGACTGCGCTCCGGCAGCGATCGGGAGAGTGGCGGCCACCAATGCGACGATCATGAGAGCTTTCATGGGTCCTCCTTTCGGGGCGCGTTCAATGAACACACGAAAGGTGCGAGCGAGCCGCGGACGCCTGGATACGTCGAGCGACGTACCCGGGCCCACCAGGAAACGCAGAAGCATCCGCTCATTGCGGCATCCATCTTTCGGTTTATCTTCGGTAAATGCCCCTCCCCTACGTCGAGTTGCACTGCCACTCGGGCTTCTCGTTCCTGGACGGCGCCTCCCATCCCGAGGAGCTGGTGCTGCGTGCGGCCGAGCTCGGCTACCCTGCCCTCGCGCTCACCGACCACAACGGTCTCTACGGCTCGATGGAGTTCGCGCGGGCGGCCAAGGAGGCCAACCTCCAGCCCATCACGGGGGCCGAAGTCACCCTGAGAGAGTGCTTCTCAGGAATCGAGGAACCGGAAGGAGGTCATCATGTTACGCTCCTGGCTGAGAACCCCACGGGGTACGCGAACCTGTGCCGCCTCCTCACCGAGGCACACATGGGCTCGGAGCGCACGGACCCCAGGCTCCCGCTCTCCTCGCTGATCGAGCGCGCCGATGGTCTGATCCTCCTCACGGGGTGCGCGAGGAGCCCCGTCGCGGCCGCGCTCGACTCCTCGGTCGCCGACGCCGAAGCGCTCGCGAATCGGCTCGTCTCGGCGTTCGGCGCCGGCAGCGTCTTCGTCGAACTGCAGGACAACGCGGTGAAGGGAGACACTACCCGCAACAAGGCACTCGCACGGCTCGCGGGCCGGCTCGGGCTCGGGGTCGTCGCCACGGGCAACGTGCACTACCACCGCCCGGAGCGGCACCGCCTCCAGGACGTGCTGGTCTCGATCCGAAACCGTTCGACCCTCGACGGCGCGCACGGCGCCCGTCGGGCGAACAGCCTCTTCCACCTGTTCTCGCCCTGGGAGGTCGAGCACCGCTTCGAGAGCCGCCCCGAGGCGATCACGAACACGCTCCTGATCGCCGAACGCTGCGCCGCATTCGACCTGACCGAGGACCTCGGCTACGAGTTCCCCGACTTCGAGGGCGCGGAGCGCGGCGGTTCCACGGATGTGGCGCTCGAGACGCTCGCCCAGATCTGCCTCGCGAAGATCGGCGAGTTCTACGCGCCCGGGAGCACGGAGGAGCACGACGCCGAGGCGCGGCTGCACACCGAGCTCAGCCTCGTCGACCTGCACGGCTTGGCAGGCTTCTTCCTGGTCTACCGCGACATCATGCAGCTCGCCGTCCAGGTCGGCCGCGAGATACGGGGGGAGGCCCCCCGGGCGACCTCGGGACTCCCACCCGGGCGCGGGCGCGGCTCCTCCGTCTCGTCGATCATCTGCTATCTGATCGGGCTCTCGCACATCGATCCGGTGAAGAACAACCTCTTCCTGGGCCGCTTCCTCAACGAGGCGCTCCGGAGCGTCCCCGACATCGACCTCGACTTCCCGAGGGACATTCGGGAGGAGCTGATCCTCAGGGTCTACAAGAAGTACGGCCGCGAGCACACGGCGCTCGTCTGTACGTTCCCCACGTACCGGCTCAAGTCCGCGGTGCGTGAGATCGGCCGGGCGCTCGAGCTGCCCTTCGGGGAGATGGAGAAGCTCTCCAAGCTCGCCGAGCACCGCTCGGCCTCGGGCCTCGCGGAGGAGATCGCCGCGCTTCCGGAGTTCAAGGACCGCGCGGACGCGCCGCTCTGGCGGCTCCTCGGCGAGCTGGCCGAGGAGGTCGCGGGGCTCCCGCGCCACATCTCCCAGCACGTAGGCGGGATGATCATCTCGAGCCGGCCCCTCGTGGAGATCGTCCCGCTCGAGCCCGCCGCCTGGGAGGGCCGGGTGCTCTGCCAGTGGGACAAGGACTCCTGCGAGGACGCGGGCTTCATCAAGATCGACTTCCTCGCGCTCGGCATGCTCTCTGCCGTCGAGGACTGCGTCGACCTGATCGCCGACCGGCAGGGTACGGCGCCCGACCTGTCCCGCATCGACTACCAGGACGAGGCGCTCTACGACCGCATCTGCTCGGGCGACACGGTGGGCCTCTTCCAGATCGAGAGCCGCGCGCAGATCCAGATGCTTCGGCGCACCCGCCCCCGGAACCTCGAGGACCTGGGGGTGCAGGTCGCGATCGTGCGCCCGGGGCCGATCGTCGGAGGCGCGGTGAACCCGTACGTGCGGCGCCGCGAGGTGCTGCGGGAGTCGCCCGACTATCAGGTCCCCTACCCTCATCCATTACTGGAGGAGGCACTCGGGGAGACGTTGGGAGTCATCATCTTCCAGGATCAGGTGCTGAAGGTCTGCCAGGCCCTCGCGAGCTTCTCCGATGGCCAGGCCGAGTCGCTTCGGCGGGCCATGAGCCGCAAGCGCTCCAAGGAGGCACTCACGGCGCACTGGAGCGATTTCCTGGCCGGCGCCACGGCGAACGGGGTCGACGAAACGACCGCCCGGGAGGTCTTCGCCCAGGTGACCGCGTTCTCCGAGTTCGGCTTCCCGAAGTCCCACGCAGCGGCCTTCGCGCTGTTGGCCTATCAGTCCGCGTGGCTCCGGCACTATTACCCGGTCGAGTTCTACGTCGCGCTCTTCAACAACCAGCCGATGGGCTTCTACTCCCTGGACGCCCTCGGCCGGGACGCCCGCAGGAATCGGATCAGGACGCTCCTGCCCGACATGAACCGGAGCGTCGTCGCCTGCACGGCCGAGGGGGGGGACCTGCGCATCGGGCTCGGGTTCGTGCGCGGCTGGGGGGTGGAGATCGCCGAGCGGGTCGTCGCGGAACGCCAGGCACACGGCCCCTACCTCTCGCTGGTCGACTTCCTACGCCGCACGCCGGCCGCGCTCAAGCGCCCGGCGGTGGAGAACCTCATCTGGGTGGGCGGGTTCGCCGGGTTCGGGCTCACGCGGCGCGAACTCCTCTGGCAGGCCGGCCTCTGGCTCGGGCCCGACACGGATGACGAGCGCACCGGAGGGCGTGAGGACCACGCCCAGACCGAGATGGATCTCGAGGATCCCTACGCCCGGCTCCACTTCCCCGACCTCGGGCCCACCGACCGGATGATCGCCGAGTATCGGATGCTCCGCTTCTCGGCCGAGCTCCACCCCCTCACGCTCCTCCAGCGCTCCCTTCCTCCGGGAACGGTCTCTTCGGACCGCCTCCCGCACCTCCGGCAGGGGAGCACGGTGTGCGTGGCGGGGCTCGTGACGACGCGCCAGCGACCCCAGACCGCGAAAGGCTATGTCTTTGTGCTCATGGAAGATGAGCACGGTCCCATCAACGTGATTGTGAAGCCCGATATCTACCAAAGAGACCGCTCGGCCGTGCGCATGGAGCCGTTCCTCACCGTGCGCGGCCGGCTGCAGAAGGACGGCGCCACGCTCAACGTGATCGCCCAGAGCGTCGCGGCCCTCCGCGTGCCGGGGACCCCCGTCCGCCGCGCCGGGCTCTCGCGCTCGTATGCCGAGGCCGGGGCGAGCCAGGCCGCACCCGCCCTCGTGCGGGAGGGCGAAGCCGAGGGCCATTTCCCCGAGCTCCAGACGTCGCTCCCGGAGACGATGGAGTCCTGGGCCCAACCCGAGGACCCCGAGCGCTCGGACCCCAGCGCGTTCCGCTACCTGACGGCGCTCCGGCAGAGCCCGCCCGGCATCAAGAGCTTCGGCTAAATTTGGACCCCTACCCTAAGGACGCAGCCCATGAACGACGCCGGCAGGAACAAGGTCACTCCGATCCTCGTGGTACCGGAGATCGAGCCGTGTCTGCCCTTCTGGGCCGACAAGCTCGGCTTCGAACTGACTGCCACCGTCCCGCATGGGGACAAGCTCGGCTTCGCGATGCTCCAGAAGGGCGGTGTGGAGCTGATGTACCAGAGCCGGGCGAGCGTGGACGCGGACCTACCGGCCTCCGGGGCTCCGGCCGATCTCGGCGCCGAGCTCGAGCGCGGCACTACGGCCCTCTTCATCGAGGTCGATCGCCTCGACGACGTGATCGCGGCGCTCGGCGACACCGAAGTGCTCGTGCCGCGCCGGCAGACGTTCTACGGCATGGACGAGATCTTCGTGCGGCCGCCCTGCGGGACGATGGTGGGGTTCGCGGCGCGGGTGGGGGGCTGAGATATTGCCTCATGGCGCACCGCTTGAGCGACACCTCCCCCGAGGCGATGGAGGTCCTGATCGACCTCTACCGACGGATGACGCCCGCAGAGAAGCTCCAGCGGATGCACGACCTTACGCTCGCGGCAGATCAGCTCGCGTTGGCTGGGCTGCGCGCACGGCACCCGGGCGAGAGTGAGCAGGAACTGTTCCTCCGACTGGCTCGCATTCGCCTCGGCGACGACCTGTTCGCGAAAGCGTACGGGACTCGAGGCCTGAAAGGCCCCTGAGGAATCTCGCCCTCAGCCCCTCGGCCACAGGTTGTTCGCCCGGTCCACATCCGGGGCGTAGCCCGCCGGGTCGATCTCGACCCGCGTGACGGTCTCGCGGCCGACGTCGATCTCGTAGCTGGTGTTGCCGGCGAGCCAGTGGTCGACCGGAATGTCGTGCTCGATGGTTCGGCCCCCGGACGTGCGGATGCGCACGTGCGTCGGGAACGGCGCGGAGCCGAGGTCGTCGATGACCACGGTCGTGGTTCCGTTGGGGCGCGTCGTCACGTCACCCACGGATTGGTCGAGCGTCCACGTCTCGTAGTAGAAAGACGTCCAGAACCAGTCGAGATCCTGGGCCGAGAAGCGCTCGAAGGTGGCGAAGAAGTCCCACGGCGTCGGATGCTTGAAGGCCCACTCGGAGATGAAGGCTCGGTACGCCTGCTCCCACGTGTCCTCACCCAGGACCTCACGGAGCGCCACCATGAGCGCCGCGGGCTTGTTGTAGGACGCGATACCGTACCCGTTCGCCGACTCGTACCAGTCGGCGTGGCGCATGAGAGCCTGCTCCTGGCGGGAGGCCGCGAACGCCAGGTAGGCACGGGCCTCGACGCGCTGATGGTCGACACCCGGCCAGAGCTCCATGCGGCTCTCGCCCTCTATGTAGTTCGCCGAGCCCTCGTCCATCCAGGCGTACCGCCGCTCGTTGGTCCCGACGATCATCGGCACCCACATATGCGCGATCTCGTGGGACATCGTGTTGAAGAGCGTCTGGCCGTTTTCGAACGCGTCGATGAGGGTCATCATCGGAAACTCCATCCCGCCCCCGATGATGTCGGCCCCCTCCACGAGGGTCATATGCGGCCACGGGTAGGGGAAGCCGGTGTACGTCGAGTGGAACTCGATGGACTGCTTGCCGTAGAGCCACGCCTGCGACCACAGCGGCGCGCGCTCGGGACGCCAGAGCGCATGGATGAGCACGCGGTCCACGGCGCCGTCTTCCGTACTGCTCAGGACGCTCGCCGAGGTTGCGTCCCAGCGCTGCACGTTGGACGCCGTCCAAGTGAAGTCCCGAACGCTGTCGGCGGTGAATCGGTACGTGAGCCACCCTTCCGGTGCATCCGCGGTCACCGCGAGCGCGTCCCGCTCTCCCCGACCCGCGATCGTCACGAGCGTGTCCGACAGCGCCGCCGCGGCTAGCCGCTCCCGCGTGAGCGCCGAGTAGACCTCCTCGGGGTTGGCCAGCTCGCCGGTCGCGAGCACGCTCCAGTCGACGGGGACGGTGATGGCCGCGGTGTAGTTCGCGAAGTCGTCGTAGAACTCACCGATCCCGAGGAAGGGCTCGGCGTCCCAGACGCGCAGATCGTCGAGCACCGCCATCTTCGGAAACCAGTAGGCCAGGAAGTAGACCTCGTGGTTCGAGTGGCCCATGCGCTCGTTGATGCCCTTCTGCGGCACCGTCATCTCCCACTCGATCTCGAGATGGAGCGTGTCACCCTGCTCCATCGGCGTCGTGGGCCGAAGCTCCATGACGGTGCCGTCGACGTGGTAGCCGGGACCGGCCTCGAGCTCGCCCTCCTCCAACACGGCTCCGCCCGCCACGACGCGCCGCAGCGTCACGCCTCCGGTGATCTCCGACGCCGGCTCGTGACGCACCGCATCTTCGCGATGGAAGTTCTGGTAGAGGTACAGGGAGACCGTCCGGAGCGTCGCCGGGGCGTTGTTCGCGTACGCGATGCGAACCGTACCCTCGAGCTTGGCCGCCACCGGGTCGAGTCGAGCCTCGATGTCGTACGTCGTGCCCTGCTGCCAATAGGAGTGGCCCGGACTGCCGTCCTCGCTCCGCCAGCCGCGCTCGATGGCGCGCTGGTACTCGGTGGGTGGCGTCACCGCGGCCGGGATGGGGCGCGCTACCCGGGCTTCCTGTGCGCCCGCGGAAACGGCACCCGAGCCGAGGACGACGAGAGACACCCATGCGGCGACGATCGAGCGACTCGGCCGCGGGCAGCGCGTGTGGGTCATAGGCTCCTCAGGTTCCGTTCCGGACAGCCAATAGAAGGACACCACCGGAGGTGGTTCGGGGTCCGCCCTCAACGACCGTTAGGACGCCCGAGGCCTCCGTCCACGCACAGTCGCCTGGGCGCGCGGCCCCGCAGCCTCAGCCCCGGTCCGAAACGGGGACGAAGTCCCGAGGCTCCGGCCCGGTGTAAATCTGCCGCGGGCGCGCGATCCGCTGCTCCTCGTCCATCACCATCTCTTCCCAGTGGGCCAGCCACCCGGCCGCCCGCGGAATCGCGAAGAGCACCGGGAACATCTCCACCGGGAAGCCCATCGACTGGTAGATGATCCCGGAATAGAAGTCCACGTTGGGATAGAGGTTGCGCTCGATGAAGTAGTCCTCGGAGAGCGCGATGCGCTCGAGCTCGAGCGCGATGTCCAGGAGCCGGTTCCGGCCCGTGACCTCGAACACCTCGTCGGCGGTCCGTTTGATGATGCTCGCGCGCGGATCGTACGCCTTGTAGACGCGGTGGCCGAAGCCCATCAACCGCTCTTCCTTCCGCTTCACGCCCTCGATGAACGCCGGAATCTTGTCCACGCTGCCGATGCGGGTGAGCATCCTGAGCACAGCCTCGTTCGCCCCGCCATGTAGCGGACCGTAGAGAGCGGCCATCGCGCCGGCGAGCGCCGAATAGGGATCCGCTCGCGAGGACCCGATGACGCGCATCGCGGTCGTGGAGCAGTTCTGCTCGTGGTCGGCGTGCAGCACGAAGAGGATGTCGAGCGCGCGCTCGAGCACCGGGCTCGGGCGGTACTCCTTCCCCCCGATCTTGAACAGCATGCTCAGGAAGTTGGCCGTGTAGGAGAGCTCGTTCTCGGGATAGACGAGCGGCAGACCGCGGTGATGCCGGTACGTGTAGGCAGCGAGCGTGGGGAGCTTGGCCACGAGCCGCACGATCTCCTGCCAGCGGATCTTGGGGTCGTCGACCTCTTTGGCGTCCGGATAGAACGTCGAGAGCGACGCCACCATGCTGATGACCATGCCCATGGCATGGGCGTCGTAGCGGAATCTCTTGACCTGCTCGGTGATGTTCTCGTGGACGTAGGTGTGGAACGTCACGTTCTCGACGAACCCGTCGAGCTGGGACTGGGTCGGGAGCTCGCCCTTCAGGATCAGGTAGGCGACCTCGAGATGCGAGCTGCGCTCGGCGAGCTGCTCGATCGGGTAGCCCCGGTAGCGCAGGATGCCCTTGTCGCCATCGATGAACGTGATGGCGCTGCGCGTCGACGCCGTGTTCGAGAAGGCCGGGTCGTACGCCATCATGCCGAAGTCATCCTCGGCGACCTTGATCTGCCGAAGGTCCATGGCGTTGATCACGTCGCCCGCGAGGACCGGGATCTCGTAGTCCTTCCCCGTCCGGTTGTCGCGGATGGAGAGGGTATTCTTCCCGTCCTTATCGGCCTTGGCCATCGATCTCTCCGAGGGGACCGGCGGAGCGACCGCCGGGGGCATGGTTTCTATCGTGATTTCCGTCGCCATACAGACAGATAGTATACCGAGGAGCGGCGCGGCTCCCAAGCGACGGGACTACCAATACCGGGGGCGGGAATGATCTCGGCGCTCCCGCGCCTCGATCGGCTCGCGGGGAAGCGCGCAGCCCCTGCGCCGACCGGTTGGGCCACTCGGCTCGAACCCTCTGGAAGTTGAGCTGCGGGCCTTCGGCCCTCGCTCGTCTCGCGGAGCGGCGCCCGCGCCAAGAGTAAAGACCTCACGTGGCCGCTCGGCTCGATCCCCGCCCGTAGGCCTCAACGGCCTTCCGAACGTCATACCGGGGGCGGGAATCGAACCCGCATATCCGTTAGGACAGCGGCTTTTGAGGCCGCCGCGTCTACCGTTCCGCCACCCCGGCGAGGGTATACCACTGCAACAACTTAAACTCCCTGCTCTCCCTACCATTCGACCCTCGGGTAACGTGCTGGGTAACGAACGGGTAGCGAGAAAAGCCGCCGCGCCATTCTAAGCGCTCTCCGCAAGGCGCGCAGCAAGCTGGAGTACTTCGGTCTTGCGATACTCCACAACCGCACTGCGGTGCCGCACGTTCATCAGGTGCCCGTAAGTGCTCTCGATGAGGCCGATGGAGCGATGGCCCAGCTCCTTCATTACGGTGTAAACACTGACGGGCGCGCCGTGGTCGAGGGTGGGGTACGCCAACTTGTGCCGCCTCCTCACCGAGGCGCACATGGGCTCGGAGCGCACGGACCCCAGGCTCCCGCTCTCCTCGCTGCTCGAGCTGGCCGAGGGTCTGATCCTCCTCACGGGGTACGCGAAGAGCCCCGTCGCCGCCGCGCTCGACTCCTCGGTCGCCGATGCGGAGGCGCTCACGAATCGGCTCGTCTCGGCGTTCGGCCCCGGCAGCGTCTTCGTCGAGCTGCAGGACAACGCGGTGAAGGGAGACACGACTCGCAACAAAGCGCTCGCGCGGCTCGCGGGCCGGCTCGGGCTCGGGGTCGTCGCGACGGGCAACGTGCATTACCACCGCCCGGAGCGGCACCGCCTTCAGGATGTCCTAGTCTCGATCCGGAACCGCACGACGCTCGACGGCGCGCACGGGGCCCGCCGCGCGAACAGTCTCTTCCACCTCTTCTCACCCTGGGAGGTCGAGCACCGCTTCGAGAGCCGCCCCGAGGCGATCACGAACACGCTTCTCATCGCCGAGCGCTGCGCCGCGTTCGACCTGACCATGGACTCGTGGGGCACGTGGCCACGTCTGGCACACGGTGTGCCTTGTCAAACGGACAACACATCATGCGATAGCGTATATGACGCGACGAGTGCCTAGTTGCCGTACTCCAGCACGAGCACGCTGCTCCTCGGCAGCGCCCAGCCGCCGCCGGCCAGCGGCGTCGCGCCGGATGCGCTGAAATTGTCGGCATCGAGGGCCGCCGCCGTGAGGAGCCGCGCCTGCGTCAGACTGAAGCCTGTCAGAGGAGACGCGGACAGCGCGTGATCCAGAATGCGGTCGGGATTGACCACCACCAGGCTCATGCGCCGGCCGTCCGCGGACCGGAAGCCGGCCGCGCGCACCCGCAACGAACCGGTCGAGCTCTCCGTCACAGTCGTCGCGAGCGACTCCGCGAGCAGCGTCGGCTGCAGGAGCTCGTACAGCGCCGCAACCGCCATCTTCGTGTACGAGCCGTCGGCATTCACCCGAAAGGGGTGCCAGACCGCGGTCGGCATGGCGTAGATCCAGAAGTTCGCCCGGTCCACGTTCGGGACCTGGCTCGCCATCACCAGGAAGCTTGCGGTTGTGATGGCGCCCTGCCACTGCATGGCCAGATCCGCCTCGGTCGACGAGCTCGTGTTGGCGATGCCGTGCGCGTGGTCGCCGATCACGACGGTCAGACTCTTCGCCGCCGCCTGTGCGGTCACCGCCCGCAAACCGGTTTCGGCCTGGGCGATCGTGACCGACGTGCCTGCGTCACTGTAGAAGTAGTGCGGCGAGAGGCCCCAGACACGGCTCGTGAGCGCGGTCGACGCGAGAATGCCGGCGTTCCATGACGACGTCGCGGTACCAAGGACCGGAATCGTGACCCGAATGGTCGGATCCGCCTCCCGCATCGCGTCGATGAACAGCAGCGCGACAGGAATGTACGGCGTCGGGTTGAAGTTGTACTCGGCGGCGATCCACGGCTCGTTGCCGATGTTCCAGATGCGGATGCCGTAGGGCGCGGGGTGTCCGTTGGCTGCGCGCACGGCCGCCCAGTCGGTGCCGCCGCGAATGTTCGAGCCGTTGTTGGGCGCGTTCGCGTACTCCACCCAGTCCGCGGCTGAAACGGCGGCGTCGGGCGCGGAGGCCGTGGGGTAGATCACGACCATGATCTGGACGTCGGCCGCCGCGACTCCACGCGCCGCGGCCATGGCCATGAACTCGTCGAACCCGAACACGACACGCTGGGTCGGCGAACCGGTCGCGAGCTGCTGCAGCGGGCGACTCGCCACGGATCCGATGGTGCCCTTCCAGTCCCAGCGCTGCTGGACGGCGTTCCCCGGATAGCGCATGCCGGTGAGGGGAAACGTGTTCCACAGCGGCGCGACGGCCGGATAGAGCGCGCCCGTCGCGTCGTCGTACATCCCGGCGGGAGTCGTTCCCGAGGCGCCTTTACGCATGCTCGTCCGGCCCTCGAACGTGACGCCCAAGAGCCGCTGCGCGTCGGCGTTGACGACCGTGCCGCTCACGGCGACGGCCACGGTGGTCGGCACCGGCGTGACGACCGGCGTCGGCGACGTCGTCGAGTCCGTCGCGCACGAGGAGACGGCGAGCACGGCGCCGCACACACGCGCCTGCCTCTTGAACTTGGCGCGTATGGACCCGTGAAGCACGATGTCAACTTCGCTGGTGTCGTCGCGTCCTGTCAAACGGACAACGGGCGTCGTGCGCGGGAGGGATCACCAAGAGGGTCCGGACGCATCCACTACTGTCCCGCGATCAGCCGGTTGTACAGAAGGATCTCGGGTCGGTACTCGAAGTGGATCGCGTCGAAATGCGACCACTTCCCGCCCCACACGAAGCCCTGACTCTCGAAGATCGCAACCACCGCTTGGGGCGGACTCCACCGCTGCTCGATCGGAATCCGGTGCCAGCCTTCCCGATCGAAGACCTGGCTCCACCTCCAGTAGACCTGCCGCCCCTCATAGGACGTAGGCACGAGATCGATCGCCATCCCCCAGCCGTGGTAACTCTGCGTCCGTGTCTCAGCGATGTCCCGGGTGATGAACGAGTAGGTGATCCTCAGGTCCTCGATCCATCTGGCGACGGAGGCATCGCGCGCCGCGGCGTCGAGGAGGTCCCTCTCGACGGCCGCCAGCGGGCCGAGCAGCAGCCGGTTCACGAAGACCAGGTGATCAAGGAACGTGGCGGACCGACCGTGCGTACGGATCTCGTCTTCCGTTCGTCCCCAGAGGCTCTCCGCCACGTCCGTGCAGTAGGTCGGCAGCTCCTCGGGAGTCGGCGGCTCGGTGAGGGGCACGAGTGAGTAACGATAGAAGATCGGATCGCAGTCCGTCGAACGGTCGAGCCTGCCCTCTTCCAGCATGCGGCCGTCCTGGAAGCGGATCGGTCGGCCACCGAGCGTGAAGACCATATCGCCATCGCGATATGTCACCGAGTCGATGAGCGGGGCATAGGCCTCGGCGAAGGCGCGGACCCGTGGGTCGCTCTCGATCGGCGCAGACGTCGGTACTGTCATGGCGCTAGCCGCCAGGCCGATTTGCAGCACAGCCAACATGTGGATCCGCGGTCCTCCGGTTGCCATCCCCGACTCGAACAGGGCCGACCAACCTACGGTGCCACTCTCCGTTCGGCATCCACAAGGGGCTCGGAGACGGCGTCGCCCTGGCGCTGCTCACTCCACGCTCTCGATGAACCAGAACAGGCGATCCCGGATTCTGTGTCCGACGATCATCCCGAAGCCCAACGGGATCAGGACCATCGGGTAGGCGAACAGACCCGCCAGAATCGCGGCGTAGCCCACCACGTTGTGATGGATGCGGAACCTGCCCAGCACGAGCCGCGGGTAGTCTTCCCGCTCGAGCCGCGCTCCGCGTACGAGCCGAGCCCAGATGAAGTCGATCGAGTAGCCGAGAACGAAGGCCCCGGCGGCTAGGCCGCTCCTCCTGGCCATCGCCCGCAGGAACTCCGCGCGAGTGATGGAGTCTTGCAGGTTAGTTCGCCAAGGGATCGGGCCGGAGCTGGAACTTGATCACCTTGCTGGTATTGCCCTGGCCCCCCTCCATGTGGAAGGGCGCTCGGGTGCTGATGGTCGTCCACAGGCCCCGTCCCTTCCACCCGGCCTCGGGGTCGTCGATCCGGCCGTCCATCCACTTGGTGTAGAACCCGAGCGGATACGGCACGCGCAGGACGACCCACTCGCCCTCGTTCCACACGAGGAGGCCCTCCGACGCGTTCCCTGTATTGATCGGGACGTTGTCCCCCAGCCCGAGCACGCCGTACCAATCCACCCACGTGTAGTAGCTGGCCTCCGCGCTCCCCGGCGTGTCGACACCCCCGAGCTGCGGGAGCGGCTCCGCGTGGAAGGTCCACCCTTCCGGGCAGTGCTGACCGGTCGCCTCCGGGCCGTTCAGCGGCCGCGTGCAGCGCGTCCGGTCGAAGCGGCCCAGGTGGCCGCTCGCGAGCGCGACCCACGCGACCCCGTTGCGGTCGACGTCCATCCCGCGCGGAGAGAAGCCCTCGATGGGCTCGCCGTCTGCGCCGAGCGGCAACTCGTAGTACTCGGCCAGCGCCGTCGCGGTGGGGTCGGCACCGGGGTTCAGCCGCACGATCGCTCCCGGATATCCCAGCGACGACGCCCATACGGAGCCGTCGGGAGCGGGTGCCACGGAGTAGAAGCCCGCGACGATGCGCTTGTCCTTCGTCGGATCGACCGGCTGGTTCGGCTCGACGTACGCGTCCCGCACGCCGTTCCCGTTCGTGTCCAACACCAGAGGCGTCCATCCCTGCGATGCCTCCTCGTCCCCCGTCTCCAGGAACTTGCGGGTGTTCAGCCAGCCGACGACCTGCCCCCCACCGCTGGTCCAGAGCGTGTTGTCCGCGTCCATTGCGAACATGAGATGGTGCGTGCTGAAGCACGTGCTGATGTGCGTGTACGCCCCGGTGCGCGGATCGTACATGCCCAGGTGACGTCCCGCGTTCTCGACCGGGAAGCTCTTGGCCGACGGATGATCCGAGCCCTCCCGGCAGAAGTCCGGATTCGCTCGGTCGCGCACGGTCGCGGTGAGCCAGACCCGACCCTCCGCATCCATCATGGGGTTGTGGACGTTGGTCTTGCCGTCCCAGATCGGCACGTCACCGAAGTAGGGCGAAGGCGCCGCCATCGTCGGTGGCGACGCGGGCGGCGTGTTGGGGTCGCGGACTGTCAGCGGGATCTGCGAGGCCGTGTGCGTGCGCGGGTCGAGGACCGGCGTGTAGTCGGCGCTGAGCTCCAGGGATCCGTAGACCGGACCGTTCGCGTTGATGGTGGGATCGCGTCGATCGGTCGAGACGACGTCGTGCAGGTAGGCTGTTGGGTCTGCCCAGTCCCAGAGCGTGATGACCACGTTGCGTTCGATCCCTTGGGGACGGGGAGGCGCAGGTGGCACAGCGCCAGTCTCGATGCGGTCCGTCCAGTCCGCAAACATCGGGAGGGCGCGTCCGGCGCCGAGCTGCGCGATGCCCGTCGTCATCTGTTGGCCTGCCTGGCCCGAAAGGACGCGACGCTCCCACGCATCGACGGAGGACGCGAAATTTCCCAGGGCCTCGGGAATTCGTCGCGTCCCGAGCGTCCCCAGTTGATGGCAAGAGGTGCACGTCCCGGACTTCATGCGCCGCAGCCAATCCGCCTGGGTCAAGACTTCCGGCGAGATGCCGTTGCCGGCAGGACCAGTCCCGGGGAACTCCTCGTGCCCCGGGACCTCCATCAACGAGAGCCAGTAGCCGGCGGGATAGTAGTACGCCGCGGCAAGCTCGTCGGGCGCCGGCACGGCCGTCAGGTCCAGCGCTGCGCCGGGCCTTGCATCCGTCTTCGGCGAATCGACGAGGCCGTAGCCGCGCACCCAGACCTGGTAGCCGGCCTCGGGGAGGTCCGGAATGAGGTACCGACCCTCGTCGTCCGTCACGACAATGCGGGCGAACCGCGTGGGGAGGTCTTCGGTCTCCGCGATGACCCAGACGCCCGCCTCGGGGCCGGCGGGTCCCGTCACGGTCCCGGAGATGTCGTCGCCGCCTCCCGAGTCGCCGCAGGCGGCCACGACCACCGCGAGCGTCGCCGCACAGAGGGGACTCAGGAACCAAACTCGGTGACTGCAGATCGAGCGCTTCATGTGGCCTCCCCAGTGGGACGGGTGGTCAACTTCCGTGCTGAGCGAAGACCGTGCAAGGCGCCTCCATCGACGCGCCATCCGCACCTGACATCGAACCCTAGTTAGGACATCATTAGGGCCCCAGAGCCAGCGCACGAAACGTTACGACAGGAGCCCCCGTGGCGAAGACCAAGAAGGACCCCTTCGGCGCTCTGAAGACCATCGATCTCGTCGAGGGACAGACGTCATTCTACCGCCTCGCGAAGCTCGAAGAGGACGGCATCGTCGGCTCGCTCGATCGCCTACCCGTCTCGATTCGCGTGCTCCTCGAGAACGCGCTCCGGCACGCGGGCGGAGCCTATGTCGCTCCCGAGCACGTGGAGGCGGTCGCTGCGTGGAGCCCGACGCGCTCGGGCGCCGACGTGCCGTTCATGCCGTCACGGGTGGTCCTCCAGGACTTCACGGGCGTCCCCGCGGTGGTCGACCTCGCTGCGATGCGGGACGGCCTGAAGGCACTCGGCGGCGACCCCGCTCGCATCAACCCGGTCGTGCCGGCCGACCTCGTGATCGACCACTCGGTGCAGGTCGACTACAGCGGCTTCGCCGACGCGTTCCGCCTCAACGTGGAGAAGGAGTTCGAGCGGAACCGGGAACGCTACGCGCTGCTCCGCTGGGCTCAGGAAGCGTTCGACAACTTCACCGTCGTGCCGCCGGGAACGGGCATCGTCCACCAGGTGAACCTCGAGTACCTGGCGCCCGTGATTCATCGGCAGAAGCAGGGGAACTCCTTCGTCGCGTATCCGGACACCGTCGTGGGAACCGATTCGCACACGACCATGATCAACGGGCTTGGCGTGGTCGGCTGGGGCGTCGGTGGCATCGAGGCCGAAGCGGTGATGCTCGGACAACCCTACTACATGCTGCTCCCGGAAGTCGTCGGCGTGAAGCTCATCGGCTCGCTGCCCGAGGGATGCACGGCCACCGACCTCGTGCTGCGCGTCACCGAGATCCTCAGGAAGCACGGTGTGGTCGACAAGTTCGTCGAGTACTACGGCGCTGGGCTCAGCAACCTCACCCTCCCCGACAAGGCGACGCTCGCCAACATGTCGCCCGAGTACGGCGCGACGATCGGCTTCTTTCCCGTGGACGAGCAGGCGCTCCGCTACCTACGCGGCACGGGACGCCCCGCCGGCCTGGTGGAGCGTGTGGAGCGCATCAGCAAGGAGCTCGGCCTCTTCCGCACGGATGAGACGCCCGACCCACAGTACACCTCCAAGCTCGAGCTCGACCTCTCGACGGTGGAGCCGAGCCTCGCCGGGCCACGCCGCCCGCAGGACCGGGTCCGCCTGGCCGACATGCGCGGGCAGTTCGAGAAGGACCTGCCGACGCTCGTGCCGGCGGGCTTCGGCTTTCCCTCGCGGGAGAAGGCGGAGGGCGAGGGACAGCAGCGTACCGGCGAGAGCTGGGGCGGCGAGGGTGGGAGCGAAGCCGTGCGCGTGGCCGCGGACGCGCGCTGCGTGCTCATCGACTGCGAGGGGCAGCAGGTCGAGATCACCGACGGCACGGTCGTCATCGCGTCGATCACGAGCTGCACAAACACGTCGAACCCCTCCGTCATGGTCGGCGCGGGCCTCTTGGCGAGGAAGGCCATCGAGAGGGGCCTCCAGGTGAAGCCGTGGGTGAAGACCTCGATGGCCCCGGGCAGTCAGGTGGTGACGGACTACCTGACCGCGGCGGGACTCATGAAGTACCTGGAGGCGCTGCGCTTCCACCTGGTCGGGTACGGCTGCACGACGTGCATCGGCAACAGTGGCCCGCTCCCCGAGAACATCCATCAGGCCGTGGAGGAGCACGGGCTGGTCGTCGCGGCCGTGCTGTCGGGCAACCGCAACTTCGAGGCGCGCATCCACCCGCTCGTTCGCGCCAACTACCTCGCCTCGCCGCCTCTCGTGGTGGCGTACGCGCTCGCGGGCCGCGTCGACATCGACCTCTACAACGAGCCGCTCGGGCACGACAAGAAGGGCGCGCCCGTCTTCCTCGCGGACATCTGGCCATCGCCGCAGGAGGTTCGGGACACGGTGACCTCGTCCCTCAAGCCCGAGATGTTCACGTCGCGCTACGCCGTCGTCGATACGGGCGACGAGAACTGGCGCGCGCTCCCCGTCCCCGCGGAGAGCAGCCTCTACGACTGGGCGGGCGAGTCGACCTACGTGCGCCGACCGCCGTTCTTCGACGGTTTGAGCATGGACGTCGGCGCCCCCACGGACCTGCGCGGCGCGCGCGTACTGGGGCTCTTCGGACACTCCGTCACGACCGACCACATCTCACCGGCCGGCTCGATTCCCAAGGCCGAGCCTGCGGGCACGTACCTGCGGGCTCACGGCGTCGAGGTGGCCGACTTCAACACGTTCGGCGCGCGGCGCGGCAACCACGAGGTCATGATGCGGGGCACGTTCGGCAACGTGCGCATCAAGAACAAGTTGATCGAGGGCCTCGAGGGTCCCTACACGCTGCACTTCCCCACGGGTGAGACGATCCCGATCTACGACGCGTCGATGCGCTATCAGGCGGTAGGCATCCCCCTCATCGTGATCGCCGGTACGGAGTACGGCACGGGCAGCTCCCGCGACTGGGCCGCCAAGGGGACGACCCTGCTCGGCGTTCGCGCCGTGATCGCGGAGAGCTTCGAGCGCATCCACCGGAGCAACCTGGTCGGCATGGGCGTGCTCCCGCTCGAGTTCAAGGGCGGCGCCACGCCGGCGAGCCTGGGCCTCACCGGCAGGGAGACCTTCGACATCACGGGCATCGAGAAGGGTCTCGAGCCAGGCGGGACGGTCGAGGTCATCGCGAAGGCCGAGAACGGCGCGGTCAAGAGCTTCCAGGCTCATGTCCGGCTCGACTCGGAGATCGACGTCAAATACTACGTCAACGGCGGCATCCTCCAGACGGTCCTGAGGAAGATGGCGCGCGGCGAGATGTAGCCGGGACTACTCCTGGTAGCGATCCGGCCGGGTCGCGACCGGGGGTCCGAGCACCTCGTTCAGGATCATTGCCTGGCGCAGTGCGTGCCGGCCACGCGTGCGAAGCTGTTGATGCACCGCGGCCGCATCGGCACCCAACCGCCGCGCTAGCGGGTCGAGGCCGTCCTGCTCGGAGCGCGCGCGCTCCGACGGATCCGTCCCGAACCCGACATGTGACTGGTGGACGGTATGCGCCTCGTGTGGAGGCGTGGGCCGCGACGCCCGAGTGGGGAGCGGCCGCGTCTGAGGCTGCCGTGCCGGAGGCGGAGTCGGAGCCGTCTCCGCGGGCACCGGCACCCGTCCCCGCCCGAGACCCGCAATCTCCTCCCAGAGGTCGGCGGGAATCATCGACTCGGAGGAGGTCGCAGGCGCCCGTTGCGCCCGCCTCGTGGGCTCCAGGTCGTCGGTCGGTCGAGGCTGCCTCGTGGCCACGACGTCGTCGAACGTGGGCTCCGCGTCGAAGGTAGGCCGCTCCTCGACCGACGGCTCACGGTCGAACGTGGGCTCGGCATCGTACCCGGGCCTGTCCGGGACTTCGGCCTTCCCCGGCTCCCACTGCCACTCGGCCGGAGCCTCGGGAGCCTGGGGCCCGCGCTTCTTCTGCCGGCTTCTCGCCACCGACTCGAGAATCGAGAACAGAATGATGACGCCGAAGAAGATCAGCTGTTCCATAGCGCCCCGGCCTAGTCGATCGAGCTCTTGCCGCCCGCCTCAGGGCCCGCGATCGCGGCGCGCATCTGCGTATCGGCCTGGATGTTCCGATACCGCATGAAGTCCATCACGCCGAAGTTGCCGTTGCGGAACGCCTCGGCGATCGCGAGGGGGATCTGGGCCTCGGCACGCACGACCTCGGCCTTCATCTCTTCGACGCGAGCCTTCATCTCCTGCTCAACGGCCACGGCCATCGCGCGCCGCTCTTCCGCCCGTGCCTGCGCGACCCGCTTGTCGGCCTCCGCCTGATCCGTCTGGAGCTCGGCACCGATGTTCTTGCCGACGTCCACGTCGGCGATATCGATCGACAGGATCTCGAAGGCGGTGCCTGAGTCGAGGCCCTTGCTGAGGACAGTCTTGGAGATCCTCTCGGGGTTCTCGAGCACCGCCTTGTGCGAGGCCGACGAGCCGATCGTCGACACGATTCCCTCACCGACACGGGCGAGAATCGTCTCCTCACCCGCGCCGCCGACGAGACGGTTGATGTTCGCCCGCACGGTCACGCGCGCGACCGCGATGAGCTGGATGCCGTCCTGGGCCATCGCCGCCACTCTGGGCGTGTTGATGACCTTCGGGGTCACGGAGAACTGGACGGCCTCGAAGACGTCCCGGCCGGCGAGGTCGATCGCCGCGGCCTGATTGAACGCGAGCTCGATGTTCGCCTTGTCGGCGCTGATGAGTGCGCCGACGACGCGGTCGACGCGGCCTCCGGCCAAGTAGTGGGCCTCGAGCTGGTTGATGTCCAGGTCGAGCCCGGCTTTGGTCGCGTTGATGAGCGGCCTCACGATCGCCGCGGGCGAGACCTTCCTCAGCCGCATCCCTACCAGCGTTCCGATGTTGACCTTCACACCGGCGGAAAGCGCCTCGACCCACAGGCGGACGGGGATTAACCAGACAATCATGCCGACGAAGAACACAAGCGCGAGGGTCAGAAACAACGGGATGACTTCTTCGATTTGCATGCGTCAGGCCCCGGGAGGGTTGAGTTGTGGGGTGCGGGTCACGCTTGCGCGGACGACTTCTCGGTGACCGGCCGCACGATGTGCCGGTATCCTTCCGCGCTGATGATTCGAATGGGGGTTCCTTCGGTGATCCATTCGGACTCGGAGACCACGTCGATGCGCTCGTCACCGAACAAGCCCGTTCCCGAAGGACGCAGGTCGGTGATCGCCTTGCCCAGGACGCCCACGAGGTCCCTTCGTGGCTCCGCGGACTCGTAGCCGATCGCCCGATCGGTCCGCTGCAGCAGGAAGATGCCGCTCTTCGCCAGTCGCGAGCTTCCAGGCAGCGATCGAATGAGCACCCAAGCCGAGACCACGATCAGCAGGACCGTGGTGGTCATGACCAAGCCGGCGCGCGTGAAGTCCGCGGTTGTCGGTAGCGTGCCCATCAAGCTCATGTAGAGTCCACCGAAAATGCCGAGCGCGCCGAGAATGCCGAAGAGCCCGAAGCCCGGGATCACGAACGCCTCCACGACGACCAAGATCAGTCCGACCCCGAAGACGATGAGGTCCTCCCACCCCGCGAGGCCCACGACGAGGTGCGAACCGAAGAACAGGGAGAGGGACAAGAGGCCCGCGATGCCCGCCAGTCCGAATCCCGCCGTCTTGATCTCGACGATGAGGCCGAGGAACCCGAGCGTGAGGAGGAACGGCGCCACGATCGGGTTGGAGAAGAACCGCACGACGCTTTCCGCCCAGTTGACCTCGGACGTAACCACCTGAGCGCCCTCCATGCCGAGGAGCGCCAACAGCGCCGGCAGGTCCTCGACCTCGGTGGCGTACCCGACTCGGACGGCCTCTTCGGTCGTCAACGTCAGCAGCTTACCGGCCTCGTCGATGCCTTCGATCTCGATGTCGGGATCGACCATCGCTTCAGCGATCAGGGGATCGAGCCCGCGGGCCTCGGCGAGCGCGCGCATCTGGCTGCGCATGGCCGACACGATCTTCTCGGGAGCGGTCTCACCGGAGCCGTCGATGGGCGTCGCGGCTCCGATCACGGAGCCCGGCCGCATGTAGATGCGCTGACTGGACAGCGCGATCAACGCACCGGCGGAGAACGCGCGGCGGTTGACGAGCGTGTACACGGGGACGCCCGCGTCGCTGATGGCGTCGGCGATGCGCTCGGCGGCATCGACGCGTCCACCGGGCGTATCCATGTCGAGTATGACGGCCGCCATGCCCTGGGCGGCTGCCTCCTCGATGCTCCGCTCGATGAAAGGGGCCATGCCGAGCTCGACGACCCCGGTGACCGGCACTCGGTAGATGACACTCTGTGCGTGGACAGCCGCGGGTGCGCCAAGCAGGGCGACCGCCACGACGACGCGGACGGGGGCCGAGAGTGGGCTGCTCATGAGAGTCTTCATCCGTGCGAATGTCACCGTGTACAAGGTACCGCCTCCTGCCTTCCAGACAACGTGATGGGGCGTGCGAGGGTCGCATTCTCTACGCAGCGGGAGGCCGGACCCTTCTCCCTCGGCCGCTTGCGCCGGAAACTCCCCTCACGCCATGTGTATAGGGTGCCTCCGCGGAAAGCGTACACCGCGGGTCAACAAGCGACAGGACGAACGAATGCGCGAGGCGTGGATCATCGACGGGGTCAGGACGCCCATCGGAAGGCACGGCGGCGCGTTGGCGCCCATGCGGCCAGACGATTTGGCCGCGGTCACGATCGAGGCCCTCCTGCGTCGCACAGGCATCGCGCCCGCGGCGATCGACGACGTGCTGTTCGGATGCACCAACCAGGCGGGCGAAGACAACCGCAACGTCGCGCGCATGGCGCTGCTCCGCGCGGGCCTACCGGTGGCGGTGCCCGGGCAGACCGTGAATCGCCTCTGCGGCTCCGGCATGCAGGCGGTTCTCTCGGCGGCCCACGCGGTGCGGGCCGGAGAGGGCGATGTCTTCATCGCGGGCGGTGTCGAGAGCATGAGCCGCGCCCCGTACGTGATGCTCAAGCCGTCGGTCGGGTACGCGCGCGGCACTCCCGAGATCGCGGACACGGTGCTCGGGTGGCGTTTCCCCAACCCGGCGTTCGCTCCCGAGTGGACGATCGGCCTGGGGGAGACCGCTGAGGTGATCGCCGAGGAGTTCGGCGTGCGCCGCGAGACGCAGGATGCCTTCGCGGCCGAGAGCCAGCGCCGAGCCGGCGAGGCGATGCGCGCCTGCCGCTTCGCCGACGAGATCGTCCCGGTCGAGGTGCCGCAGGTCCGCGGCGAGTCCCTCCGGGTGACGCAAGACGAACATCCCCGCCCCGGCACCACCGCGGACGAGCTCGCGCGGCTCCGTCCGGTGTTCAAGAAAGGCGGCACGGTGACCGCGGGAAACTCCTCGGGGATCAATGACGGCGCCGCCGCTCTCCTCGTCATGTCTGCGGACCGAGCCCGGGCGCTCGGCCTCACGCCCATGGCCCGGGTCGTGGCTGGCTCGGTGGCCGGCGTAGAGCCTCACCGCATGGGGATCGGCCCGGTGCCGGCCACCGAGCGAGCGCTCGCGCGCGCCGGGTGGTCCGCAGCGGAGCTCGACCTCGTCGAGCTGAACGAGGCGTTCGCCGCGCAGGCGCTGCCCTGTATGGATCGGCTGAGCCTCGACCCAGCAAGGGTCAACGTGAACGGCGGCGCCATCGCGCTGGGCCACCCCGTGGGATGCTCCGGAGCCCGCATCGTGGTCACACTCCTGCACGAGCTGCGCAGGCGCGAGGCCTCGCGGGGGCTCGCGACCATGTGCATCGGCGTCGGGCAAGGCATCGCCGCCCTTTTTGAGAAGGTGGCCGCATGAGCGATCCCAAGCTGGAAGAATTGCGCTCGCGCATCGAGGCGATCGACCGGCAGCTCGTCGAGTTGATCGGCCGGCGCCGTGATCTCGCGATCGAGATCGGACGGACGAAACAGACGCTCGGCCTACCGGTGCTCGATCCTCAGCAGGAAGCCAAGGTCGTCCGCCGGGCCGCCGAGATCGCGCGCGAGTTCGGGGTGGACGAGGAGCTGACCCGCGACGTGATCTGGAGGATCATCGCCGCCGCGCGGGATGCCCAGGAGGGGCGCACCCGCTGGGGGCCGCCCCCCGCGAAGGCCGACTCGGTCTAGTCGACGTTCGGGGAGGGCCAGACTCGCCCGAGCGACGCGACCACGGCGGGACCGTGTCCGGCCGGCACGCGCAGCGCGTACATCTCCCCAGGCGGGGTGACGTCTCGGATCAGGTGGGGATTCAGGTCCCTCAACACGTCCGCGTGCACGTCCAACGACCGCGCCACCACCGGCAGCTTCGTCCCGCCAGGGACGTACACCAAGTCGTACTCGTACGCCCGCGCGTCCGAGTCTTCGAAGCCGAGCGCTTCGGCGTCCGCGGCCAGGAGCGCCGTGGCGATCAAACGGGGCACGTACTCACGCGTCTCCCGCGGCAGGTGCCGGAGGATTTCCCAGTAGATGGCTTCGTTCCCCGTGCGCCCGTCCGCGTACAGCTCGAGGATGCGTTCGATGCGCGCCGGCCCCGCGTTGTACGCGGCCACCGCCAAGTACCACGAGCCGAAGCGCGCGCGGAGCCAGAAGAGGTAGTCGAGCGCGGCGTCCGTGGCGCGGACGGGATCCCTGCGCTCGTCCACATACTCGTCCATGCGCAGCCCGAGGTCGCGGGCCGTGGGGTCCATGAACTGCCAGAGGCCCACCGCGGCGACCCTGGACTCGGCGAGGGGCGACAGCCCCGACTCGATCATCGCGAGGTAGAGGAGCTCCTCCGGCATCGAGCGCTCGCGCAGCTTGCCGCGGATGAGGTCCTCGAATACGCCGCTGCTCTCGAGGAGCGCCTGGAACTCCTCCCTGCGCGTCGTCTGCAGCTGTTCCATCCAACGCTCGACGCTCGCGTTCCTCTCCAGCGGGAGCGTGCCGATGGAGAGACCGGCGGCGGTATCGCCGTCGGCATCCGTCACACGATTCACGGCATCGTCGCCGAGCCACGCGATCATGAGGAGCGACAGCGCCACCACGAGCGGCGCGGTCGCCCGCCGCTGCCGGCCCGATCTATCGACACGAGCACTGGGCTCGCGAAGGTCGACACTGGACATCGGTCTGCCTCCTTGCTTTCGCCCTAGAATCCCTCTGCCCGTCAGGTTGCGTACGGGGCGGAGAGAGACTTCACCTCGTCAGGGCGTACCACTCCCACAAGCGAAGAGGTCCGGCCGATCGGCGTGAGCCGTCGGTCCGGACCCCGAAACCGCCCGTGGAAGCTTATGCCGCTGGATAGACCGAGACGACGTTGCGGGAGCGCATGCGCTCGAACTTCACCACCCCGTGCACGAGCGCGAACAGCGTGTCGTCCCTGCCCAGTCCGACGTTGCGGCCCGGGTGGAGACGCGTGCCGCGCTGACGCACGACGATGGTCCCCGCAGTCACCGGCTCCCCGGCAAAGCGCTTCACCCCGAGATATTGCGGGTTGCTGTCGCGGCCGTTTCGGCTGGAGCCGACTCCCTTCTTGTGTGCCATGGCGTATCCCTACCAGTCGTCTACGTCGATGTACGCTCAGGTGAGCGCCACCTCGTCGATGCGAATCTCCGTGAAGTCCTGCCGATGCCCCTGCTTCTTGCGGTAGCCTTTGCGGCGCTTGCGCTTGAAGACGATGATCTTCTTCTCACGGCCGTGACGGAGAACCTCCGCCTTGACCGAGGCACCCGCCACCGTCGGTGAACCGACCTGAACCGTCGCCTCACCATCACCCGTGAGGAGGACGAAGTCGAACACCACCGAGGCGCCCGGCTCGAAGTCCAACGTCGGGACGCGAAGCTTGGTGCCGGGCTCAGCCCGGAACTGCTTCCCACCCGTCTTGAAGACCGCGTACATGCTGGGGTTTCGCCTGTCTGAAGCCTGAAAATGCCGCTGTGATAGCCGGGTAATGTCGACCAAGCCCGGGGGGTCGGTCAAGGCAGAACCTGCCAATTCGCCCGAGACGCTACGCCGCGTACTTCTCCGTGACGTCGTTCTCCGCCGGCCCAGACAGCAGCCGGAACTCGTCGAGACGCATGAGCGGGTCGTCGCGCATGTCGAGTTCCAGGCGTGTCCGGCTCCTGAGCCGCTTGAGCAATCCCGGCTCGGTCTCGATGACTCGGAGCGCGACCTCGGGGTGAACGCGCACGACGATGCGCTTCTCTTCCTTGGACGCCGCGGCACGCTCCAGGCTCCGTTCGATGCGGCGGACCACGGTGGCCGGCTTGTAGACACGTCCGATGCCGCCGCACGAGGGGCAGACATCGGTCAGTGAGGTGAACAGAGACGGGCGGATGCGTTGCCGGGTCATCTCCACGAGCCCGAGGCTCGACACCTCGAATGCCTTCGTGCGGGCCCGGTCGCGACCCAAGTGGGAGCGCAGCTCCCGGAGCACCTTGTCCCGGTTCTCCTGAGTCTCCATGTCGATGAAGTCGACGACCACGATGCCACCGATGTCGCGCAGCCGGAGCTGTTTGCAGATCACGCTGGCGGCCTCGAGGTTCGTCCTGAGGATCGTCTCCTCGGGGTCCTTCCGACCCTTGCCCGTGAACTTGCCGGTGTTCACGTCGATGGAGACGAGCGCCTCGGTCGGCTCGATGACGACGTAGCCGCCCGACTTGAGCCTCACGGTGCGCTGGAACGCCTTCTGGATCTCCTCCTCCACGCCGTACTGATCGAAGAGGGACACCGGACCCTCGTGCAGGTGCACCCGCCCGACGATGTCCGGATCGACCGTGCGCACGTAGTCGCGCACCTCGTCGAAGACTTCCTTCGAGTCCACGCGGAGCGCGTCGAACTTGTCGCTGAAGAGGTCGCGAATCACCCCGCTGATGAGCTTCGCCTCTCGCAGTACAGGAGCCGGAGCCGAGACGGTCGCCGCGGTCTGCTGGATCTTCAGCCAACGCTGGCGCAGGCTCATGAACTCCTGCTCGAGGGTCTTCTGGTTGACCTCCTCGCTCACCGTGCGGACGATCATGCCGCCGCTGTCCGGTGGCACGACCTCCTGCGCCATTCTCCGCAGCTTCGCGCGCTGGTCGCGGCCCTCGATCTTCCGGCTCACGCCCACGCGTGAGGAATACGGCATGTAGACGAGGAACCGCCCGGGAAGTGAGATCTCGGCGGTCAGGCGGGGGCCCTTGGTGCCCATCGCTTCCTTGGTCACCTGCACCAAGAGGGTCTGGCCCTTCTGGATGTGATCCTGGATGGGCGGCAGCTTGGGCTGCCTGCGACCCCCACCGCGACCTCCTCCGCCTGCAGCTCCGCCCCCGTCGCCCGTCCCGTTTCCGTCCGCCTCGTCCTCGTCGGCTTCGCCATCGCCGTAGTTGAGGTCCGCGACGTGCAGGAAGCCGGCCTTCTCGGTGCCCAGATCGACGAACGCCGCCTGGATGCCGGGAAGGACCGCGTCGACGCGGCCGAGGAAGATGTCGCCGAGGATCCGATCCTGATCCGGCCGGTCGAACAGCACTTCTACGAGCTCTTGGTCTTCCAGCAGCGCCACCCAGGACTCCTGGGGAGTGGCGCTGACGAGGATTTCTCTCCTCAAATCAGTCTCCGATAGGTGTGGTCGAGCCGCTCGACCCGAACCGGCACCGGGCGCTTCCCGAGCCTGCCCCTCCGCCGACGGCGGATGCGACAGGCCCGGCGACCACCAGGCCTCCGGCGTTCCGGGTGCGGTGCGGCGGCGTCCGCGCTGATCGTTTGGACGCGCACCGCCAACCGCCACGGTACGACGTAATGCAGAAGGTATAGGTTCGGCGCCCCTTCCGGGTTCCCCGGGGCGTCTACCCGAGCGCTAGCAGGAACACCCAGCTCATGACCCAGGGGCCCCGGTGAAGTCGCCACATCGGGAATCGGGGGAAGAACACCCGATCGCGAACGACGCGGCCAGTGCAGCGATGATGACGACCGGCACGCCCACGATCAGCGCTAGCGTCCTCCCCGCGCTGAAGTGCCGGGTCTCGACTTCCGGGATGTCCGAGATTGGAATGACCGTCGAGCTATCCACGATTGTGTCCCCTCGCATCTCGGGCCGTCTGAGCTCGAAACGACCGTCCCCGAAACGCGGCGCGATCCTCGTGATCCGGATACGGCCCTGCCGCGACTCACGGGCGATCACCCCACGCAGATCCCCGGTGCTGGCCGGCCGCCAGGAGCTACATCCGCTGAGATGAAGGGTCGCGAGGACCAGAGCGATTCCGGCGCGCACTCGTGGAGTCACGAACTTGGCCTCCGTCCTTCCAGGTTCCGCGGCGCCAGTCTACCTGAGCACCAGCTCCGCTGCCAGATGGCGGGCGATGACGAGCCGCTGGATCTCGTTGGTGCCCTCCCCGATCTCGCAGATCTTGGCGTCTCGCATCATGCGCTCGACCGGGTGGTCACTCGTGTACCCCGCAGCGCCCATGACCTGGATGGCACCGAGCGTCGCTCGCATGGCCAGTTCCGAGCAGAACAGCTTGGCCATGGCGGCCTGCTTGGAGTAGGGGGCCCCGCGGTCCTTGAGCCAGGCCGCGTGGTATGTCAGGTGGCGGGCCGCCTCGACGTCGGTGGCCAGGTCCGCGAGCCGGAACTGGACCGGCTGGAAGTCCCAGACGGGGTGCCCGAATTGGTGGCGCGTCCCCGCGTAGCGCGCGGCAATGTGCAGAGCGCCCTCCGCCAATCCCAAGGACAGCGCGGCGATCCCGATGCGCCCGGCGTCGAGGGTCTTCATGAAGTTCGAGAAGCCGTGGCCCTCCTCGCCGAGGCGCTGCTCGTCGGGGACGAACACGTCTTCCAGGATCAGCTCCCGTGTGTCGGAGGCCCGCCATCCCATCTTGTCCTCCTTCTCCCCCGCGCGAAGGCCTTGGGCGAACGGCAGGTCCGCGCGGTGGCCGAATCCCACCGCCGCAGCCTGGTCCAAGCCCACGGTCGGCTTGCAGACGATGAAGCTCGTGATGCCGTGCGTGCCGGTGTCCGGCTCGGTCACGGCGGTGACCACGAAGATCTCGCCGACCCCGGCGTTGATGACGAACACCTTGGCCCCGCTCAGGCGGTATCCGCCGTCCACGCGCTGCGCTCGCGTGCGCGTGCCGGACGCGTCGGAGCCCGCGCCCGCCTCGGTGAGCCCGAACCCGCCGAGGGCGAGCGCGGGCACTTGGTAGCAGACGCTCTTGCCACCGCCCGTGGGGAGGATGCCGAGGGCATCGCGCCCGGCGAGGACGGCGCGCACGAGCTCCTCCTGACCGGGTCGGAAGGCCCGGTAGCCGAGGTGGCGCTCGAGCAGCGCGACGGGATCTACGGTCACCCGACACGCTGCCGCGCAAGGCGGGGCGAGGCGATGGCGAAACGGGCGCGCCGAGGTGGCGCTATCCCGGGTCGCTCTAGCCTGGGTCGCTCGGGCTCGAGTCCTTGGACGCCGTGGGCTCCGGCAGGAACCGAAGCATCATGCCGACGAACAGCAGGACCAACGCCGCGCCGGTGATCCAGGGGTTATTGAGGTACATCCCGACCAGCGCCACCACGGCGGCTACGCTGAAGATGCGGATCTTCCACGCCAGGTACCGGCTGGGGCACCGTTGGCGGTCGAGGAGGAGGCTCATGGGCGTTCGTTCCGTGCTTGTTTGTCCAGGAAGCGGCGCACGCCCGTCCGGCACTCCTCGGACGCGCGCGCGACCGCATTCACCTCGGCGGCACGCTCGAGACCGCGCTCGAAGGTCATCCCGTCGAGCTCGTAGAGAAGATGCTTGGTGAGCGACACGGCCCCTGCCGGTCGCGAAGCCAGATCGACGACGACGCGCTCGGCCTCGGCGTCGAACGTGTCCGCGGGAAATACGCGGTTCACGAGTCCGAGCATGCGCGCCTCCTCGGCCCCATGGCGCGCGCCGAGCGCCGTGAGTTCGAAGGCCCTTCCCTCCCCCACCTTACGCCGGAGGATCGTCATCACGAGGGCGGGCACGAAGCCGAGGTGGACCTCCGGGTAGCCGAACTCGGCGTCCGCGCGCGCGAGCACGAGGTCGCACGCCGTCGCGAGGCCGCAGCCACCTGCGAGCGCACGACCGTGCACGAGCGCCACGAGATGAGCGCCTGCGCGCACCCCTCGGGGTTCACGCCACCGGCGTTGCTGACCACGCGGATCCGGCGCTCGACACACGTCGCCAAGATGCGCTCCATGAGCGTTACGAAATCGCGCGCGTATCCCGCGCTCGGATCCTTGGACTTCTGCTTGCGCAAGATCGACATGGTGACTTCGGCGAGGTAGTCGAGCATGCGGTAGTCGATCGGCCCTCCCTCGACCTGGCGAACGGACGCCTCGAGCTCGTCGCCCCAGAAGCCCTGCCCGCTCGCCACACGCACCGTGCGCTTCCGGCTCATGCCGGCCCCTCCAACAGGTGGGGCGGAAGCTGGAACGGGCCGATGTGGGGGCCGGGATTCCGCAGCGCCGTCCGCAGCAAGAGCGCGAGCACGGGCCGGAGCTCCTCGGGGAGGAGCACGTCGTCCACGAACCCTCGCGCGGCGGCGTGGCGAGCGTCCAGCTGCTTTTCGTAGTCGGCGCGGACCTCGTCCATCTTGCCCGCGAGCTCCTCGTCGACAGGCACGCCCAGCTCCTTGAGCTTGTCGAGTTGCGCGCTGAACAGCGCCATCACCGCGCTCTCGCCCTCCATCACCCCCATGCGGCCGGTCGGCAGCGAGACGATGAAGTCCGGGTCGAAGCCCTGGCCCGCCATCGCATAGTAGCCTGCGCCGGATGCGTGGTTCAGCGTCACCACGAGCTTGGGGACCGCCGCCGTCGCCATCGCTTCGACGAACTCCGCGCCCGCGCGAATGATGCCCGAGTGCTCCGCCTCCGGGCCGACCATGAACCCCGACACGTCCTGGACGAACAGTAGCGGTGTGCGATGCCGGTCCATGGTCTCGATGAAGTACGCGACTTTGCGAGCGCTCTCGGCGTAGACGATGCCGCCGAAGTGGGGCGGTCCGCCGCGCGGGCTCTTGAACATGCCGCGCGCGTTGGCAATGACGCCCACCGCGATGCCGTCGAGGTACCCCGTCGCGCAGATCATCTCGGGCGCGTGATCGGGCTGGAACTCGTCGAGAGCGTCGCCGTCGAGAATGCACTCCAGCACCGCGCGCATGTCGTAGGGCTGGCGGTGGTTGTCGGGAAGCAGGTCGTAGAGGTCGTACGCGAGGCGCGTCGGCGGGGTGGCGACTCGGTCCGCCGTCCGAGGGGTCGACGGCAACTCGGAGACGAGCTGCCGCAGGCGCTCGAGGCACGCGCGGTCGTTCGCGACCAGGTAGTGAGCGACCGCGCTCACCTCGGTGTGGACGTGAGCGCCGCCGAGCTCCTCGGCCTCGACGACCTGACCGGTCGCGCCCTTGACGAGGTTCGGGCCCCCGAGCCCCATGAACGAGGTGCCCTCGACCATCAGGATCACGTCCGAGAGCGCGGGCAGATAGGCTCCTCCGGCGATGCAAGGGCCCATGACCGCCGCGAACTGCGGGATCCGCAGATAGCGGCGCATCACCGAGTTGTAGTAGAAGATGCGCGCCGCACCGTACTGCCCCGGGAAGACTCCGCCCTGGTAGGGCAGGTTCACGCCCGCCGAGTCTACCAAGTAGACGATCGGCACGCGGCAGCGCATGGCGACCTCCTGCGCGCGCAGGATCTTCCTGATCGTCTCCGGCCACCACGAGCCCGCCTTCACGGTCGCGTCGTTGGCCACCACCACGGCCTCACGCCCCGCGATGCGGCCGACGCAGGTCACCACACCCGCGCTGGGCGCCTGTCCGTCGTAGAGATCGTGAGCCATGAGCAGCCCGATCTCGAACGAAGGCTCGCCCGGGTCGAGCAGGAGGGCGACCCGCTCGCGCGCCGTCAGTTTTCCCTGCGCGTGCTGGCGCTCGACGCGCTCTTGGCCCCCGCCCGCACGCAGGCGCTCGCGCAGCTCCTTGAGCTCGCTCGAGAGCGCCCCGAGCCTACCCGGGGAGCCGCTCGCCGCCCGGGTGCTCAACGCGCGCCGGGCCGGGGGAACCTCACGACACCTCCTGCCGGGCGAACCACTCCCTGATGTACTGGATCGCCGTCGTCGTCGTGGTACCCGGCCCGAACAGCCTCCCGACACCCTTGGCCTCGAGCGCCTGCACGTCGTCCTCGGGAATGATGCCGCCGCCGGTCAGGAGCACGTGGTCCGCACCCGCCTCGTCGAGAAGCAGCTTCACGCGGGGGAAGAGCGTCATGTGCGCGCCGGAGAGGACCGACATCGCCACGACGTCGACGTCCTCCTGGACCGCGGCCGCGACGATCATCTCCGGTGTCTGGTGCAGGCCCGTGTAGATGACCTCGAAGCCGGCGTCGCGGAATGCGCTCGCGATGACCTTCGCGCCGCGATCATGCCCGTCGAGGCCGGGCTTCGCGACGAGGACTCGGATCTTGCGGTCGGACGGCGGCATCGGCTCCCTGCGGATAGGCGTGGCCGTGGGCCCCGCGACAACTAAGGTACGCGGGGAGCCGGCGACGGGGGAGCCGACCCGAGGAAGCCGGTCTGAGCGCGAGGGGGGCCGAGCGGCTGCGAAGGAATCGGCGAGGGAGTCGAGGCGTGTGGAGCGCTCGGTGAGGGCACTGCGCGCAGGAGCGCCGAAGCTGGGGCCGCCTCGATGCACGGATGGGCGGCGGGGGGTGTGGGAAGGTGGGGGTCGACCGGTGGAGCTCAGGCCTCGAAGTCGAAGTCCTCAGGCAACGACTCATCGAACTCGGGGCACCGACGCGAAGCGTTGGTCCGGGCACCGGCTCAGCCTCGGAGGGGTCGAACGCGGACGACGGCTCGGCGAGGAGTTCGATCTGGGGCGGCCCGCGCGCGGGCGAGAGGGGCGGCGGCCGGTGTCGGTGAGGAACGCGAGGATCCGCGAACGCCCGGGGGTGGGACGAACCGCGCGATGCGCTCGAGCAGCTCGAGTGGGGTGAGCAGGATCTCGGTGCGGCCGTTCACGTCCGGTTTGGGGAACCGGTAGAGGAGGCGGCTCTCGGGAGAGGCGAGGGAAGCCGTCCCGTCGAAGGCGTGCAGGCGTTCGAGCGCGAACGGGGGCCGGGCACAGTAGCGAACGAAGCGCTCGATGCGCGCGGTCCTCGCCCCCGATGTGTACGGAGGCGTCGACACTGAACCCACCGGACACCGGCCTCGGTGATGTTCTCCACGAGGGGAGCTAGTCTGCGCTTCATACGGATTCCTTACGGCAGTGTAGTTCTGACCACTCTGGTACGCTGGCGGTCCGAGTGCTAGTCTCCGCGCTCAATTGCATCGGGGTCAGGCCATCTCACGGAGAAGCTGGATGACGCAACAGGACACCCCGCGGTGGGGGACGCGAATCGGCGTGATCCTGGCGGTCGCAGGCTCCGCGGTCGGCCTCGGGAATTTCCTGCGCTTCCCGGGACAGGCCGCTGCGAATGGTGGCGGCGCGTTCATGATCCCGTACTTCACCGCGCTCCTGCTGGTGGGGATCCCGATCGGCTGGGCCGAGTGGACCATGGGCCGCTACGGCGGCCGCAAGGGATTCCACTCGGCGGTCTCCATTCTCGGCGTCTTCGGCCGAGGCCCCGGCGGTCGCTATCTGGGCGTTCTTGGAGTCCTGATTCCGCTCGCGGTGTCGTACTACTACACGTACATCGAGGCCTGGTGTCTGGCCTACTTCTGGAGCTTCGCCACGGGCGGGATCGGCATCGATGTCGCCGCGCCGATCGCAGAGCAGACGGCGCTCGCGACGCAGGTTTACAGCGACATGACCGGGCGCGCCGCGAACGGCATCATGACCGGCGGGACTTTCGAGACGTTCATCTTCTGGGTACTCGCCTTCGCGGTGAACATCTGGCTGGTCTTCCGCGGGATCTCCAGGGGGATCGAGAAGTTCGTCAGCTGGGCGATGCCGGCCATGGCAGTTTGCGCCCTCATCGTGCTCGTGCGCGTGCTCACTTTGGGCACCCCCGACCCTTCTCTGCCCGAACAGAATGTGGTCAACGGCCTCGGGTACATGTGGAATCCCGACTTCTCGGCGCTCGGCAACGCGCAGACGTGGCTGGCCGCGGCCGGCCAGATCTTCTTCAGTCTTTCAGTTGGTTTCGGCGTGATCATCAACTACGCGTCCTATGTGCGAAAGAAAGATGACGTCGTTCTCGCCGGCCTCACCGCCTCGGCGACCAACGAGCTGTTCGAGGTCGGGTTCGGCGGCCTGATCACCGTCACCGCCGCGTTCATCTTCCTCGGCGCGGCCAACATGGTCGGTGCGGTGCAGGGCGGCACGTTCGGTCTCGGCTTCACGACGCTGCCCGTGGTGTTTGCTCATATGGGCGCGTTCGGGAACTTCATCGGTGCCGTGTTCTTCTTTATGCTCTTCCTGGCAGCCATCACCAGCTCGATCTCGATGTATCAGCCGAGCCTGGCGTTCTTTGAGGAGTCGCTGGGATGGAGCCGCAGGGCGGCGACGCTCTTGATGGTGTCCGTCTGCATCGTGGGCTCGTTCCTGGTCATGTACTACTCCGAGGGCGGCATCTTCTGGTCGACGATTGACGAGTGGGTTGGCACGTTCCTGATCTTCGTGCTGGCGATGGTGCAGATCATCCTCTTCAGCTGGGTTTGGGGTGTCGACAAGGGCTTCGCGGAGGCGCACCAAGGGGCCCACATCCGGATTCCCCCCGTCTATCGCTTCATCATGAAGTACGTCACGCCGACCTACCTGATCGTCATCTTCGCCTTCTTCAGCGTGAACAACCTCCCGGCCTGGATCCGATCGGTCGCGGAGGAGCCGCTCAGGCAGGGGGCCGTGGCGCTGATCTTGGCGACCACGGTGCTGCTCGTGGTCTGCACGCGCATCGGCGCCAAACGCTGGGCGGCGGCGGGACTCGACATCGACGGCCGCCATCCGCCCGCGGACTGAGGAGCTACGACCATGACGCCTCTCGGCTGGATTTTCCTGACAGTGTCCCTGGTCTTCGTCTGGGGCCTCACGGGCTGGTGCTTCTACAAGGTCCTGACGTACAAGGAGCGGCCTGGTGAGTGATCCCACGTGAGGCGGGGCTAGTAGAGCCGCTCCCGGAAACGTCGACGCTGAGGGTCTACTCCGCCACCGCGCCTTCCGCGCCTTCTCCCTCGGGAGTCGGCGCCCAATGCACTCTCAGGGCTGCCACGCGCCGGCCGTCGACGGCGATCACCTCGAGCAATGACGTCGTATTCGTCCGCGATGTCGCCCACGATCTCCTCCACGAGATCTCATGGCCTACGTCGGCCTCGTCCCAAGCGAACACTCCTCCGGGGACCGACGACGCATGGGTGCGATCACCAAGGCCGGCAACGCACGTGTCCGCCACGTACGCACTGCAACATGTCGACCGCACCCTCTCACATGCGGACTACGGCCCCGAGCGATGTGTCGGCAGTCACTTCGAGGGCTCATTGGGCGGCCATGTGCCCGCAGCCACCCTGACCATGTACCACGTCTGGGACGCCGCGGGAAACTTCTACATCAACGACAAGCCGATCACGCTCGGCCGCGGACGCAACCATACCGTAGATATTATACATGATATTATATACGATAGTATAGTGTATTCTATCCTTTCACTCATGCGCGGACGATGCCATGCCTCGCGTATCGATCTCCGAGGAAACGGCTCCAGCCAAGGTCGTTGCGGCTGCGCGTCGCCTCGGGAGAAACATCCGAACCGCCCGGAAGCGTCGACGCTTGCGCCAAGCGGACATGGCCAGGCAAGCAGGCATCACCATCACAACCCTACGTAGCGTCGAAAGAGGAGCCCTCGGAGCCGGACTAGGAGCCTACGTCGCCGCGCTGTGGGCGATGGGGTTGGAGGGCCAACTCACGCAACTCGCTGATCCGGCCACGGACCTCGAGGGACAGACGCTCGAAGCCGCGACCCGAGGTGAACGCGTCCGGCTAAGCGAGGCACTGCCGCGTGACTTCTAAGTCCTGCTACGTCTACATCCAGCTCCCAAGCTCTCTGATTTTCGAGACCTGCGGGCACTACCGACTTGACGAGCTGGACGACGGCACCCGACTTGGCCGATTCGTCTACGGACGGACGTATTTGGACCGGCAAGATGCTGTGCCACTGGACCCGTTCAACCTGCCACTCACGCCTCGAGAATTCCAAACCGTGCGACTTGGTGGGCTCTTCGGCGCCCTGAGGGACGTGACACCGGATGCCTGGGGACGCCGTGTCATCGAGCGACGTGCAGAGACTTCCGACCTTAAAGAGTTTGACTACCTCGTGCATGATTCAGACGGTCGCATCGGAGCTTTGAGCTTTGGCGCCGCCGTGAAGCATCAGGCTTCTCCAAGGCCCTCCCTACCGGAGGTCCGTGAGCTGAAGGAGTTGAGGGAGGCGGCCGGCCGGGTTGAGGCGGACCTCCCGCTTGATGAAGACCTCGAAGATCTGCTCCAACCCGGGAGCTCACTTGGCGGGGCTCGCCCAAAGACGGTCGTGCGGGACCAAGCGGGTACGCTCTGGTTGGCGAAGTTTCCGGCGAAAGAGGATCGTTGGTCGAACGCGGCGGTGGAGGGCGGTATGTTGCGGCTCGCGGAGCGATGCGGGATAGACACGCCCGAGACGAGACTCGAGGAGCTGGGCGACGAGCAGGTCCTGCTAGTGAAGCGGTTTGATCGCGACCTCGAGCCGGACGGCGGCGGTGAATATCGGCACCGCATGGTGAGCGCACTCACTGTCCTCGACCTTGATGACTCCGTCACGGACCGCTCGGGCTGGTCCTATCTCGATCTCGCAGACGAGATCCAGCGATGGTCGGACGACCCCCTGAGAGACAAACGAGAGCTGTTTCGGCGTATCGCGTTCAACGGGTTGATCTCAAATCTCGATGATCACCCGAGGAACCACGCGCTGTTGGCGCCGGACCGACGATGGCGACTAAGCCCGGCCTATGACCTTACGCCATCTCCAGTCAGGAGTCTCGAGCGTCGCGACCTTGCGATGACCGTCGGCCACTACGGTCGGATTGCCAGCCGCTACAACCTCTTGTCGTCGGCGCCGAGATTCGGGCTAAGCCGCGAGGAGGCGAGCGCGACCATTGATGGGATGATCGGCGTGGTTGAGAAAGGTTGGCGCTCATCGATCTTGGACCATGGCGGGTCTGAGCTCGACTGCGAGGCCGTGAAGCGTGCGTTCTTGTACGAAGGATTTGAGTACGCTGCGCCTACTTGACCAGCGGTATCCGCACCATGGCCGCTTCCACGCCGTCGTCCTCGACGGCGTCCAAGAGGCGGCGGTACTTGCCGTCCAGCGCGGCTTCCAGGCGATCGGTGTGGCCTGCGGTCATCCATGCCCACGTTTGTGACCGGGAAGGATACGGGCGAAAGGGCCTAGCGCCCCGCAGCCCCCTCCGTGCCGCTTAGAAGAACACCGGCTCCTTGAAGGATCCGAAGACGGTCTCCATCGCGTGGCGGATCTCGAAGAGCGTGCCGTAGGCGCGCGCACAGTCGAGGATCTTCGAGACGAGGTTGTCGCCCGACCCGCCTTCGGCGGGTGCCCGGCAGGCGGACGTAAGAGCGGCCAACGTGGCCTTCACGCGCGCGTCGTCTCTCTTGGCGCGCATCGCCGCCATACCGGCGACCTGCCTGCGCTCCACGGACGGATCGATCTTGAGCGTGTCGATCTCGATGGCCCCGGAGCCCTCGGTGAAATCGTTCACGCCGACGATGATGCGCTCGCCCCTCTCGATCTCACGCTGCTGGCGCATCGCGGACATCGCGATCTGCTGCTGGAACCACCCCTGCTCGATGCCCGGCACGACGCCTCCGAGCGCGTCGATCTCCTCGAAGATCTCGAGGGCGTCCCGCTCGAGCTCGTCCGTCAGCGACTCGACGAAGTACGAGCCCGCCAGGGGATCGATCGTGTTGGTCACGCCGGACTCGTACGCGAGGATCTGCTGCGTGCGCAGCGCGATGCGCACGGACTTCTCCGTGGGGAGCGCGAGCGTCTCGTCCATCGAGTTGGTGTGCAGGGACTGCGTGCCGCCCAACGCGGCGGCCATCGCCTGGTAGGCGACGCGCACGATGTTGTTCTCGGCCTGCTGCGCGGTGAGGCTCACACCGGCGGTCTGCGCGTGCGTGCGGAGTCGCCATGACTCGGGGTCCTTCGCGCCGTACTTCTCGCGCATACCCCTCGCCCAGATGCGACGCGCGGCCCGGAGCTTGGCGATCTCTTCGAAGAAGTCGTTGTGCACGTCGAAGAAGAACGAGAGCCTGGGCGCGAACGCGTCCACGTCGAGGCCTCGCTGGACGCCCCGCTCGACGTACTCGAATCCGTTGCGCAGCGTGAACGCGAGCTCCTGCGCCGCGGTCGCGCCCGCTTCACGGATGTGGTAGCCGGAGATCGAGATCGGGTTGTACTTGGGCGTGTGCTCGCTGCACCAGGCGAACATGTCCACGATGCAGCGGAGCGCCGGCTCGGGCGGAAACACCCACGCGTGCTGCGCCTGATACTCCTTCAGGATGTCGTTCTGGACCGTTCCGCGAATCGCGTCGGGAGCCACCCCCTGCTTCTCCGCGGCGGCCACGAAGAAACAGAAGAGGATGATCGCCGGACCGTTGATCGTCATCGACACGGAGACCTGATCGAGCGGGATGCCCTCGAAGAGCCGCTCCATGTCCGCGAGCGACGAGATCGCGACCCCGCAGACGCCGACCTCGCCGAGCGAGCGCGGATGGTCGGAGTCGAAGCCCATGAGCGTGGGGAAGTCGAACGCGACCGAGAGCCCGGTCTGGCCGTGAGCGAGCAGATACTTGTAGCGCGCGTTCGTGTCGTCGGCGGTCGCGAAGCCCGCGAACTGGCGCATGGTCCAGAGGCGCGTCCGGTACATGGTCGCGTGGGGTCCGCGCGTGAACGGATAGAAGCCTGGGAGCCCGATCGCGGCAGGGTCAGCACCGACACGGTCGAGCTCGGTGTAGAGCGGGTTGACCTCGCGGCCCGACACGGTGCTGAAGAGCACGTCGCGCTTCGGGGTCGCGTCGTCGATGGCTTGCCACGCGTCGATGGCCGCGGGCTCGGGCGGGCGCGCCCCGATGTCCTTCTTGCCGCGGACCTTCCGCTCTATGGTCGACATGTCAGCTCCTCGTCCGACCCACGCCCGACCCGCGCCTTTCGGCGTGGGTGCCCCCACGCGCCCGAAAGATGACCCGGCGCAAGAGAAAGGGTCAACGAAGCAGGAGCGCGAGGATCTCCTCCGCGACGGAGTACGGCGTCCCCTCCCCCGCCTGAATGCGGTCCAGTCCGCCCTCGAGCCGCGCGCTCACGGCGTCGGACGACCACGCCGCACGGCGAAGCTCGCGCTCGACCACGTCACGCACGCGAACGCGTGCACGCGCGCGGCGCCGGGCGCCGAGCTGACCGCTCCGCTCCAGCCACCCGCGGTGCGCGTCGAGCGCCCCGATCACCTCGGGAAGCCCCTCCCCCGTGAGCGCGTTCGTGGTGAGCACCGGGACCTCCCACGCGTCGGGCGCCGCGGGCGGCTTCGCGGGCTCGGCCGCCGGACGCCCCATATGGGAGAGGTCCACGCCGTGATGCGCGGGCACATCCTCGAGCGCACGCCCCGTGCGCAGGTGGATCGCTAGGCGGATCTCCTTCACCAGCCGGGCCGAACCCGGCCGGTCCGCCTTGTTGACGATGAACACGTCGGCAATCTCCATGAGGCCCGCCTTCATCGCCTGGATCGCGTCCCCCGACTCGGGTACGAGCACCACGACCACCGTGTCCGCGGCGGCGGTGATCGCGAGTTCCGTCTGCCCGACGCCCACCGTCTCGACCAGGATGCGGTCGAAGCCGAAGGCGTCCATCAGGTCGATGACCTCCTTCGTGGTCGTGGCGAGCCCGCCGAGCGAGCCACGGCTCGCCATCGACCGGATGAAGACCCCCGGATCCGTGGCCAACTCGCTCATGCGGATGCGGTCCCCGAGGAGCGCGCCTCCCGAGTACGGCGACGTCGGGTCGACCGCGACGATGCCGAGGCGCTCGGAACGCGCGCGGTGCGCGCCGGCGACCCCCGCGAGCAGGCTCGACTTGCCCGCGCCCGGAGGGCCGGTGAGGCCGACCCGCCGGGCGGAGGGCCCACGGGTCAGGACGGCGTGGAGTAGCTCTTGGAAGCCGGGGCGCTCGTCCTCGACCATGGAGATGGCGCGCGCGAGGGCGACGGGCTGGCCTTCGCGGAAGCGCTCGAGGAGCGAGGCGAGGGCCGGCGGGCGGCCGAACATGGAGGCAGGCTGATCAGGCATCGAAGGGACCGGTGACGGGCGATCCATAGGCTCGCGCGTAGGATAGCCCTCTCTTCTCCGCTACCAGACGTTGAAAAGGGAGATCTGCTGTTCGTCCACTTGCTACCATCCGAGACGTTTGAGCCTTCGCGTAGAATGTACTCCGGTCGACGCTCAAGGCCGAGAAGATACCGGCGTGGGCGGTCGATCAACTGGGGGTCGCCGAGCAGGATCAGCCAGGGGGACGGCTCATCCTGCCATGGGAGCGCCCCGCCTCCTCACCGAGTGTGGATGGTCAGACCTGGGCTGCGGCCCGGGCCGTCGTCACGCCGCGTTGGGAGGCGGGATGTTCGAGGGGACCATGGAGCGGTGCCGACAGTGCGTTCGCACCGGACGGTACGTGGTGACGCTTCACGCGGTGGATGAGATGGAAGCTGACGGCTTCAATGTCCTCGACTTGGAGTCGGGGATCCTGCGGGGTAGTATCTTGGAGGTTCGGCGGGACAGGGAGACTCACGAAAGGAAGTGTCGCGTGCGGGGAGTCACGACGTACGGGCGTTTGATTGAACAGATCGTGAGGCTCCGTTTTGGCGGTACGCTCGTGATCATCACCGTCTACGAGCCCTAGGGGCGACTCTCTTATGCATTGCGAGAGCTGCGGAAGTGAGAGCGCGCGGATCCTTCGGGTCAACCGGACATCCGGCAGTGGCGACGATCTGCTCGTGATAGAGAACGTGCCTGTGGTCAGCTGTTCGGCGTGCGGCGAGTCCTATCTGACCGCCGCTACCCTGCATGGACTCGAGAACCTCAAGTCCCACGCCGGCGATCTGGCTCGCAGCCGACCCGTGGGCGTCGTGAGCTTCGACACCGCGTGACCCCGAGCCCGCGTGGGCGAATCACGATTCGTCCCCCACGCGCTGAGCCATCTCCGCGTAACGCACGGTAGAGCGCGACTTCCTCGGCTACCTCGAGTGAGTCGGCGTCGCCGCTCGGGTCCGGTTCTGACTCAGTTCCGCTCGACCGGCCGGATCCCCCGCGCGTGCCGCAGCGGGTTCTCCAGCAGGTGCGTCGGAATGAACAGCACGACGACGAACATCATGAGAGCCGCGAACAGCCCCGCGCCGAGCAGCCACCAGTTGCGCAGCGCGATGAAGAGGATCGAGGAGATCACCGCGGTGGCCGTAGCGAAGATGCTCAGGAGCAGCCGGCGCGCTTGGAGGTGCAGGAAGCGCTCCTGTTGCTGTATGTCGCGGGGGTGCACGCGGATGCGCAGCTCCTCGCGCTCCGCGCGGGTGACGAGATCCCTCACGGAGCGCACCGCGCTCTGGGCTTCGTCGATGAAGCTCCTGGCGAGCTGAGCCGGCTGCTGGCTCGTCGTCCGCAGCAGCTCGGCCTTGTGCTGATGCACGACGCCCCGGATGAACGAGAGCCCGTCGAAGTTGGCGTCGTAGTGGTACGCCACCCCTTCGATGAGCGCCGCCGTGCGCAGGAAGTACACGAGCTCCTGCGGCAACGTGAGCGGCCATGTGTAGAACGTGTCGAGCACCTGGGAGATCAGCTGCTCGACGATGCGCGCGCGGTTCGTGGTCTTGGCGCGCTCCACGATCTTGAGGATCTCGGTCGCGGCCTCGCGGATGTCGCCGCGGGGCACCTCCGCGCTGATCATGCCGAGGCGGTACATCTCGTTGATGACGCCGTCGATGTCCTCCCGGCCGACCGCAAGCGCGATGCGCAGGATGGACTCGCGTGTCCACCGCGGCACCTCGAGCGTCGCGCCCCAGTCGAGCAGCACGAGCGTACCGTCGTCCTGCACGAGCAGGTTGCCCGGGTGGGGATCGGCGTGCATGAACCCATCCACGACCATCATGCGCAGGTAGAGGCCGGTCAGGTTCTCCATCACCTGCTTGAAGGAGAGCCGGCCCGACGCGAACAGGCCGTGCAGCTGATCGATCTTGGTGCCGGAGCAGTGCTCCATGACGAGCACGCGCCGCGACGTGAAGCGGTCGTAGACCGCAGGCGCGCGCACCTTCGTCTCGCGCGCGAACACCCGCTTGAAGCGCGCGATGTTCTCGGCCTCCTGCACGAAATCCATCTCGGCCTTCACGCGCACCGAGAACTCGCGCACCACGTTGGTGAGCCCACGCACGTGGTGGTTGGGGAAGACGATGTTGAGCCAGAAGAGAAGGCGGAACGAGATGTCGAGATCGAGGGCGATCGCTTCCTCGACGCCGGGCCGCAGCACCTTCACCACGACGTCCTGACCGTCCACGCGGGCCCGGTGGACCTGGCCGAGGCTGGCCGCGGCCACGGGCTCGTCCTGGAAGTCCTCGAACAGCTCGGAGATCGGCTTGCCTAGCTCGCGCTCGATCACCGCGCGGATGCTCGCCGCGGGATGCGGAGGAACGCGATCCTGGAGCTTGCTGATCTGGGACAGGTACGGCTCGGGCAGAATATCCGCACGGGACGACAGGAGCTGCGCGAGCTTGATGAACGTCGGGCCGAGCTTGGCGAGACGCGCAGTCAGCTTCTCCGCTCGCCGCTCATGGTGCACCGACGACCTGGTGGCGCCGCGCCCGAACAGGATCCACGCCTTCCGATCGCGCAGGAACGCGATCGCGAACGGCGTGAGCCTGAAGAGGACCGAAGCGCTTCGGGAGACCCGTTTCATCAGTCGCTCAGAGAAGCAGGGCGGAGCCGAGCCCCAACAGGAACAGGAAGCCGCAGAGATCGGTGAAGGGCGTCACGAACATCGACGACGACACGGCGGGGTCGAGCCCGAGTCGATCCATGATGGAGGGGACGAACGATCCCAGGAAGCCAGCGACCGCGAGGTTGCCCCACATGGCAAGCAGGACGACCAATCCGAGCATGGGATCTCCGCCGACGAGCGTGGCGAGCACGGCGACGACGGAGCCGAGGATCGCTCCGTTGATCAGCCCCACGGTGACCTCCCGGGCCACGTGGAGGCCCAGCGCCGCCCGGTCGCGCGGATTCCTGTCCAGAGCGAGGCTCCGCGCCGTGACCGCGAGGGCCTGCGTACCGGCGTTGCCGCCGATGCCCGCGACGATCGGCATGATCGCGGCCAGGATCACGACGCTCTCGATGGTCTCCGAGTAGTGATACACCACGAACGACGCGAGCGCGGCGGTGCCGAGATTGACGAAGAGCCACGGCATGCGAGCGCGCACCGACTGCTGCCAGGTGTAGCGGAGCGCCCCCTCGTCCCTACCGGCGCCTGCCATGAGGAGGATGTCCTCGGTCTGCTCGGCCTCGAGCACGTCGATGACATCGTCGAACGTGATGCGGCCGATGAGCACGCCCTTCTCGTCCACGACCGGCAGCGCGACCACGTTGTAGCGAGCGATCAACCGCCCGACCTCTTCCTGGTCCACGCTCGGCAGCACCGTGGCGACGGGCGCTTCCACCAGGTCGGCGATGCCGCTCGCAGGATCCGCGACGACAAGGTCGTTGAGATTCAGGCTCCCTTGGAGCCGTCCCTGCGAATCCACGACCCATACCATGTAGAAGACGCCCACCTCCCGACCCTGCCGCCGCACCTCGGCGATGGCCTCCGCGGCCGTCAGGGAGGCGTCGATGGCCACGAGCTCGGTCGTCATGAGCCCGCCCGCCGTGTCCTCCCCGAACTCGAGGAGATCGATCAAATCGTCGGCCTCGTCGGCGGGCAGCGCCTCGAGGATCAGCTTCTGCTCGCTCGGCTCGAGCTCCGCCATCAAGTCCGCGGCGTCGTCGTCCGCGAGCTCGCTCAGTAGCTCCGCGCCCTTTGCGGGGGCGAACGCCGCGAGCAGGTCGCCGCGGTCCTCGCCCTCCTCCATCTCGGCGAGGGCCTCGGAGGCTTGCTCCGCGGGAAGCGCCGACATGAGCCTCACAGAGACGTCTTCGTCGAGGGCCTCGAAGAGGTCCGCGAGGTCCGACGCGTGGAGCGTCAGGGCGAGATCCCGGGCGGAGCTGACGTCGCCCTGGGCGAGCAGGGCTTCGACGCGGTACCGGGTGTCCTCAAGCTCGTTCTGGTGCGTGCTCATCGGAGGAGCGACCGGGCTCGTGTGTGTGCCGCTGCGAAAAGCTCGCGGACCAGCCGCTCCTGCGCTTGGAACATCGGGCTCTGCTCGCGCTCCGGGCCTTCGGGATGGTCGTGCCCCAGCACGTGAAGCGTCCCATGCACGGCGAGCCGCACGAGCTCTTCCTCGAGTGGGATTCCCAGCTCCGCGGCCTGCCGGGTCGCCTGCTCCAGACCGACGTACACGTCGCCGACCACGTCGTCACCGTCGCCGAGCGAGAACGCGAGCACGTCGGTGGGGTGGTCCTTGCCCAGGTAGCGGAGGTTGAGCTCGCGCATTTCGGCATCGGCGAGGAGGGCCAGGGAGACCTCCGCGTCGGCCCGTCGCTCGGCCTCGAGCGTGTGTCGGATCGCCCGCTCGAGCAGGCTCGCGGTGGCGTCCGGGCACGCCCCGGCGTCCACGTGCACACGAAGGCCCGTCGGCTGCGTCACGCCCTGCCGCCGTCGGCCTCGGTGAGGTGCTTGGTTTCGGGGTACTCGATCCGGCGATGGACGACGCCCGACAGAATCGTCACGAACTGGTCCTTGACCAGCGCGATCTCGCGGAGCGTGAGGGGCGCGTCATCGAGCTGCCCATCCGAGATCTTCGAGTCGACGATCGCATCGATGAGGTCGCGCACGCGTTCCTGCGTGGGATCCTGCAGCGCACGCGCGGCGGACTCGCAGGAGTCCGCGAGCATCGCGATCGCCGACTCCTTCGACGAGGGCTTCGGGCCCGGGTAGGTGTAGAGCTGCACGTCCACGGGCTCGGAGGAGACCGCGCAGGCCTTGTCGTAGAAGAACCCGATCTTCTGGGTACCGTGGTGCTCGAGGATGAACTGAACCACCACGTCCGGGACCTTCGCCTCCCGCGCGAGCCTCACGCCTTCCGACACGTGCTCGCGCACGATCCCAGCAGAGGTCTCCGGCCGCAGTTTATCGTGAGGATTCCGTGCCTCCGCGAGGTTTTCCACGAAATAGTGCGGCCGGAGCATCTTGCCGATGTCGTGGTACATCATCCCCACGCGGCAGAGAAGTCCGTTCGCGTCGATGCGGGTCGCGGCGGCCTCGGCGAGGTTGGCCGCGGCGATGGTGTGCGCGTACGTGCCGGGCGCCTCCATCGCCAAGCTGCGGAGCAGCGGGCGGGTCGGATCCGCCCACTCGAGCAGCGTCTGGTCCGTGGTGATCCCCGCAAACATCTCGAAGAACCACAGGAACCCGACGGCCAAGAGCGTGGACGCGGTCGCATTCAGCGCGAAGACGCCCGCCCCGCGCCACACGTCGACCCAATCTCGCGACGTGGCCAGGCCATGGGCGATCAGGACCAGAGCGCCCGCACCGGCGATGATCGCGATGGATACCCAGGTCTCCGACCGCCTGCGCACCGCGCGCACGCTCATCGCGGCGCCAGCGCCGCCCGCCATGAGCGCGAGGACCGTGCCATAGGAGGTGAACGGAGCCAGCGTGCCGGTGATGGCCGCGAGGACGAGCACGAGCAAGAGCGCCATGCGCGTATCCCACAGCACCGATACCGGCAGCGCGACGAACGCGATCGGGAGCGCCTCGGCCGGCAGGCCGAATCGATCGATGACCGCGCCCGCACCGAAGTACGCCGCGGTCAGCACGGCGAGCAGCAGGAGCCACCGGTAGTTCGCGTACACCTCGGGGCGCGACAGGAAGAGCAGCAGCCCGAAGATGGAGAGCAGCACCGCGTTCAGGAGCGTGGCACCGACGAGCGCCCCGAAGTCCGTCGATCCGCCATCGCCCGCCTGCGCGCGCAGCGCCGTGTAGTAGGCCCCGAGGCGCTCGCGCGTCTCCGGGCCGATCGGGTCGCCCGCACGCACGATGACCTGGCTCTGGAGCACCTCGCCCTTCGTGAGCGGCACCGACTCCCGGGCGGCGCCCCGGTCCCTCTCCGTCTCTGAGACGTCGAGCACCAGGCTGTACTCCAGATGCGCGATCAACAGCAGCCGGAAGAGGTCCTGCGCGTCGGGTGGGAGGGCGGCGGCGAGGAGCACCCCCGCCTCGGCGTAGAAGTCTGCCCCGGTGAGCACACTGTCGGCGGAAACCGACTCCTCCGTTCCTTCCCCCCTACGGACCGTGACCGCCTCCGTGGTGAGGTCGAGCATCCTCGCGGGGTCGACGACGCCTCGCGGGAGGATGTCGAGCGCCGCCCGGCTCGCCGCGCGCCGGAATGCCGCGCGCGTCCCATCGTCCACCAGGTATCGGGTCTGGGAGGGCGTCGCGGAAATCCTGTTCGCGCGGAGGATCTCCTCGACGGGTCCGGCATTGCCTCCGGCCGCGGCGGCCTCGAGGCGATCGAAGAACCGGGCCAGCCGCGCCGCCATCGAGTCGGCCGCGAACGCCCGATACTCGAACGTCGGCGGAACCGACTCCATGGCGAGCCGCCGATCGCGCTCGAGCTCGCCAGGCGTCTTCGGGATGCTGAACGCGATCGCGGCCGTAACGTCCTCCGGCGCGACGCCCCCCTCCGGAGGCACGCCCACATTCGTGACCTGCGCGGGCGGAAAGAGCGCGGTGAGGAGCACCGCGAGAGCGACCAGGAGCAGGATGCGCGCCCCGTGGTGTCGTAGGCGCGCTCCCGATGTGCCGCCCGGATCCCCGGAGAGGCGTTGGAGAACGCTCACGCCTTCGACTCCTCCTCTCCAGCCTTCGAATACGCCCGGATGATGTCCTTCACCAGCCGATGCCGGATGACGTCCTTCTCATCCAAGTAGATCATCGAGATGCCTTCGATCCCCGAGAGGATCGCCTCGACTTCGAGCAGCCCCGAGTCTTCGCGGCGCGGCAGGTCGATCTGCGTCTTGTCGCCGGTGATCACCACGCGCGAGCTCGGGCCGAGTCGCGTCAGGAACATCTTCATCTGGGAGCGCGTCGCGTTCTGGGCCTCGTCCAGGATCACGAACGCGTCGGAGAGCGTGCGGCCGCGCATGTACGCCAGGGGCGCGATCTCGATCGTCGTGTCCTCCAGCGCCTTGCGCACGCGGTCGTGCGGCATCATGTCCTCGAGCGCATCGTAGAGCGGCCGCAGGTAGGGATCGACCTTCTCCTTGAGATCGCCGGGTAGGAAACCGAGGTTCTCCCCTGCTTCCACCGCGGGGCGCGCCAGGATGATCCTGCGCACGCGCCTTTTGTAGAGCGCGTCCACCGCGCAGGCGACCGCGAGATACGTCTTGCCCGTTCCCGCCGGCCCGATACCGATGACGATGTCGTGTTCGGCGATCGCGGACACGTAGACGCGCTGCCCGTCCGACTTCGGCACGATGACCCGGCGCGAGCCTGGAAGCGCGATGCGGATCTCGCCCGACGGACTCACGAGGCCGCTCGGGCCGAGCGCGTCGACGCCCTCGGAGAAGCGCGCGATGTCGTCGGTATCGAACGGCGCCCTCATTCTCGCGAGCTCGATCATGTGCTGCACCACCGGAACGGCACGCTCCACGCCCTCGATCTCGCCCGAGAGGATGACGTGATCGCCGCGCAGGACGACTCGGAGGCCGAAGAGGCGCCCTAGCTCCTGGACGTTCCTGTCGTTCACGCCGGCGAGCATGAGGGGATCGGCCCCTTCCGCGTCCAGCCGGTGCTCTACCAAAGTCGGGCCGTTCGCCAAGCCTCTAGCTCCCCCGCTTGCGACTCGTGACCTCCAACCCCAAGGCCTCCAATTCGCTCTGGCCCACCGGAGCCGGCGCGCCCTCGAAGAGCGCCCGCGCGGCAGTCGTCTTCGGGAACGCGATCACGTCCCGCAAGCTACCCGATCCGGTGAAGCGCTGAACGATACGGTCCAGGCCCAGCGCGATGCCACCGTGCGGCGGTGCGCCCGCCGCGAGCGCACCGAGGAGGAATCCGAACTTGGTGTCGATCTCTTCGTCCTGGAGGCCGAGCACCCGGAAGACCCGGCGCTGCAGCTCCGGCTGATGGATACGGATGCTCCCGGAGCCGAACTCCGTGCCGTTGTAGACGAGGTCGTACGCCGTGCCCCGCACCGCGAGCGGGCTGGACTCGAGCAGGCCCACGTCGTCCTTGTGCGGCATCACGAACGGGTGGTGCGCGGCGGCGAGCACGCCGTCCTCCTCCACGAAGACCGGGAACTCAGTCACCCAGAGCCACGCGTGCTCGCGCACGGGTTGGAGCCCGAGGGCGCGCGCCGCCGCCATACGTGCCGCGGCGAGCGCGGGCGACGTGACCTTGTCCGGGCCGGCCGCGGCGACGACCAGGTCGCCGACGCCGAGTCCCATCGCGTCGGCCTGGGCCGGCGAGAGGAACTTGCCGAGCGTGCCGGACAGGCCCTCCGCGCTGCGCTTGGCCCACAGGAGCCCGGGGGCGCCCGCGGCCTTCGCCTCGGCCTCGATCGACTCGATCTCCTTACGGGACAGCCGAGCGCCGCCCTCGAGCCACAGCCCGCGCACGCGTCCCCCGGCGGCGACCTGGCTGCGGATGATGCCGAACTCGAGGTCCGCCGTGGCGGCGGTCCAGTCCGAGATCTCGAGGGTGAACCTCAGGTCGGGGCGGTCGGAACCGTAGCGCTCCATCGACTCCGCCCAGCTGATGCGCGGAAACGGGCGCCCACAGTCGATGCCTGCGACCGACGAGAGCGCGACGACGAGACCCTCCATCCACCCCAGGATGTCGTCGGGCTCGACGAACGAGGCCTCGACGTCGATCTGCGTGAACTCCGGCTGGCGATCCGCGCGCAGGTCCTCGTCGCGGAAGCAGCGCGCGATCTGGAAGTACCGGTCGAAGCCGGACACCATCAGGATCTGCTTGTAGAGCTGCGGGCTCTGCGGGAGCGCGTAGAACTCGCCTTTGTGCACGCGGCTCGGCACCAGATAGTCGCGCGCGCCCTCGGGCGTCGCCTTGGTGAGGATCGGCGTCTCGACCTCCAGGAAGCCGAGGCCGTCGAAGTAGTTCCGCGCCGCGAGCACGAGCTTGTGCCGCAGGATCAAGTTGCGCTGGAGATCCTCGCGCCGGAGGTCGAGCACGCGGTGCTGGAGCCTGAGCTCCTCCGCGGGAAGCGCGTCCTCGGCCGTCCGATACACGGGGATCGCCGGCGTGGCCGCGTCGGAGAGCCGTTCGAGCCGGACGGCGCGCACCTCGATCTCGCCCGTGGCGATCTCCCGGTTGCGTGCACCGTCGGGGCGCCGCTCGACCGTGCCCTCGACCAAGATCACGTCTTCGTGGCCGAGGTCGTGCGCGAGCGCCAGCGAGGCCGGCTCGGTCCAGTCGGGGCCGAACGAGACCTGCACGAGGCCGCTCCGGTCGCGCAGGTCCACGAACACGAGGCCGCCGAGGTCGCGGCGGCGGTGCACCCAACCCGCGAGCCGTAGGCGGGTGCCATGATCTTCCGCGCGCAGGCCGCCCACCATGCGATCGCGCAGGCGGGTGCGTTCCGGCTCAATCCGCGACATCGACTCCATGATCCGTTGCCCTCGAAGTTGCGAGCCACCCGACCAGCACCAGCACCAGCGTATAGCCGAGCAGGACGCCGGTGAGGTCTGCCAACCAGTCCCCCCAGTCCGGCGTGCGCCCCCGCACGAAGCCCTGGTGCCACTCGTCCGTCCCGCCGTAGAGGGCGCCCACGAAGATCATCGTCCAGTGCGGCGGCGGCGCGGGAGCCCCGACTCGGCCGTAGGCGAGCGCGACGCCGAACACCGAGTACAGGCCGGCGTGGGCGATCTTGTCACTTCCGTAGAACCACGACGGAATCGGCGGGTCCGGCCAGGCGCTCAACAAAAAGAGGACCACGGCCCAGGCGGCAGCGGGTCCCCACACACGCAATCGGCTCGACAAATCGTTGGTTTCGCGTCGCGCTTCGCGGCGAATCTCCTCGACTTCAGGTGTTTTCAGTGGGCGGCTAACTTAAGTCTGCCCCTCGGACGATTCAAGAAAACACCATGGCCGACCAGCTTCGCGCCGACTTGCTGTCGCTGCCGCCCGATGCCCTCGGGCGCGTGCTGATCGACCATTTCCAGGCGCGCGGCCAGCCGGCCTACCGAGCCGGCCAGGTGGAGCGTTGGATCTATACAGCGCTCGCGCCGTCGATCGAGGCCATGACCGACCTGCCCCGCGCCGAGCGCGAGGCGCTCGCCGAGCGGTTCATGCTGTCCGAGGCCGAGGAGGCCACGGTGGCCAAGAGCCAGGACGGGACGGTGAAGCACGTCTGGAGGCTCGCCGACGGTGAGTTGGTGGAGTCCGTGCTCATCCCCACCGAGAAGCGGCTCACGCTCTGCATCTCCAGCCAGGCGGGGTGCGCCATGGGATGCACGTTCTGCGCGACCGGCTGGGGCGGGTTCCGCAGACAGCTCTCCGCCGGCGAGATCGTCGCGCAGTACCGCGCGTCCCGGCGGTGGGCGGAGGCCAACGAGTTGGGGCCGGTGACCAACATCGTGTACATGGGGATGGGGGAGCCGCTCGCCAACCGTGCGGCCGTCCACGACTCCCTCACGATCCTCAACCGGGGATACGACGTCGGCGCCCGCCGCATCACCGTGTCGACGGTGGGGCTCGTGCCGGGCATCCTCGAGCTGGCCGAGCGCCCCGAGCAGTTCCGGCTCGCGCTCTCGCTGCACGCGCCGGAAAGCGACTTGAGGAGGTCGCTGATCCCGCTCGAGCGACGCTATCCCCTGCCTGAGGTCATGGAGGCGCTCGAGCACTTCAACGAGGCGGGCGGGAAGCGGATCACGTTCGAGTACACGATGATCGCGGGCATCAACGACGCACCCGAGCTCATCGAGCCGCTCGCGGAACTCGCCAGACGGGTGGGCGCGTTCGTGAACCTGATCCCGTTCAATCCGATCCCCTACCAGGACTGGCACGCGTCGCCTCCGGCACGCATCCGTGCGTTCGCGGCGGGGCTCGAACGTCGTGGCGTCACCGCGGCGGTGCGGGAGTCACGCGGCCGCGACATCGACGCGGCCTGCGGTCAGCTACGCGCGCACGCGCTCGTGCACATCGAGGGGACGCGGGGCTAGCGCCCCTCTTCGGCGAACTGCTAGTCGATCGCCTGGATGATGCGCCCCCAGCGGATCTCCCTCACCCACGGGAAGGGCCGGTACGACCCCTTGTTGTAGGAGAAGTAGGTGAAGACCGCGCGGCCCTCGAGTCGCCACCCCTCGAGAAGCCCCCAATAACGGGAGTCGAGACTGCTCTCGCGGTTGTCGCCGAGCATGAGGTAGCGGTCCTCGGGGATCACGAGCGGTCCCCACGTGTCGCGGGTGGGCGTGTACGTGCGCGGGTCCAGCCCGTCCTGCAGGTACTCCGCCTGCCACTCCATCCAGGGGTGCGTCTCGTCAGGCACCCCGGAGTGCACCACGTACGGCTCGTCCATCACCTTCCCATTCCGGTACAGCGTGCGACTCCGCATCTCGATCGTGTCGCCGGGCATGCCGATGAGGCGCTTGATGAGCTTGAGCGTCTCCTCGTGCGGCGGATCGAAGACCATGACGTCGAGGTGCCTCGGCTTCGAGTATCCGGGGATGCGCAGGTTGGTCGCGGGAATGCGCGATCCGATCGCGGCACGATTCACCACGAGCATGTCTCCGACGAGCAGCGTCTCCTCCATGGAGCCCGAGGTGATGACGAACGTCTGCACGAGAAACGTGCGCAGGAAGAGGAACAGAACGAGCGCGATGACGATCGACTTGGCCCACTCCGTCACCGTTCCCTCGGGCTTCTCGGCCTTCCGGCTGCGGGCCTTCGTGGGCTCCCTGCCCGGCTCGGCGGGGACCTCGCCGTCCGTCTCGTCTTTCGCTCGATCCTTCTTCGCCATGTCTCGCCTACTTCGCTCGTTTGCCGTCGTGGAGTCAGCGTCCTAGCCAACCGCGGGGATCCCAAGGGGCTCGCGCCGGAGGGGCTCCGAACGGGTCGCCCCTTGCCGCACGTTCCACCCAGTCCCTCCCCAACAATACGGTGACGTCGACGAAGAGGTTCGAATCGGGCTCGCTGAGGACGTTACGGATTCCCAGGGCGTCGGCAACGCCCTCGGCCAGCTCCTCGCGTCCCACGCGGTCGATGACCATCGTGGAGTCTCGGTCCAATGAGCCCGCATTCCCGAACTGCACGACGTCGAATCCGTCGTCGCGCAGCTGGTTCGTGACCTCGCGCGCGAGGCCCGCCACGCCGCCGGCGTTCAGCACCTCCACGCGCACGCGCTCCCTGGGAACGTACCGCGGGGCACCGCCCTCCTCGCGGCTGCCGGGAAAGCGCCGCCCCAGGTAGACGGCGCCGCCGCCGAGCATCACGATCGCCACCATCAGCAGAATGTCTCGCCGTGTCACCGTGGCTCCCTTTCGAGTTCGTTCCAAAGCGCGAGCGTCTCCGCGGCGATCGGCCGTCCGCTCTCTCGCCCCCGGCGCATCCGCTCGCCGACGACCTCGCGCAGGACTCCGTTCGGATCGTGGGGCATGCGGTCCCTGAGGAGCGCATGCCGTTCGGTCCCGTACGCGCGCCCCGGCTCCAGATAGTCCGCGACGTAGAGGGCTCGGCCGAGGGCGCCGAGCCCTTCCCCGCCGATGGTGTGGCAAGCCACCGCAGCGAGGAGCTCCTCGTCACGGACGCCGTCCCGACGAAGCCGCTCGGCGGCCGCCGGACCGTGAAGCACCGCGTCCGGAAGTGTGCGCCGTTCGGGGGGCACCTGACCGCGGAGCGCATCTGGGCGCTCGTCGCGGAGCGCGTCGTGCAGATATCCTACGGCACGCCAACGCACCCGGTCCTCCTGAGGTAGGCCCAGCGCCGCTGCCCAGGTGTCCAGGAGCGCGGCCACGCGGGCCATGTGCTCACGGCGTACCGGGCGCGCGACCGCCCAGTCGGGAAGCTCGCCCCGCGCGGCGGCGACGACGACCGGGTGCAGGAGTGTGTAAACGTTCGGGGCCATGACGCACCTAGTTACAATAGCCGTGCCCAACGGGTCCAGCCCCGACTCGTTTTCGTTCACGCCGTAGAGGCGCGCCATGTCGACCCCGCCGGCCTCGATTCGATGGGACGCGCTCCTCGCTCGCCACACGGCGCTCGAGCTCGCACGCGCGCTCGCCGGGGCGCGACTGCGGGGTCTCCGCCTCGACGGCGACGCGCGCGACCTGGCGCTGCTCTTCGAGGACCGGACGCTCGTGTGGGCGCTCCACCCTCGGCGCGGCTGGCTTCGAGTCGTCGGGCCCGCCGAGCCGAACGAGGGAGACTTCAAGCTCCGCGGCCAGGTGAGCGCCGTGGAAGCCCCCGCCGACGAACGGATCGTTCGCTTCACCCTGTCTCCGGCGGCGGACCGTCCCCTCGCGCTCGTGGTGGAGCTGATGGGGAACCAGTGGAACGCGCTGCTCGTCGAGGGAGAGCCGGCGGTCATTCGGCACGTCCTCTGGCGGCGGGATGGAGCTCGCGTCCAGCGCGTGGGCGAAGCGTACCAGTCCCTGCGGCCTCAGGCGCGGACCGGGCTCAGCGGCGACGTGAGCGAGCAGGAGTGGATGACGGCCCTGGAGAGTGTGCCCGAGTCCGAGCGCGCCGCCGCGCTCGTGCGCGCGTTCGCGTGGACCTCCCCGCTGAATGCGGCGGCGCTCCTCGGGGCGCCGTCGGAGCCGGGGGCGGCCACGGGGCTGGAGGTCGGGCACGAGCGGTGGAAGCGGATGGTCGACGCGCGCGCCGCGCCCGAGCCCGTGCTGCTCGATCTCGACACGGGCCTTCAGCCGTACCCGTTTCCGCTGGCAGGGACGGCGCATCGCCCCGCCCGGAGTCTCCTCGCGGCGTTCGAGGCGTGCGCGGACGCGGCATCGGAGTCAGGTGCGCCGCCCACAGGCCCCGCGCTCGACCCCTCACTCCTCGCCGGCTTGGAGGGGTCGCTCCGCCGAGCGAAGGGGCGCGTCGGACGCCTCGAAGCGGAGCTGGCCGAGCTCGAGGATCCCACGCGGCTCCGAGCCCTCGGCGACCTCATCCTCGCGCGCTATGCGGATATTCCGCACGGAGCATCCAGGGCCAGTCTGACCGGCTTCGATGGCACGATCATCGAAGTGGACCTCGACCCGGCCGAGCCCCCGCATGCCAACGCGGCCCAGTACTACCAGCGTGCCACGAAGGCCGAGCGGGCCGCCGAGCGCCTTCCCCGCCTTCTCGAGCAGGCCGAGGCCACGCGGGCGCGTGCCGAGGCCCTGCTGGCCAGGGCGCTCGCCGGTTCGGCCGACGAAGCCGAGCTTCGCCATGCCCTGGGCGTTGGGGTCCCGCGCTCCGACGCGCCTCGCGAGACGCGGCCATCGCTTCCGTACAAGGTGTTCCGAAGCTCGGGCGGCCTCGAGATCCGAGTGGGGCGCGGCGCCAAGCACAACGACGACCTGACCTTCCACCACTCGTCGCCCGGGGATGTGTGGCTCCACGCGCGTCACGTCGGTGGAGCACACGTGATCTTGCGCTGGCCTGGACCCGGCAACCCACCCGCGCGTGATCTCGCGGAGGCGGCGACGCTGGCCGCGCTGCACTCGAAGGCTCGCACGTTCGGGAGTGTGCCCGTCGACTGGACGTTCAGGAAGTACGTGCGCAAGCCGAGGAAGTCACCGCCGGGCCGCGTGGCGGTGGAGCGGATCGAGACCCTGTTCGTGAGGCCGGAGGAGAGCCTACTCCGGACCTTGAGTGCCCATGAAGACAGCACGGGGGATCAGGGGCGATCCTCGACCTGACGCCGCGTCCTGAGGGGCTCGCCCCCGTCGAGGTCGTGCTCGAAACGATCGAGCAGCTGAAAGAGTTCGTCGCTGATCCACTCACGATCACGGCGGCGCCCGACGCGGGTCGGGACGAATACCCCCGCCGCCTCGAGGCGGTTGAGAGCCGCGCGCGCAGCCGTTGGCGTGACTCGGTAGAGCATCGCCGCGCTCTCGGCGCTCACGATAGGTTGTGCGGATAGTCCGAGGATGATCTTGCGAGCGACCGAATCCGCGCGAGGCGACCCCGCGCGATCGACGAACTCGCCGAGGAGGGCATCGATGCGAGACCGCAACCCTTCGGTACTCCGAGCCGCCCTTGTGACCGCGTCGGCGAAGGCGCCAACCCAATCGTCGGCGCGGCCTTCTCGGAAATCGATGAGGCCGGCGACGTAGCGGCGGGCGCTGGTAGCGAGCACCACGCTGACCGGGGGCACGAGACGCGGCGCGATGCCGCGCCGCCGAAGGATGATGTGAATGAGGCATCGTCCGGCTCGACCGTTGCCGTCACCGAAGGGATGGATGGTCTCGAATTGGGCGTGCGCGATCGCGGCCTGCGCGATCGCAGGCAAGTCGTCGAGGTTCACGAACGTGATCAGGTCGTCGAAGAGCGCGGCCACGCGATCCGCCGGGGGGGGAATGAACGCCGCGTCGCGGGGACTTGAGCCGCGGCCGCCGATCCAGTTCTGTTTGGTGCGGACCACTCCGGCGAAGCGCTCTTCGGTCGTGGCTTCTAGGAGTATCCGGTGAACCTCGAGCAAGTCCCCGAGACGGAGACGGCGGCGCTCGGCGCCGATCGCGATCGCCCTTTCCATCGCCCGGACGTTGCCGAGAACTGCTCGCGCAGTGGCGTCTGCCGCGAGCGGCTCGTAAGCAGCGAGGGCAAGGCGCTTGTTCGAGGCCCGAAGACCTTCAATGAATGAGGAACCGAGGGCCTCCGCGCGTAGCAGCGGAGTTGCGAGCGCCTCGAGGTCGTGTCCAGTTCCCGCGGCTTGGAGCTCTCTGAGCGCGGCGGTTGCCTGGGCCACCGCCTCGGCAGCGCGGCCCGCCAACGGCCTGTCCCATTCGGCGATGGGATCGGGCACGAACGCCTGGAAACGGAACGGCCGCCGGTCCCGGCGAGCGCCGTAGCCTCCCCCCTCCCAGAGACAGTCGACGAGCTCAGGCAGCGGAGGCATCCTTTCGCGCGGGTCACGATACGAAAGAATAACTTGAGATCCTTTCGTAGACCAATGAAAGCCCACGAATGCTGGCTACGCAAGGATCACGTAGCCGCCCGCGACGCGGCGCTCGCGCGCGTCGGCGCCCCTACCCGTCCATCTGCTTCCTGAGCGACGCCAGGAACCGCCCCGCCTCCGCAGCGCCGCCCCGATCGAGCGCCTGGATGATGGCGCTCCCCACGACCACCCCGTCCGCCACCGCGGCGACCGCCGCGGCCTGCTCGGGACTCGAGATGCCGAAGCCCACCGCCACGGGAAGCTCGACGGCCGCGCGAATCCGTCCGACCTCGGCGGCGAGCTCGGTCCTCAGCTCGGTGCGCGTCCCCGTGACACCCATGCGCGAGATGTAGTAGAGGAATCCGGAGCCGCCCTTCGCCACCTCGGGAACGCGCTCGACGGGCGTCGTGGGCGCCACCAGACGGATGAGGTCGAGCGGCGACGCGGTGATCTCGGCCTCGATCTGGGGATCGGAGCCCGTCGGCAGGTCGGTCACGAGGAGGCCGTGCGCGCCAGCGGCCACGGCGTCGCGCAGGAACGCGGTCAGCCCGTAGCGCAGCAGCGGGTTGAGGTACGTGAAGAGCACGACGGGCGTATCGCGCCGGGCCCGGAAAGAGGCCAAGTCGTCGAGCACGCCATGCACCGTCATCCCCTTCCCGATCGAGACGAACGACGCGTGCTGGATGGTCGGGCCGTCCGCGAGCGGATCCGAAAACGGGACGCCGAGCTCGATCACGTCGGCGCCCGCGTCCGCGAGCGCCTCCATGACCCCGAGCGTGGACCCCCGCTCGGGATACCCGGCGGTCACATAGGGAACGAGTGCGGCCTGGCCGCGGGCTAACCGCGCGGTGAACGCCTTGGAGATCACGGGATCAGGTAGTCGCTCACCCGGATCCCGTACTTCTGAGGATCCGTGGTCTTGATGATCTGATTGCGCGGCGCGCCGGTGGCGGGGTCGGATTCCGCGAGGTCGAGCGTCTTGGGCTCCGACAGCGACAGGCCCACGGGATCGGAGATCACGCGCACGATGGGTCGATGGAGGAGCGCGGGGTCCTTGTTCACCTGCGCCACGATCGCGCCACGGCTGAGGAAGTTCGGCAGCAGCGTCGAGAGGATGCCCAGGATCTCAGACTGGCGCTTTCGGTTCTGGGGCTCCGCGAGCCGGTCGAAGAGGGCGCTGAGCACGTCGGCGCGCGTGTCGCGGTTGAGCTCCTTCTGGAACTCCGCCCGCAGATGCTCCATTTCGCGCTTGTCGAGGGCGTGGAGCGTGGGGTTGAAGTCGTCTTGCTTGACCGTCTTGGGCGCGGGTTGCGCCTCCGGCTCGCCGGACTGTGCCCGCTGTTCTGCGTTCGCCTGCTCCGCGTCCTCCGCCTCGAGCGCCTTCTGCATCTCGGCTTGGGTGTTGCCCGCGCCCGCCTTTGGAAGCGACACGCCCTCGGCGAGGAGATCGACGTACTCGTACTCGAAGAAGCGCAGGGCCGCCTCCCAGAACACGGTCAGGAGGTTGTCGCCCTCCGGAACGCGCTTGCGCGCCTTCTGGAGCACTCCGAGGAATCGGTCGAGCTCCTCGGTTTCGAGTCCGGGAAGGAACCTGACCTCCCGAATGCCGTCCTTGAAGAAGAGGAACGGGAGCGAGTCGTTGCGGCTCTCCGCCTTGTAGACCTTCTGGCCGCCGAGGTACAAGTGGTCCTCGTCGACGCCGAGGACCAAGCGGTCCATCAGCTGCCAGAGCGCAAGGAACTCAGTCTTGAGCTGATCGCCGAAACGGCGACGTACGGGGTTGTTCTCGTCGTAGAGCTGGTAGGCGCGGAACGTCTTGGCGAGCGTGACGATGAGGGCCTGAACCGCCGCGAGCGCGGCGGGGTCGAGGTCCCGCTCCTGTGCGTCACTCGCGACGCCCACCGGCACCTGCGGCTCGGTCACGTGAGCTCCTCAGAGCAGAGAGCCGCGGCCCTCGATTCGGGCCACGTGCGCCACGTCCTTGTCCCCCCGTCCGGAGAGACAGACCACCACGGGGCCGGCATACGTGCGTCCATGCGCCAGGACGTGCGCGACCGCATGCGCGGACTCGAGAGCGGCGATGATCCCCTCGAGCTCCGAGAGCCTGTGAAACGCGTCGAGGGCCTCGTCATCGGTGGCGGACGTGTACCGAGCGCGCTGAGTGTCCTTGAGGAAGGAGTGCTCCGGACCGACCCCCGGATAGTCCAGACCCGCCGACACCGAATGCGCGGGCGCGACCTGGCCGTCCGAGTCCTGGAGAAGATAGCTGAGGGAGCCGTGGAGGACACCCGGCGATCCCGCGGCGAGCGAAGCGGAGTGATGCCCCGAGTCGAGACCCTCCCCGGCCGCCTCCACCCCCACCAACTCGACCCCGGCGTCGGGCACGAACGCATGGAAGATCCCGATCGCGTTCGAGCCCCCTCCCACGCACGCGACCACCGCGGCGGGAAGGCGCCCCTCCGCCTCGAGAATCTGCTCTCGGGCCTCGTGTCCGATCACGGACTGGAAGTCTCGCACCATCCGCGGGAACGGATCCGGACCGACGACCGACCCGATGATGTAGTGGGTGGTCCCCACGTTGGTCACCCAGTCGCGGATCGCCTCGTTGGTCGCGTCCTTGAGCGTGCGGGTGCCCGCCCCGACCGGCCGCACCTCGGCGCCGAGCAGCTCCATGCGGTAGACGTTGAGCGCCTGGCGCTGCACGTCCTCCTCGCCCATGTAGACGACGCAGTCGAGGTCGAAGAGCGCGCACGCCGTCGCGGTCGCCACGCCGTGTTGGCCTGCCCCGGTCTCGGCGATGATTCGCCGCTTCCCCATGCGCACCGCGAGCAAGGCCTGCCCGAGCGTGTTGTTGATCTTGTGCGCGCCGGTGTGGTTCAGGTCCTCGCGCTTGAGATAGACCGACGCGTGGCCCGCGGCCTGGCCGAGCCGGCGCGCGTGGTAGAGCGGCGTGGGCCGCCCGGCGAAGTCTTTCAGCAGCGCCGCGAGCGACGACCGGAACTCCGCGTCGAGACCCGCAGCCGCGTACGCCTCGGTCAGCTCGTCGAGAGCATGGATGAGCGTCTCGGGAACGTAGCGCCCCCCGTACGGGCCGAAGCGCTGAGTGGCGGTGGCGTCGGCGGGCGTCATGCGGAATCGTCCTTCGTGGCGGGAACGGGAACGGCCGCGCGCGCGGCTCGGACGAAGGCCTGCACCCGGCCGTGGTCCTTCACGCCGAGAGCGCGCTCGACCCCCGAGGATACATCGACGACGTCGGGACGGAAGCTCCGGACCGCGTCGGCCACGCTGTCCGGTCCGAGGCCGCCCGCGAGGACGAGGTCCACGGAGTGGGGCACGAGCGCGCGCACCCGAGCCGGATCCAGCGCCAGGCGCGCGCCACCGCCCCCGGGCGAGCCTTCTTTCCATCCTTCCACCAGAATCCCGTCGGCCACCCGGCCGTAGGCCTCCACCGCGCGCTCGACGTCCTCGATCGACTGCGCGCGCACGGCCTTCCACAGATGCCAGCCACCGCGCGCACGCAGCTCGTCCAGCACGTCCGGAGACTCGGTTCCGTGCAGCTGGATCACGTCGGCGCCGAGGGCGCGAGCGGCCGCCGCGGCCCCGTCCGCGGTCTCGTCGACCAGTACCGCGACCCTGAGCGCGCTCGTCCCTTCGACGAGCGCGCGGGCCGCGCTCGGCACGACGCTGCGGCCGAAACCGGCTGAGAGCACGACGCCGAGGTAGTCCGCGCCGGCAGCATCGGCCGCGCGAGCGTCCTCAGCACGGGTGAGGCCGCAGATCTTCACGCGCACGGGGTCACCTAGGCATCCGGCCGGGCACCCGCTCGCGCCTCGCCACCGTCGCGAGCGAGCGAGCGGCCTCCTCCGGATCAGGCGCGCGGAGGAGCGTCTCCCCCACCAGGATCGCGTCGACGCCGGCGTCACCGAGCCGCGCGGCGTCCTCCGGACCGCGGATCCCGCTCTCCGACACGACGAGCACGTCGTCCGGCACGTCCTCCAGCAGCGCGAGGGTGGTCCCCAGGTCGGTGCGGAACGTCGCGAGGTCTCGGTTGTTGATGCCTACGATCCTCGCCTCGATGTCGAGCGCGCGAGCGAGCTCGGCGCGGTCGTGCACCTCGACCAGCACGGCCATGCCCAGATCGGCCGCCTCGGCGTGCAGGCTCGCGAGCGCGGCGTCCGAGAGGATGCGCACGATCAGCAGCACCGCGTCGGCCCCGGCCGCCCGCGCTTCGATCACGTGCAGAGGGCCGAGCGTGAAGTCTTTGCGGAGCACGGGCAGCGATGTCGCTGTCTTCGCGGCCTCGAGGTCCGCGAGGCTCCCGCCGAAGTAATCGCGGTCCGTGAGCACGCTGAGCGCGGCTGCGCCCGCGCGAGCGTATCCGCGCGTGAGCGCGGCCGGGTCCAGCCCCGGCCGAATGGGGCCGGCGCCGGGCGAGCGCCGCTTGCACTCGGCGATCAGCGCGACGTGTCCCGGGGTCGAGAGGGCCGCTCCTAAATCACGCGGGGTTGGCGCCACTGCGGCCGCCCTGTCCAACTCCTTGGCCCGCGGGCGCAGCTCCGCCAGCTCGGCGGCCTTGGTCCGAACGATCTCGGCCAGGATGCCTGGAAGCGCCTTGGATCCTTGCGTTTCGGGCAACGTTCGGGTAACCTTTTTCGGTTCCTGTTCGGGCCACTTGGCCTAACTTCGGACGAGGGAGGGAGGGCCACATGCCCCTCACCAAGCGCCAGAAGGAAATCCTCGACTACGTCGGCGGCTTCATCGGCAGCCACGGGTACGCCCCGAGCTTCGAGGAGATCGCGGAGTCGTTTGGGTACACATCCCTCGCGACGGTCCACGAACACCTGAGCAATCTGGAGCGCAAGGGCTACATAAGGAAGTCCTACAACGAAAGCCGCTCCCTCGAGATGACGAGCCCAGATGCGGGCCCTCCGTCCATCGAGCTGCCGCTCCTCGGAGCCGTCGCGGCGGGCATGCCCATCGAGGCGATCACGGACAACGAGACCGTGACCGTGCCGCCCGACATGATCCGCAGGAAGAAGGACAACTACGTGCTCCGCGTCGAGGGAAACTCGATGATCGAGGAGCAGATCCGGGACGGCGACTACATCGTCGTGCAGGCCCAGGAGACCGCAGAGGACGGCCAGATGGTCGTCGCGCTGGTCGGCGGCGATTCCGCCACGGTGAAGAAGCTCTACCGCGAGTCCGGTGGGCGCGTGCGGCTCCAGCCCGCGAACCCGACCATGAAGCCGATCTTCGCGGATGCCAGAGACGTGCGCGTGCAGGGGGTGGTGGTGGGGGTTATCCGGAAATACTGAGGGGTTAGCGACACCGCCGTCCTCAGAGCGGGCTTCGTCGAGCGGTCTGTGGCGTCGTCGCTAACCCCGCCGGCGGATTGCCGACACCGGGAGCCAGACACGCCGACTGCGCCACCTCGGGAGAGGTGTCGGCAATCCGCCTCGTGTGCGAGCGTCGTTCCGACGTCGCACACGGATGATAGGCCCTGGTCGCGGCAGGGGGTCGGGGCGTTGCCTACGGGCGTGTCCCCCCAGCCCGCAGACTCGCCTGCGGTCGCCTCCGGTTCTCGAAGATTCGCTACCCGTCGGAGCGGACCGATGGCCGTGCGGGACCGCGTCCGAGCGTTGCGCCGGCCGCTCGCTCAGCGCAGCTCGACACTGACCTCGGCGGCGTACAGCATGGTGCGGTCTTCGTCCCGCCTAGCCCACTTGGTCAGTACCGCGACGTCGGGCCGTACCATCCCATCGAATACCGTCTCGCCATTGGCGATCACGCGCACGGGACTCGCCAGGTCGAACTCCTCGGGCGAGAGCAGCAGCGTGAAGCGACGCACGGCGTGCGCGCGGAGCGTGACGGTGTTGCCCTCCCGCCTGGCGTCGACGATGCCGCCCAGGCCGCCGGAGGTGATCGACGCCAGGCCCGCGCGCGCGCTGTCTCCCGCGATCGGGCCGACCTCGTCGATCACCACCCAGTGCGCTCTGTTATAGCGTTCCGTGCGCTCGGTGGCCCACATGACCCGATCCGGGTGAGGATCCCGCGGGTGGTCGGCGATGAAGCGCTCGATGTTCTCCGCTTCTTCGGGCCACCACCTGGTGTCGTGCCCACCGGGCTTGGCGGTGAACTCGAAGTCCGCGCCGACGTTTTCGAGAGCCCCCAGGAACGGTAGGATCTGGCGGACCGGGTACAGGCGATCGGTCTCGCCGTTCACGATGAAGAGCGGCTTGTTGATGAGGTTGGCCAGATGCACGTCTCCGTCGACCCCGATCTGCGCGTTCAGGAGCACCCGCGGATCCCCGATGAACGGAAGGAGGGCCGCCCACGGCGTCGTATCCTTGAAGCCCAGGAAGTACACGCCGGTGCCTCCGTCGGACGACCCGAACGCGTACACGCGGTTCTCGTCCACGTTGTAGGTGCGCTTCAGGTCCGACAGGATGCCCCGCAGGTTCTCGACCTGGCTCGCCTGCCACCAAAGCGACTCGTTCCACGATGCGGGAACGACGGCGATGCGGTCGTGGCCGATCACGTCGTCGTAGTTGCGCCACCATGTGCCCCCCGGGCCCGGATCCGCCCGCGATACCCCCCCGTGGAGGTAGAACGCCACCGGATACGGGCGCGCCGGATCGTAGTCGTCGGGGACGATCAGGACGTACCGATGCACCAGGCCATTCTCGTTGGTGCGCGTATGCTCCAGCCGACCCGTGGGGACATCCCGCGAGTGGACCGGTCCGCTCCGGAGCCGCGCGTAGGTCGCGGCGAAGGAGTCGTCGGGGGCCTGCGCCGCCGCCGTGACGGCGAGTGCGCTCCAGCCCATGGCGCCGATGAGCAGCGCGCGGTGCAGCGTCAGGGTGCGGGTGAGGGCGTCGAGCATCGGCCCAAAATGGCCCGTGGGCCCGGTGTACGCCACGCCGTCACGCCCCAGTCGCTTCCTTGAGCCGCTCCAGCGCACCCGCGGCCTTCCCCTCGTCGAGGCTCGCCTCGGCGAGCCTTGCGGCCTCCTCCCAGGCATCCGCCGCGCCCGCCGCGAGGAGGGCGGCCGCCGCGTTCATCACTATCGCCGTACGCGGTGCGCCGGGCTCTCCCGCCAGCACGCGCTCGATGATCTCCGCGTTCCGGGCCGGATCACCGCCCTCGAGATCCTCGACCCGCACCGACTTCAAGCCGAGCTCCCTCGGCGTGATCTCGTACTCGCGGATCTCCCCCTCGACGAGCTCGGCCACCGACGTCGTCCCCACGGGGCTGACCTCATCCATGCCCGGCTCGCCGTGCACGACGAGCGCACGGACGTGACCGAGCTCACGCAGCGCACCCGGCACCAGGGCCAGTAGCGCTGGATCGGCCACGCCCAAGACCTGGCGTCGCGCGCCGGCCGGGTTGGTGAGCGGCCCGAGGATGTTCATGATGGTCGTGATGCCGAGCGCTCGGCGCACGGGGCCCACGTGCTTCATGGCCGGGTGGAGCAGCGGCGCGAACATGAACACGATGCCCGCTTGCTCGAGGACGTCGCCCATGCGCGCCGGCGTGAGGTTGATGCCGACCCCGAGGGCCTCGAGCACATCGGCGCTCCCGCACTTGGACGTGAAGGAGCGGTTGCCGTGCTTCGCGACGGGGATCCCCGCCCCCGCCACCACGAGCGCGGCCGCCGTGGAGATGTTGAACGTCGTGACGCTGCCACCGCCGGTGCCGGCGGTGTCGACGAGGCGCTCGGGGGACTTGGCGGCAACCGGGACCATCGCCTTGCGGAGCGCTCGCACGCCTCCGGCCACCTCCGCGGCGTCGATGCCCTTGGCGCGCAGCCCCACGAGGAGGCCGGCCATCTGAGCCTCGGAAGCCGAGCCATCCATGAAGCGATCGAATGCCGCTTCGGCCTCGTCCGCGGTCAGGGAGCGGCCCCGCGCGACCGCCTCCAACAGGGCCGTAAGGTCCTTGCCCACGCTCTCGCGGCTCATGCGGTCGACACTCCGTTGGTAGGGTAGAAAGCCTAATAGCTGTGCGGCTTTTCGGTCAACCAGAGTCGTAGGGACGTTCGCTTGACATCACCCCTCGCCCCTCTAGACTTACCGCGTGGAAGCCCCCGACTCCTCGATCCGCCTGGTTCTCACCGTCCAATACGACGGGGGCGGCTTCCACGGATGGCAGTTCCAGCCCGACCGGCGGACCGTCCAGGGCACGCTCGAAGAGACGCTCTCGCGCCTCGCCGACCGCCCCTGCACCGTCTTGGGCTCCGGCCGCACCGACACGGGCGTGCACGCTACCGGACAGGTCGCCTCGGTGGACATGCCCGCGTCCTGGACGGCCGAGAAGCTGCACCGTGCGCTCGATTCCATGCTCCCGACCGACGTATGGGTCGAGTCCGTCCGACGCGGGCGACCCGACTTCCACCCGCGCTTCGACGCGATCGCGCGCACCTATGTGTACCGTGTCGGGTTGAGCGCGGGCGCCGCGTCGCCCTTCCACCGCCGCTGGTGCTGGGCGTTCTGCGAGCCGCTCGACGACGACCTTCTGGCCCAGGCCGCCGTCCCGATCATCGGGAGGCACTCGTTCGAGGCCTTCGCCAAGGCCGGCCAGCCGGAGCGCGGTTACATGTGCAGCGTATCAGCTGCGCGGTGGTCCGAGTGGCAACTCGGCCCGTGCCTCACGATCACCGCGGACCGCTACCTCCATCACATGGTCCGCTACCTCGTCGGCACGATGGTCGACGTCGCGCGCGGACGCCGCCCGCTCGGCGACATCGGACGATTGCTCGCGCGTGACCCCGACGTCGTCACATCACCGCCCGCCCCACCCGAAGGGCTCTTCCTGAGCCACGTCGACTACCCTGACCGCGCGCTGCTCGAAGCCGAGCCGAGCGGGTCCCCCTCGAGGAGTACCGCCACGGTATGAAGATCTTTCTGGATACGGCCGACCTCGGGGAGATCCGCCGCGCGGCGGACGCCGGCCTCATCGACGGGATCACGACCAACCCGTCGCTCGTCGCGAAGGTCGCGGGCAAGCGCGACCCCAAGGAGATCTACCTCGCCATCTGCGAGACCGTGGACGGGCCCGTGAGCCTCGAGGTCGTCGGGGTCGACAAGGACACGATGCTCACCGAGGGTCGCAAACTGGCCGCGATCCATAAGAACGCGGTGGTCAAAGTGCCCCTCACGGAGGCGGGCCTCAAGGCGTGTCGAGCGCTCGTCGCAGAGGGAATCCGCGTCAACGTCACCCTCTGCTTTTCGGTCTCGCAGGCGCTGCTCGCCGCCAAGGCCGGCGCCACCTACATCTCGCCGTTCGTGGGGCGGATCGACGACATCTCCGGCGATGGGATGGAGCTGATCGAGCAGATCCGTCAGGTGTACGACAACTATGGGTTCAAGACGGAGATCTTGGCCGCGTCGTTGCGACACCCGCTGCATGTGGTCCAAGCGATGATGGCGGGCTCCGACTGCTGCACGATCCCGCCCAGCGTGCTCTGGCAGCTGAGCAAGCACCCGCTCACGGACAAGGGGCTGGAGACGTTCCTGAAGGACTGGGAGACTCTCGGCGCGAGGATCTGACGTGAGAACGAAATGGCTCGCGATCGCCGTGCTGGCGGCGTGCGCGCCCGAAGGGGGCGTAGCCGGCGCGGCGGATGCCGAGTCTTACGCCGCCATTCCGCAGGTCTCCGGCCAAGCGTCGGCGCAGCTCGACGAGAGCCGCGCCACCGCAATCGTGCGCGCGGCGAGCCGAGTCGCACCGGCGGTCGTCAGCGTGAACGTCATCAGCACGCAGGTCGTCCAGGCTCAGTCGATGTGGGAGAGCTTCTTCGTCCCACCGGGTGCGGAGCGCAGGAGCGCGAGCTTCGGATCCGGCGTGATCGTGCGCGCGGACGGCATCATCGTGACGAACAACCACGTCATCGAGGGCGCCGATCGGATCCAGGTGACACTCCCCGGGGGCAAGGATGTCGAGGCGGAGCTGGTGGGCACCGATCCGCTGGCCGACATCGCGGTCCTGCGCATCGCCGGCACGGACCTCCCGGTCGCGCCCATCGGATCGGTCGAGGGGCTCATGATCGGCGAGTGGGCCGTCGCGATCGGGAATCCGCTCGGGAACTACGTCGGCGACACGCAGCCCACGGTCACGGCCGGCGTCATCTCCGCCGTCGGCCGCAACATCTCGCCGTCTGCGGGAGACGAGGGCTTCTACCTGGGGATGATCCAGACCGACGCCGCGATCAACCCCGGGAACTCGGGCGGCCCCCTCGTCAACGCGGACGGGGAAGTCATCGGCATCAACGCGTCGATCATCTCGCGGAGCGGTGGGAGCGAGGGGCTCGGCTTCGCGATCCCGATCGACCGCGCGCTCCGGATCGTCGACGACCTTCTGCAATTCGGCGAGATCCGCCGCGCCTGGGTCGGCATCGAGGTCGAGCCGGTCGACGCCGACGCGTGGGGGCGGACGCGCGGCGTGCGCGTCGCCAGCGTGGCACCCGGCTCCCCCGCCGACGGGGCTGCGCTCCACCCCGGTGACCGCCTGCTGTCGGCGAACCGGCGGTCGCTTGCGGGACCGCTGGACTTCCAGGGCGCACTGCTCGACCTGCGGGCGGGAGACCGCTTGGCACTCGAGGTCGAAGGGCAGCGCCGCACGATCGAGATCGAGGCCGTCGCGTTCCCGTCGACCACCGCCGAGCGCATCCGCGTCCTCGAAGGCATCGACCTGATCACGGTCTCATCGCAGATCCGCGCGGAGCGCGGCCTCACGACCGAGGCGGGCGCGATGATCGCGGGCATCTCGAACGAGCTGGCCACGCAACTCGGGCTGGAGCCCGGCGACGTGATCGTCGGGATCAACCGCACGCCGGTGAGGAGCGCCGAGGAGTTCGCGGAGATCCTGGAGCGCCCCGGCGGACAGTTCGTGATGACCTTCGAGCGCAACGGCGGCTTCAACGTGCGCAACTTCTACTGGAGACCCTGACCCCATCGTGACCTCCCTCGATCGCTACGTGCACCCGCTCACGGACCGCTACGCATCGAGGGAGATGCAGGCGGTCTTCTCGCCGGGCCGCCGGTTCGGCATCTGGCGCCGCCTCTGGCTCGCCCTGGCCGAATCCGAGGCCGAGCTCGGGCTCGACATCTCGGCCGAGGCGCTCCGGCAGATGACCGCCAAGCTCGACACCTTCGACCTCGCGCGCGCGGCCGAACTCGAGAAGCGCTTCCGGCACGACGTCATGGCGCACGTCTACCTGTTCGGTGAGGATGCGCCGGCCGCGAAGGCGATCATCCACCTGGGCGCGACGAGCGCCTACGTGGCGGACAACGCCGACCTCATCCTGCACCGCGCCGCGCTCGATCTGATCCGCACGCGCATCGTCCGGTGCGTGGAGCCGCTCGCCGCGTTCGCGCGCACGCATGCCGGTGTCGCGACGCTGGCCTACACGCACTTCCAGCCGGCACAGCCCACGACGGTCGGAAAGCGCGCGACGCTCTGGATCCAAGATCTACTGCTCGATCTCGAGGAGATCGACCACCGCATCGCCACGCTGCGTTTCCGCGGCGTGAAGGGCACCACGGGCACGCAGGCGTCGTTCCTCGAGCTCTTCGGAGGCGACCACGCGAAGGTCGAGGCGCTCGATGCGGCAGTCACCCGCCGCATGGGCTTCGAGAAAGTGTTCGCGGTGAGCGGCCAGACGTACACGCGTAAGATCGACTACCAGGTACAGGCCGCACTCGCCGGCGTCGCCGTCTCGGTCTCCAAGATCGGACACGACCTCCGGCTCCTCGCTCACCTCCGCGAGGTCGAGGAACCGTTCGAGGAGGAGCAGATCGGCTCCTCGGCGATGCCCTACAAGCGGAATCCCATGCGCGCGGAGCGCATGTGCGCGATCGCCCGACACGTGATCGTCTTGGCGCAGGATCCCGCGTTCACCGCCGCGACGCAGTGGCTCGAGCGCACGCTCGACGACTCGGCGAATCGGCGCCTCTCGATCCCCGATGCGTTCCTCGCGCTCGACGGCTGCCTGGTGCTTCTGGAGAACGTGGCGAGGGGGCTCATCGTGAACCCGGAGGTCATCCGGAAAAATCTCGAGGAGCACCTTCCCTTTATGGCCACGGAAACGATCTTGATGCACGCCGTTTCCCGGGGTGGTGACCGTCAGCTCCTGCACGAACGTCTTCGCCAGCACTCGATCGCGGCGGCGCAGCGCATGAAGGAGGGCGCGGAGGTGGACCTGCTCCAGCGGATCGCGGGCGACCGAGCCTTCGGGCTCTCTCAGGCCGACCTCGACCGTCTGTCGGACGCGGCGCGCTACGTCGGCAGGGCGCCCGAGCAGGTCGCGCGCTTCCTGGACGATCACGTGGCCCCCACCCTGTCGCGACAACGCGGGCAGGCACTCTCCATCTCCGACCCCGACCTCCATGTCTAACGGCGTGCCGGTGCTCGAATCCCGCCTCGACCTCCGCTTGCTCCACCGCGGCAAGGTCCGCGACGTGTACGAGATCGACTCCGAGACGCTGTTGATGGTCGCGTCGGATCGTGTGAGCGCGTTCGACGTCGTGCTCCCGCAGCCGATTCCGTTCAAGGGCGAGGTCCTCACGCTGATCACGGCGTGGTGGCTACAGCAGCTCGAGGGCGTCCTGCCGCATCACCTCCTCGCGGTGGACCCGGACGTCATCGTCGAGCGGCACCCCAGTCTGGGGGCGAGCCGAGAGGTGTGGGCACGCCGAGCGATGCTGGCGCGTCGCACGAAGCCGGTGCTCGTGGAGTGCGTGGTGCGTGGCTACATCACCGGCTCGGCGTGGAAGGAGTACGCCAAGACCGGAACGCTCGCCGGTGAGCCGCTGCCGAGAGGCCTCGGTGAGAGTCAGAAGCTCGAGCCGCCCATCTTCTCACCGGCGACGAAGGCGCAAACGGGTCACGACGAGAACATCACGTTCGGAGAGGTCCAGAAGCTGCTCGGCCACGAGCTCGCGGGCCGGCTCCGCGACCTCACGCTGCGCGTCTACGAATACGGAAGGGACGTCGCCAACACGCACGGCATCATCCTCGCAGACACCAAGCTCGAGTTCGGTCACGACTCTTCGGGCGCGCTGCTCCTGATCGACGAGGTGCTGACGCCCGACTCTTCACGCTTCTGGCCGAAGGAGAGCTACGCGGTCGGGCGCGGTCAGCCCTCGCTCGACAAGCAGCCCATCCGCGACTGGCTCGACACGGTGCCCGGCTGGAACAAGACGCCACCGGCCCCGGACCTGCCGCCCGCGGTCGTGCAGGCCACGTCCGAGCGCTATCAGGACGTGTTCCGGCGACTCACGGGCACCCGGCTCGCCTCGTACGAGCCGCCTCGCTTCGGGCCCGGCGCATGAAACTGGTGCCCGAGGGATACCCGTTCGTGGGCGGCACGCTCGTGCTCGCGGCCGCCGCATGGACGGCGGTCGGGTCCCTGGGGAGCGCTCTCGCGCTCACGGCCGCCATCGTCTTCACGGTCCTGGCGCTGTTCGTCCTCTGGTTCTTCCGCGATCCCGCGTGCGTGGCACCCGACGACGACGTCGTCGTGGTCGCGCCCGGTGAGGGCCGCGTCGTCGACATTAGGGAAGTCCACGAGCCGTCGTTCCTCCATACCACGGCCCGCCGGATCTCGATCTTTCTCTCCGTCTTCGACGTGCACGTGCAACGCGCGCCGGTGGGCGGCACCGTCGACCACCGCGTGCACAAGCCCGGGACGTTCGCCGTCGCTTGGCTCGAGAAGGCGTCGGATGACAACGAGCAGGCGTCGCTCGGCATCACCACGCCGCACGGCCGGGTGCTCGTGCGCCAGATCGCCGGGCTCGTGGCCCGTCGCATCGTCACGGACCCGTCCGAGGGCGACCGGGTGGAGCGCGGCCAGCGCATCGGGATCATCCGCTTCGGATCGCGCGTGGATCTGTTCGTGCCGCTCGACTGGGAGCTGACGTGTCGCGTGGGTGACCGCGTGCGGGTCGGCACCACGCCGCTCGCGAAGCTGCCCGTGGGAGTGAGGGCATGAGGGCCCCGCGCGCGCCGAGCCGACAGACGCTCCAGCGTGGCGTGGTCATTTTGCCTTCGGCGTTCACGCTCGGGAACCTGTTCTTCGGCGTGTTCGCGATCGTCTCCGCGTCGCGCGGAGACTTCATCTGGGCGGGCTGGTACGTCGCCTTCGCGGGCACGCTGGACGTGCTCGACGGGAGCGTGGCCCGCTTCACGCGCACCGGCTCGCGCTTCGGCGCGGAACTCGACTCGTTGGTCGACGCCATTTCGTTCGGTGTCGCACCGGGCTTCATCATGTACCGTGTCTTCTTCGTGAGCACCCCGGGGTACTGGCTCCTCTCGTTCGTCTACATCACGGCGGTGGTGGTGCGCCTCGCTCGGTTCAACATCGAGCAGGGCGGCGAGGCCAAGCGGCACTTCCATGGCCTGCCGTCCCCGGCTGCGGGGCTGACGCTCGCGGGCTTCTATCCTTGGAGCCAAACGCCGTTCTTCGAGGCGTACTTGAGCGACCTCCCGTGGCAGGACATCTGGGCGGTCGGCGTCGTACTGGTCGGCGTCCTGCTCGTCAGTCACGTGCCGTACGCGCGGTTCCCGAAGATCGGCCTGCGCACGCCGAAAGGCATCGCCACCACGGTGCTCGTGCTCGCCGGTGTCTTCGCGGCCCTGTCCGTTCCCCGCTACTTCATCTTCTCGCTCGGGCTGCTCTACATCACGTGGGGCCTCCTGAGGTCGGTGATTCTCGGCCTATTGGATCGTCTGCCGGGAGGTGACCCCCTCCTAGACGAGGAGGAGGACGAGGAAGAGCACGCATTGGCCGAGGTGCGCTCGCTCGACTATGGAGAGCTGCGCACGGAGCCGCGCGGTGGCTCGCGCATGCCGCCACCCTTGGATGAACCCCGCGTCGAGGAGGACCACGCTTGAGTCGTTACCACCTAGAAATCCGAGTGAAACCGAGGCCGGGACTCCTCGACCCGCAGGGCAAGGCCATCCACGGCGCGCTGCGCTCGCTCGGGTGGCCGGAGGTCGACGAGGTCCGCGTAGGCAAGGCCATCTATGTCGATCTGGACGCGGCCTCTGAAAGGGACGCGCTCGACAAGGCGACGGCCATGTGCCGCAAGCTGCTCGCCAACCCGGTCACAGAGGACTTCGAGGTGGCGTTGGCCGGAGCGCGCCCGTGAAGGCAGCCGTCGTCACATTTCCGGGCTCGAACGGCGACTTCGACCTGCGCGAGGCCGTCCAGTGGGTCGGAGGTGAGGCCCATATCGTGTGGCACCGCGAGCGCGGCGGGCTGAAGAACTACGACGCCGTTCTGCTGCCGGGCGGCTTCTCCTACGGTGACTACCTGCGCGCGGGGGCCATCGCCAGCCTGAGCCCGATCATGGAGGACGTTGTCGCCTTCGCGAAGGCAGGAGGGCCGGTGCTCGGCATCTGCAACGGCTTCCAGACGCTCTGCGAAGCCAGGCTGCTGCCCGGCGCGCTCATCCGCAACGAGCAACTCCGCTTCGAGGGCCGAGACATACGCGTGCGCGTCGAGCGAAACGACACGGTGTTCACGACCGACTATCGGCAGGCCCAGGTGCTCGCGATTCCGATCGCGCACGGAGAGGGAAACTACGAGGCGGACAAGGCCACGCTCGAGCGCCTCGAAGGCGACGGCCGCGTGGTGTTCCGCTACGTAGACGCGCGCGGCGAGCCCACCGAGGAGTCCAACCCGAACGGCGCGTGGCACAACATCGCCGGCATCATCAACGAGGCCGGCAATGTGCTCGGGATGATGCCGCACCCCGAGCGCGCGATGGAGCAGATCCTCGGGTCCACGGACGGCGCGGCTCTCTTCACCTCGCTCGTCTCGAGCCTGGTCGAGTCCGCGTGAGCACGGCATCGACTTCAGCGACCGATACGGTGGTGTCCCCTCGCGCAGGCGATCCCCCGATGACGCCCGAACTGGTCGCGGACCACGGGTTGTCGCCGGACGAGTACGAACGCGTTCGCCGCATCCTCGAGCGTGACCCGACCCTGACCGAGCTCGGTGTCTTCAGCGCGATGTGGTCCGAGCACTGCGGCTACAAGAACTCCAGGCGACTGCTCCGGCTACTGCCGACCGAGGCTCCCTGGGTGATCCAGGGCCCGGGCGAGAACGCCGGGGTCATCGACGTGGGCGATGGCTGGGCGCTCGCCTTCAAGATCGAGTCGCACAACCATCCCTCGGCGGTCGAGCCCTACCAGGGAGCCGCGACCGGCGTGGGCGGAATCCTCAGAGACATCTTCACGATGGGCGCCCGCCCCGTGGCGGTGCTCGACTCGCTGCGCTTCGGTGACCTGGACGACGCGCGCGTCCGCTACCTGTTCGGCGGCGTGGTGAGCGGCGTCGGCGACTACGGGAACTGCGTGGGCATCCCGAACATCGGCGGCGAGGTCGTCTTCGATCGCGGGTACGAGGGCAACCCGATCGTGAACGCGATGTGCCTCGGGCTCCTCAGGAAGGAGGAGCTCATCACCGCGTCGGCCACGGGAGTCGGGAACGCGCTCATGACCGTCGGCGCGCGCACCGGCCGGGACGGCATCCACGGCGCGACGTTCGCGAGCGAGGAGCTCTCCGAGGGCTCGGATGAGTCGAGCCGTCCGCAGGTGCAGGTGGGCGATCCGTTCACCGAGAAGCTTCTGCTCGAGGCGAGCCTCGAGCTCATCAAGAGCGGAGCGATCACGGGCATCCAGGACATGGGCGCCGCGGGCATCACCTCGTCGGCATCCGAGATGGCGGGGCGGGCCGGCAACGGTGTCGAGCTCGAGATGACGAGCGTGCCCACGCGCGAGCGCGGGATGACGCCCTACGAGATCCTGCTCTCGGAGTCGCAGGAGCGCATGCTGGTCGTCGCGGAGAAGGGCCGCGAGGGCGAGGTGAAGGCCATCCTCGCCAAGTGGGAGCTCGAGGCTGTCGAGATCGGACACGTCACGGACGACGGACGCTTCCGCGTGGTCGAGAACGGCGTGCTCGTCGCCGATATCCCCGTGCTGCCCCTCACACAGGGGTGCCCAACGTACGAGCGCGAGGGCGTGGAGTCGGAGGATATCGTGCGGCTGCGGCACACAGACCTCAGCGAGCACCTGATCCCCGAAGGGGATCTCACCAAGACATTTCTCCTGCTGCTCGGCTCACCGAACATCGCGTCGAAGCGCTGGGTGTATCGGCAGTACGACACCACGATCCGCACCGCGACAGCGGTGCGGCCCGGCGGCGACGCGGGCGTCATCCGCATCCGCGGCACCACGCGGGCGGTCGCGGCCACGACGGACTGCAACGGGCGCTTCGTGTACCTGGAGCCGAGACGCGGCGCGATGATCGCCGTGGCCGAGGCGGCGCGGAACCTCGCATGCGTCGGCGCGCTCCCGACCGCGATCACGAACAACCTGAACTTCGGTAATCCTCTCAAGCCGCACATCTACTACCAGCTGCGCGAGGCGGTGCTCGGCATGGCGGCGGCCTGCGAGGCCTTCGAGACGCCCGTCACCGGCGGCAACGTGTCGCTCTACAACGAGACCGACGGGCGGGCGATCTACCCCACCCCGGTCATCGGCATGGTCGGCGTGATCGAGGATGTGAGCACCATCACGCGGCACGCGTTCACCGCCAGCGGGGACGACATCATTCTGCTCGGGACCAACACCGAGGAGCTCGGCGGGTCCGAGTACCTTTACGTCACCGCGGACCTCGTGGCGGGCGCGCCACCGGCGGTCGACCTGGACGCCGAGCGCTCGCTCCAGGGGGCCGTCCTGGCCATGACGCGCGCGCGCGTCCTGCACTCGGCGCACGACTGCTCCGACGGGGGCCTCGTCTGCACGCTCGCCGAGTGCGCGCTCGGCGACGGGGAGTCGCCGCTCGGAGTCCGCGTGAAGCTCGACGACGACGTGCGCCCCGTGGGCGTGCTCTTCGGCGAGGCGCAGGGCCGCATCGTCGTCTCGTGCGATCCGGCCCACTCGGAAGAAGTGCTGCGGATCGCGGCGCTGCATGAAGTCCCCGCCCAGAAGATCGGCAAGGTGACCGCCGCCGCTGAAGGGTTCTCGATCGCGCTTCGCGCCGCCTCGGTCTCGGCGAGCGTCGCAGCCATGTGCGACGCGTACTTCGGCGCGCTCCCGCGCCTCATGGACACCCCCGCGAGAGAGATCTGAGCCATGTGTGGCATCGTCGCCATCAGCGGGGTCGAGAAGGCCGCCGAGCAGGCGTACTTGGCGCTCTATGCGCTCCAGCACCGTGGCCAGGAGGCCGCGGGCATCGTCACGTTCGACGGAACCACCTCGCGATCTCACAAGGGCCGGGGGCTGGTCTCGGATGTGTTCAGCGCAGAGACGCTTTCGGGGCTGCGCGGCGACGTCGCGGTGGGTCATACGCGGTACTCCACGGCGGGCGGCAACGACATCTCGAACGCGCAGCCGCTCACCGCGCGCTTCGCGCGCGGTGACCTCGCGCTCGCTCACAATGGCAACCTGACCAACCACCTGGATCTGCGCGCGCGGCTGGTCGCGGACGGCGCGATCATCCGGTCGTCCGCGGATTCGGAGGCTCTGGTCCACCTCATCGCCAAGTCGAAGCACTACGGCGTGGACGCCCAAGTGGACGATGCCCTGTCACAGCTCGAGGGCGCGTTCTCCGTCGTGATCTCGGTCGACGCGACGATCTACGCGGCGTGCGATCCCCGCGGCTTCCGCCCACTCGTGCTCGGGCGCAAAGGAAGCGGCCACGTCGTCGCCAGCGAGACCTGCGCGCTCGATATCCTGGGAGCGGAGTATGTCCGTGACCTACAGCCCGGAGAGGTTCTCCGCATCCGGGACGGAAAGGTCGAGCCGCTCAGGCAGCTCAAAAGGGCTCAGCCACCTGCTCCGTGCATCTTCGAGCTCGTGTACTTCGCTCGGCCCGACTCGCGCCTCTGGGGCGTCAGCGTCGATCGCGCCCGCCGGGCGTTCGGGCAACGCCTGGCACGCGAGCACCCCGTGGAGGCCGACGCCGTGATCGCCGTCCCCGACTCCGCGAACTCGGCGGCACTCGGCTTCGCGGAGGAGAGCGGCATTCCCTTCGAGCTCGGCCTTCTTCGCAACCACTACGTGGGTCGCACGTTCATCCAGCCCCATCAGGAGGACCGCGACTTCGGAGCGCGCATGAAGTACAACCCCGTCCGCGAGATCGTGGACGGCAGGCGGGTCGTCATCGTCGACGATTCGCTGGTTCGCGGGACGACCAGCAAGAGCCTGGTGCGGATGCTCCGACAGGTCGGCGCTGCCGAGGTGCATTTCCGGATCGGCAGCCCGCCCGTGCGCTGGCCGTGCTTCTACGGCATCGATATGCCGACCCGCCGAGAACTGATCGGCGCCGAGCTCGAGATCTCCGAGATCGCGGCGAAGCTTGGCGTCGACTCCCTCGGATATCTTTCGCTGGAGGGCATGACCGAGGCGGTGGCCGAGGCCGGACCCTACTGCACGGCCTGCTTCTCGGGAGAGTACCCTGCCCCTCTGGTCGACGTGGAGAAAGGCCTCGCGTCCCCCGAGGGGCCCCTTCGTTGCTGAGGGTCGCTACCGACGAGCGTCTCCTCCGGCTTCCCAAGGCCGAGCTGCACGTCCACCTGGACGGATCCCTGCGTCCGGACACCCTCCTCGAGCTCGCCGTCGAGCGGGGCGTGGCGCTCCCGGCCTCGGAAGCATCCGCGCTGGCGCAGCGCATGGTCGGCCGCGACGCGGTCGACCTGGAGGACTATCTCGAGCCGTTCCGACTCACGCTCGCGGTGATGCAGGAAGCCGCCGCGATCGAGCGGATCGCGTACGAGCTCGCCGAGGACCACGCCCGCGAGACCGTGCGTTGGCTCGAAGTGCGCTTCTGCCCCGGCCTGTGCGCGACGGGCGGCCTTTCGCCAGAGGAGGTCCTCGACGCGGCGCTCGCGGGGCTCACCCGCGCACGCCGCGAACATGGGATCGAGTCCGCGGTGATCGTCACCGCGCTCCGCACGCTGCCGGCGTCGGCCTCGGTGGAGATGGCGGAGCTCGCGGTCGCGTACCGTGAACGTGGGGTGTGCGCGTTCGACCTCGCGGGCGCCGAGGCGGGGCACCCGGTCCGCGACCACGTCGACGCCGTACGCGTCGCGCGCGAGGGCGGCCTACCGAGGACGACCCACGCCGGCGAAGGCTTCGGCCCCGCCTCGATCCGCGAGGCCCTGGAGCTCGGGGACGCGAGCCGCATCGGCCACGGGACGCGTCTCGCCGAGGATGCCGAGCTGCTCGCCAGAGTGCGCGACGCGGGAGTCGTGCTCGAAGTCTGCCTCACGTCCAATGTGCAGACGCACGCGGCGGCCTCGTACGCGGCGCACCCGCTCCGGCGATTCTACGACGAAGGCGTGCGCGTGAGTCTCTGCACGGACAACCGGCTCATGTCGGGCGTGACGCTCACCCGCGAGTACCAGAACGCGCGCGACTTCCTGGGGTTCACCTGGGACGAACTCGTCGACGTGGCGCGGACGGGCTTCGTGAGCGCATACGCTCCTGTCCCAGTGAAGGACGCTCTCCTCGTACGGTTCGACGCCGAGGTGGCGAGGCTGTAGCTAGACGCTCCCAGCCAGATACGACTCGGCCAACTCAACGAAGGCGCGTGACCCCATGTATAGAGGGGTCCGCTGATGGAGCGACTCCGGCTGGATCTCCATGAGGCTGCGAGCGCCGTCGCTCGCCAGACCGCCGGCCTGCTCGACGATCATGGCCATGGGAGCCGCCTCGTAGAGCAGCCTGAGCTTGCCCTTGGGGCTCCCGGTGTCGGCCGGGTACATGAACAGGCCGCCCTGGAGCAGCGTCCGGTGGATGTCGGCCACGAACGATCCGATGTAACGCGAGCCGAAGCCACCCTCGTTTTTGAGGTGGGTCACCAGTCGCTGCTGCTCCCGAGACCACCGGCTGTAGTACGCCTCGTTGACCGAGTAGACCTTCTTGGAAGGCTCGGGGATCCGCATCCGGGGATGGCTGAGCAGGAACTCGCCGATGGACGGATCGAGCGTGAATCCGTGCACGCCCGCACCGCTCGTGTAGACGAGCATGGTCGAGGAGCCGTAGACGACGTAGCCCGCCGCGACCTGACGCGTGCCCGGCTGGAGACAGTCTTCGAGCGCGCCGCGCGCGCCCTTCGACACCTTGCGGTGAATGCTCCAGATCGTGCCGATCGACACGTTCACGTCGATGTTGGACGAGCCGTCGAGCGGGTCGAAGATCACCACGTAGTCGCCGGCCGGGAACTGGTCCGGAATCGGGATGAGCCCGTCGCTCTCCTCCGACGCCATGCAGGCCACGAGCCCGGTGTGATCCAGGGCCTTGATGAGGACCTGGTTCGCGAACATGTCGAGCTTCTGGACCTGCTCGCCGTGCACGTTCTCCTCTTCCGTCGCGCCGAGGATGTCGACGAGACCCGCCTTCGTGACCTCGCGGCTGATGATCTTGGCGGCGAGGGCGATGTCGTGCAGCAGGCTCGTGAACGCTCCGGTCGCTTCCGAGTGGAAACGCTGCTGATCGACCAGGAACCGCGAGATCGTCACTACATGGCTGTCGGGCATGGCTGCAAACATCTGCCCGGGCCGGCGAGGTCGTCAACGGCCGGAAGGGCCCGGCGCTCGCCGCTGCGCCGATACGGTGTAGCTCGCGTCGCGTCTCGCCAGCACCGAGATCGTGCCCTGGGTGTCGGTCCGCCACACGCGGGCGCCGCTGCGCTCCAGGCGAGCCAAGACCCCGGAATCGGGGTGGCCGTAGCGGTTGGAGCGGCCCGCCGAGACGAGCGCGACCTCCGGGTGCGCGCGGGCGAGCAGGAGTGAGTCCGTGGAGGTGTCGCTCCCGTGGTGCCCGACCTTCAGGACCTCGAGGTCGGGCGGGACGTCGTCGACGAGGAGCCCCTCGACGTCGGCGTAGGCATCACCCGTGAGCAGCGCGTCGAAGTCGCCGAAGGTCACCCGCAGCACCAGCGACGTCGTGTTGGCGTCGTCGGAGGGTGTAATGCCCTCGGTCGGATACAGGACTTCGACGAGCAACCCACCCAGGTCGATGCGATCGCCCGCGCGCGCCGCGCGCCAGGGCACGCCCTTCGCCGCCGCGGCTTCCAGCACGTCCACGTACTCATCGTTCGGCGCCGGAAGCCCGGGATCATAGACCGCACCCACGTCGAAGGAGCGAAGCACCGCGCCGGCGCCACCGATGTGATCGAGGTGCGGGTGGGTGAGCACGAGCGCATCCAGGCGGCGCACGCCGCGCGCCGCGAGCGCTCTGACTACGGGGTGCGCTCCGGCATCGTCACTCGCGGGAGGACCCGCGTCCACGAGGAGCCACCGTCCCTCGGGGCTCCGGAGGGCGATCGCGTCGCCCTGCCCCACGTCGATCATCAGGATCTCGGCGGAGCCACGGCCCTGCCACACCAGAAGGAGGGGCCACGCGAGCATCGCGCTCGCCACGTGAAGACCGGTCAGCCAGCGGCGCGCGCGCCCGTGGATGCGGGGGTGGCGGGCCGTCTGCACCGCCACGAGCAGCCCGAGGGTGCCTGCGGCGACGGTGGTCCGAGTCGTCCACACGCTGGCCCATGGCCACGCGGCCACGCTCGTCGCGCCGGCGTCGAGGCACACGAGCGTCAGCTCGACGCCCCCCGCCACGAACGACGCGAGCGCGGGCGACACGAAATCCAGCGCCAAGGACACGATCGAGCCTACGAGCGCCCACGCGATCAACGGCGTGGCGGCGATCGTCGCGGGGATGCCGACCAGAGACACCCGCTCGAAGTGCCACGCGACGATCGGAAGCGTGGCCACGGTGGCGGCCACGCCCGACGCGAGGCCGAGCGCGAGTTCCTGCGGGCACCGCCGCCGGAAGAGCCTCATGCAGAGGGCCTGCAGGGCGGCGCACCACGGCCCGCACCAGGCCACCAGCCCCGCGACCCCCGCGAACGAGAGCTGGAAGCCGGGCGATGCGATCCGGCGAAGATCGAGGGCAACGAGCACCAAGAGCGCGGCACCCAACGCGCCCCACTTCGCCGGCGGTCGTGTCCGGGCACGCGACACCGCCACCAGTGTGACCATGAGCGCCGCGCGCACCGCGGCGTCGGGGAAGCCGATGAACCCGACGTACGCCGACGCCACCGCGGCCGCGCCGATCGCGGCCCGCCCCGGTGGGCGACCCCACGAGCGCAAGAGCCCGAGAACCAGGGCGGCGATCACGCCGACGTGGTATCCCGAGATCGCGATCATGTGGGCGATGCCCGCGCGGGCGAATGCCTCTCGCAGGTCGCCGTCCATGCCCTCGGCGCGCGCGAGGACGAGCGCCGACACGAGTGGCGCCTGCTCCCCGTAGAGGCGCTCGAGGCGAGTGACCAGTCCGTCGCGCCAGCGGACGCCCAGCCAGCGCAGCTCCCGCGCAGCGCCCTCGGTACCCCGTGGCTCGGCGTCGCGCGCGAGGAACCATGCCCGCCCGCCCTGCCCCGTGCGCCAGCTGCCGATCAGCCGGACGGCCTCGCCCGCGCGCACGGTCGAGTCCGCGAGCACGGCGGTGACCGTACCGCACCCCGCGTCGCGCTCGAACGCAGCGGAACCAGCGCGGGGCAAGGCGAGGAAGCGGCCGTCGAGCGTCACCACCACGCTGTCGGCCGCGGGGGCGCAGCGCGCCGCCGGCCGACCGAGCCACGCGGCGCCGAGACCCAACAGGGCGATGGCCGTCCATGTGGGCCGGCGCCGGGGAACCGCGGATGCTTGGTTGGGCCAGAGGAGGTAGGCGACCGCCGCGAGCGGCGCCAGTGCGATCGGTACGCCGGTATGGACCCAAGCCGCCCCGGCGGCGAACGCCAGGGCCAGCCTCATGACGGGCGGCGCGTGACCCAACTAGCTGGGGCGCCTCCCGTCGGTCGCGAGCGTCAGGTCTTCTCCTTGCCCTCCACGAATAGATCCTGTTGGGCCCTGTCGATGAATCGGTTCCGTTCCTCGATATCCTCCGCCTCGAGCCTCGCCCGCAGGATGCGCCTGACTTTCAAATCGGAGCGAACCCCCGCGACGAGCATCACCACCATCCCCACGAGCAGGCTGGCGAACGCGATCACGGTGAGTGGAACGCCATAGAACGTGACGAACCCCAGCCTCAGTGTGACGCGCTGGCCGGAGTTCAGGGACGCGAAGCCCATGGCGAGCGCGAGCGCCAACAGCACCCCCGTGCCCCCGACTAGCCTGCTCACGCGGTCACTTCCACGCCATGGAACGTGGCACCCGAGGTGCTGCAGAGCTCCACGCGTGTGTACTCGCCGACCCGGCCGGCATCCCCCTCGAACGACACGACCTTGTTCCGGCGTGTGTGTGCGAGCAACTGGCCCTCCTTGCGGCCGGGCCTCTCGATGAGCACCTCCTCCACCCGGCCCACCTCCCCCGCGTTGATCTCGGCCGCGATCCCTCGGCTCACCGCGATCAACTCGGCGAGTCGAGCCTGCGCCTCGTCGGCACCCAGGAACTCCTCGGCCGGAAGGCGCGCGGCGGGCGTCCCGTCGCGCATCGAGTATTTGTACGTGTACGCTTCGTCGAAGCGCACCGTGCGCATCAGGTCGAGCGTCTCGCGAAACTCCGCATCGGTCTCGCCGGGAAATGCCACGATGATGTCCGTCGAGATCGCGACGTCGGGCACGGCTTCGCGGACCAGCGCGACCTTCTGCAAGAGCTCCGCGACGGTGTAGCGGCGAAGCATGCGCTTGAGCGTGCGATCGCTTCCCGACTGCGCCGGAAGATGCAGGTGCTCGCATACGGCGGGCTCCTCCGCCATCACCTCGACCAGCTCAGGCGTCACGTCGCTGGGATGCGGCGACGTGAAGCGCACCCTGCGGATCCCGGGCATGCGCGCGATACGCCGGAGCAGCATCGGGAACGTCGTATCCCCAGACCGATACGAGTTCACGGTCTGGCCGAGGAGCGTCACCTCGCTCACGCCGCCCGCCACGAGGCCCTCCACCTCCGCGATGACGTCCGCAGCGTCTCGGTTCTTCTCCGGCCCGCGCACGTAGGGCACGATGCAGAACGTGCAGCGGTGGTCGCACCCGCGCTGCACGGGCACCCAGGCGACCGGCCCCTCCGCGCGTCGCTGCTCGAGGCCCTGATAGTTCTCCGTCGCGTCCAACTCGAGCACCGCGAGTTGCGTCCCGGCGCGCGACGCACGGCGGGAAGCGATCCGCTCGAGAGCGTCGGGCAGGGATCGATAGCCATCCGGTCCCATGACCAGATCGACGTAAGGAGCCTGCTCCAGGAGCGTGGTGCCGAGGCGCTGCGCCATGCACCCGGTGACGCCGATGACGAGCCCGGGGTTCTCCCTCTTCAGCCCGTTCAGCTGCGAGACCCTCCCGAGCACGCGCGTCTCGGCGTGCTCGCGGATCGCGCAGGTGTTCACCAACACGACGTCGGCGTCCTCGGGGTTACGGACGATCTCGTAGCCACGCGCGGCGAGGAGGCCTTCCATCAGCTCGCCGTCGCTGAGGTTCATCTGGCAGCCGTAGGTCTCCACGTAGGCACGCTTGGCTGGACCGGTTTGAAGCATGCGTCAATTCGCGCACTCTCGGCGGGGCGCGTCAATACGTGGATGGGCTAGCATGCGACGCGCTAGAACCCGGACACCCTCAGCGATACCGTCGCTCGCCAGAAATCCTCGCGGTAGGTGCCGCCTGTCCTGTTCCCTTTCTCCAGCGCGAAGTCCACGCCCGCGAGCACGATTTCGTTGGTCTCATTGAGCGCGAGCGATAGCCCCCCCGCAAACGCTTGCTCGTGGGCTCCGTCGCCCTCGAGCGAATAGGGCAGCCCCGTGCGCCGGAATCCGACACGGAGCGGTGACGTGCGTCCCAAGAGCCTCACCTGCGACAGCTCCAGTCCCACGCCCAGCGAGGTCGCGGGCCCGGCTTGGGCGCCGGCGCTGAGATCGGCGGTGATCCCCGACCAATCCGCCCTGGCCGCGCTTGCGCTCAGCGTCAGGCCCTGGGCGAGCTCCGAGCTCGCGCCGATGCGAAGCTGGAGGGGCATTTGGAACGAGCGATCCGTGCCCGTCGTCTGACTGGCCGCCGTCGCGTCGAGATCGGTGGAGACCGTCGCGCTCGCCGCGACGCGCACCAGGCCAGCCACATCGCTCGACACGCCGACCGAGACGTGGTAGCCCGAGTACGTCCACGACCCGGACGAGGCGTAGGGCAACACCTGGTTGGCGCTCGCGGAGTCGCTGAACTCGCGCACGAGCGTGCTCGCGACCGACCCGGTATAGCGCCCGGTCGTGATACCCACCGAGGTGGTCGGTGTAATCATGCGGGCGTAGCCGACGCTAACGGACGCGACCGACCCAGCTTGTGTGAACACGTCGGTGGCGGGGACGGGCGTCCCCGCGAGGTCCACCGTGAGAGGGCGCTCACCTCGGTAGCCTTGATCGAGCACCGTGGTGGCGTGGAGGGTCGCCATGCCCCCGAAGACGGGGTAGCCCGCTGCGAACAAAGGAAAGCGGCTTCCCCGGAAGTAGCGATGACCGCCGGTACCCGTGCGGGTCAAGTCGACCCAGGTGGGCTGCACCACGAGCAAGGCGCCCGGTATCATGAGGCGCACCGAAGCTGCGGGGTCGGTGGGCAGCAGGGACGCCCCCGGAAGTCCGAGGCCGATGCTTCCCAGCGCGCGCGCCCGCCCGTCGGTCGCTTCGACAGGAAGGCCGATTCCGGCCGCGTTGAACAGCGACTGCGCATGCAGGGGCGCGGCCGAGGCGGCCAACATGACGCTCAGAACGAAGGCGCGCGCGCTCATCGCAGCTCCAAGGGCGGACTCGCCGTGAGAATCAGCTTGAGAACCGGCGCGTTGGGCCCCCTAGGGCCGAAGAACTCACCGAACGTGAACGACTCAGGTTCCGGACCCGAGAGAAGCGCGAGCGTGTTGGACGGGATCCGGCCGGCCGGATCGGGGCCGGCAAGGAAGCCCTGCACGAAGGCCGTGATGGGAATGTCGACCATGGTGCCCTCCAGCGCTCCGAAGATCTCCGGCGGCACCCGCGAGCCACCCTGCTGCACGAGCGAGTTCCCGAGCGGCGACTTGGGCAGCGCAGCCCGGCTCAGGACGGCGCGGACGTCGAAGGTGATGGTGTCCGTGGGCTGGTACGCGTCTGGAGGTCTTCGGCCACGGAGCCCGAGCGCCGCATAGGTCACGTTCCGTGGTTCCAGCGCGAAGGGACACCCCACGGCCGCACAGAGCGCCGGCGGACCGGAGAGCGTGGCCGGCAGGGCCACGTCGAGAACCGACCGCCAGGCGGGTGCTCCCCCGATCCTGATGCCATCGGCAGGAGGCGCCGCCGGCGGATCGTAGATGAACGTCACTGCGGTCGTGGCCACGGTGAGGATCAGGGTCGTGTCGGGATCGGCCGCGGATATAGCGACGAGGCGGAGCGCCGCTCCGCCCAGTTCCAAGCGGTGTCCGTCTGTGAGTACATCGATGCGCGCGGATCGGATCGAGTCGGGCGCACCCTTCCAGCGCGCGATCTGCGCCGGGTTCAGGAAGAATGCGACGGAGTCGCCGACGGAGCGTTCCCAATCCCTCGTCGTGATCGGCAGGACCGCGCCTCCGCCGGGCTGCGACCAGGGCTGCTGGCCGCCCACCGTATCCACGGCGTTCGCCCAATCGACCGACGCCTCGTCCCAGTTCTCCAGCGTCTCGCCCAAGGCCAGCGTCACGGGCCCGGTATTAGTGCTCGCGATCGTGTCGAAGAGCACCACCACGTACGCCGAAATGAACGTCAGCGCGGTGTCGGGCCGCAGCGAGCCGGACGCTGAGTCGCGCACCGTCGCGCTGGTTGGGAAGGATCCGAAGCGGAGCAGGGTCCGAGACTCCATGCCCCCGAACGACCGGGCCACGATGGCGGTGCTCATCTCGGAGGGTCCCCCGTAGCCGCCGTACACCTGGAGGTTGGACGCGAAGTCGTCCCAATCGAGCTGGAGCGTGACCGTCACCGGCTCGGTCGGGAGCTGGCTGTCGTCGGGCCCGGACGGCGACCGCTCGGTGCACGCGGCGACGGCGGCGAAGAGCGCCACCGAAAGGGCCACAAAGGCCCGCCGCCCGCGCTCGAATCGCGGGATGCTCGTCAAGCTCGCGTCAGTTGCTTTCATTCCGCCCTTTCCGAAGTGCAGCCCCGGCGCCGAAGGGCTCCGGGAGGAGTTCCGCCAGCATCCACTCGCGTCGTTGTCCGTCCGACTCCGACACGACCTCGAGCCTGGGCGCGAACTCGCTTAGAACCTGGCGGCAAGCCCCGCACGGTGCCACCGCCTCCGACCCTTCCGTAACGATCGCCAGACCCTTGTACTGACGCGCCCCCTGCCCCACCGCGTTCGCCACCGCCGCCCGCTCGGCGCAGACCGTGAAGCCGTACGAAGCATTCTCCACGTTACAGCCCGTGTACACCGTGCCGTCCTCGGCCAGCAACGCCGCTCCGACTCGATACCCCGAGTAAGAAGCATAGGCCCGTTTCATCGCCTCGCGGGCCTTCGCGACCAACTCGTCACGATTCATCGAGGCCCGTCCAGACTCTGGGAAGACGCGGGGTGAAGCCGGTCAGGACCTCGTAACTGATGGTCCCGGCGAGCTCCGCCACGTCGTCCACGGTGATCGACTCTCGACCTTCGGTACCCAGGAGCGTGGCCACGTCTCCCACCCGTACCCCCGGTACGCCGGAGATGTCTACCACCGTCATGTCCATGGAGATCCTTCCGATGATCCGGACCTTCGCCCCCTGGATCAACGCGTGGCCCCTGTTGCCGAGCGCCCGCCGGAGGCCGTCGCCGTAGCCGATCGCGAGCGTCGCCCACCGCTCCTCGCCGCTCGCCTGGTATGTGGCGCCATACCCGACGGTCGTCCCCGCCTCCGCGTCTCGGACGTGGATGACGCGGGCGTGCACCGAGACCACCGCCTCCGGCACGGGCTGCCCCGCACCGATCTCGCCGCCGTACAGGAAGACCCCGGGTCGGACGGCGGCGTGCGCGAACTCGGGCAGCCGGAGCGCGCCCGCGCTGTTCAGCATGTGGATCATGAGGCCCGGCGGCGCGTCCGGCAGTTGGTCGAGCACCTCCTGCATGCGCGTCCACTGCTCGCGCACGGACCACTCGTCCTCGTCGGCCGAATTCAGGTGCGTGTAGCATCCCACCCACTGCATCTCGCCCTGCGCGGCCGCGAGCACCCGGGGCATCCAGACGCGGGCTTTTCGCCAATCGAACCCGGTGCGACCCATCCCGGTGTCCACGTCCACGTGCACCATCGGCACGATGCGCGCTCGGCGAGACACCTCGATCAGTCGGTCGAGCGCGTCGAGGCTCGATACCGTCATCTGCAGCTTAGCAGCTAACGCGGGCGCGAACGACTCGTCTGGGAGGGGGCAGAACACCACGACCGGGTCCTTGACCCCCATCTCGCGGAGCCGGATCCCTTCATCGAGCGTCGCGACTCCCCACCCCCAGGGTCCTTCGCGCGTCAGCGCACGTACCACCTCGCGCATCCCGAGCCCGTAGGCGTCCGCCTTGACCATCGGGATGATGCTCGTCGCCGGGCCGACCGACGCGCGGATCCGCTGGTAGTTCCGCCGCAGGGCGTCCGCGCGCACCCGGATCCAGGCCCGCGCCTCGGGATTCGTTGACATGTAGCGCCAAAGATGCCAAGAACCACTTCGGGATACGACCCCTGCGAGGCGCCAAGATGAACGACTCCAACGACCTCGGAACCTCGGACGATCTTCGCTTTGCAGGCCCCGGCGCGCTCGACCGCGCTCTCTCGCTCGTGCGCTTCCTGCGCACTGAGTGCGACTGGGATCGCGCCCAAACCGCCGAGTCGCTCATCCCCCACCTGCTCGAGGAGACGCACGAGGTGGTCGACGCGATCCACGGCGGGGATCCGCATGCGCTCGAGGGCGAGCTCGGGGATCTACTCCTGAACCTCGCGTTCCAGATCGTGGTCGCCGAGGAAGCCGGGAAGCTCGATGCCGAGTCGGTCTATCGCCGACTCGAGGCCAAGATGGTGGCGCGTCATCCGCACCTCTTCGGCAACGGCGTGCGCCGTGACTGGGAGGCGCTCAAGGCGGCCGAGCGCGCGGAGGGCGAGGGCGTGCTCTCCGGAGTCGCCACGGGGCTCGATCCCCTGACGAAGGCGTTCCGCATCCAGGAGCGCGTAGCGCGCGTCGGCTTCGACTGGGAGGACCACCGAGGAGCACTGGACAAGGTGGAGGAGGAGATCGGCGAGGTGCGCGAAGCGATCCAGTCCGAGATCCCCGCGCGGGTCGCCGAAGAGCTCGGCGACCTCCTGTTCGCGGTCGTGAACCTCGCTCGGCTCGCCGGCACGCATCCCACCACGGCGCTCGCGCGCGCGAACCGCAAGTTCCAGGACCGCTTCACCAAGCTCGAGCGCCTCGCGCGCGAGCGCGGCATCGACATGGAGTCGGCCGGACTCGAGGCGCTCGACGCGCTCTGGGACGAGGTCAAGGGAAACGAGATCGAGCGGGGCTGAGCCCCGCCGCGGTCAGTACCCAGCCCGCTTGTCGACGACGTTCTCCCACTCGGCCGGGGGGGCACCTTGGAGGTAGCGGCCGAGGTTACGGAGGATCAGGTCGGTCTCCCTCCGCCAGAATCCGCTCGTGACCCCGGAGACGTGCGGGGTGAGGAGCACGTTGGGCAGACGCCAGAACGGATGATCGCCCGGGAGCGGCTCCTCCGCGAACACGTCGAGCCCCGCGCCCCGCAGCCGCCCCTCGGCGAGCGCCTGAGCCAACGCCTGTTCGTCGACGATCTTGCCCCGCGCGACGTTGACGAGCAGCGCGCCGCGCTTCATGCGCCCGAGCTCGCGGGCGCCGAGGAGCCCGCGGGTGTCCGGGGTCTCGGGAGCCGACACGACCACGACGTCGCTCTCGGTGAGCAGGGTGTCGAGGCCAGCGTCGCCGCGCACGATCCGGATGAGTCCGGCGAGCGAGCCTCCGCCGGCGACGGGAGCGAGAGCGTCCTCGCCCGCGTCCGCCGCCCTCCGTTTGAGCGCGACCACTCGGGCACCGAGGCTGGCGACCCGCCGCGAGACCTCCCTGCCGATGCCGCCGAACCCCACGATCCCCACCGTCGAGCCGGCCAGCTCGCGCAGCGGGGAGTCGGCGGCATAGAAAGGATCCTGCCACCACTCGCCGCGTCGCTTCCCCTCGACCGCGAAGTCGAGTCCGCGCCCGAAGAAGAGGATCATGGCGAGCACGGTCTCGGCGATGGGCGGGGCGTGCACCACGGCCGAGTTCGTGAAGATCACCGGGTTCGCGAGCATCCCCGGAGTGAGGGATTTCGCCACGCCCGCCGCGCCCGAATGGACCCAGCGCAACTGCGGCCCTCCCTGGAGCAGCGCCTCGGGAATGCCGTATCCGAAGTAGATCTCGGCATCACGCACCGCCTCGAGGACCGCGGGGTGGACTCGCGAGGCACCATCCCCCGCTCCGCTCGTCTCCTCCTCGATGACGGCGAGCTCCCAACCCGCGGGCAGCGCAGCTTTCAGCTCGGCGGGCACCCAGGCGGGCATCGCCCACGCGGGACGGCGGTCGGCCATGTCGAGGACGGCGCGGCGCATGGAAATGGCCCTACGGGTAGAGGCGGTTCATGAGGCGCGGGAACGGGATCAGCTCGCGGATGTGGTGCCGCCCCGTGATCCAGGCGACCGTCCGCTCCACGCCGAGGCCGAAGCCGGAGTGGGGGAAGGTGCCGTACCGACGCAGGTCGAGGTACCACGCGTACGCGTCCAGCGGCAGCCCTGCCTCGACGATACGCGCCTTGAGCCGCTCCAGGTCGTCCTCGCGCTGGCTCCCGCCGATGAGCTCGCCGTATCCCTCCGGAGCCAACAGGTCGTCGCAGAGCACGGTGAGCGGGTCGGCGGGGTTCTCCTTCATGTAGAACGCCTTGGCCGCCTTCGGATAGTCGTGCACGAAGAGGGGCATCTCCCGCGACTCCATGAGCGCGAGCTCGTCGGTGGCGCCGAGATCCTGCCCCCACGTCACTTCGTGGCCCTTTGCGACCAACTCGGCGACCGCGTCCGTATAGCTGATGCGGGGGAAGGGCGACTTCACGATCTCGAGCTTGCTCGTATCCCGTTCGAGCACCTTCAACTCCTCGCTGCAGTTCTCGAGCGCGCGCTCCACGAGGTAGGAGAGGAACTCCTCCTGGAGGCGCATGTTGTCGTTCGAGTCGGCGAACGCGACCTCGGGCTCGACCATCCAGAACTCGGTGAGGTGGCGGCGCGTCTTCGACTTCTCGGCGCGGAACGTCGGCCCGAAACAGTAGACCCTCCGGAACGCCGGGCAGGCGGTCTCGACGTAGAGCTGGCCCGTCTGCGCGAGAAACGCGCGCTCGCCGAAGTAGTCCGTCTCGAACAACGAACCCGCGTGCTCGCCGATCGAGCCCGTGAGGATCGGCGTATCGATGCGCACGAAGTCGCGTTGGTAGAAGAAGTCGTGGACGGCCTGCTCGACCTCGGCGCGGACGAGGAGCCCCGCGCGCTGCTGCGAGGAGCGCAGCCAGAGGTGGCGATGATCGAGCAGGAAGTCGACGCCGTGCTCCTTGGGCTGGATCGGGTACGGCTCGGCGAGGGCCAACAGATGGAGGGACGTCAGGCCGAGCTCGTATCCACCGGGCGCACGCGGCTCTGCCTTCACCTCGCCCGTCACGGACACCAGCGACTCGGGCGTCAGGGATCCGTGCGCGCCCCACGACGCCTCGTCGACGGCGTTCTTGACCAGCACGCCCTGCACGATGCCCGTCCCGTCTCGCACGCTCACGAACGCGACCTTGCCGTGCCCCCGCGTGCCCTCGACCCACCCGCGAACGGTGACCGACGCGCCGACGTGCGCGGAAAGATCCTTGATCTCGACCATGATCAAACTCGCCCCACCTCGGGTTGGAGACAGGCCGATACTATAGCACGGCGCGGCCGGACGCCGGATCCGCCGCCGACCTGCTCACCCCACGCCGTACATCTCGATGCGCTCGCGGTAGCGGCCGCGGAGCTGCGCCAGGATGCGCGCGTTCTCGGGCTTCGCGAGCTCCGGGTCGGCGGCGGTGAGCGCGCGCGCCTCGCGCTGGGCCTCGACCAGCAGGTCCTCGTCGGCCATGAGGTCGGCGAAGCGCAGCACGGGGTCCTTGCCGTGCTGCTGGCTCCCGAACAGGTCGCCTTGTCCGCGTATGCGAAGGTCGGCGCGCGCGACCTCGAAGCCGTCGGTGGTCTTTCGGAAGATCTCGAGCCGCTCGAACGCGCCCTGCCCCACGTCCGCGATGAGGACGCAATAACCGCGGCTCTCCCCCCGCCCCACGCGCCCCCGGAGCTGGTGCAGCTGCGCCAGGCCGAACCGCTCGGCGTGCTCGATGACCATCACGCTCGCGTTGGCCACGTCGATCCCCACCTCGATGACGGTCGTCGTGACCAGGACGTCGATCTCCCCGGCGAGGAACGCACGCATGACCTGGTCCTTGGTGGCCGCGGCGAACTGGCCGTGGAGCAGCCCCACGCGACGGTCGGGGAAGATGTCGGTCTTGAGCCGCTCGTACTCGTCCGTCGCGGCGAGCAGATCGACCTTCTCGGACTCGCCGACCAGCGGGTACACGACATACGCCTGTCGGCCCGCGGCGACCTCACTCCGCACGAGGTCGTACACGGCCTCCCTCTCGTCGCGACCGCGCAGCTCGGTCTCGACGGGCGTGCGCCCGGGGGGCAGCTCGTCGAGCACGCTCAGGTCGAGGTCTCCGTAGAGCGCCATCGCGAGCGATCGGGGAATCGGCGTCGCGGACATCGCGAGCACGTCCGGGCGCACGTCCTTGCGCTCGAGGAGCGCCATCCGTTGCCGCACGCCGAAGCGGTGCTGCTCGTCGACCACCACGAGGCCGAGCGAGCGGAACACGACCCCTTCCTGGATGAGCGCGTGCGTCCCGACCACGAGGCGCGTCGCACCCGACGCGAGCCCCTCGAGCGCCGCACGCCGGGCAGAGGCGGAGAGGCTCCCCGTCACGAGCGCCACGTCGACGCCGAGCGGCGCGAGCAGCTCGCCCATCCGGCGGGCGTGCTGCTCGGCGAGAATCTCGGTGGGCGCCATGAGCGCCGCCTGGTGCCCGCCCTCGGCCGCGAGCAGCATGGCGAAGAGCGCGACTACGGTCTTCCCGGAGCCGACGTCGCCCTGGAGCAGCCGGCTCATGCGCGCGGGCGACTGCATGTCGGCGTAGATCTCCCGGAGCACGCGGGTCTGCGCCCCGGTGAGCTCGAAGGGGAGCGCCGCGTGCAGCGGGCGGATGAGCTCGTTCGTCCGCACGTGCTCGATCCCGGGATCCAGCTCCGTCGCCGCGCGACGCGCCTGCGCCTGCACGAGCTGCAGGAAGAAGAGTTCGTCGAACGCGAGCCTCCGACGCCCCTGCTCGGCCTGCTCGATGCGCTCGGGACGGTGGATCCACGTCAGCGCTTGGGAGAGGGACGGCAGCCGACGCGCGAGCCCCTCGCGGGTCACGTACTCGTCGTCGTCCGCCCACGCGAGGAGTGCGTCCATATTGCGGTCGAAGACGGCGCGCAGCACCCACTGCGGCAGGTCTTCGCTCGCGGGATACGTGACATAAATGCGTCCGCTCGGCTCCGTCGGCTCCTCGCCCCGCGACACGACGGTGACCTCGCGCGGCTGCATCTGACGCCCGTGGAAGAACCTCACGGGCCCGGTGACGAGCAGCGTGTCCCCCTCGCGGATCTTGCGGTCGAGCCAAGGCTGTCCCGGCCACGCCACCGTGATCATGCCGGTCTCGTCCTCCAGAACGGCCTGGAAGATCCTGAGCCCTTTCCGGGTCGGAATGACCCCCTTGCTCCGCACCCGCCCGATCGCGGTCGCGTCCATGCCGACCTCGAGCCGTCCGATCGGCTCCACGGTCGACGCGTCGTCGTAGCGACGCGGCACGTGGTAGAGCAGGTCGCGCGCCGTCACGATGCCCAGCCGTCCGAACGCGTCGGCGCGCTTCGGCCCCACGCCTTTGAGAAACTGGACCGGCCGGTCGAGCTGGGAGTAGGTCACACGGCGGGGGCGAAGAGCGCCTCGACGAACTCGTTCGGGTCGAACGCGGACAGATCGTCGAGACCCTCGCCCGTGCCCACCAGCTTCACCGGCACGCCGTACTCCTCGCGCAGCGCGACCACGATCCCGCCCTTCGACGACGAGTCGAGCTTGGCAAGGATGATCCCCGTGACGCCGACGGCGCTGCGAAAGGCCTCGAGCTGACGCACGGCGTTCTGGCCGACCGTCGCGTCGAGCACCAGCAGCGTCTCGTGCGGCGCACCTGGCACACGCCGGCGCACCACGCGATCGATCTTCACGAGCTCTTCCATGAGGCTGCGATTCGTGTGCAACCTACCGGCGGTGTCGATGAGGACGACCTCGATCCCGCGGGCCTCTGCAGCCTCCAGCGCATCGAACGCCACAGCCGCCGGGTCCCCGCCCTGCTGCCCTTTGAGGAAGTCGACCCCGATGCGGTCCGCCCACGCCTCGAGCTGGGCGACCGCGCCCGCGCGGAACGTATCGGCGGCCGCCATGAGGACCTTGCGGCCGTCCCGCGCGAACATGTGGGCGACCTTCGCCACCGAAGTCGTCTTGCCGACGCCGTTGACGCCCACGATCAGGTAGACGGTCGGCCCTGAGTCGGCCAAGCGCAGCTCGGTGTCCTCGGCAACCCCCAGGATCTCCGTGATCTCCGACTTCAGCGCCGCGGCGAGATCCTCCCCGCCTTTCGCCTTGCCGCGCCGAAGCGCCTCCTCCGCGCGATCGGTCAGCCGCAGCGTGGTCTTCACGCCGAAGTCGGCGGCGAGCAGCGTCTGTTCGAGGTCTTCGACGGAGGCGTGGTCGATGCCGCGTGCGAGGGCACGCACGTCCGTGAGGCCGAGGTCGACGATGCGTCGCCAGAGGCCTTTCTTCTTCTCGAGCGGGGTCTTGAAGAGCCGCATGGGCGCGCTACCGGAGCCCGCTCCGCCTCCGCCCGATCCACTCCGCGCACAGCAGGCCGATAATGAGCAGGTAAGGCCAGGATCGCGTCCGGAGCGGCGACCCGGGCCGCTGCTCGACGCCCGCCGCGGGAGTCTCACCCGCCTCGCTCGCTCCAGGCACTGCGGCCACCGGGGCCATCTCCAGCGTGGTCTCGGCGACGTCGAAGCGGCCACTCGCGATCACTTCGTCGGCCCCGCGCTCCACTCGATAGGCGTACGACCCCGGCGGCAGAACGCCCGTCGACTGGGAGCCTTCGTTCGCGAGGGGGACGTCCACGACGGCCGAGTCCCCTGCGCTCACAACCAGGCGTCGCGCCGTGCTGTCCACGGGCAGGCTCCAGACGACCGGCTCGCCCCGGGGGACGATCCACTGCGTCGGGCGTGGCTCGAGCGCCGCGCCTCCCTCCCCGGAGAGCAGCCAACCGGCGACGCCTGACCATAGCCGACGATACACGTCTCGGCCATTCTCGCGCGCGGCCCAGCGCCAGAAGCCGGAGGCGAGCACCACGGCGACCCGTCCACCCGGCCGCTCGTCCAGCTGGAGCGCGGCTTCGGGCGTGCCCGCCCCCCGCAGCTGCACGAGCAGGGCCCCGCGAACCCGCGCGGGGTCGATCGGAAGCAGCACGTCGGAGAGCGGCGGAAGCCCCTGCAACGCCACTCCCGCCAAGGTCCCCGCGATGGGCGACGTGGGGATATCTCCCGAGACGTACCACTCGCCCTGGCGCGGCTCGCCAGTCGGGATGCCCGTGAGCGCCGCGCCCGCGGCGGCCGTCGGGAACAGCACGCTCCGGCCAGGGCGGCTCGCGAGGGAGCGAGCCCACGCGTCCGCGTCGGCCCCGAGCCCGTGCAAGACCAGCAGCGTGGCGTCGGCCGCGGCGCGCCGAACCGAAGCCGAGTCGACGGGGACTCCGCGGTCGAGCGCGCGGCCCATGGGCACGAACGCGTCCGGCCCTACCCGCAGGTACCCCAGCGTCGGAAGGCCCGTGACGTCGCCGAGCAGCGGGAGCAGATGTCGAGGCTCCCAATCCGCGCGCAGCGAGACGAGCACCAGCGCCCCCTCCTCGTGTCCCACGCTGGCGTACGCCACCGCGCCGTCGTCCGACGGAAACGCGTCCCCCGGGACGGCGACCGACGCCGAGTACCGGACCCGGCCCGTGGTGCGCGGCGGCGGCAGATCCACGGGGATGCGCGCTCGCAGGCCCGGCGTGGGTGCCGGCACGCGCAGCTCGGCGACGGGGGCGCCCTCCTCGAAGACGCTGACGGTCACCGAGTCCACGGCAGAGGCCACGTGGATCTCGACCTCGGCGCGCGCCGAGGACGAAGGGCGGGCGACGTCCGGAACGTCGAAGCGCGAGATCCCCGCGTTGACGAGGTCGTCCCCGAAGCGCTCGAACTCGACCTCCAGCGGGAGCGCTGTGAGCGCGGACCGCACGGCGACGGCGTCCTCTAGGCGGAGATCCGACAGCACGCGTACGCGGCGCGCTCCGGCCTCGCCCGCGCGGTCGAGGGCGGGCGCGAGCAAGCTCCGCAGCGCGTCGGGCCCCGCGTCGTCCTCGAGCGTACCGACCTCGGCCTCCGCCCCGAACGTGACGACCTGCCAGCCGTCGCGCTCTAGCTCACGCGCCCGCGCGGAGGCCTGCTCCCAGGCCGAGGCGGCGCCTCCAGGTGCCGCGCCCATGCTCAGCGACGCATCCAGGAGCACCCACTCGTCCGAGCCGCTTCCGCCTCCACCCGCGGGCAACCGCACGTCGAACAGCAGCAGCAGGGCGAGGACGAGCGTGGCCGCACGCGCCGCCGCGAGCCATTTCGCCGCGGGGACGGCGATCTCGAAGCGGAGGTAGAGCCAGAAGGAGTAGGCGACGAGCCCGGCCGCGAGGGCCAGGAGCAGGATCCAGCGAATCACTCAGGCTACTGCAGCCCCCCGCTGGGAGCCGCGCCCGCGGCCACCGTCTGTCCGTCTTGGATCTCGGCGTCCACCACGAGGGTGCGCACCGGACCCGCGCCCGGGATCCCATCGAGCAGCGCCACACGCACCTCCGCTTCGTCCAGCCAGCGCATGCGATCGTCCGAGGGCACCGGGTCGCCCGCCGGCAGGTCCACGGACAGCGGATCCATGTGACGTCCGCCCCGGAGCATCTCATAGTGGAGGTGCGGGCCCGTGGCGAGCCCGGTCATGCCCACGTATCCAATGATGTCGCTCTGGTGCACCCGACTCCCGACCACGATGCCGTTCCGGAACGCGCGCATGTGCGCGTAACGGGTCTGGAACCCGTTCGGGTGGCGGATGAGAATGGTGTTGCCGTAGCTCCCATCGAAGCGTCGCTCGGTCACGACCCCGTCGGAGGTCGCCATGATCTCCGTGCCCGCATCCGCCGCGTAGTCGACACCGCGGTGCGAGCGCCAGGTGTTGAGGATGGGGTGGTAGCGCGAGTTCGTGAACAGGGATGAGATGCGTCGATACGAGAGCGGCTTGAGCAGGAACGCCCGCCGCACGGACTCTCCCTCCAGGTCGAAATACGACCCGCGCCCGTCCCCGTTCGGGTCGAACCAGATCGCATGGAACGGAGTGCCGCTGGTGACGAGCTCAGCGGCCAGCAGCCGGCCCGCCCGCATCGAGCCGTCGGGGCGAACCTCGCGCTCGAACACGAACCGATAGGTGTCGCCCACGCGGATCTGCCGCGAAAAGTCGACCTGCCACTGGAAGACCTGGTCGAGGTCGTCGATGAGCTCGTTGCGGTCCGCGAACGGCAGGCCGGAGAGCACGGGGTTCATCACCACCGCGTTCCACAGCACCGTCTCGATCTCGCCGCTCGCGAACAGCGTGTCGACGTAGATCGGCGTCTCGATCAACTCGGACTCCCACCCTAGCGGCTCGCGATGTAGGCGCACGGTCTCGTCGGGCATCAGCGCCACGTCGATGCCCCGGATCTCTTCGTCGTCCTTGAGGAACCGCAGCGTGATCTCCGTGCCCTCGCGCATGCGCATCGGGGAGGCGTGCTCGCGGAACGCCATGAGCAGCAACGCCTGCTCGTTCGCGGAGATGGTGCCGTCCAGGATCCCGCCGAACGTCTCACCCCGGCCGAGCGAGAAGATCTGCACGGTCTCCGCCGGCGGTACATACAGCCGATCGATCCTGCCCGCGTCGGGGGCCTCGAAGACGCACGCCGTGCACGCGACGGCCGCCACCGCGGCCGCCGCGATCCTCATCGGCTCGATCATTCGACTCGACATCGTGCCTGACCCCTGCCCGCGTCAGTCCATCTGACGCCGGATGAACGTCGGTATATCCAGACCTGCCATCGGCTCCCGGGTGAGCGGACGATCCGGGAACCGCGAAGGCGACACAGCCTGCACGGACCGCGAACCCCCGACCGCGCGGACCTCCATGCGTGCCTCCATCTGTCGCACCATCTGAATATCGGCCACGACCGGCTCTTGCGCACGGGGGAACGTAGCAGAGGTAGTGGCTTGGGCCGGAGTCCGCGTGCGGCGGAAGTCACCCGGGATGACCTTCTCGTCGTTGGCCGAGTCGAAGCCGGTGGCGATGACGGTGACCCTGATCTTGCCTTGCATGCTGGGGTCGTGCACCGCGCCGAAGATGATCTCGGCGTCGTCCCCGGCCACTGCTTGGATAATCGAAGAGACGATCGTGACCTCGTCAATGCCGAGGTCCGGCCCCCCGGTGATGTTGATCAGCACGCCCCGGGATCCCGCGATCGACACGTCGTCGAGGAGGGGTGAGGAGATTGCCGCCTTCGCCGCGATCTCGGCCCGGTTGTCGCCCTCGGCGAAGCCCGACCCCATGAGCGCCGGCCCACGCGAGGCCATGACGGTACGCACGTCCGCGAAGTCCACGTTGACGTCACCCGTCACGCTGATCAGGTCGGAGATCCCCTGCGTCGCGTGCAGCAGCACCTCGTCGGCCTTCTTGAGCGCATCCCGGAACGAGGTCCCCTTGGGGACCACGGCGAGAAGCCGATCGTTCGGAACCACGATCATCGTGTCCACGCAGCGCCGCAGCTCGGCCATGCCCTGCGCCGCCTGCCGCTCGCGCTTCTTACCCTCGAACGAGAACGGCCTCGTCACGATGCCGATCGTGAGCGCGCCCATGTCTCGCGCGATCTCCGCCACGAGCGGCGCCGCGCCGGTTCCCGTGCCGCCGCCCATGCCGGCCGTGACGAACACGAGATCGGCGCCCTCGAGCGCGCGCCGCACCTCGTCCTCGCTCTCGGCGAGGGCCTGGCGTCCCACCTCGGGACGCGCGCCTGCACCGAGCCCACGCGTGAGCTTCTTGCCGATCTGGATGTTCACCGGCGCCTTGGACGTCTTGAGGACCTGGCCGTCGGTGTTCATGGATATGAACTCGACCCCCTCCAGACGCTCGTCGATCATGCGATTCACGGCGTTGCCGCCGGCCCCGCCGACACCCACCACCTTCATCCGCGCGTTCCGGACCGGCGATTCTTCGAATTCGAACATCATCATGACTCCTCCCTGCCGGAGTGTGAGTGACCTAAAAGAATTCCTTCAACCACGTGCCCAGCTTGGTGAACACTCCGGACGTGACCGTGGAGGATCCCCGCCCGGTCTCGCTGAAACGATCGGCCCCCCACAGCGCGAGGCCCGAGGCGACCGCGAAGCGCGGGCGCTGGACCGAGTCGGCGAGGCCGCCGAGTCCCTCGGATGGCACGCCGAGACGCACCGGCAAATTGAAGACCTGATGCGCCAGATCGACGATTCCCGGTGTCGCGGCGGTGCCGCCCGTGAGAACGATCCCGGCGCCGAGGTGGTCGAGGAGCCCCTGACCCTGCAGCTCCCCCTGCACGATCCCGAAGATCTCGTCGAGCCGCTGCTCGATCACGTGTGCGATCAGCTCCCTCGCCACGCGGCGGGTCTGACCCGGCACCGGTCCGGGAAGCGGAACCGTCTCCCGCGGATCGACGAGCTGCGCGAGCGCGACTCCGAAGTGCTCCTTGGTCTTGTGTGCCTCCGCGAACGGCACCGAGAGCCCGCGCACCAGATCCGCCGTGAGCGTGGCCCCGCCGAACGGGAGGATCGAGACGTGCTGGACCTTCCCCTCGTAATAGGCCGCGACGTCGGTAGTCGCCGCGCCGATCTCGATCATCGCGACGCCGACTTCTTTCTCGTCCTCGGTGAGGACCGCGCGCGCGCCCGCGAGGGGCTCGAGCACGAGCTGCTCGACGCGATAGCCGGCGCGGTTGACCGCCTTGCAGATGTTCGCCGACGCCGTGATCTGGCACGTCACGAGGAAGACTTCGGCCTCGAGGCGGACGCCCGCCATGCCGAGCGGATCCTTGATGCCGCGCTGGTGGTCGACGCGGTACTCCTGCGGGATCGCGTGCACCATCTCGCGATCCGGGGGGAGAGCGACGGCGCGCGCGACGATGTGCACGCGGTCGATGTCGTCCTGCGCGACCTCGTCCTCGGAGATCGCGACGACGCCCATCGAGCTGGAGGCGCGGATGTGATCTCCTCCGATCCCGGCGTAGACGCGGTCGACCGTTACGCCGGCCATGAGCTCGGCCTCCTTCATCGACGCGCGCACGGATTCCGTGATCCCGTCGATGTTCGTCACGAGGTCACCGCGCAAGCCGCCCGTGCGTGCCTGCCCGACACCCAGGATCGTGAGGCCGGGGCGGCGCGGGTCCTGCGAGATCTCGCCGATCACCACGCAGGTGTTCGCGGTCCCGATGTCCAATCCGGCGATCAGGTTCGAGCGCATCGTCAGTTCCGGGCCCTGCGGACCACGACTTGGTCCGCGAATCGCAGGTCGATGACATCCGGCATCCCCTCCCGTTCCCTCGACGCCGCATCCGCGAGCGCCCCGAGTCCCTCGCGGAGCCGCGCGGGCGACGCCTGCGACGGCAGCAGGAACTCCACCGCTGGCTCCGTCCAACGCACGGTCAACGCGCCCCGCCCGTTCCATGCCACGCTCGACACCAACTGGAGGAACGCCGTGTCGGCGGCCATGAGGTGCTCCACCTCCGCGGCCAGGCGTCGCACCTCGGCCGGGAAATGTCGGGATCCGCGCGGCGGACGGCGCGATGTGTGAATCACCGGCAGGTCCAGACGAAACTCGGCGGGATCGATCGGCAGCCGGCGTCCCTCCGCGTCCATGGGCTCGAGCGTCGGGGTCGGCCCGAGCGCGATCGGGATGCGCTCGCTCACCACCAACAGAAGGCCATCAGGAAGACGTCGGCTCACGCGCACGGACTTCACGAGCGCGTGAGCGGCCACGCGATCTTGCCACGGGGACTTGTCACTCCACACGGACGTCTCGGGCGTGAGGTCGAGCATGTCGACGACCTCCGACTCCTCCAGATAGCGGAGGCCCCGCACCTCGACATCCTCGATACGGAACATCTCCATGTCGACCATGGCCGCCGGAATGCGGTCGCCCCACGCGATCGCGGCGCCGAAGCAGGCCGTGGCGAGCAGAATGCGGCCGTCCCTACGCATGTACGACCTCCCTCGGTCCCACCCGCGAGAGTCGGGCGAGCACCGCGCGACCCACCGTCTCGATCGAGCCCGCGCCGAGGGTGATGAGCACGTCTCCGGAGCGCAGGTCCTCCGCGAGCGCGTCCGCCACGGACGCGATGTCGGGGTGGTAGCGCACGTCCTCGGCGCCCGCGGCTCGGGTGGCTTGCACTACGGTCTCTCCGGTCACGCCCGGAATGGGTGCTTCGCGCGCGGGAAATACGTCCGTGACCCACACGACGTCGGCGAGGGCGAGCGCGCGGCCGAACTCGACCGTGAAATCGCGCGTGCGCGAGAACAGGTGGGGTTGGAACGCGACGACCAGGCGCGCCCCCGGGAAAGACGCCCGGGCCGTGGCGAGCGTGGCCGTGATTTCCGTGGGATGGTGCGCGTAGTCGTCGATCACGAGCACGCCCGCCGCGTCGCCCAGTCGCTCGAAGCGGCGTGCGACGCCGGCGAAGTCCGCAAGCGCTTTCCGAATCGGTATCCAATCGACGCCGAGAGCGCGTGCGACCGCCGCGGCGGCGAGCGCGTTCAGCAGGTTGTGCCGCCCGCCCTTACGGAGCGCCAGCGTTCCGACGCGTCGCCCGTCTTCCAACACGGTGCAGCGCGTGAGGTCCGCGCCCACCGACACGTCCGTGGCACGCAGCATGGAGCCAGCCGACGTGCCGTACGTGTAAGCTTTGGAGGCCACACGGGGCAGGAGTGAGGACGCACCGTGGTCGTCGGCGCACGCGATGACGCGTCCGCCGGACCGCACGCCCTCGAGGAACTGCGCGAACCCTGCGCGCACCCCCGTATAGTCGCCGTAGATGTCCAGGTGGTCCGCCTCGACGTTGGTGACCACCGCGATGTCCGGCGTCAGCTGATGGAAGGAGCGGTCGTACTCGTCCGCCTCCACCACATAGAGCGAGGGTGACCCGAAGCGGAGGTTGCCGTCCCAAGCGGCGACGCGCCCGCCGACGATCCCCGTGGGGTCCTTGCCGGCGCGCGCGAGCACCTCGGTCGTCATCGCGGTCGTGGTGGTCTTGCCGTGCGTACCGGCGATCGCGACCACCGTGCCCGACGCGACCCAGGCGCCGAGCGCCTCGGCCCGCTTGAGCACGGGAATGCCGGCCCGCCGCGCCGCGACGACCTCGGGGTGGTCCTGCGGAACGGCCGACGTGATCACGAGCGCGGACGCGGACGCCACATGCGCCGCGTCATGACCTAGGCTCACTGCAGCGCCGATACGAGCCAGGTCGGCCAACGCCGCGTTCTCCTTCTGGTCGCAGCCGCTCACGCGGCCACCGCTCCGCACGAGCAGCTCGGCGAGCCCGCACATCCCCGCGCCGCCGACGCCCATGAAGTGCACCGGGCGGTCTCCCGCGAGCGCGCGCAGATCGGGCGTGGCGCTCGTCATCGCGAGGCTCGCTGAGCGGGGAGGAACGTCGCGAGGTCGGCGGCGATGTCGTCGGCCGCCGAAGGGCGAGCGAGCGCGAGCGCCGACTTCCGCATGTGTGCGAGCCGCTCGGGGGACGCGAGCAGGAGCGCGACGGTGTCCCAGAGCGACTCGGGCGTCAGCTCCGCCTGCGGCGCCACCAGCGCGGCGCCCGCTGCCTCGAGAGACCGGGCGTTCGCCATCTGATGGTCGGCCGCCGCGGTGGGCAGCGGCACCAGGATCGCCGGAAGCCCCTGGATGAGCAGCTCAGCCGTCGACATCGCCCCGGCCCGGGACACCGCCAGGTCGGCGGCGGCGAGCGCGCTCGGCATGTCGTCGAGGTACGGGACCGGGTGAACCCAGCCGGGTGCCCCGCACTCGGTCAGCACGTTCGCGACGGTCTCGACGTGCGCCGGTCCGGTGACCCAGAGGACGTGCAGGTCCTGGGGGCGGGCGAGCGAGCCGCGCGCGACCGCGCGCACGGCGTCGCCGACCACGGTGTTGAGCGCGAGCGAGCCTTGGCTGCCGCCGGCGACCAGGAGGAGCCGGGCGTCAGCCGGAACCCCGAAGTGGGCTCTCATCTCCGCGCGCGGGCGTCCCGTCGCCGACCGCACCGGGTTGCCGGTGAGGCGCGTGCGCCCCGCCATGAGGGGGAGGCGGGCCTCGACTTCCGGAAACGCGACGTACGCCCGGCTCGCCCAGCGAGATAGTGCGCTCGTCACCGCGCCGGGCATGGAGTTCTGCTCCTGCAGGACGAGCCGGAGGCCGCTCAGCCCGGCGACGATGCCGGCGGGCGCCGCGGCGTAGCCGCCGGTCAGCACGACGACCTCCGGCCGGTGGTGCGCGAACAAACGCGCGACCCGCGCGAGCGAGACGAGCAAGCTCGTGACCGCTCGCCAGCTGCGAAGGGGACGCGAGCGATCGACGCCGTGCACGGGGAGGAGCTGGTGCCACTCGCCGCGCTCGGGCAGCACGCGCGCTTCCAGGCCGCGCTCCGCGCCCACGAAGAGCACGCGGACGTCGGGACGAAGCGCGCGCAGCGCATCGGCGATCGCGAGGGCCGGATAGAGGTGGCCCCCGGTCCCGCCCCCCGCGACCACGACGACGGGGCCGTCATGCACGGGCCGCCTTTCCGCCCGGCGCCGAGCGGGCCACCGAAATCAGGATGCCGAGCACGACGAGCGTCACGATGAGGTTCGACCTGCCGTAGGAGACCAGCGGCAGCGGGAGCCCCGTCGGCGGCGCGAGCGCGAGGCCGACGGCCATGTGGAGGAACGCTTGCACCGCGATGAGGCTCGCGCACCCGATCGCCACGAGTTCGCCGAACGCGTCCGGAGCACGACGGGCGATGCGGAAGCCCACGAGCACGATCGCCGTGTAGAGCGCCACCAGGATGACCACGCCGAGGAAGCCCCACTCCTCGCCGATCATCGCGAAGACGAAGTCGTTGTGGGCCTCGGGGAGGAAGCCGAACTTCTGGCGCCCCTGCCCGATCCCCACGCCCGAGATCCCACCCGAGCCCAGCGCCACCAGCGACTGGTGGACCTGGAAGCCCGCGCCGCCTGGATCCGACGCCGGGTTCAGGAACGACGCGATGCGCGCGGCGCGGAACCCGACCGAGAGCTGGAGCCAGAGAACGGGAGCCGCGAGGACGCCGAGCAGAACGAAGTGGGAGATGCGCGCGCCCGCCGCGAACACGATGAGCGGCCCGAGCAGGCCGATCACCAGCGCGGTCGAGAGGTGCGGCTCAACCAAGATGAGCAGCAGGACCACGCCCCAGACGGCGAGAAATGGGCCAAGTCCCCGCCCGAGCGACCGGAACATCGGCGCCTTCTTCACGGCCAGGGAAGCGGTCCAGACGATGACCGCGATCTTGGCGAGTTCCGAGGGCTGCACCGTGACCCCCACACGCAGCCAGCGGCGGGCGCCGTTGATCTCCGGCGCGATCGAGGTCGTGAAGGGGAGCACCACCACGACCAAGCCCATGATACTGATGAAGAGGAGCGCCCAGGCTCCCTTCTCCCAGAGCTTGTACGGGAGCAAGGCGCAGAGCATCAAGCCCGCCATCCCCACCCCTGCCCCGGCCGCCTGCCGGATCACGTAGTACGTATCGGGAAGCCCCTGACGAAGCGCGTACACGGACGACGCCGAGTAGAGCGCGACGAGCCCGAAGGAGAGCAGGAGCAGCGTGAGGCCGAGGACCGCAGCGGCCTCCCAGCCGCGCCCGAGCCCGGAGTCGGGCAGCCGGATGGGCCCGATCGGCGCGATGTCCATCGGTCGCGGCCTCATGTCGTCTCCCTCGCCAACTCGGTCGCCAACTCGGAGAAGCGGCGACCGCGGTGCGCGTAGCTGTCGAACATGTCGTAGCTCGAGCAGGCCGGGGACAGAAGCACGACGTCGCCGGCCTGCGCCAGGCTGGCCGCCCGGGCCACCACCGCGACGAAGTCCGAGGCCATGAGCTCGACCGGCACGAAGTCCCGCAGCTCGCGCTGGATGCGCGGGCCGACCGCGCCGTAGGCCAGCACGGCGCGTGCGCGGCCCGAGAGCGCGGGCCCGAGCGGTGCGAAGGGCTCGCCTTTGTCCTTGCCGCCGAGCAGGATCACCACCGGGCGGTCCAGGCTCGCGAGCGCGCTCTTGGTCGCGGCGACGTTGGTCGCCTTCGAGTCGTTGACCCAGAGCACACCGCCGTAATCGGCCACGGGCTCCAGGCGGTGCGCGAGCGGGCGCGCCGAACGCAGCCCGTCGGCGATGCGTACGGGCTCGGCCCCGGCGAGGCGGGCGACGAGCGCCGCCGCGAGCGCGTTGTCGACGTTGTGACGACCGATCAGCGGGATCTCGTCACGGTGGAGGAGCGGCTCGACCGTCCCGTCGAGGCGGACGAGCAGCATGCCGTCCTGCGTGAACGCGTGCGTCGCCGAGGACGAGTCGCCACCGAAGAAGAAGCGCCGCCCGCGCGCGTCACCCGCGAGCTCGGCCACGTCCCCGTCCCCTGCAGGCAGGACCCACCGGCTCGCGTCGTCCGCGTTGTCGAAGAGCCGTACCTTGTCCGCGTAGTACTCCGCGACCGTCGCGTAACGGTCGAGGTGATCGGGCGAAAGGTTCGTGACGACGCCGATGTCGGGTCGGAAGGACTCCACGCCGGCGAGTTGGAAGGAGCTCATCTCGAGCACGTACCAGTCCGGAGGCTCGTCGAGCAGCGCGAGCTCCGAGGCCGCGGGCGCGAGCCCGCCGCCCACGTTGCCGCCGGCAGCCGCGCGGATGCCCGCCTGCGTGAGCAGGTGCGCGATAAGCAGAGTGGTCGTGGTCTTCCCATTCGTCCCGGTGACTGCGATCAGTTGACCAGCATAGAACCGAACGGCGAACTCGGGCTCGCTGATCCAGCGGACCCCACGCTCTGCGAGCGCTCGGAGGACCGGAGCGTCCGGGGCGATGCCGGGGCTGACCACGACGAGCCCGGCGCCTGCCACCAGGGCGATGTCGTGCCCTCCCACGTCGACCCTAGCTCCTGCGGCGCGGAGCTGGGCTCCACGACCTGAAGTTGCGGCATCAGAGCTCGAATCCGAGACATAGACGTTTCCTCCCTTAGCGAGGGCCAGGCGCGCAGCGGCTACTCCGCTGGCACCGAGGCCTAGGACTGCCACACTTCCCTGCAAGCGCTGCATGCTGCCTTACCGGTCGCATGAGCGCATCATATTCGCTCACCGAATCTTAAGGGTGCTGATCGCGAGCATCGCGAACAGCACACCGAGGATCCAGAATCGGACGACCACCTTGGTCTCGGGCCACCCGCACTGCTCGAAGTGGTGGTGGATCGGGGCCATCCGGAAAATCCGCCGACCCTCGCCGAAGCGGCGGCGGGTGTACTTGAACCAGCCCATCTGCATCGCGACCGAAACCGTCTCGAGCACGAAGACGCCACCGACGATCGCGAGCAGGAACTCGGCCTTCAGCAGGATCGCCATCACGCCCAGCGCGCCGCCGAGCGCGAGCGACCCGGTGTCGCCCATGAAGACCTGCGCGGGGTGCGCGTTGAACCACAGGAAGCCGATCGCGGCACCGGCGAGCGCGACCGCGAAAATCGTGAGCTCACCCGCACCCGGCAGGTAGAAGAAGCCGAGATAGGCCGAGGTGTCCGTGCGGCCCGCGATGTACGCGAATACGCCCAGCGTAGCCGCCGAGATCGCGACCAGCCCCGCCGCCAACCCGTCGAGCCCGTCGGTGAGGTTGACCGCGTTGGCCGATCCCGAGACGACCCAGCCCGTGAAGAGGATGAACACGGGCGGCGAAAAGACCGCCGCCATGTCCGAGAAGAACGGCACCGACGTCCAGGTCGTCGGGTGCGGCGAGATCGGATGCCACACCAGAAACGCGCCGAGCGCGAGCCCGAAGGTCCACTGCCCGATCATCTTGTAACGAGCGACCAGCCCCCGCGTCTTCCCCTGCACGACCTTGAGGTAGTCGTCGAGGAACCCGATCGCGCCCATCCACACGAACGAGACCAGCGCGACGATCGTGTACCAGTTCGTCAGCTCGGCCCAGAGGAGCGTGGAGATCGCCGTGGCGGCAATCATGATGAGGCCGCCCATGGTCGGCGTGCCGGCCTTGCCGTGGTGCGTCGCCGGCCCGCTCTCGCGCACGACCTGGCCCACCTTCGCGCCCGCCAGCCGGCGAATCACGATCGGTCCCAACGCGAACGCGATGAGCAGCGACGTGACCACCGCTCCCGCGGCGCGGAACGTGATGTAGACGAACACGTTGAATGCGCCGTACACGTCGGCGAGGCCGGGGAGCAGATGGTACAGCATCAGAAGTCCCGCTCCAGAAGGGGCAGGATGCCCTCCAGAGCGATCCCGCGGGACGCCTTCAGCAGCACGATCTCGTCGCCCTCGAGACGCTCGCGCAGTCGCGGATAGGCCTCCTGCCAGTCCGGCGCGGTGATCACACCCGCGGCCCGCGTGCCCAACGCTTCCGCGGCGCGTCCGAACGCGCCCGTCGCGACGATGAGGTCGATGTCGCGCTCCAGCGCGTTCGCGAGGACCTCGCGGTGCAGGCGGTCCGACTGCGTGCCCAGTTCGAGCATGCTGCCGAGCACCGCGACGCGACGCTTGGCGACCTGCCCCTCCAGGACGTCCAGGGCCGCACGCACGCTCTGCGGGTTCGCGTTGTAGCAGTCCACGATCAGCGTCAGGGTGCCGAGGCGCCGGACCTCACCGCGGAGCGGGTTCGTGTCCGCCTTGGCGATGCCGCGCGCCGCGTCGGCCGGTGACACACCCACCAGGTCGGCGATCGCGAGCGCGAGCATGGCGTCGGTGGCCGCGTGGCGACCGACCAGAGGCACCGTCACGGTCTCGCCGCGCCACTCGAACTCGTAGTGACCGAAGACGTCGACGAGCGCGCTCTCGATGCGGAGGTCGGCGTCCGCGCGGTGGGTCCAGCCAGCCACGCGCAGGTGCGGACAGAGAGCGCGCGCACGGGCCGCAAGCACCGACGGCTCGTCGCCGACCACGCAGCGCCCACCCTCGGCGAGCCCGCGGAGCAGGTCGAGCTTCTCGTCGAGGACGCCCTCGAACGAGCCAAGCTTCTCCAGGTGAGCCTCACCGACCGTGGTGACGACGCCGATGTCGGGCCGCGCGATCTGCGCCAGCGTGCGGATCTCGCCCGGCTCGTTCGTCCCGAGCTCGAGCACCACGGCCTCTGCATCGACCGGAGTGGCCAGCAGCGTGAGCGGCATGCCGATGCGGTTGTTCTTGTTGCCACGCGTCGCGTGCACGCGCTTGCCCTCACCGATCGCCGCTGCCGTGAGGTCCTTCGTGGTCGTCTTGCCCGAGGAGCCCGTGATCGCGACGACCGGCGCCCGGAGGCTCCGGCGGCGGTGCGCGGCGAGCGCACCCAGCGCGACGAGCGTGTCGTCCACCTGATAGAGCGGGCCGCGAACGGAGGCATCCTGGGGTCGCGACACCACGGCGCCCCGCGCGCCCTTGGCGAGCGCGGCGACGACGAAGTCGTGGCCGTCGAAGTGCTCACCCGTCAGCGCGATGTAGAGCTGCCCTTCCTCGATCTGGCGGGAGTCGGTCGAGACGCCCGTGTATCTGACGCGCTCCGTGCCCGTGACCGCAGCGAGGCCGAGCGCGCCGCGCACGTCGGCGTCGGTCCAGACGGCCGTGCTCATCGGCGCTCCAGCCGGGCGAGGCATGCCGCCACGATCTCGCGCTCGTCGAACGGACGCTTCTCCTTACCGATCACCTGGTAGGTCTCGTGGCCCTTGCCCGCGAGGACGACGGTGTCGCCCGGGCGCGCGGCACGCAGCGCGACTTCGATCGCGTCGCGCCGGTCCGCCACGCGCTCGTACTCGATGCCCGCGAGCCCGGTGGCCAGGTCGTCGAGGATGCGCTCCGGATCTTCCGTGCGCGGGTTGTCCGACGTGAGCACGACCAGGTCCGCGATCCCTGCGACGGCCTCGGCCATGGGCCGGCGCTTGGCGCGATCACGGTCGCCGCCGGCGCCGAACAGGACGATCAGGCGTCCGCGGGTCAGCGGCTTCACGGCGGCCAGCGCGCTCGCGAGCGCCGCCGGCGTGTGGGCGAAGTCGATCAGGACCGTGAACGGCGACGTGACGACGGCCTCGAGGCGACCGCTCACCTGGGGAACGGCACCTAGGCGCTCGACCACTGCGTCGAGCGAGATGCCCGCGGCAAGCGCCGCGGCCGTGGCGGCCAGAGCGTTCTCGACGTTGTAGCGGCCCAGCAGCGGTGTGCGGACCTGCCGTTCTTCTCCGTCGACGCGAAGCGAGAAGCTCGCGCCGCGCGCGTCGAGGCGGACGTCGTGTGCGGACACGTCCGCAGCGCGCTCCACCGCGTAGGTGCGGAGCGCCCGACCCTTGGGATCGAGGCGGTCCCACGCGGCATCGCCACGGTTCACGACCACCGTGCCGCCCTCCCCCGTCAGCTCCACGAGCCGCGCCTTCGCCGCGAAGTAGTCCGCGAGGTCGGCGTGGTAGTCGAGGTGGTCCTGGGACAGGTTCGTGAACACGACCACTTCGAAGCGGAGCGCGTCGAGCCTGTGCTGTGCCAGTGCGTGTGAGGAGGCCTCGAAGACGACGGCGCTCATGCCGCCGTCCACGAGTTCCCGCAGCCACACCGCCACCTGGACCGGACCCGGGGTGGTCAGCTTCTCGCTGCCGGGTCGAACGCCCGCGCGGTCGATCAGTCCGAGGGTCCCGATGACGGCGGTCGGCACGTCCGGGCCCATCAGGTGGCGAATCAGGATCGCCGTCGTCGTCTTTCCGTTGGTGCCGGTCACCGCGAGGGTCCGGAGCGCTCTGCTCGGGGACCCCATGACCACGTCCGCCGCGAGCGCGGCGGCACGCCTGCCGTCACTCACGACGAGCTGCGGGATGCGCACCTCGAGGGGCCGCTCCACGACCGTCGCGACCGCCCCGTGCCGCATCGCGTCGGCGACGAAGTCGTGCGCGTCCGCCGCGCTGCCCGCCCACGCGAGGAAGAGGTCTCCCGGGCGAGTCGAGCGGGAGTCCTGACTCACCCCCTGAACGGCCACGTCCCCCGTGGCGCGTTCCTCCGTCAGGAGGCCGGCCGAGCGGAGGACGTCGCTCACCTCGCGGAGTCTGATCCGCGCCGGGGCTCCACTCATTCGGCGCCCAACCGTAGGCGGACGGTGTCGCCCGGAAGGACGCGCTCTCCGGCCCTCGGAGTGGTGCCCGCGATGTTGCCGACACCGACCGATGAGACGCGAAGGCCGAGCGCGTGCAGGCGGCGGACCGCCACCCGCGACGGGAGGCCGGTCACGTTCGGCAGCGTCACACGCGCGGCGCGGTCGATCGCCTCGCGGCGAATGGGAGCCTCGGGCTCGGCCGGACGCAAAGCGAAGCGCGCGGGCGGGACGTTCGCGGGAACGCCGCCGTCGCGATCGTCACGCCGAGTGGACCGCAGGAGCGCGCCGCGGTCGAGGGGCGTCGTGCGTGCCGCCAGCGCCGCTTCCATGGTCGTGCGGGTGACCGGGGCAGCGACCGCACCCCCGTAGTAGGCGCCCTGGGGGCGGTCGAGCCCGACGAACACGACCAACTGAGGAGCGTCCGCCGGGAAGAATCCCACGAACGACGAGTAGTAGGCGCCCTCTTCGTACCCGTCCCCGGAGTTCAGTCGCGCCGTGCCGCTCTTGCCGGCCACCGCGAACGAGCCGAGACGCGCGGACCCTCCGGTGCCGTCCTCGACGACGCCGACGAGCGCCGTCCCCACCGTCGCCGCCACATCTTCCTCGATCACCCTGCGGATCACGCGCGCCTCGAAGCGCTCGAGGACGGCGCCATCCGAACTCCGGACCTCGCGGACCAGACGCGGCTGCATCAGGAGCCCGCCGTTGGCGAGGGCGCCGTACGCCATCGCCATCTGGAGCGGCGTCACCGACATCTCGTAACCGATCGCGAGCGAGGCCGGAGACTGCGGAGTCCAGCCTGAAGGACGGCGCAGCGTACCCGCGACCTCTCCGGGAAGCTCGATCCCCGTGTTTCCTCCGAAGCCGAAGTCGCGCAGGTTCTCGTACTGGACACCGGGGGTGAGCGCCTGGGCGGCCTTCGCCACACCGACGTTCGAGGACTCACGCAGCGCCTCTCCGAGGGAGATGCGCCCCTTCGTGTGCGTGTCGTGGAGCGTGCGGCCTTCGATCGTCCACGTCCCGTTCCCGATGTCGATCGTGTCGTCCAGCGACGCGAGCCCGCGCTCGAGCAGAGCAGCCACGGTGAAGGGCTTCAGCGTCGATCCAGGCTCGTAAGGCGTGCTGAGCGCAGACAGCGCGTTCGCCGTTCCGTCCCGGATGGAGACGAGCGCCAGCACCTCTCCGGTCATGGGGTCCGTCACCACCACGTCGCCCCCACGGGCCTCGGTCTCTTCCATGGCCTCTTCGAGGGCCTGCTGCGCGATCTCCTGGAGATCCATGTCGATCGTCAGCACGACCTCACCGCCCGAGCGCGGCGGCACCATCGTCACGCGCTCGCCGGGGATCTCCCGACCCGCGTTGTCCCGTGCCACGACTTCGCGCCCGGACGTGCCACCGAGCAGCCGCTCGTACGCCTGCTCGACACCGCCGCTGCCTTCGGCGTCCACGATGGCCCCGAGCACGCTCCGCGCGAGGTCACCGTGGGGATGGTGCCGCTGCAGCACGCGCTCCAGGTGTAGACCGGGCACCGAGCGCAGCCGCTCGCGCACGGTCGGCGCGTAGAGATCGGGGGCCACCGCCCACACTCGCTCCCGCGACGTGAGCCGCTCGACCTGCGTGCGCGAGAGCCCGAGCTCCTCACGGAGCAGGGCGCGCGTGGCCTGCATGTCCGCGATCTCCTTCGGGGCGATGCTCACGCGGACCCGCTCACGCGACACGGCGAGGGGCGTGCCGTCACGATCGAGGATCGAGCCCCGGGTCGCCGGGACCACGACATCCCGGCTGTGTTGCGCCTCGGCGAGGTCGCGCCAGTGGGACGCCTGCAGCACCTGGATCTGCCCGGCGCGCACACAGATCGTGAACGCCGCGAGCAGCCAGGACGCGAGCACGAGGCGACGACGCCATACCGGCAGTCGGCCAGCAGACTTGCGGCGCGTCATTGCGCGGGCTCCGCGGCGAGGATCACGAGCTCGGTCGCGTCCGGCGTGTGCATGCCCAACTGGGCGCGTGCTTCGGGCACGACCCGCGCGCGGCTCGTGAGCACCTGGATCTCGCGCTCGATCTCGACCACCTGCGCGCGCGCCACCGCCGTGCTCCGGCGAAGATCATCCCACTCGGAGAGGGTCTCGAGCGCACGGCTCTGTCTCCAGGTCACGTACCCGAGCGAGCCGAGCAGGACGGCGATCGTCACGGCGGCACGTCCGAGAACGGCTGCATCCATCAGGCGGCCCTCCGCCACGCGCGCAGCCGCGCGCTACGCGCCCGCGGGTTGTTGCGCGTCTCGCTCTCCGACGGACGCACGGGCTTCTTCGTGAGCGTCTCGCCCAACGGGCGTCCCCGGCAGACGCACTTCATCAGCACCGGCGGGCACACGCACGAGCGGCTCCACTCGCGGAAGGCGTTCTTGACCACGCGGTCCTCGAGGGAGTGATACGAGATCACCACCATCACAGCCCCGTCGTTCATCACCTCTCGAATCGCCGGCAGCCCCTGCTCCAGCGCCTCCAACTCCTCGTTCACCGCGATCCGCACCGCTTGGAAGATCCGCGCCTTGTCCTGCGCCGTGGGCGCACGGCCCAGCGTGACAGCCAGGGCGGCGACCAGGTCGTCGCTCGACGCGAGCGGCGCCGTGGCACGCCGCTTCACGACCTCACGCGCGAGACAACGAGCCCTCGGCTCCTCTCCGAAATCGCGGAAGACCTGCGCAAGCCGCTCCTCGCTGGCCTCGGCCAGGAAGCTCCGCGCGTCGGAAGAACCCGACACGTCCATCCGCATATCCAGTGCCACGCCCCGCCGGAACGTGAAGCCGCGTGACTCGGTCTCGATCTGGTAGGAGCTCACGCCTAGATCGAGCAGCGCACCGTCGAGTCCGCTGGCGCGCGCCTCGGAATCCAGGGGAGCGTCGTCGAAGCGCGCCTGCAGGAACCGGACGCGGTCGCCGAACTCGGCGAGAGAGAGGCGCGCGTGCTCGATCGCGTCCGGGTCACGATCGACCGCGAGAACCCGGCAGTCGGAGCAGCGCTCGAGGATCCGGCGGGTGTGTCCTCCCCCGCCCACCGTGCCGTCCAGATAGAGCCCCGCCCGCTGCGGACCGAGAAGTTGCATCACCTCGTCGGCGAGCACGGGCTCGTGGTAGGTATGCACGCTCGGCTACCCGAAGAGCCGGTGAGCCAGGTTCTGCAGGTCGCCGGCGTTGGCGAGCACCGTCTTCTTGTACCTGGTCGGATCCCACAGCTCCACACGGTCGATGTTGCCGCTGAGCAGCACGGTCCCGGAGAGCCCGGCCGCTTCCTGTAGCGTCGCCGGCACGAGGATCCTGCCCTGCCTGTCCGGGCTCACCTCGACCGCGTTCGCGACGATCAACCGGACTTGGTTCCACGCCTGCGGGTCGCCCCCGCGGAACTGCAGGAGCCTACCCTGGATCTCGACCCACTTGGACGCGGTGAAGAGCGACAGGTATTCGGGCTCCCATTGGAGGAGGACGAAGCGCTCGCTGTCCGCCTCCCGACGGAACGCGGAGGGGAGGCTGACCCGCCCCTTCTCGTCCATCTGGTGCTCGTATTGCCCGACGAATCCGCTCAAGCAACACCCGGGGTGGCATGGGGTGGGTAATAGTGGGGAGAGGTGGGAGATAATACGATCTGATGGGCACGAGCGTCAAGGGAGACTTTTCCCAATTCTTGGGCCTGCCGGGGGGGGGCTCGAGGACGCGAAACGGGCCTTCCCGTGCCGACAATCGCCGGATCACCCCAAAACCCAATTCCGCGCAAATCCGAAGGAAACCCGAAAGTCGGGCCGGCGGCGGTGGGGCGGAGTGGGGAGAATAAGAAGAGGCGCCGCGAGGGCCTAAGCCCCCGCGGCGCCTCTGGGAACGACGACTAGCGCGCTGCTAGTAGCCGCGGCGGATGATCGCCTCTTGGATCTCGATGAACTGCGCGAGCCCGCCCATGAGGGTCGCCATGTCCATGTTCACCGAAGCGGGGTACGCGCCCGCCTGATTGAGCAGCGTCTGCGCCTCTTGGAACCCAGGCAGCGATGCGCGCGCGGCCGCGATATCCTGCGCCGCCGCCTGCGGCATCGTCCGCTGGAAGACGCTGAACCCGTGCCAGAAGTTGAGCTGCTCCGCTATGCCTCTGCTGACATTCGGGATCCTCTTCGCCCCGACCATGCCGCGGATGGAGTAGGCCCAGTCCTGCTTGTTGAAGCCGTTGGTGTAGCCTTCGTTGAAGATCATGTTCGCCGCGTTGTCGGCCGACGGCTGGTCCTTGGCGATCGGGATCAACGCAGCAACCGCATCCTCGATGCGCTGCACGGCGATCAGCCAGGTCGCCTTACGGAGCGTGGCGGTAGGATGGTCGGGCTGGAGCGCAATCAGCCGGTCGATCGCCACGAGGGCGTCTTCCAGCTCCAGCCGGTCGGACTGATGGAGCGCATCTGCGTACAGGCTCATGACCGTCAGCTCATCGGCCTGGATCTGCAAGACCCGCTCACTCATGCTGATCACGGACGCGAAGTCCTCGAGCTGCGAGTGCGCGATGACGATGTTCCGGAGGCGGTCGATGGGGGTCTCGTTGCCCCGCACCTCGAACACCCTCATGTACGCCTGGATGGCCTCGCGGTAGAAGTCGGCCGCGGCGGGCGCGAGGCCCGGCGCGTTCGCGTCCGCCGCCCTGTACTGCCCCTGTGCGTCGATGGCCCCGAGGAACGCGAAGGTGCCGTAGAGGTCGAGCAGTTCGACGTTGTTGGGATCGACGTCGAGCCCAGGCTGGATGAACTCCATCGCCCCCGTCGGGTCGCCCGCTTCCGCCATTTGAGAGGCGATGCGAATCCGGACGTTCACGTTGCCCGGGTTGACCTCCAGATACCGGCGGTAGTAGGTGCGGCCCTGCTCGTCGTTGCCCATCCTGGTGGCGATGTAGCCCGCCGTCTGCAGCGCGTCCTCGTTGAGCGGATCCTGCTCCAGCACGCGGTCGAAGTCCACGAGCGACTCGTCATAGCGCTCCATCTCGAACAGGATGCGCGCGCGCAGGAAGCGCATGCTCATCGCGTTCGGGTTGATCGCGAGGGACTCGTCGCAGTTACGGAGCGCGCTCTCCCACTGCTGGCTGGCCGCGTAGTCGGTGCAGATGGCGGCCGAGCGGATCAGCGTGTTGTAGCGCTGGAACTGCTCGAAGATCTGCTGGGCAGCCTGTTCGCGCCCGTTGCGCGGCACCGTGATGGAGGGGAGCTCGAACACGTCACTCGTCTGGACCGTCCGAATCGAGGAACTGATCGTGAAGTTCCGTTCCGCGTCCGCCGTGTAGCTGGCGCAAATCAAGACCGGAATGTTGATCTGGGAGGCGAGCTGGATCGAGTAGAGGCAATTCAGCTCCTCGATGTCCATGTTGAACTTGTCGGCCTGCTCCTCGATCTCGTCCTCGGTGATCGCCGTGTGCGTGGGCAGCGTGGCCATCATCTCGCGGAGGTCCTCCGACGCCTGGCGTCCGAAGCCTCGGTCCGCGCCCTCACGGGGCTCGAAGTAGGGAACGAGAACTCTGAACCGCCCGCCTTCTTGGGCGTCGGCCAGGGCGGGCACAACGAGCAGCGCAACCGCCGCGGCAACCTGAGTCAGCTTCAGCCGTCCGAACATGGCAAGTCTCCTGAGGGGGCGATCCCTGATGTGCTGTCGGCCCAAGTCGCACCTACATGAAATAACCCGGCAGATCACCGGAGGTCCGGCAGGCGCGGCTCCCCGGTTTGGAAAGCGCGACAAGCTACGGGCTCGGCCCCACGGGGGTCAACCTTGCTCGACCCCGCCCTGACGCGGCCGCGCGGCACTACCTTCCACCCGAGCGGTTTGACCACGGGATCGACGACCTGACGAATGCCCCGAACCCCTTCGAGACTGCCCGTCTCCCGCCGCCGGGCTGGCGGCGGGCTGCGCCACCCGTGGCCCGGTCGTCGACTCGCCTCCCGCGACGGAACCCGAGTGGCGCGCTCTGGCAGCGCCGCGGCCCGCGCCCTTACCCGGAGCGGTGAGGCTTTCTCTCACGGGGGTCGAACTGCTCGGCGATCCGGGATGGTCGTTCGCGGCACCCGTGCCCACGTCGCTCGCGCTGTCGGAGCTCGTGGTCGCGGGACTCCTACGGCGGCCGGACGTGCGCTTCGTGGAGCGGCGGCGCTTCGCGGCCGCCGTCGAAGCCGAGCGAATGGGTTCCCGCCGCCCTGCGGGAGCCCCCGCGGCCGGAGTATCGGCGGGCGCGGAGGTCGTGGCCTCCATCGTTTGGGTGCCGCTGGCCGCCGGCCAGGCTTCGCTCGAGGTGCGCCTCTCGGACGCCACGCGGGGTGACGTGGTAGCGACACGGCGCGTGCTCCTGCCGAGCGACGCCGACCCGGTGGGGGTGGCCCGTCAGGCCGTGGCCGCGCTCCTCGCGAGCCTCGGCGAGCTCGGTCGCCTTCCCGTGTGGAGCGACCCGATCTCGGGGGCCGCCCCTTCCACTTTCGTCCCGTCCGGGGTATCCCAGCGCGCCTTGGAGGACTTCGCGGCGGGGCTCGCGGCAGAAGAGTCCTGGAGATGGGAGAGCGCGCGCGAGGCGTACCAGGCGGCCGCGAACAGTGTAGGATTTTTCGAAGCGAGCACGGCGCTCACGCGCACCGCGCGGCTCCGCCTCGGAGGAACGTTGGGAGAGAACTAGGAATGCCCCGCCGAATTCGTGGAATGACGCGACACGTCGTGGGCGTGATGGCATGGCTGGTTCTCGCCCCCCTCGCGGTCGTCGCGCAAGTGCCCGCGTGCCAGTTCAGGGGGGCGCCCGACGCGCTCCGCGGGCGACCGAGCCCGCCGGATTCGGTCATGTTCCGCCTCGGGGACGGGGAGGCGAAGCTCTGCTGCGGCCGGCCAGCGGCCGGCGGTGCGCCCAAGGTGGGCGGCGAGTTCCCTTTTGGAGCACCGTGGCAGCTGGGCGCGAACGAGCCGACAACCCTGCACGTGGATTTCTCGGCCACCCTAGGGTCGGTGAGCCTGGAGCCGGGATCGTATAGCCTGTACGTCATACCCGAGGCGGGTACCTGGACGGTGGTCGTCAACGCCAATCCCAGCCGTTGGGGACTCCCGATCGACGCCGACGTGCGCGCCGCCGACCTCGGGAGCTTCGCCCTCATCCCGTCGTCTCTTTCGGAGTACGTGGACCGCCTGACCTTCCGCTTCGAGGCCAAGGGTCCCGGCGAGGGCTCCCTCATCTATACGTGGGAGCGAACGGCACTCACGATCCCGCTGGCACATCGCTGAGCCGTCCCCTTCCCACCCGCACCCAGCCCGAGACTCTCCCATGGAAGTCCTTCCCGTCGACATCGTCGCACTCGCCGCCGTGATCCTCGGCATCTCGGTTGTGCTGGTTCCGGTGATCGGGCTCACTGCGCGCTTCGCGCTCAAGCCGGTCGTCGAGGCGCTCGCGCGCGTCTTCGAGAGCCGCTCGGTGGATGAGACCGTGCGGATTCTGGAGCGGCGCGTGGAACTGCAGGAACAGCAGATCGAGACGCTGCAAGCCTCCCTCAAGCAGATCGCCGACACGCAGGACTTCGATCGGCAGCTCGCGGCCCCCTCCACCGCAGATCCCGCCGCGCGCCGTTGAGCCCGCGGGCTCCGGACGTGTCGGCGCGCCGGTTCGGATTCGCGGGCGCGGCCGAGATCATCGCGCACCGCGGCTACAGCGCACGCGCACCCGAGAACACGCTCGCGGCGATCGAGGCGGGGATCGCCGCCGGAGGGGATGCCGTCGAATTCGACCTGCACGTGACCGCCGACGGAACGCCGGTGCTCTTCCATGACGAGACGCTCGGCCGGACGACCGATGGCGAGGGCGCGTTACGCGACAGGACGCTCGCGGAGCTCCGCGACCTCGACGCCGGCTCGTGGTTCGCCCCCGCGTTCGCTGGTGAGCCGATCCCCACATTCGAGGAGGCGCTCACCCTGCTCCGCGGGCGCGTCAGCCGTCTGTATCCCGAGGTGAAGGGATACCGCAGCCCCGACGACCTGAGCCGCATGGTGGACCTCGTCGTCGAGCAGGGGCTCTCGGAGCGCGCGGTGTTCATCTCGATGGACTGGAGCGCGCTCGAGCGGATGCGCGCGCTCCGGGCCGACCTCGGCGTGGGTTATATCGTGGAGAAGGCCTCCCGCGCTCGAGACGCGATCGCGCGTGCGGCGGGTGACGCCCACGCGCTCGTCGACTTCAAGGCGACTTTGCTGCTGGACGATCCCTCGCTCGCGGAGGAGGCCGGTCGGCGTGGCGTCGAGCTCGCGGTGTGGACGGTGGACGATCCCGCCGACGCCGCTCGCCTCCTCGACCTCGGCGTACCCCGCATCACCACCAACCGAGTGGCGGAACTGACCGCCTGGAAAGCGACCCTGTGAGCGCATCAGCCGCCCCGCACGCGTTCTCCCCAGCTGGACGCCTCCGGGCGCTCCAGGACATGGCCACGAGCGAGCTCGACGTTCTCGTCATCGGCGGCGGCATCACCGGCGCGGGGATCGCGCGCGACGCCGCACTCCGGGGGTGGAGGGTGGCGCTCGTCGAGAAGGAGGACTTCGGCTTCGGGACGTCGAGCCGTTCCTCAAAGATCGTGCACGGCGGCGTGCGATACCTCGAGTACGGGCACTTCCTGCTCGTGCGCGAGTCCGCGCGCGAGCGACGCGTCGTGCAGTCCATCGCGCCGCACCTCGTCCACCGCCTCGACTTCCTCTACCCGGTGTTCGAGCCCGACTCGCTCATGAAGATCCGCGCGGGGCTGGCGGTATTCGACTGGCTCGCCACTGCGGAAGGCGGGGAGAAGCACTCGACGCTCGAGCCCAAGCAGGTGCGCGAGCAGCTGCCTGGGCTGCGCGACCCGCTCCGCGGCGCGGTGCTCTACCCCGAGTACATCACCGACGACGCGCGCCTCACGCTCGAGAACGTCGTGTCCGCCGCGGAGCACGGCGCGCTCGTGGCGAACCGCGCGCGGGCGGAGGCACTCTTCCGCGACGGCTCGGGACGCATCCAGGGCGCTCGCGTTCGCGACACCCTCGATGGAAGCGTCTACGAAGTGCAGGCGAGAGCCGTCGTGAACGCGGGCGGACCCTGGGCGCAGAGCATCCTCGAAGAGTCCGGCCTACCGGCGCCCAAGCAGATCCGGCCGAGCAAGGGCATTCACATCCTGCTGCCCGCCGAGCGGCTCCCGCTGCGCGGCGCCACGTTCCTGAAGACAGCAGCCGGGCGCCGCGGCCTCGCCATGCGGCGCCTCAACTACGTCTACGTCGGCACGACCGACGACGAGTACAGCGGCTCGCTCGACACGCCGCGCGCCACGCGCGCCGAGGTGCTCGACGTGCTCGCGATGACCCAGGACTCCTTCCCCGACGCGGGCCTCGGGATCGACGACGTCCTCGCCACCTGGGCGGGCATCCGGCCGTTGATCGCCGAGGAGGGCAAGTCCACGCGGGACACGTCTCGTGAGGACGAGGTGTGGACGACCCCTCCCGGACTCGTCACCATCGCGGGCGGCAAACTGACGACGTACCGCAGGATGGCGGGCCGGGTGATCGACGCGCTCCGCGACGACCTCGGCGCTCCTCCGAACGACACGGACCGGACCGCCGACGTCCTGCTGCCCGGCGCTCCCGCGGGCGACGTGGTGGCGTTCAGCGAGGACCGCGCCCGCAGGTTGCGCGCCGCGGGCGTGCCCCAGCCGACAATCGAGCGTCTGTGCTGGCTCTACGGGCGCCAGCTCGACGGCCTGCTCGAGCTGGGCTCCCAGGACGCGGCATGGCTCGCGCCGCTCGGCCCCGGTGTGCCCGCGGTGCGCGGGGAGGTCAAGCTGGCCGTCGAGACCGAGATGGCGTGCACGCTCGCCGACTTCATGGACCGCCGCTCGGCGCTGCTGCTCTTCTCGCCCAACTTCGGCCTGGCGGGTGCCGTCGAGGCCGCGGCCATCATGGGCGGCCTCCTGGGATGGGACGCCGCGCGCAGGGCCGAGGAGCTCGCATCCTATCAGCGCCTCGCGGCGGAGCACGGCGTCCCCGCGCAGTGATCAGCCGCGAGGAAGGCGGATCTCGAAGGTGGTCCCTACACCGAGCTCAGTCCTGACCACAACCTGACCGCCATGGGCGTCGGCCACGCCCTTCACGATGGCCAGGCCGAGCCCCGCCCCGCCTCCCCGCTCCGACTTGGCCCGGGAGAATCGCTCGAACAGATGCTCGAGCAGTGACGCCTCGATGCCGGGGCCCGTGTCGGACACGGTCAGGCTGACGGCGTCCTCGTCTTCGTGGACCCCGACGACAACGCTCCCGCCTTCAGGCGTGGCCCGCAGCGCGTTGTCGAGGAGGTTGGCGAGCGCTTGCAGCAGGCGGTCTCGGTCCACGCGCGCTCGGAGATATACCGCTAGAGCTTCCACGCGCAGCTCGATGCCCCGATGCTCGGCCTGATCCGCGAAGAGCACCCCGGCCTCTTCCACGATCGGGCCGATGTCCTCGAGCGACGGGCGGACGACGAAGGCCCCGGCCTCGATGCGGGCGACGTCCAGCAGGTCCTCGATGAGGTTCTGCATGCGCTTGCCCGAACGCTGAATGATCTCCGCTTGTTGGCGGCGCTCGTCCTCGTCGAGGGGAAGGTCGAGCAGGAGATCGGAGGCCGCGAGCACGACGCCCAGCGGGTTCCTCAGGTCGTGCGAGACGATGGATACGACGTCCTCCCGCTGCCCGATCGCCCGCCGCAGCGCGTCCTCGTGCTCGCGGATCGCGGTCATGTCTGTAAACGTCAACACCGCGCCGCGAAGCTCGGACCCGTCGACTAGGGGCCTCAGCGACCAGCGCGCAGGAAACGAGAGCCCCGGCTTCTTCCACAAGATCGCCCCCTCCGACGCGTCCACCGCGCGGCCTTCCGCGAGCGCGCCGAGGACGGGTGATGCCTCACGCGGACACGCCGAGCCGTCAGCGGACGTGTGGAAGAACATGTCGTGGACGTTGCGCCCCATGATCTCGCGCTCGGGGCATGCCAGCAGTTCGACGCCCGCTCGGTTGAGCGAGGTGCACCGCCCTATCAGGTCGATGCCCAAGACCCCGTCTTCCGTGGCCGCCAGAACCGCGTCCACCTCGCGCCGCGCGAGCACGGCGTCGCTGCGCCCACTCTCCGCCTCGTCGCTGAGATCTCGGAGCCGAAAGCCCACGCGCGCCACCACGATCGTGGCCCCCAGGGCGAGGAGCACGAGTCCGAACGTGAGCCGCACTTGCAGAGACTGCGCCCGCTCCATCTCGCGTCGCCCCTCGGCGACCTCGCTCTGGATCGCGCGATCCAACTCACGCGTCGCTTGCTGGAGAACGCCGTGACGCCGACGGATCGTCTGCAGCTCCTCGCCGACCGAGTCCGCCTCGAAGAGGCGCGTGTTCTCGAAGTGCCAAGGCGTCGACTCGGCGCGGAGCCGCGCGAGCTGCTCGCGCACATCGAAGTCGAGATCTCGGGCGAGAACGGCCAGGTGGGCGAACAGCGAGTCCTCCTCCGCGATCACTTCGACGTACTCGCCCTGGTAGGCCCGGTCGCCGGTGAGGGCGAACATCTCGAAGCGCGTCATCTGCTGAGTCTTCAGCAGCTCCATGCGCGAGCTCAGGCTACTCGCTACCTCCAGCACGTCGGTGATGCGCGCCTGCATATCCCCGACGCGGCCGCCCAGATAGGCGGGTACCGCCGCGAGCGCGACTAGGGCCGCAATGACGAACCAAACGGCCCAAAGACCACGCGGCGACTGACGCTCTGGTGCGCTCATGCGAAGGGTCCGCTACCGGTCGGGCGCCACCGGGATCCCAGACGACACCGGCCCCGGCCTCGAGGGGCGAACGCCCGCCGACTAGCTGCGCAGCGACGCGAGGCTGATCGCGCCGAGGCGGGCAGCATCCGGCGGGAGCTGGGCGCTCCCGGGCGTGACGCCGTTCAGCTGCAGGATATACGCCACGAGGTCGACAGCCTGCTGCTCCGTGAGGATGCCAGGGGCGCTGTCGGGCATGTTGGTATGGATGAACGAGAAGAGGTCACCCACGGACCGCCTAGCCCACTTGGCCTTGAACGCCGGATCGCCGAACTCGCCCGACGTATGGCACTCGGCGCACATCGAGCGGAACTGGTCCCGCCCGCGATTGGCCTGGGCCACCGAGTAGATGCCCTGGAGGGCGCCGCCAGCGGCCGCAGCAGCGGGCGCGGCCGCGGCCGGTGCGGGGGCAGGTGCGGGTGCCGCGGCTGGCCGGGCCGGAGCCGGGGCCGCTGCGGGTGCCGGGGCCGGTGCGGCCTCGGGGCTACCGGAGGATGCGCAGGCGGCCAAGCCCAGCACGGCGAAGACACTGAGGGTTCTCGAGATTGCGCTCATCGGTCGGCAGTCACGGAGTGAGGAGAAGTGAGGCGGGAGTAGTGAAGACGGTGACAAACATGTGCCGGACCTCCGCGATTGGGCAACCCGCCCGCGCTCAGCCGGCTCCATCCTTTAGTACCGCGGCGGCCCGCTCGTGGTCCTCGGGCGTGTTCACGTTCAGGAATAGGCCCATGGGAAGACGGATCGTGACGCCGCCGACCGACTCGAAGAGCGCATGGGCCGCCAGCTCCCCGCGGTCGAGCGCGCGGCTCACGAACGGGAGGCACTCCAGTCGATAGGCCGCGCAGAGCGGCTCCATCCCCGGGGCTCCCTCGCGGACGGGCGCGGCGGTCAGGCGGCTCTTGAGCGACCCGACCACGGCGCGCACGGTGGCGTCGTCGACCAGAGGCAAGTCGCACGCGAGGACGAACACCCCGTCCCGGCGCAACTCGCGCGCGCGCAGCAGCGCCGCCTCAATCCCCGCGAGGGGTCCGCAGCCCTCCCGGGCGTCCGGCACGTGCAACCACTCGGTGGTCGTGGGCTCGCGCGACGACACGATGACCACCTGCTTGAACACGCGAGCCAACGTCTCAGCCGCGCGCACCGCGAGCGGTTTCCCCGCGAGATGCTCCCCCGCCTTGTCCGACCCGTAGCGGCGGCTCTCCCCGCCGGCGAGCACGGCGCCGAGGAGATCGATTTCCTTCAGGCTACACGCTCCTCGCCGCAGTACACGTTGAACCCGCCGTTGCGGGCGAAGCCGACGAGCGTCTGCTGGAAGCGCGACGCCAGGTCCACGGCCAGGGTCGATGGAGCACCGACGGCCACGAGCATGGGCACCCCGGCCGTCACGGCCTTCTGCACCAGTTCGAAGGAGGCCCGGCCGCTCACGACCAAGATGCGTTCGGTGGCCGGGAGCGCACGGTCCAAGAAGGCGCGGCCGAGCACCTTGTCTACGGCGTTGTGGCGCCCGACGTCCTCTCGGACCCCGACCGCGTCGCCGTCCGGGGTGAAGAGACCGGCGCCATGCAAACCCCCTGTCTTCGCGAACACGGCCTGGGCTTCACGCAGCCGCTCGGGGAGCTCGGGCAGAAGGGCGGAGTCGACGCGTGGGCCGGGAGGAAGCACTCGGCACCCGCGCGCCGCGACCGCGTCGAGGGAAGCCTTCCCGCACACGCCGCAACTGGACGTCGTGTAGAAATTCCGCCGCAGCCGCTCCATGTCGGGAGCGACGCCCGAGGACAGCCGAGCCTCGACGATGTTGTACTCCTGCGCCTCGCCACCCCGGCAGTATGTCATCTCAGCGAGCTGTGCGGTATCGGTCACCACGCCCTCGCCGTGCAGGAAACCGGCCACCAACTCGAAGTCGTCCCCGGGGGTTCGCATCGTCACCGCGAGCGGCTCCATCCGGGCTCGGCCATCGGCGTCCTTCCAGGCCAACCGGATCTCGAGCGGCTCCTCCACCGCGAGCGAGTCCTTCGCGCGGGTCGAGTCTCCGCCGCGCCGCCGCGTCACCGTCACGGTGCGGGCGCCGCCGCGCACACCGATCAATGGAAATACTCGGCGTGGATCGCCTCGATGTCCCCGCGGACGTCGACGAAGATCTCTACGACCGAAGGGTCGAAGTGGGCGTCCGCCGCGTCGAGGATCATCCGCACGACCTCGTCCTTGGGCACCGCCTTTCGGTACGGGCGGTCCATGGCCAACGCATCGAAGAAGTCGACCACGGAGCAGATTCTCGCCTCGATCGGGATCTCTTCCCGAGTGAGCCGATGCGGGTAGCCCGTGCCGTCCCACTTCTCATGATGCGCGAGAGCGACGCGCTCCCCCATCTGGATGACCGGAGACGTGGACCCCGCCAGGATCTGTGCGCCGATGCTCGCGTGGGTGTTCATGACCTGTCGCTCCTCGGCGCTCAACGGTCCCGGCTTGAGGAGGATGTTGTCCGAGATGCCGAGCTTGCCCACGTCGTGCATCGGCGCCGCGTGCAACAGCAGGTCGACCATGCCCGGCGCCAGGTGCATCGTCTGCCCCACCACCTGGGAGTAGCGACCGATGCGCTCGATGTGCCCCGCGGTGTCGTGGTCCTTCGTACTCGGCGGCGACCGTCAGCCGGCGAATCGTGTCGAGGTGGCCTTCCTGTACCATCCGCTGGGCCCGCGTGACCTCCTCGAGCGCGTGTCGGAGGTCCGTGGTGCGCCGCTCGACGGTGTCCTCGAGCGTCCTCCTGTGGGTCCGCAACTGATCCTGGGCGGACTTGAGCTCGAGCAACCACTTGAGCCGAAGGCGTAGCTCCGTGGGGTCGACAGGCTTGTTGATGAAGTCATTGATGCCGACCTCGTAGGCGCGCAGCCCATCCTGCCGCGCCTCGAGGCTGGTGACCATGACGATGGGAAGCTCGTCCGAGCGCTTCGTCTGGCGGATGCGGCGCGCGACGGCGAAGCCGTCCATGTTGGGCATGTGCCCATCGGTCAGCAGGAGGTCGACGCCCAGCCCGACCTTGGCGATCGCCTCGATACCGTCGGCCGCCAGCTCGACGTCATAGCCGAATCCACGCACGAACTCGGCGTGGAGCGTGCGGATCATCTCATCGTCGTCGGCGATGAGGATTCTGTACTTAGTTTCGGTCATCTCGCCGCGAGTGTCACGAACTTGCCGGAAAGCGCCGGCAAGCGCAGCCGACGGGTTGACCTGGGGGAGACCAAAGCTACGCCGATCCCTGGAGCCTGGCCACGCCCGACGCCCTCTGCGGATGATGGGTCAAACCCACCCATACCCGTCCCGGAGGGGTAGCGTCGGCGCGGCCGCGTGAGGATAATCCATCTGGACCCAACGCCTACGGAGGTCAGATGTCCTCGCGCGCTTCCCTCGTCGCAGTCCTTTCTATCGGGGCCCTCGGCCTCGGCGCCCCCGTGGCGGCGCAGGCGGTCGATGACGCCCGACTCGTGCAGGCGGCTCCCGCGGAGTGGCTCGGCTACGGGCGCGACTACGCGGAGACCCACTACAGCCCGCTGACGCAGATCAACGCGGGCAACGTGGCGACGCTCGGCGTGGCGTGGACGTGGGACATTCCGAAGTCGGGCTCGCGGCTCGAGGCCACCCCGATCGTAGCCGATGGCGTGATCTACGCGACCGGCGCGCGCAGCTTCGTCTTCGCGCTCGACGCGCGCACGGGTGAGAAGCTCTGGCACTGGGACCCGGCGATTCCGGACGAGGCCGAGGGCGGCCCGAGCGTCTGCTGCGGCGACGTGAACCGCGGCGTGGCGGTCTACGGCGACAAGGTCTTCGTGGGCCTGCTCGACGGGAAGCTCGTCGCGCTGGATCGCGCGAGCGGCGTCGTCGCGTGGACCGTGCAGACGACCCCGACCGGCACCGACTACAGCATCACCATGGCCCCGCGCGTCGTGAAGGGAAACGTCATCATCGGCAACAGCGGCGCCGAGTACGGCGTGCGCGGCTACGTGAGCGCGTACGACGCCGAGACCGGCGACATGAAGTGGCGCTGGTACACGGTGCCCGGCAACCCGGCGGACGGCTTCGAGAACGATGCCATGCGCGTGGCGGCGGCAACGTGGACGGGCGAGTGGTGGGTGGTCGGGGGCGGCGGCACGGTGTGGGACGGCATGGCGTACGATCCGATCCTCGATCTGATCTACATCGGAACCGGGAACGGCGCGCCGTGGAACCGAGACCAGCGGAGCCCGGGCGGCGGCGACAACCTCTACCTGTCGTCGATCGTGGCGCTGCGCGGAGACACCGGCGAGTACGTTTGGCACTACCAGACCACGCCCGGGGACGACTGGGACTTCACCGCGGTCCAGCCGCTCATGCTGCTCGACCTCGTCATCGACGGCCGCCAGCGCGCCGTGATCACGCAGGCCCCCAAGAACGGCTTCTTCTACGTGATCGATCGCATCACCGGCGAGTTCATCTCCGCGGAGGGCTTCGCGGACCAGATCACCTGGGCGACCGGCGTGGATCAGGAGACCGGTCGACCGATCGAGACGCCCCAGGCGCGCTACGGTCAGACGGGTCGCGGCGTGTACCTCTCTCCCGGGCCGACCGGCGCACACAACTGGTGGCCCATGTCGTGGAATCCGAGCACCGGCCTCGTCTACCTCCCGATGCAGAACACCAGCTTCTATTACGTGCAGGCGCCCGTTCAGTACCGGCGTGGCCAGTGGAACACCGGCACCGGCCGCGGCGCGGCGGGCGTGGAGCGGCCCGAGCTCATCGGCCCGCGTGCGGCGCTCAAGGCATGGAACCCCGCGACCAACACGCAGGCCTGGGTTGTGCCGGCGACGGCCGGCAACGGCGGCACCCTCTCGACCGGCGGCAACCTGGTCTTCTGGGGCTCGGGTGACCGCATGATCGCGCTGAACGCGAGCAGCGGTGCCGAGCTCTGGTCTCATCAGGTCGGGCAAGGGCTGGCGACCCCGGTCAGCTACGAGCTCGACGGGCGGCAATACGTGACCGTCATGGGCGGCGTGGGCACCGGGCCCACGGGGCCGAAGGTGTGGACGTTCAGGCTGCCGTAGGCTGGCCGCTGCTCAGTCCGATCGCACCATCGTAGCGCCCCGATCCACCGTCGATCATACCGTAGGATTGCGCCCTCTTCGAGAACGATCTTGCTCGATCTGATCCCGGGGATGCAATTTGCCTCCATAATGGAGGACACCCATGCCGACGCTCAACATCAAGAACTTTCCCGCTTCGCTGTACCGACGCCTGAAGCAGCGCGCGGGCCGCGAGCACCGATCCATGGCGCAGGAGGTGACCCACATCCTCGAGCAGGTGCTCGAAGAGCCTGAGGCGCTTTCGATTCTCGGCCTCGAGGGCCTCGGCGCCGAGCTGTGGACCGACAGTGATGCCGTCGAGCACGTGGAGCGCGAGCGCTCTTCGTGGGCTTGATCGACTCGCTTCCCGATGGTCCCGTCGCGATCGATACCTCGGTCGTGATCTACCTGATCGAGCGGCAACCGGAGTTTTCGTTCCTCGTCCGACCGCTCTTCCAGCACGCCGACCAAGGCCAGATCGAGCTCGTCACGTCGACTGTCACGCTTCTCGAAGTCCTCGTCGTCCCGTACCGAGCAGGCGACACGGCCCTTGCTGCTCGCTACGAGGCACTACTTACGCGCAGTCGCGGCCTTACCATGGTCGAGTTGGAGCGCCCCATCCTTCGCGCCGCGTCACATCTGCGAGCCACGCACGGTGTTCGCACGCCCGATGCGCTGCAGCTGGCAGCGGCCCTTTCCCGGCGGTGCGGCTCCTTCGTGACGAACGACCGCCGCCTGCCTCACCTCCCCAACCTGCCCGTCGTACAGCTTCGCGACCATTTGTGAAGGCAGACGGCGTCGGCGCCATCTGGCGGCGCCCGCCTTGGCGGGTCACCGGCAGGCGAGGCTCCCAAGACACATCCCGTGGAACGAGGTCCGGCAACGGCGGCACGCTCTCCACGGGGGGCAACCTCGTGTTCTGGGGCTCGGGTGATCGGCTGATCGCGCTGGACGCCCGCAGCGGCGCCGAGCTCTGGGGGCACCAGGTCGGGCAAGGGCTGGCCGACCCCGGTCAGCTACGAGCTCGACGGTCGCCAGTACGTGACGGTCATGGGCGGAGTGGGCACGGGGCCCACGGGACCGAAGGTGTGGACGTTCAGGCTGCCGTAGAGCCCGGCGGCCGACGCGGGCGCCGGGGTAGCTAGCGCGGGTTAGCGGGCAGGCTGCGCGGCGCCGACGCGCTGGCGCAGCTCCTCGAACCAGTTCACGATGACCGCGAGCCGGAGGAGGGGCGGGCCGGCGTCCGTGCTGTCGACGGCTGCCGCGGGGTTCTTCACGAAGACGAACGACCGCCCGTCCGGGTGCACGTCCCAGTTGGTGACGGGGGCACCGCCCGGCCGGGTGACGCAGCTGCCTTCGAAAAGCCTTCGCCGCGCGCGGACCGTCCCGGCCCCGAGGTCTGCGCGCCAGAGCGCGCCGCCCGCGAGGTCGGTCTCCGTGAGGCGCCCGCCCCCCGCCTGCGCCACCGCGAGCGCGATGCCGAAGTCCGCCACCAGCGGCTCGCCGCGCTCGCTCAGCAGGATGTTCGCCGGCTTGATGTCGCGGTGCATCACGCCCAGCTCATGCGCGTAGTCGAGCGCGTCGGAGATCTTCCGAGCCAGCGCCACCGCGTCCGCCACGGAGAACTGCTTCTCGCGGTCGAGACGCTCCCTCAGGCTCTCGCCCCCCACGTAGGGCATCACGTAGAAGAGGAACTTGTCCGCCTCGCCCGAATCGAAGAGCGGCAGAATGTGCGGATGCTGCAGATTCGCCGTCGTCTTGATCTCGGGGAGGAAGCGCTCGGCACCGACGATCGCCGCGAGATCCGGCTTGAGCACCTTGACCGCTACCTTGCGTCCGTGCCGGACGTCGTCGGCCAGGTAGACCGTGGCCATGCCGCCCTCGCCGAGCTCGCGCGCGATGGGCCTGCGGCTCGCGGCGCTCTGACGGTCTACTCTACCGCGGCCGCTCCCCGAGCGCCCTGCGCATCACCTCGTACTGGATGTTCATGAGGTGCCCGATCGACTGAGCCCAGTACGCGGTGTTGTGGTCGCCCGACATCTGCATCAGGTCGAAGGGGAAGTCCTTCTCCATGAGGATCATCGCGAGTTCGCGCGCGCCCTGGATGAGGCCGTCCTCGGTGCCCGAGTCGAGATAGATGTGCGGGAAGCGGTGCCGGGGAATCGTGTTCACGAGATGGAACGGGTCGTAGCCGTTGGCCTGCTCCTCCGTCAGGAACTCGATGCCGCTCGGGGTGCGCTCGGCCTGGCTGCTGAAGCCCGGAATGCCGATGACCGGGTTGACCTCTCCCGAACGCCGCGAGCCATCGACGGCCACGGGCGGGCTTCCTGCACGCAGAAGCGCCGCGGCGACGCGGCCGTGGTCGAGCGCGCCGCTCGTGCTCCCGATCGAGATGAACATCGGCGAGTTGCGCAGGCCGAGCGTCAGCGCGCCATACCCGCCCATGGAGAGCCCGGCGATCGCTCGGCCCTCACGACGCGCGAGGGTGCGGTAGTTGGCATCGACGTGGCCGACCACGTCCTTCACGATGTGGTCTTCCCAGGCGTTCTTCTGGCCCTCGGCGCTGTCCGCGTAGTTCACGTACCAGGAGTTGCCCCCGTCGGGCATGACCACAATGAGTTCGCCGATCTCCGCCGCGTAGAACGGCACGCCCATGCGGCTCCACGACGTGTAGTTCTGGCCGGCGCCGTGCAGCAGGTAGAGCACCGGGTAGCGCTCGTCGCTGGTCGCGTAGTCCGGTGGCAACACGATGTTGAACTTCATCGTGCGATCGACGGCGGGGCTGAAGAACTCGACGGTGATGAGGTTGGCCGGCTGCTGGGCGGCCGCGCCCGTGACTCGCAGCGCGAGCGCCAGCGTCCACAGCAGGGTGGCGCCCACCATACGTCGCTGCCCTCCGGGCTTCATCGTCGGCGACGTACGCCCGCCCTCAGCGGCCGAGGCGCCGGACGATGCCGTCCGCCTTGTTGAGCACGAACACCGCGCCCTCCGGCCCGAGCCCGAGGCGCAGGTCCGCATTGGTCGCGCTCGGAACGTCCTTCTGAATGAGCTGGAGCAGCGTCTTGGCCTGGCCTTCGTCGCTGAACAGCACCCGCCGAATCGATGCCTGCCCCCCACTCGGCAGATTATCGGCGGGCGTGGCGAAGACCTCGCCGGTCGGGTTGTCGCCCCAGATGACCATGTTCGAGATCGCCGCAACTCGATTGGCACGGTAGACCGCCAGGCCGACCGCGGCGGACTGCCCCAGAAGGAGAGAATCGGGCTGCGCGTATTCGGCGACCGGGAAGGTCACGGAGGCGTCGCCGCGTGGATTGCTCATGTCGACGCCGTCACGCCCGACATACCGGTAGCTCCCCTCCCAGACGTTCCAGCCGAGGTTGGCGCCGCGGGGCACGAGCGTGAGCTCCTCGACCGTGTTCTGGCCGATGTCGCTCATGAAGAAGTTCCCGTTGGTCGGATCCCACGCGAACTTCTGCGGGTTGCGCACACCATACGCGTAGATCTCGCCGAGCGCGCCGCTCCGGCTCACGAACGGATTGTCGGCAGGAATGCCGTACTTCCCGTTCCGGCTGTTCGACGCGAGCGGATCGATGCGCAGGATCTTCCCGAAGATCGAACCGAGGTTCTGCGCCATGTTGTGCGGGTCGCCGCCACTGCCGCCGTCGGCCACGCCGACGTAGAGCTTGCCGAAGTCGGGGCTCCCGGGCGCCGCGGTCGGATGGAACGAGAGCTGGCCGGCGTTGTGGTTCGGGTAGGGCTGTTGGAGGCGCATGAGTTCGCGCGGCGGCCCACCGTCGTACGTCGCGGCGGCTGCGCTGCGCGCCGTCCACTCGAGCAGGACCGTGTCGTGCGTGTCGCCACCACCGAGCGGTGTGAAGTCGGCCGGCGGAGCGGTGTCGACCACGTCCACCCACGTATAGAACTTGCCGTACCCGGGCGCGCCCTGCTGACCGAACTGCGGGTGGAACGCGAAGCTCTGCAGGCCGCGCTCGCTGCCCTGCGACTGGACCCGGAATCCCCAGCGCGGGTCGTCCGTGTTCACGTACGGCGTGACCGTTCTTCCGTCGTAGCTCATGCTCGTGATCGGCCCCACCATGTCGTTGACGAAGATGCGGCGCGTGCCGGGCTCGTCGGTCACGTTCGTCATGCGGGGTGCCGCGCCGCCCACCCCCGGGATGGTCGCGAACTCGGTGTAGTCCACCACGAGCGGCGCCCAGTCGTCGCCGATGGGGTCGGGGAACGGATCGTTGGTCGTCTGGGCGGACAGCGAAGCTGCGAATGGCGACGTGAGCGCGGCGAAAGCCAAGAGCGCGCGGCGGATCGTCATGTCATCGACTCCTATGGGGTGCTGTAGACCTGCCCGTACGACACTCCAGGGCCGCGCCGAGTTGGTGTTTGCGGCGGCGCCGGGAGGGTCGCAGGTTACGGACGTCGGCCGAATCTACACCGCTGGGGGTCTACATGTACCGGTTGGGAATCACGCTCTTGGTCGCCGGGGTCGCGGCGACGTCCGCCGCAGGTCAGGCGCCGTCGTATCGACTCGTGGAAGGCTGGCCGCCTCTCCCCGGAGGGGTCGCGGGGTGGGGCCAGACCATCGGGATCGAGATCGACGCCCAGGACAACCTCTGGGTCTTCCACCGCTGCTTCGCGGGCGACTGCATTCAGGGCGGGCGCGAGAACGCCATGCCCGTGCTCCGCTACAACCAGGCCGGGACGATCACGGCGCTCTGGGGCGCGGGCCTGTTCGTGTGGCCGCACGGCTCGACGCTGGACGCCGACGGCAACCTCTGGCTCACGGACGCGCGCGGCGCGAACGGCAAGGGCCATACGGTCCAGAAGTTCACCCCGCAGGGCCGCCTGCTGATGACGCTCGGCCAGCCCGGCGTGGCCGGAGCCACCGAGACCACCTTCGACGGCCCCGCCGACGTGGCGATCGCTCCCAACGGCGACATCTTCGTGGCCGACGGGCACGGCAACGACCGCATCGTGAAGTTCTCGCCCACCGGCGAGTTCATCATGCAGTGGGGGCAGGAGGGCACGCTCCTCGGCCAGTTCAACGAGCCCCACACGCTCGCCTTCGACTCGCAGGGCCGGCTCTTCGTCGGGGATCGCATCAACCAGCGCATCCAAGTCTTCGACCAGAGCGGCCGCTTCCTCGCGGTGTGGCCCGCCATCATGGCGAGTGGCATCCACATCACCGACGACGACGTCGTGCTCGTGGCGGATTACCAGCTCCGCAAAGGCATCATCATCGCGAACGCCAGCGACTTCTCCGAGATCACCGTGATCGACGAGGCACTGCCCGAGGGGGTCTCGATGGACTCGCACGGGAGCATCTACGCGGGTGAGGTGGTCTACCAGAACCTGAAGAAGTTCGAGAGGAGATAGCCGTCGTGAGCTTCATCACACGTCGCGAAATGCTGCTCACAGTCCCCGGTCTCGCGGTCGCGAGTCGACTGCTGGGGGCGCAGGCCGGCCCGCCGGCGCTCCGCGTCCGCGGCCTCAGCTCGGTCACGCTCGCGGTGTCGGACGTGGCCCGCTCGGTCGCGTTCTACCAGGAGATCTTCGGGCTCCCCATCCAGGCGCGACACGGCTCCAAGGTGCTGCTGCGCCTCGGGAGCGGACCGTACTTCCTGGCCCTCATGCCGGCGGACGGCGCCGGCCCGCGCATCGACCACTGGGGACTCGCCGTGGAGGACTTCGAGGTGAGCCGCGTCGTCGACATGCTCGGCGCGCACGGCGTGAGCCGAGCGATCGGCGGCCAGGGCCTCTCGGGCGGTTCGATGCGCGTGCGCGTCTCGACGCGCGGCGACACCCCCGAGCTGCACATGGGCGACGCCGACGGTCTCGTCGCGCAGCTGCAGCATACGGCGTACTGCGGCGGAGGCGGGCCCCTCGGGGACGGCTGCACGGTCGAGCCCGCGCCCCGCGGCGCGCCGCTCTCGCTGTCCGGCCTGAGCCACCTCACGATCAACGTGCCGGACCCCGACGCTACGAACGGGTTCTACCGCCGCGTCTTCGGGTTCGATATCCAGGAGTACCAGGCCGCCTCGCCGCTGCTCGGCGTCGGCCCCGGCCCCGACTTCCTGATGTTCATCGCAGCGGGCGGCGGCCGCGGAGCCGCAGCCGGACCCGGTGCGGCGCGCGTCAACCACGTGAGCCTCGCGTCGCCCGGATTCAGCGTTGCGGGCGTCCAGAGCGCGATCGAGGCGCACGGCATCCGGCCCCGCCCAGAGCCCAGCGCGACCGGCCCCCTGCTCCACTGGGTGTCGATGCGCATGCCGAATCGTGGCGGCGCCCCGGAAGGAACGCCCGAGCTCTACTTCAGCGACCCGGACGGCCTCTCCATCCAGCTGCAGGACCCGACCTACTGCGGCGGCGGTGGGTACCTCGGCGAGATCTGCAACGGCTGATCAGCAAAGCGGCCCCGTCCCGGAAGGGACGGGGCCGCGGTGTTTCGCGGAAGGAGTGACAGGGACTCAGTACAGGTGGTACCCCTCGGTCACCTCGATGCGTACGCCGGCCGGATCCACGAGATACGAGATCGTGAGCCCGATCGCGTCGATCGTCCTCGGCTCCGTCTGGTAGACGATCCCGCGAGCCTTGAGCCGCTCCGCGAATTGGACGAGGCCGACAGCCTCGAAGCCGATGTGGTCGATGGCGCGGCCCTGGGTCGGCCCGCACTCCGCGTTCGCCGGACACGGGGCGAAGCTCAGGTTCATGCCGGGCACATCACCTGCAGTCTGGATCGTGCCGCGCGACTGGATCACCATGCCGAAGTTCTCCGCGTACCACGCCATGAGCGGCTGGATCTGCGCCTCAGGCACCCAGAAGTGGATGTGGTAGGCGGACACCTTCACCGGAAGCGTGGCCTCTTCTTGGATCTCGAAGCGGACGCCGTCGGGAGCGAGCAGGTACGCGTTGGGGAATCCCTCGGAGCCCGTGAACTCGGACTGCACCTCGTAGCCCGCGGCGCGCCATTCCGCCACGAACTCGGCCACGCTGCGGACCTTGAACCCGAAGTGGTCCATGGCCGTCCCCTGCGACGGGCCGGTCGGGGCGCGCTGCGTGAGCGCGATCAGCATGTTCGGGACCTTCACGACGGTGAGGGGCCCCTTCGTGACCACCACCCCGTCGAAATGCTCGACCCAGAGGCGCTTGTGCAGCTCCATGTCGGCAACGTTCAGGTGGACATGGGCGAAGTTCACGCCGTCGGCGTTCGGGCGGGCGAGCTGCGCGCTCGCGGGGGCAGCTGCCGCCAAGAGCGCCAGGGCGGCTAGAGTCAGGAGCCTCATCTTCACGTTCCTCCAGGTTTGTGGGCGGCGACCGGGGCACCGCGCCGGCTAATCTGGCGGGCGCCGGCCGCCGCGGCTACCGTGGGACGCAGATCGATCCAGACTCCGGACGACTGCCCCTCGTAGGAGGGTCCGATGAGCATCGCGACCGTAAGAGTGATTCTTCCCCTGGCCGTCGCACTCGGCGTCGCCGTCGAAGCGGCCGCCCAGTCGGGCCCGGCGCCCACCTTCTACGCCGACGCGCTCCCGGTCTTCTACCGGAACTGCGTCGCGTGTCATCAGCCGGCGGGTCCGAACGTCGGCGGGCTCACCGCCCCGATGTCGCTGATGTCCTACGAAGAAGCGCGCAGGTGGGCGCCGAGGATCAAGAGCGCGATCGAGAGCGGATACATGCCGCCCTGGGGTGCCCACGAGCAGCACAAGGGTGAGTTCAAGAGCGAGCGCTACCTGGAGCCCGCCGAGCGCGCGACGCTGATCGCCTGGGTGGACGCGGGAGCGCCCGCGGGCGACCCCCACGACGCCCCGTCCGCCGCGGAGCTCGCGGAGATCGCAGCGTCCGGATCGGCTGTGCCGGAGTCCGGCTGGTGGATCGGCGAGCCCGACCTCGTCGTGGAGCTCGAGGAGCCCGTGCCCCTTGGTGACGACGTCGAGGACTGGCAGCCGACGTTCAACATGCCCGTCCCCGAGGGCGCACACACCGAGGCCCGCTGGGTGTCGCAGGCGGAGCTCCAGCCCGGAGGTCCGTGGGTCCACCACATCGTGTCGAGCCACATGGGCGTCGGGGTGCCGGGTCGCGGACCGTTCTCGTTCCCCGAGGGGTGGGGCATCCTGTTGCCCGAGGATCCCTTCATCACGGTCAACATGCACTACCACAAGGACACCGGGCCGGGCACCGCGATCGTCGACAACACTCGAGCCGGGTTCTCGTTCTACGAGCCGGGCGACGTCATCGACTACGTGGTCGACACCGACATCAACATGCAGCGCGAGTTTCGCATCCCGGCGGGTGACGCCAACTACGTGGTGACCAAGGAGCGGCCGATCCCGGAGGACACCTACCTCCTCTCCATGGGGCCGCACATGCACTACCGCGGCAAGGCGATGAAGTACGAGCTCGAGTACCCGGACGGCCGGATGGAGACGCTGCTCTCGGTCCCGAACTACCACTTCGACTGGCAGTTCCTCTACGAGTACCTCGAGCCGCGCTTCGTACCCGCGGGCTCGACGCTCCACATGACGTGGTGGTTCGACAACTCGTCCGGCAATCGGTGGAACCCCGACCCGACCATCGACGTGACGTACGGCGAGGAGACCACGCAGGAGATGGCCAACGCGCGCATCTACTTCGCGCCGGCCACCCCGCAGGGCCTCGTCGTCGGAGACGAGATTCCGCCGGAGGTCCTGCAGCGCGCGCGCGACGCAGAGGCCCGGCGGAGGCGCGCGGCGGGAACGCTGGACCCAGCAGATTGATCGGCGGCGTGACCGCGCGCGCTTGACGGGAGCCCGGCTCGGGGCGCTTTTCCGATCCGCGCCGCTCCCAGCCTGCGTACTAGCGACCTCATGGCCCACGAACACCCACGCTGGATCGTCCTGAAGTTCGGCGGCACCTCCGTCTCGACCGCCGCGAACTGGGTCACGATCGCGAACGTCGTGCGCGCACGCCTCGCGGCCGGGTACCGCCCCCTCATCGTGCACTCCGCGCTGAGCGGAGTCACGCAGGGCCTCGAGACCCTCGCGTCCCGTGCGCTCACGCGCAAGCACGCAGAGGTCTTCTCGGACATCGAAGCCCGTCACCAGTCGTTGGCGGCTGACCTGGGCTTCACGCTGGACGAGTCCGAGGCAGCCATCGGGCCCGACCGCAGGGAGCTGCGCGCGCTCGTGGAGGGCGTGGCGCTGGTGAATGAGCTCACGCCCAGGACGCGCGCGCGCCTACTCGCCTTCGGCGAGCGGATGGCCACGCGATTGGGCGCCGAGTCGCTCCGTCGTGCGGGAATCCCGGTCACGTGGCTCGACGCCCGCGACCTCCTGATGAGCGTGGACCGAGGCAACGGCTCGGAGGCCGCGACCTACCTGTCGGCCGAGTGCGACGCCGCGGCCGACCCGGGGCTGGTCGCGCGGCTCGGCCAGGTGGACGGCGTGCCGCTCACGCAGGGGTTCACCGCCCGCAACGCCGCGGGTGAGACCGTAGTGCTCGGACGCGGCGGCTCCGACACGGCCGCGGCGTATCTGGCAGGCAAGCTGTCGGCGGAGCACCTGGAGATCTGGACCGACGTCCCCGGCATGTTCACCGCCGACCCCCGCGTCGTGCCGTCCGCGCGGCTGCTCCGCCAGCTCGACTACCGCGAAGCCCAGGAGATCGCGACGACCGGCAGCAAGGTCCTCCACCCGCGCTGCATCCCCGCGCTGCGCGAGCGGGGCATCCCGATCCATGTGCACAGCACCGCGATGCCCGACGTCGAGGGCACCGTCATCCGCCGGGGCGCGGCGGAAGGCCCGGCCCAGCTGAAGGCGATATCCTGCAAGAAGAGCATCGTGCTCGTCTCCATGGAGACCGTCGGCATGTGGCAGGAGGTCGGCTTCCTCGCGAAGGCGTTCGCGGCCTTCGGCCGGTGCGGCCTGTCCATCGACCTGGTGTCGACGTCCGAGACCAACGTGACGGTCTCGCTCGATGAGGAGGCCAACCTACTCGAGGCGGGCATGCTCGAGCGCGTCGAGGACGAGCTCAGCAAGATCTGCCGCGTCACCATCATCCACACGTGCGCCGCGGTGAGCCTCGTGGGACGCCGCATCCGCGGGCTGCTGTACCGGCTCGGACCCGCGCTGCAGCTGTTCGAGCAGCAGCGCATCCACCTGCTCTCGCAGGCCGCGAGCGACCTGAACCTGACGGTCGTCGTCGACGAGGATCAGGCGGACAAGCTCGTGCGCCTGCTGCACGCACAGCTGATCGCGCAGGCCGAAAGCCCCGATGTGTTCGGCCCGAGCTGGGAAGAGCTGCAGCCCGGCGGGCGTGACGCTTCGACGACCCGCCCGCTGCGGTGGTGGGAGCGCAAGCGTGACGCGCTCCTCGAGTGCCTAGGCGACGACCTCGCGGCCTACGTCTACGACCTCGAGACGGTCGACGAGCGCCTGAAAGCATTGAAGGGATTCGAATCGGTCGATCGCGTCCTCTACTCCATGAAGGCGAACTCGAACCCCGAGATTCTCGAGCGCGTCCGCGCCGCCGGGGCCGCGTTCGAGTGCGTGTCGCCGGGAGAGATCCAGCGCGTCCGCGAGCTCTTCCCCGGCATCGATCCCTCCGAGATCCTCTTCACGCCGAACTTCGCGCCGCGCGACGAATACCGCGCCGCGCTCGAACTCGGCGTCCACACCACGCTCGACTCGATCTACCCGCTGCGGAGCTGGCCGCAGCTCTTCCGCGGCGCCGACGTCTTCCTGCGCATCGACCCCGGCGTGGGCAAAGGGCACCACGACAAGGTTCGCACCGCGGGCCAGCAAGCCAAGTTCGGCGTGCCGCTCTTCGAGCTCGAGGACGTGGCGAAGCTCGCCGCGATCGAAAAAGTGCGCGTCGTAGGGCTCCACGCGCACTCCGGTAGCGGCATCCTCACCCCCGACCACTGGGCGCACCTCGGCGAGACGCTCGCCCAAGCCGCGCGCCTCTTCCCCGATGTCGTGTTCCTCGACGTCGGCGGCGGGCTCGGCGTTCCCGAGAAGCCCGGCCAGGATCCGCTCGACCTCGGTGCCGTCGCGGCGGGCCTCACGCACCTCAAGGCGGCCAACCCCGGCAAGGCCATCTGGCTCGAGCCCGGCCGCTTCGTAGTCGCCGAATCCGGCGTGATCCTCGCGCGGGTCACGCAGACCAAGGGCAAGGGCGCCGTGCGGTACATCGGCGTCGCCACCGGCATGAACGCGCTCATCCGGCCGGCGCTCTACGGATCGTACCACGAGATCGTGAACCTGACCCGTCTGGCCGAAGAGCCCACCGAACGCGCCAACGTCGTCGGGCCCATCTGCGAGACCGGCGACACGCTCGGGCTCGACCGGCTACTCCCTCCGACCAGCGAGGGCGACGTGCTTCTGATCGCGAACACGGGCGCCTACGGCTTCGCCATGTCGTCGCACTACAACCTCAGGGAGCCCCCGCCGCAGCGGTATCTGTGAGCGAGCGATGTACCGCTCACGTGTGCCTTCAGCCTAGATCCGATCGACCCCTGCGATCGAAGTCACGGCGTCCGTGAAGTACCCCCAGAACGTGGACACCGGAATCCCCCACGGAGTAGATCAGCCGGTACGGATCGACCTGAAGCGGTGGGCGCGGTTGCAAGAGAAGCCGGGTCGACTATCGCCTGAGTCCCGGGGTTCCCAAGAGGCCCGCCAGATGCAAGCCATACCTCTCGACTGGAAGTTGCCCCGGCGTGGCCAGGGAGGGTTAGGTGCCGAGCCAGGAACGGTTTGACGTGCCCTGCACGGACCTACCGAGCTCCCCCGCCTGGGGGTCATATCCCTAACGTCGACGCCGCGGCCCACGAAGCTTGGGCGGCTGGACGAAGGGCTTGAATCAGTTGCGCGTAGAGGGTGTATCCTCTGACTCCTAACTGAGGCACGAGGCCGACGTATGGTTTGGGGCGAGCCGGTGTGGTTTAACGCACACCTAGCGTATATCTAGCCAATGACGAGCGGACGGCCGTACCAGGCACACAGCTCCGAGCAGCTCGCCGCGGCCGCCGAAAAGGCAACCACCTCCGGCGACCAGGCGACGCTCGCCGCGATCGCGCATGAGCTCTCGTTCAGAAGCACGCGACGAGCGAAGCGCCTGCATCAAGAGCTGACCCAGGGACTTGCCCTCGGGCGCGCCGCCCCGCCGGCTACGGGAGCTGTGTCCGACTCTGGGAGCAACATTCCGGACAAGGGCCTTGCCTGTCCCGAATGTGGGGCCCCGATGATGATGCGGACGGCTAGGAAAGGGAAGAACGCGGGTGGACAGTTCTGGGGCTGCACCACTTATCCGCAGTGCGAGGGCACGAGGGCCGTTGGCCAGCCGGATGCCCGTGAGGCGCAGCAGACGAGGCCGAGCCAGGCGAGTCCCGACACAACCTCCGTCCGGCTCGAGGTGCCTGTCGTCTACGTCGCAGAACCGGTGGAGGCGGGCTACCAGGTAGAAGCCTTCGAGTCCGTGGCTCTTCCGCAGGCCCTGGTCGCATTGATCAATCTGGGAGATATCGACCCACGAGTGGTACGGAGCTTCGCCGGATGGCGACTCGACTTCCCGCTTCCGAGCGCTAGGCGCCCGTTAGGCGTTGATCGGACCGTGGTCTCTCTCGCGAGGGACCTGCTGCTTCGGGGTGCCACTCCGATCGCGTTCGGTGAGATCGAGGCGGGAGTCGAAGCACGCTGCGCGCCACGTTGGCGGGAGCTGTCGGCCTCCGCCCTGGCGGAGCTACTCGCGATCCAGGCCGCTCATCCACCTTCGCCGCATTCGCCCGGGGCCTTCGATTCTCCGGAGGAGCGCGAGTTGGTGAATTGGATCCAAGGAGAGATTCGGAAGTACTCGTCGGGATGGTCGGTGCAGGCGCAGGTGCACGTCGAGTCTTTGGCCGCGGGAATGCCACCCGCCTCACGCGCCGACGTCCTCCTCACTCACCCTGCTGGCTCGCGAGTTGTGGTGGAGCTCGACGGGGCCGGTCACGGTCCGCATACCGATGCGGATCGAGTATTCACCGAAGGCTTGAGCCGGGCCGGCTACGAGGTGATTCGAGTCACCACGGAGATGCTCCGCCAGCGTTCGGGCGCGCCGTGGGGACGGCTGACCGAGCTCCTTGGTCGGCCGGGATCCATCCCCGCGATCACGCCTGAGCACCTCGCGCTCACGCATCACCGACTCCTGCACCAGCTCCAAGTTGCATGCCTGACCGCCGTTATCTCGGGCCATCTCCCACTAAGAGGCTCCTGGGCAGTGCAGGTCCCTACCGCGCACGGTCTTTCTCCGGAACTGATTCGGGATGCGATCGGTCAGGTCGGTGAGGTGCTGCATCGTCTGAGTCGGCTCTGGGCTGTCGAGCCCATTCCCAGGCCTGACGTGCAGCTCGAAGTCCTGCGGTTAGGCCGATCAGTGGAAGGAGGGCCCTTCGAGTTGATTTGCCCGGAGTCCGCTGGGCGTTACTTCATCTCCGACGTGGTGCTGCCGGTGCGGCCGCTCGATCTGCCAGCGTGGGCAGGTCAACCCAGCGCCGCCGCAGATCTCGATAGCGCAGACGGTGAGTGGTTCCTGAAGTGGATCTTCCGAAAGGGAGCGTTCTGGGAGGGCCAGTGGGAGTGCATCTCGAGGGCGCTCCAGGGAAGGGACACGCTGGTGCTCCTGCCCACGGGCCGTGGCAAGTCCATTGCCTTTCAGCTTGCCGCTCTACTACGGCCCGGGCCGTGCCTGGTTGTCGATCCCATCATCTCGTTGATGGAGGATCAGATGGATAACCTTCGAACGACGGGTCTGGACCGCACGCTGGGGTTCAGCAGCCGGCAACGCGTTCAAGAACGGGACGAACTCCTGAGCGCGTTCGCGTCGGGGCACTACAAATTCTGTTTCGTTTCACCGGAGCGTTTCCAGTCGATCCCATTCCGGGAGACCCTGAGGCGCCTCACGGTGAACAGCCCGATCTCGCTGATTGCCATCGACGAGGCCCATTGTGTCTCGGAGTGGGGTCATGACTTCCGCACTGCCTACCTGAACCTTGGCAGAACAACTCGAGACTATTGCACGCGATCTGGAGAACCCGCTCCTCCACTGGTGGGGTTGACCGGAACCGCCAGCCGGGTAGTCCTCAAGGATGTACAGCGAGCACTGGTCATCCGCGGCGTAGACGCAATCGTGACGCCCAAGGATTTCGATCGGCCGGAGCTCACGTTCGGAGTCGTGGCGTGCCGTTCCGACGAGAAAGCCGCCCGTCTATCGGGCCTCGTGCAGGGGATGCCGCAGCGTTTCGGGCTTACGCACGGCTCCTTCTATGCGACGGGCGGCGGAAACGGGGGGGGCAGGACTCGTGTTTTGCCCTCACGTGAATCGGCAGTTTGGGACGCTGGCCGTTGCCCAGGGGCTTGCTGAAACGCTCCGCATGAGGGTCGAGACCTACAGCGGCTCGGCGCCCAAAGGGATCTCGGGCGATTGGGAAGAGCACAACATGCGAGTGGCTCGGGACTTCAAGCGCAATCGCATCAGCGTCCTGGCATGCACAAACGCGTTCGGCATGGGCATCGACAAGCCGAACATTCGTTTCACCGCGCACTTGGGACTTCCACAGACCGTGGAGGCCTTCTATCAGCAGGCAGGTCGCGCCGGGAGGGACCAACACACCGCCCATTGCGACATCGTTCTTTCCGTCGACCACCCTCGTCGTGCTCGGCAACTGTTGGATCCCAATACTCCGATCGAAACAGTCATTGAGCTCGTCGATGACGTGGAGTGGGATGAGGCCGACGATGTCACACGTGCGCTCTACTTTCACACGCGTGCCTTTGCGGGCCTCGACGAGGATCTTCAAATGGTCAAGCACGTCCTGGGCCGGCTGGGCTCGATCGTGCCGGACAAGGCGGTAGCATTCAGCTGGGTCGGTCTTTCGCACGGAAAGCACGAGGGCGACGCCGAGAAGCAAGCCTCCGAGAAGGCCGTCTACCACTTAGTCACATTGGGTGTAGTTCGCGATTACACGCTCGACTGGGCGAAGCGAGAACTCCAGCTCGTGCTCGGCGATCAAGAGGGCGATTCGATGGCGGTCGCACTTGGGAATTACGGTCGGGCATATCAGGTGCGCCGGGGAGATATTCTCCAGCAGGAGTTCGCCCGCAACGCACCCGCCGACCCCACTCTGCGGATCGTGCACGGCGCCAAGCTTCTGATCGAGTTCATCTACGAGACAGTGGAGCTCGCGCGTCGGCGTGGACTCAGCGAAATGCTCCAGGCAGCGTCCCAGGCCGTGACGGCGATCAACGGTTCGGAGGTTCTCAAGAAGAGGGTCCTCCAGTATCTCACGCAAACCGACTGGGACGTTCGACTCGAAGAGATCGGGGCCAAGGGAGGGCTGGGAGCGGATGCCCTCAGGCTGGTACTGGAAGAGGTCGTATCGAGCCGGCACGCGGAGGAGCTCCGCGGAGCCGCAGCGCGGCAACTGAATTCCTATCCGGATCAGCCCGCTTTCCTATTCCTCAGAGCATTTGCGGAAGCCTGCGTGACGGATCCAGATTGGGAAAGGGTCACGGAGGACGTGCGTGCGGCGCTGGCGTTCGGGCGGGAGAAGTACGGCGCCTCGGAGCAGGATCTCGCGACGGTCGTGGCGGACCTCACGTCGTTCGTCGAATCGCGTGGGCGCCCTGGTCAGCGGCTCGTCCAAAGTGCGATTCTGGCTTCAGGAGCCGGTCGCCCGTTTCAGCGAGAGCTATGTGGTCGCCTCCCTCCTCATCTGGCCGTCGAGCTGGTCGCGCCGTTGATGACGCGTCTGCGGCGAACGGCGATCGCTCATCCTCATTCCGGCGTAACCAGACATGACTGAAGACAGCGTGCGTGACCGCTTCCTCCAGGCTGAAGAAGAAGCGTCCGAGCTCATCGAGGCTCTGAACCAACTGCGAACGGAGATGGGTGGGTACCGCGACGTTCGCGAGTCTCTCGAGGGAGCAGTGGACGCGACCCAGGCGGCCGCGAACGGGCTGGTTCCGATCTCCGTCAGGATGAAGGAGCTCCTCCTGTCCCTTAGGGAGCTCGGTTTCGTAGAGTTGCACGATGATATCCGCGCCATCGGCAAGCTCGTGGAGTCGGTCAAGCGGCTGGAGCAATCAATCTCCGGGCTTCAAGAGGGACAAACGCGGTTGCAGGGCATCGTCAACCAAGAGCTCGTTAAGCAGACGCGGCGGCACTACTTGCTTGTGGGACTCCTTGTGCTGCTCGGTGTCCTGGTGCTGGGGATGAGCTTCCTCCGATGACCATCCACTCTTGCAAGCTCCTGACCGCGTGCGGCCACGCGACCCATGCGTAGACTCAACGTCCAGTTCTCCCAGATCCAGGAGTGCATCGAGAAGTCGCGCTTCGCGCTTCCCGGCCTGCCCGCCAACCCGCCACTCGCGAATGGCGAGGAGCTGCTGCTTCAGCTCGTGGCCGCATTGTATTCGCGGTAACCGCAATCGAGAGGAGCACACGACCGTGCCCTAGGCACGTGTCACCCTCAATTGAACTGCACCACCCTACCCGTCCCTCCCCCAACCACCTCGACGCATTCGCACGGCCGACTCCCGTGGGCGACGTGCGAAGCATGTCGCCTCTCGAGGCGGGTTTCCGACACTCGATGTCGGAAACCCGTCGGCTGGGTTAGCGACGTCGCCCCCGACCCTTTACGCAGGCAACCTGCAGGACGGCGGTGTCGCTAACCCTAGAACATTTCGGAGGACTCCGGCTCGACCGGCTTATGTCCCTCATACCGATTCGGTATGAAGTCCCCCGTGATCATCTCCCGATACGAGAGCCCCGGTCCCACCATCGGGTACACACTCGCCCCCGGGTCGATGATCACGTCGAGGAAGGCCGGCCCGTCGGCGCTCAGGAACTCCTCCATGACGCGAGGCACGTCCTCTTTCCGGTCCAGCCGCTTCGCGTATCCGAATCCGTCCGCCTCCGCCGCCTTCACGAAGTCCTTCTTGCGGAGCGACTTGTCGCTCCCCGACAGCCGACCCTTGAAGAAGAGTCGCTGCCACTGCATCACCATGCCGTCACCGAAGTTATTCAGCACCATGACCTTGATGGGCAGGTTGTACGTAGTGACGGTCTCGAGCTCGCCCAGGTTCATGCGGATACTCGCGTCGCCGTCCACGTCGATGACCAGCCGGTCGGGGCGCGCGAACTGTGCGCCGATCGCGGCGGGCAGGCCGAAGCCCATCGTGCCCATGCTGCCGGACGTGAGCCAGAGATTCGGCTCACGGAAGTCGCAGTACTGGGCGGCCCACATCTGATGCTGGCCCACGCCCGTGGAGACGATGGCGTCGCCGCGTGTGATGCGGTTCATCGTCTCGAGCACGTGGTGGGGCTGGATGAGCGCGCTCTGCCGGTCGTAGTTCATCGCGTACGTGGTCTTGAGCGCGCCGACCTCGGCGTGCCACGTCGCGAACTCGCCCTTGAACGCCGTGTGGTTTCCGTACGCGACCAGAGCATCGAGCGCCTCACGCAGACGGCCGACGTAGTGCCAGTCCGCGCGCTTGACCTTGCCGATCTCGGAGGGATCGATGTCCAGGTGCACTACGCGCCGCGCCTTGGGAGCGAACTTCAGTGGAGCGGCCGCGACGCGGTCGTCGAAGCGCGCGCCCACGGCGATGAGCAGGTCGCAGTCGTCCACCGCGTAATTGGCGTACGCGGCACCGTGCATGCCGAGCATGTGCAGAGCGAGCGGGCGCGTGGTATCCATCGCGCCGAGTCCCATCAGCGTCGTGACGACCGGGATGCCGAACGTCTCCGCGAGGGCGCGTAGCCCCTCGCTCGCGTTCGCCTTGATCACCCCTCCGCCGGCGTAGATCAGAGGCCGGCGGCTCTCGGCGAGCATCTCGAAGAACTCGCGACAACCGTCCTCGCCCATCGTCTGGCTGTCGACGAGCTCCAGACGCTGCCGGTACCCAGGAATCGGAAGCCGTCCCTCGCCGCGGAACGCTCCCTCCCAGTTCTGCACGTCCTTGGGAATATCGACGACGACCGGACCGGGCCGACCCGTGCGGGCGATCTCGAACGCGGTGCGCACCGTGGCCTCGAGCTTCTCGGGGTCGGTGACCAGGAACACGTGCTTGGCGGCGGTGCCCATGATGGTGGTCACCGGAGCCTCCTGGAACGCATCGGTACCCACGGCACCCGTGGGCACCTGCCCGCAGAGGACCACGATGGGAACCGAGTCGGCCATGCAGTCCCTGACCGGGGTCACGCAGTTGGTGGCACCGGGGCCGGACGTCACGAGCACCACGCCTGGCTTCCCGCTGGCCCGCGCGTATCCGGCGGCCATGAAGCCCGCGCCCTGCTCGTTCGCGGGAACGATCAGCGGCATCGGCTCTTTGCCGCCCGCGGCGTGCTCGGCGTTGTAGCGAAACACCGCGTCGTACGTGGGCAGAATGGCGCCGCCGCTATAGCCGAAGATCGTGTCGACGCCCTCGGATGCGAGGACCTCGACGATCATGTCGGCGCCGCTCAGGACCCGGCCCGGGCGCGTGCCTGAGCGGATCGGCTTGTCTTTGACTTGGGTTTGCGTCACGCTACAAAGTCGAAGGGGATTCGGCCCATTGCAATAGTCGCGCGTCCGGGGCGAACTTGCCCCCTTACGGAGGCGAGGTCGGAAGGCCCCCAAGGACACCCCCATGCGTCATATCATCGCGATTCTACTGGAGAATCAGGCAGGCGCCCTGGCACGGGTCGCCAGCCTGTTTTCGTCGCGTGGATACAACATCGAGAGCCTGAATGTCGCCCCCACGGACAACGACTCCGTGTCGCGGCTGACCGTGGTCACGACGGGCTCGGACGAGGTCATCCACCAGATCTGCAAGCAGGTCGGCAAGCTCGTGGACGTGGTGAGCATCGTGGACATGACGGGGGTCGACCACATCGAGCGTGAGCTGGCGCTCTTCAAGATCCGGGCTCCTGAGAGTTCGCGCGCGAAGCTCGCTACCCTCCTGAAGGGCTTCGGCGGGCACGTCCTCGGGTACGACGAAGGGCACGGGACGTTGGAGTTGGTGGGCAATGGGCCCGAGATCGATCGGTTCATGGACACGGTAGCCGACCTCGCCGAAATCGAAACCGTGGTGCGCAGTGGCGCCATGGCGATGGCGAGGGGCGTTAAGCACTGATTCACCTCAAAGGACGACACATGGCGCAGATTCAGTTTGGTGACGAGAAAGAGAACGTGGTCACGCGTGGGGAATGGCCCCTCAAGAAGGCCAAGGCGGCCCTCAAGAGCGAGACCATCGCGATCCTCGGATACGGCGTGCAGGGCCCCGGCCAGGCGCTCAACCTGCGCGACAACGGCTTCAAGGTCATCGTGGGCCAGCGGAAGGGCACGAAGACGTGGGACAAGGCTGTCGAGGACGGCTGGGTCCCCGGGAAGACGCTCTTCGACATCGAGGAGGCCGCGAAGCGCGGCACGATCATCCAGTACCTGCTCTCCGACGCCGGCCAGATCGCCTTGTGGCCCACCATCAAGCCGCACCTCACCAAGGGGAAGTGCCTCTACTTCTCGCACGGCTTCGCGATCACGTTCAAGGAGGACACCGGGGTCATCCCGCCGAAGGACATCGACGTGGTGCTCGTGGCGCCCAAGGGCTCGGGCACGTCGCTCCGCCGCCTCTTCCTCCAGGGGAAGGGCCTCAACTCGAGCTACGCCATCTTCCAGGACGCGACCGGTCGCGCCAAAGAGCGGGTGATCTCGCTCGGCATCGGCGTCGGGTCCGGCTACCTGTTCGAGACCGACTTCCGGAAGGAAGTGCTCTCCGACCTGACCGGAGAGCGCGGCGTCCTGATGGGTGCCATCGCCGGCATCTTCGAGGCGCAGTTCAAGTGCTTGAGGAAACACGGCCACTCGCCGTCGGAGGCATTCAACGAGACCGTAGAGGAGCTCACGCAGAGCCTCATGCCGCTGGTCGCCGAGAACGGCATGGACTGGATGTACGCCAACTGCTCGACCACGGCACAGCGGGGCGCGCTCGACTGGCGGCACAAATTCCGCGAGGCCGTGGCGCCCGTCTACGAGGAGCTCTACAAGAGCGTCGAGTCGGGGAACGAGGCGCGCATCGTCATCACCACGTGCAGCCGTCCCGACTATCGCGAGCGGCTCGAAAAGGAGCTTGCGGCTCTCGGCAACGAAGAGATCTGGCGGGCCGGCAAGGCCGTGCGTGCCCTCCGGCCCGTAGCGTCCGGCAAGGATGCGCCGGCGAAGAAGAAGGCGTCCAAGAAGAAGGCGTCGGCCAAGCGCGCGGCGCCGGCGAAGCGGAAGGCCGCCAAGCGGGCCGCGCCTCGCAAGAAGCGGGGATCCCGCAGATAGGCACGCTCGAGCGATGACGGACCCGAAGCCGCAGACCTCCGCCGTCCGGACTCAAGCTCCGGTTACGTCGCACCGGGAGCACTCGGTCCCCATCTTCGCGACGTCGAGCTTCGTGTTCGACGACAGCGAGGAGATGCGGGCAGCCTTCGCGGACGAGATCGATCGCAACATCTACAGCCGGTTCACGAACCCCAACGTGGCCGAGCTCGCGGAGAAGATCCGGATCCTAGAGGGAGCCGAGGCCGGACACGCGACCGCGACCGGCATGGCGGCCGTGTTCGCGACGTTCGGCGCGCTGCTCTCGGCCGGCGACCACCTCCTGTGCTGCCGCTCGATCTTCGGGGCGACGCACACGATGCTGACCAAGATCCTGCCCCGCTGGGGGATCTCGCACTCGTACTTCGACGCGTGGGATCCGGATTCCTGGGACGCCCAGGTCCAGGAGAACACCCGCCTCATCTTCGCCGAGACGCCGACGAATCCCGCGGTGGATCTCGTCGACCTGCAGCGCTTGGGTGCGCTCGCGGCGAAGCGGAATCTGATCCTGGCGGTCGACAACGCCTTCGCGACGCCGATCCACCAGCGCCCCCTCGAGTTCGGCGCGCACCTCGTGATCCATTCGGCCACCAAGTTCATCGACGGGCAGGGGCGCGTGATGGGTGGCGTCGTGGTCGGGCGAGCCGACCTGGTCAAGAAGATCTTCGACTTCGCGCGCACGACGGGCCCCGCGCTCTCGCCCTTCAACGCCTGGATCCTGTCGAAGAGCGTGGAGACGCTCGAGCTCCGCATGGAGAAGCACTCCGAGAACGCGATGCTCGTGGCGCGCTGGCTCGAGGGGCAGAAGGGTGTCGCGGACGTGAAGTACCCGTTCCTGGCGTCACACCCGCAGTACGACCTGGCCAAGCGCCAGATGACCGGCGGCGGCGCGGTGCTCTCGTTTCGGCTCGTGGGCGGTCTCGAGCATGGGAAGCGCTTCCTCGACGCCCTCCAAATGTGTTCGCTCACCGCGAACCTCGGGGACACGCGCACGATCGCGAGTCACCCTGCCTCGACGACGCACGCCAAGCTCACCGAGGAGGAGCGCCTGGCGGTGGTCATCACTCCGGGCCTCGTGCGCATATCGGTCGGACTCGAAGCCCCGACGGACGTGATCGACGACCTACGCCAGGCGCTGGAGCGCTCGGCGTAGAGATCTGGGCCTAACGCAGGTCTCTGAAGAACGCGCGCACGTCCTCGACCAGCAGCTCGGGCTCCTCGAGCGCGGCGAAGTGGCCGCCGCGCGGCATCACCGTCCAACGCACGATGTTGTAGCGAGCCTCGGCCCAACGACGCGGGACGAAGTAGATCTCCTTCGGGAAGACGGCCACTCCCGTCGGGACCTCCACGTAGCGCACGGGGCGTGTCGCAGGCGTGTGGCGGGACTCGTAGTAGATGCGCGTCGAAGACGTGATGGTCTCCGTCACCCAGTAGAGCGTGACGTTCGTGAGGATCTGGTCCCTCGTGAACGCCGTCTCCGGGTCTCCGTCGTTGTCACTCCAGCCCTGGAACTTCTCGACGATCCATGCCGCGAGGCCCGCAGGCGAGTCGTTCAGGCCGTAGCCGAGCGTCTGGGGCTTGGTGCCCTGGATCTCTTGGTAGGCGCTTCCTTCCGCGAACGCCTCCGTGCGCTCCGCCCGGAGCTCGAGCTCGACCGCCGGCACCCCCTCGTTCGGGTCGGCCACGCCGGCGGGCGGCCCGCCCGTCATGAAGTTGCTGTGCAGGCCGATCACGTGGTCCGGGTAGTTCCCCGCGAGCGACCGCCCGATGATCGCGCCCCAGTCCCCGCCCTGAACGCCGTACCGATCGTACCCGAGACGCTCCATGAGAGCGGCGAGCATGTCCCCCATCTTCTCCGGGCCATACCCCCGCTCGGTCGGCTTGCCTGAGAAGCCGAACCCCGGCAAGGACGGGATGACCACGTGGAAGGCGTCGGCGCCGACGCCCCCGTGCGCCGCGGGGTCGGTCAGCGGGCCTACGAGACCGACGAACTCGACGAAGGAGCCCGGCCATCCGTGCACGAGCAGGAGCGGCACAGCGTCGGGGTTCGGTGAGCGCTGGTGGATGAAGTGCACATCCACGCCGTCGATCGTCGTCGTGAAGTGATCGAGCTCGTTGAGCGCTCGCTCCTGCGCCCGCCAGTCGAACCCCTCGCGCCAATACTCCAGCAGCCCATCGAGGTAGGCGCGGTCGGTACCCATCTCCCATGCCGCGCCCGGACCGGCATCGGGCAGCCGCGTGCGCGCGAGCCGCTCCTCGAGGTCGGAGAGCACGGCATCGGACACAGCGATGGTGAACGGACGCACGGCATCGGGATCGGAGGGTGTGCCCTCTGCGGCAGGCTCACCGGCGCACGCGGCGAAACCGCACAGCGCGACGCACATCGCGAAGGGTCCGTGCGCGCCGGGCCTCACGTTCCGCGCGCGGCCACAGCCTCCCGCACCGCGGTCACTAGGGCCTTGGGGTCGATCGGCTTCTCGAGCATGCTGTGGGCCCCGTAGATCTTCGAGGCCTCGAGTTGGCTCTGGCTCTTCCCGGAGACGGCCACGATCGATGCGTCCGGATCGACGTCCCGGATCGCGGAGATGAGGCTGAGCCCGTCCCTACCCGGCATCACCATGTCCGTGACCACGACATGCACGCGCCGCGCGAGGTAGAGGTCGAGCGCCTCGTCCCCGTCGCGCGCCAGCAGGATCTCGTAACCTTCCGAACGCAGAGCGGCGGCGAGCCCGACCCGATCGTTCTCGTCGTCATCGACGATCAGGATCGTTGCCAAGCTCGCCGCCGCCTTGCCTACCGACTCGGGCTACTCCTACCGGAGCGTGACCCGCTGCACCCTCCAGTTGCCTACCTCTCCCACCAGCAGGTCGTTCTCGACCCGGCAGTCGATCGCGTTCACCGTGCCGAACTGGCCGACACGCTTCCCGACCGTGCCGAAGCGCCCGACGATCGTGCCGTCGAGCCGCACTTTGTAGATCTCGCCCCCGACCTCGAGGTTGTCAGGCGGGTTCGAGTTCGACACGTACAGGAACTGGTTCGGTGCCGGCGAAATGCAGATCGCCATCGGCGAGCCGAAGCCCCGCATCTCGCGAATCTGCTGGCCGTTCTGTGAGTTCACCACCACGATGCGCTGATTGCCGTAATCGGCGACATACAGGTTGTTCTGCGCGTCGATCTGCATGCCGGAGATGTTAGCGGCTCCCGGTGCGGCGAAGTTCGTGATGAATCGCCCCTCGGAGTCATACTTCGCGATGCGCGTCCGGGCGACTCCATCGGCCACGTAGATGTTGCCCTGGGAGTCCCACACGACGTCGGTTGGGCCGTTGAACGACTCGCCCTCCGGCATTGTGGGGGCCCCGCCACGTCCACCACCGCCCGCGGCAGGCGCGCCACCGCCACCACCGCCGCCACCCGGCCCACCGCCCCGAGGCGCCGCCACCGCGCCACCCAGGACCTCGGGCTTACGGGACAGCACCAAGTCGATCCGGCCCTGCGGATTGAACCTGATCACCTGACCGGACATACGGTCCACGATCCAGACGTTATCGTCACGATCGACGCGGGCCTGCTGGGCGAAGAGCGACCCGTAAATGTCCTGACCGATCTCGCGCTCGTAGCGGCCGCGCGCATCGAACTTGAACACCCGGGAGCTCGAGACCGCGATGTACCGGGAGGTGCCCATCGTCATCAACGGATTCCCCGTGCGCGTATACACGTAGATCTCGTTGCGTGAGTTGCGGGCCACGCCGGCGACTTCGCCGAGGTGGATGTCGGCGGGGAAGCCGCCTAGGGCGTCCACCGCGGTGTACTGGATCTCGGGCGCGCGTGCCTGCGCCGAGAGCGACGGGACAGCGACGAGCGCCGCCACGGCAAGGAGCTTCACTGACCGATTCATTGCGATTTCTCCTCGCGCTCAGTCTTGAGATACGGGCCGAGGGCCCACTAGGATCTTCTGGGCCCGCCACGCCGAGATCTCGGACGTGTAGATCTCATTGGGATTCCGGCAGTCCATGCCGTGGATCGTCTGGAACTCGCCGGGCTCTTTACCGGCCCGTCCGAATCGGCCGATGATCGTCCCGTCGAGCTCCATCTTGTAGACCTCGCCCGACTGGTTCCACGACGCCGCTGGGTTCGAGTCCGGGTTGGAATTCGACACGAACAGGTACTGGTGCGGCCCGGGCGAGATGCAGATCTCCCACGGGTTGCCGACGTTCGTGTACATGCGCAGCAGGTTGAGGTTGCTGTCGAAGACCTTCACGCGCGCATTGCCGCGGTCGCCCACGTAGATGTTGCCCTGCGAGTCCGACGCCATCGTGTGCGGCGTGCTCATCTGATCCGGACCGCTCCCGTTCTGCCCATTCCCGTGCTGCCCCATGTAGATGCCATCGGGCGAGTACTTCACGACGCGGTGATTGAAGTAGCCGTCGGTGACGAAGATGTTGCCCTGCTGGTCCCACGTGACGTCCGTGGGGCGAGCGAGCAAGTACTTGTGGTTCGGGCCCGAGCCGTCGGTAGGAATCACCGCGGTCCCCGCCCCCGGAGCGGTGGGCTCGGGGCGCCGGCCGATCACCATCATGACCCTGCCCTCAGGGTTCATCTTGATGACCATGTTGGTGCCCTCGTCGACCACCCAGATGTTGTCCTGGCTGTCGACGCGTACCTTATGGGCCATCTCGAAGCCGTAAATGCCGACGCCGAGCTCGCGCACGAAGTTGCCATCAGCGTCGAACTCGAAGAGGCGCGTGTCGCCGCTGCGGTGGTAGACGAAGATGTGGCCTTGGGAGTTGGTGGCGATGCCGATGCCTTCTCCGAAGTACAGACCATCCGGGAGCTTGAAGAAGCCCTCGACGGCCTGGATGGGGATCTCAGGAACGTTGGTGGCGGTGGCTCGGCTCTGGGCCTGCAGAGGCCCGACCAAGGCGAGCGCCAGCACTGGCGCCGTGAGGAATGAAGTCCACTTCGACCGTCGGCTCATCGGAAGCATCTCCGAAAAAGGGTTCGTGCAGCGCATGGATCTAAGGGCCGCGGGCGAATCCGGCAATGCTGGCGCCTCAGGGCAGCCTGAACACGAACAGCATGTTTCCGCCCGGGCGCTGCCGAATCTCGGGCGTGAGGTTGCGGGCGTTGGGGCCTCCGCCGGCCGCGATGGCGATGTATTGGACCCCATCCAGCATGTAGCTGACCGGGAAACCGCCGGCGCTCGAGTTGAGAATCTGCTCCCAGAGCACCTCGCCGGTCCTGGCGTCGAACGCGCGGAAGCGGCGGGCGTCGTCGGTCGCGAACACGAGTCCGCCACCGGTCGTGAGCACGGAGCCTCCGAAGCCGGCGCGCTGACGGCGCTCCCATAGGGTGCGCCCGGTCCGCACGTCGACCGCGGAGAACAGCCCGACCTGCCCGTCCGAGCCTGGCACCGACACGCGCTGATACTCCGCGGAGTCATGATAGCCGCCCAGGGTCGCCGGGGTGGGATTCAAGGCATACGTCATGCACGTGTTGTTGGTCGGCGCGTAGAGTGCGTTGGTCTGGGGGCTGTAAGCGATCGCCTGCCAGTTGATCCCACCGCCGTTCAAGGTGGGGCAGACGAGCAACTCCTGCCCGATGGCAGGAAACCGGAGAGCCGGATTCGCGATGCCGTGCCGATTCCGCGCGTCCACCCCCACGATCACGTTCTGATAGCTGGTCTGGCGCGCCCAGAGGAAGTCCCCTGTCGCCGCGTCGAGGGTCCACACGAGCGCGGGCTTCCCCGGAAGCCCGGTGATCACCTTGCGACGCTCCCCGGGCACGAGATCCGGATTGATCCACTCCACCTCGTCCGCGGCGGGCGTAACCTCGGTCTCCACCACCAGCCGCGCGAAGGGATGATCCTGGTCCCACTCGTCGCCCGGCAGGTGCTGGAAGTACCAGACGAGTTCACCGGTGTCCGCGTCGAGCGCGATCGTCGAGTTCGTGTACAGGACGGCCCCGTCTTCGGTCCCCCGTTGGACGGATCCCCATTGGATGGGCACGCCTACGCCCGAGAAGATGAGGTTGAGCTCGGGGTCGAAGCTCGGCGGCATCCACGCCGAGCCGCCGCGCCGCTCCTCGGCCGGGGCGCCCCCCCAGGTTTCCGATCCCGGCTCCCCTTCCCCAGGAATCGTGTACGTGCGCCAGATCTCCTGGCCCGTGTCGGCATCGTGTGCGGAGATCCAGCATCGCGTGTTGATGTAGTAGCACCCGGACATACCGGCTACCACACGGCCCTTGATGATCATGGGGCCGCCGGAATAGTGCTGACCGATCTCCCAGTCCCCGACCTTCTGCTCCCAAACCACTGCCCCGGTGCGCGCGTCGAGCGCCACGAGGAACGCGTCGTGGGTGGCGATGTAGAGTCGGTCCCGATACAGCGTCGCGTTGCGGTTCGCGCACGCCAGCACGGCCGCGTGCTCCATACGTGGCCGCCGGTATTCCCACAGCAGCGTCCCGTCGCGGGCGTCCACCGCCTCGATGAAGTCGCACGCCTGCGGCAGGAACATCACGCCGTCGTGCACCAGCGGCGTGGTCTCCTGGAGGCCCCCCTCCATGGTCCACGCCCACGCGAGGCGCAGCGAGCCGACGTTGGTGATACCGATCTGGTCGAGCGGGCTGTACCCCCAGGCATCGTACGTCCGGCGCCACATCAACCATTCCCCGGCGGGCGGATCGAGGAGCATCGCGTCCGTCACGGGGGTGTAGCGTTCGAGAGGCGACTGGGCGACCGCGAGCGAGGGCACCCAAGCGACGAGCACCGCCAGCCCGACGATGTGCCTCAATTGCCCTCCAGATCCGCGAAGAGGCGCTTCAGCCCTTCATCCGTCAGGGCGGGAACGAAGCTCGAGCGCTCCGCCCAGATCCGCTTCTGCTTGATGTCGATGCCGATCGCGTTCACGTGCGCGGCGGCCAAGCCCACCGCGTTCGCCGAGTGGATCGAATTCGCCGACGCGTGGGCCGAGAGCTCCGCCCACCCGCGGTCCTCCACCGCGATCCAGATGGCGATTTGCTCCACCGTGGGTGCGATCGCGGGAAAGATGTCGAGTCCTTGGAAGAGCCACGCCAGGTCACGGAGCTCGGCGCGCTCGTCCGCCGAGCGGACCTCCAGCCGGTCGGACGGCCCCGGCACGGGCGCGGTCTGGTTCACCCTGCGCGCGGGGATCGACCAGGGCCGCGCGCCATCCTCGACGAGCAGCATCACGCCGTCGCGCCGGGCAATCATGTCGCCGGGCTCGCCAGGAGCCTCGAAGTACGTGCCGACCGGGAGCGTGACGACCATGTTCTCGGGTCTCGTCCGGCGAATCGTGAGGCTCACCCCTTCCTCCCCCGCGCCCGTGCCCACCACCTCGACGCGCCCTTCCGCGATGGCTTCCACGAGGTCGTAGTGCGCGACCATCGGCCGAGCCGCGGCGCGGGGAGCGCCGGACGCCGAGGTCGGCTGCAGAATGAACAGATGCTGACTCGGCAGGAACTCGTGCAACTCGACGAGCTCGAAGCCGGCCGCCTCCCACTCCAACAACACCTGGAGGACCGACATCCGATGCTCGGACCGGATTTGGGCCGCCGAGCCGTCCTCGACACGATACTCGACGAGCGCGACCCGCCCTGTCGGCTTGAGCGCCTGACGCATCTTCTCGAGCATCGTCGTGGGGTTGGCGAACTCGTGGTACACGTCGACGAGCAGCATCCAGTCGACGGACCCCTCGGGCAGTGCGGGATCGTCGGCGGTGGAGAGCACGGGAACGACTCCCGTGAGTCCCGCTTCTTCCACGCTCTCCGCGAGGAGATCAAGCATCTCCGGCTGCACGTCGACCGCGTAGACGGTCCCCGTGGGCGCCACGAGGGGCGCCATCCGACGCGTGAAGTAGCCCGAGCCCGCGCCAATGTCCGCGACGACGTCGCCAGGCTGCAGATCCATGACCCGAAGCACTTCGGCGGGACGCTCTTCCTGCAGCCGCTGGGGGCGCTCGAGCCAGTCGGCACCCCGGAAGCTCATGACCGCCGCAGGCGCGCGCGCGCGCGGCGGCGCAGGCCGCTCCTGGGCCGTCGCGGCGGTCGCCGCGCCCAAGAACAGGAGCCCGAGCAGGGGGCGACAAACGTTGGGAAATCGCATGGCTGGGGCTCCGAGATCGCGGGCGTGGCTGGTCATGATGGGCGCGTCGCCATGCCAGCGAAAGGAGGCCGCGCCGCGCCGGATAGACGTCGCTTGCGGGCTCGGGAGGCCCGCCGCACGTTCAGGCATGCACGACCTCAACCGCCGCGGCTTCCTGCGCACGGCGTTCGTCGTCACCGCCGGACTCCGCCCCCGCCGGGCTCTCGCGAGAGCCGGCGTGGTGCGCACGATCGCGGGCACAGGCGTCGCGGGGTACGAGCCCGAGGGCGCGACCGGCCTGCCGGCGACTCGGACGCCCGTGAACAATCCCTATGGCGTGGTGGTCGGTCCCGACCGTGCGCTCTACTTCTGCGAGGTCGACACGGGCCGGACGCGCAGGCTCGATCTCGGCACCGGCCGCCTGACCACGCTCGCCGGCAACGGGACGAAAGCCTACTCCGGGGACGGCGGTCCGGCCACCGAGGCTTCGTTCTCGGCCCCGCACGAGATCCGCTTCGACGCGGACGCCAACCTGTTCGTGGTGGAGCGCGACGCGCACGTCGTCCGCCGCGTGGATGCGCGAACAGGCGTGGTCTCCACCGTCGCGGGCACCGGCGAGGCGGGCTTCTCCGGCGACGACGGCCCAGCCGCGCGCGCCCAGTTCCGGCAACCGCACAGCATCGCGTTCGACGCGCGCGGGAATCTGCTCGTCTGCGACATCGGCAACGGACGCGTGCGCACCGTGGACATGCGTTCCGGGACGATCTCGACGCTCTCGGGAACCGGGGAGCGCGCGCCTACTCCGGACGACGCGCCGCTCGCGGGCACACCGCTGCGCGGGCCGCGCTCGATCGACACCGACGCCGAGGGGAACGCCTACCTCGTGCTGCGCGAGGGCAACGCCGTCTTCCGCCTCGACCTGCGTGCGGGGCGCCTAGCCCGCATCGCCGGTACGGGCGAGACCGGCTACACGGGCGACGGAGGCCCGGCGCTCGCCGCCACGTTCAATGGCCCGAAGGGCATCGTCTACTCGGCGTCCGATCGGAGCCTCTACGTCGTCGATACGGAGAACCACGTGATCCGCCGCGTGCGCCTCGACACGGGCATCATCGACACGGTCCTCGGAACCGGCGAGCGCGGAGATGGCCCGGACGGGGACCCCCTCGCTTGCCGAATGGCTCGCCCCCACGGAGTCTTCGTCCACGAAGGCGTCGTCTACGTGACCGACAGCGAAAACCACCGCGTGCGGGCCCTCGAGGGCCTGCTTTGACCCCACTGGAGAACCCATGAACGACATCACCCGCAGGGACGCCCTCAGCCGGATGGGCCTCGTCACCGTCGGACTCTCGGCGGCGCCCGTGAGCGGTTGGCCCGAAGCGTGGTTCCTCCAGGAGGCGGTGATCCCCTTCACCGATGTCCCGGACGACTTCACGGGCATGCGGGCGGGCGAGGAGCAGTTCGCGGGGATGAACCGCTCCGCCCAGGACCTGCGCCGGCTCGAGTCGTGGGTCACGCCGGTCGAGGACTTCTTCGCCGTGGCGCACTACGGCTACAAGGAGGTGGACCCGCGCACGTATAGCCTGAGCGTCGGCGGCCTCGCCCGCAGGCCCCTGGAGCTTTCGTTGGATCAGCTCCGGGCCCGCCCGCGCGTTACGCGCACGACGGTCTTCGAGTGCGGCGGCAACTCGGCTCGCCTCTTCCGCGGCATGGTGGGGAACGCCGAGTGGACCGGAACGCCGCTCCTGCCCCTGCTCGAGGAGGCAGGGTGGGCGGACGAGGTCCGCGAGGTGCACTTCTGGGCAGCCGACTCGGGCACCGAAGAGCTCGGCGGGGCGTCCTATGAGCAGAACTTTGCGCGCTCGATGTCGCTCCAGGCGATTCGGGAGAGGAACCCGATCCTCGCCTACGAGATGAACGGAGAGCCCCTCACCGTCGTGCACGGGTCCCCGCTGCGGCTGATCGTCCCAGGCTGGTACGGCGTCGCCCAGGTGAAGTGGCTCACCCGGATCGAGTTCAGCCCCGACCGGCTCATGACCCGTTTCATGGCCAGAGACTACGTCACGCTCATGGGTCGCGAGGCGGACGGCCGCACCGAGTGGATCCAGACCTCCGTGACTCGGATACGCCCGACGTCGGCCATCGCGCGCGTGACGCGCCAGGGCAATCGGTTCCGGATCTTCGGCGTCGCGTACGGGGACGGCACCCCGCTCGACCGCGTCGAGGTACGCGTGGATGGCGGCGCATGGCAGTCGGCCACGCTCGACCGCCGCGGAGACGACCACACGTGGACGTGGTTCACACTCGAGGTGCCGGCGCTCGCCGCTGGCGACCACACGCTCGTGTCGCGGGTCACGGACCGCGACGGGCATACCCAGCCCGAAGAGCTCTCCATGAAGCGCACGCGTTGGGAGAACAACGAACTCTTCACGCGCACGATCAGGGTGTAATCGGCCGGGCCCCGTGCCTCACGGGTTCAGCCAGTAGTTCACCTTGACCATGAGGATGTTGTCGGGCGAGACGTCGAACATGTCGTCGGCGTCTCGCCCGAGGTCGAAGTTGCCGACCCACGGGCGCGTGCCCGACTCTTGGCCAGTCACGCTGTTGATGCGCCGCTGCTGCCACACCAGGAACAGCGTCGAGCCCGGCCGCCACTCCCACCGCAGCACGGCGTTGCCGATCAGGCTCCGGTAGCTGAAGTCGCGGTCAGAGAGCGTGAAGCCGGGCGCCGCCCCGGCGCCGTCGGGATCCACGTCGAAGCCGCCCGACGCATTCGGCACGAGTGTGCCCGCGTCCACGCCGTACTCGAGGAAGTCGTAGGTGTTCGGCGCACGGAACTCCTTGAGCGACCGGTAGTCCCCGACGGAGATGAAGGGCTCGAGGTAGAGCTGGAGCGACAGCGCCGGCGAGAGCGTCACATCCACGCGCGTATCCAGCGAGACGGTCGTGCGGTCGAGGTTCGCGAACACGTACCGCGAGTCGTACGTCGCGGTCGCGAGCCGATCCGGAATACGCGTGACGTACTGCGCCGTCGTGTGCGAGCGTACGTACGAGGGCCCTATGCTGAGCTGAAGTGTCTCGCGGAAGCGAGCGCTCACTCCGACATCGATGTTCCGGGCCCACGCGCCACTCTTGTCGTTGGACCAGCCGTACGTGCCCCTCAGGGCCATGGGGCGGCGCCCATCGGAGTTGAGATTGAAGCGCGCGTCGAAGGCCCCGGGGTTGCGGGCCATCGGCCCACCGCGCGTCAGCTGGTCGTCATCCGTCCATGGATCGAACTGCAGCCTCAAGCTCGAGCGCCAATAGTTCAGCAGCTCGACGCTGAGTTGGGAATTCACGTTCGCAAAGATCAAGTCGCCGGCCGTGTTGAACTTGCCGTCCGGGCTGGCGTTCACGCTCCAGGAGCGCAGGAGGCGCCCGGGGCGAGGCTGATTGTACTGGTAGTGCGTGTCGACCAGGATCCGGTCCGCCTCCGACTGGAAGCCGCCGTCGTTGACCTCGAAGCCCGGGCTCACGTAGGCGAAGCCGTTCCGCATGGTGAAGCGACCCGCCTGCTTGCCGACGTACGCCATGGCGTAGACGCCGGTCAGTGACGTCGCGGTCGCATCGACATCGACGTGGTCGGCGTCGGGACGCTGGTAGTAGCGAGCGGACGTCTGCTGCGTCCGCTTGATGGCACTCGCGTTCCCCGCCACGCGACTCCCCGACAGCGCCCCGGTGAAGAGCCAGACGCGGTCGTTGGAGTCGTACCCGAAGTCCAAGCCGCCGAGGTAGGCCGACGAGTGTAGCCGGGTCTCGAGCGGGGTTCCCGCGACGTCACGATTCAGCGCCGTTCCCATGACTCCGAATCGGGTTCGCCCGCCGCGGATCTGGCGGCGCAGTCGACCCACCAGGTGATTCGCCGCAGGCTCGACCTCGACCTCACCGACCGCCTGGCCCGCGTCCACGTAGGCGGCGGACTCGCCGCCCGTCACCGCCTCCAGCAAGCCGAGCGACCACCCCGACCCCACCCGCCCCGTCACTTTGGCGGCCCCCAGGATCGTCGTCTGGGTCGGCACGTCGGCAAAGACCGCCGCCGACGGCGCCGATCCCGTCGGCGCCCGACCGATGCGCCTCGAGTAGAACATCTCCGGCGGCCGCCCGACGCTTCCCATGGGGCCAGCCTCCCCGAAGGCGAAGATGTCGGCTCCTTCGACGAAGAACGGCCTGCGCTCCTCGTAGCGTGTCTCGAAGGCGGTCAGGTTGATGACCGAGGGATCCACCTCGACTTGACCGAAGTCGGGGTTCACCGTGGCGTCGAGCGTGACGTTCGATGCGATCCCGTACTTGAGGTCGAGCCCGACGCCGCCGAAGTGATCCGAGCCGCTCCGGTACGGGTTCGCGAAGGTGACCCCGGCCGGGGCCTGCAACTGCAGGTACTCGCCCCTCGCGACGACGTACGGAAGGAACTCCAGCCGCCGACCGGGCTCGATGCCCTGAATGCCCCCGAGGTGCGCGAAGCGCGAGACGCCCGAGCGCTCGAGGACCGGAGTGAAGGGGAACGTCGCGTTCTCTTGGTGGCGGTTGATCGTCCGCTCCACCTGGAAGCCCCACGTCTGCGCTTCCTCTCGGCCGAACCGAAGCTGGCTGAAGGGGATCCGCATCTCGACGATCCACCCTGTCTCCGTGACCGCGGTCGCCAGATCCCACACCGGGTCCCAGGAGGAATCCCCACCCCCACCGCCGCCAGCGTTGCCGCTCACGAGCGCGTCGCCCTTCACTCCGGACGGATTCGTCCAGAAGCGATAGGCCGTCTCGTGATCGTGGTAGCTGTCGAGCAGCACGACAAAGCGATCCGAGTCGCCGAGTCCTGCGTCCCGACGCGCGAGGCGCGTGGTCACCCCACCGCGGTCGTCGAGGCGGGCCGCCACGTAGATCGCGGCGTCGTCGTAGACGATGCGCACGTCTGTGGCCTCCGAGACCGGCGAGCCCTCGACCGGCACGGTCTGCCGGAGCGCAGTGATCGACGGTGCCGAACCCCACGCCGCCTCCGAGAGCACGCCATCGACGGAGATCGTGCCCGTCAACCGAGCGGCACTCGCCGTCGGTGCCAGTTCATGGTTGTAGCCACCGCCCGGATCGCCCGTGACCTGCGCGGCCGCAGACGAAAGCCAGAGGAGCGTGAGTGCAACTGCAGAGAGAAGGAGACGCATCAGGCCGGGCGACGAAGGAATAAGGAATGAGGATGCTGCACTAGAACGTGGCGATCGCGTTGAAAGGCGCGGCGGTGCCCCCGACGATCCGAGGGATCTGCCACGAGACCATGAACTCCCACCGGCGCCGAGTCGCCGCCTCCCGGGCCACGTCCTCGAGGTACCCGTTGTCCACGATGGGCAACCCGATGGTGACCTGCGTGAGTTGATGGACCGGCCGGTTGATCCCCTCGACACCTGACGGTTGGACATCGTTGACCGCGTCGCCCACGAGCAGCGACACGCCGCGCGCATGGAGCCAGGGCAACACCGACGCATGCAGGCCCGCACCACCCTGCCCGTAGGCCCATGGCCCCTCTTGCTCCCGCTTGGCCCAGCGGCCGGTGCGGACCAGGAGGACGTCTCCGGCTTCGACGCGGACCCCCGCGAAACGCTCCCATTCCTCCAGGTCCGAAACGAAGATCGGCGTGCTCGGCTCGAGCCAGTCCACGCCCCGCATTAGAGGAACGTCGATGAGGATGCCGCGCGTCACGTAGCCGGGTCCCATGCGGTCGATCGCGAGGTCCTTGCAGCCGTCCGCATCGAGGTTCTGGGGATACCCATTGAAGATGCGGAACTGACCATCCACCTCGGTGCGGTAGTGACAGAGAGCGTCGAGATGGGAGAGTTGGCCGTCGTGCAGGGAGAAGCTGATGGCGTCCAGCGCGAAGCGCGGAAGCCCCGTCGCTGGATCGACCGACGTCATCCAGTGCTCGGTGGGACCGAAGGTCTGGCTGTCCATCGCCTCTTCCTCGCTCACGAAGTGAGAGAGCGTGACGGTGACTCCATCCCGGACCAACCGCGCCGCCTGGGCCGTCTTCTCGGGCGTGATGAGGTTGAGCGCGCCATGCTGGTCGGTGGGGCCCCAGCGGCCCCAGTTGGAGAGCTCACGCTCCCACCGTGCGAGTACGTCCAACGTCACTCGCACCGCCGGATCCTGCGTCGCGGGGTGCACGCTGAACGTCTCTTGCGCGCCCGCGGGTCTCCATCCGGCCGAGAAGACGAGCACCAGGATGGACATTCCCACAGCTGCCATGCGCTTCATCGCACTTCCTCCTATTGGGCCCCACTAGACAAGAGGGGACCGAGAGCCGAAGCCCTCGGTCCCCTCGTACCGAGACTGTTGCCGCGCGAGGCGGTTTAGTCCTGGTCCGTGATCCTGCGCTCCTGGTTCGCCGTCCGCTCGTCGAGCAGCTCCTGGTAACCTTCCTCGTCGAGGTGGGTCACCGCGATCCAGGCGTGCGACATCTCGTCCGCCGTCCGGCTGCCGTCATCGACCCACATTTCCGGGTCCACGACGTTCGGGTTGTTCTCGGTGTTGTCGTACCACTGCTTGATGATGAGAACCCCACCCGCCGGTACCAACGGCGCCACGTCGGACTGATAGATATGGCTCTGGTGCCAGACCGCGCTCCAGTTCGAGACCATGCTGATGACCTCGATGCGCCCCGTCTCCGGATACAGGATCTCCAGCGACGCAGACCGCAGGCGCAGGTGCCCGTGCGGCTGGAAGCTGTCGATACGCACCGGATGATCGAACGTCTTGAAGCCCTGCATCATCGTCGTGCCATGCGGCTTCAAGACCAACTCGCCACCGGCGCGGATACCGTAGAGCGCCAGGTCCTGCTTATACTCGTACTGGTAGTCCGCGGGCCACAGCCAGATGCCCATGGCGACGACGTTGTCCTCGACCACGGCGTTCGGGGCCGCGGCACCGAGTCCACCCGGGAAGAGGTGGATGTCCCAAGAGACATATGAGTTCGCCGGAAGAATCCGGCACACGCCATCGGGGATCAACTCACCGAGCTTGCCCATCGCGTACTCGCTCGCGCGGTCGCCCGTCGCCTCGAAGCCGCCTGAGTCGTTCGGACGCGAGAAAGTCGAGTTCGCATGGTGCACCACGCCCTTCGCATCCCCGGTCGGCTTCACCTGGATGGCCCGGATGCAGCGGTCCTCGGTCACCCCTACTGGCACGATCGGACGGTGCCACATGTCGAGTCCGTTCGCCGGGACGTCGATCGGTGTAGAACTCACGATCACGTCCGGCTGGCCGAACTCAGGTGTGAAGTCCCATTCGTCGGTGTCGATGAGGTTGGGCATGGGCGGCATATCCGCCGGGTCACCCAGCGGCGCGCCCTGGTCCACCCACGCCACCACCGTGTTGATGTCGTCCTGCGACAGACGCATATCGTGCTCCAACTGCTGGATGCCGACATCGTTGTCGTAGTAGTACGGAGGCATGATGCGGTTGGCCACCTGCTCGCGGATGCGACGCGCATACCGGCGCGCATCCTCGTACGTCAACAGATCCATCGGTCCGATCCCGCCCGGCCGGTGACAGACCATGCAGTTGTTCTGGATGATGGACGCGACATCCTTCGCGTACGTCACCTCCGCGGCGTCGTTCGACGCGAAGCTGACCTGAGCGTCCACGGCACCGTGGATCGCGAAAGTCGCGACCAGGGCAACGGCGCTCACAGACCACTTGGGCAGGGACATTACGGTTTTCTCCCGTACTGTAGGGGACCAGGATCTGTCGAAGGTACACCGGGCAGGTCAAAAAAGCCAAGAGGGGGATCTGGGCAACGCCCAGATCCCCCGAAACCCCCGAAACCCGAAGGGTGGGCCGTCTAGCGGACCGTCACCCGCACGTAGCCATTCGTCCAGCAGCACTGATCGCTCGAGCCACTGTCGGGAGTACGCCAGTTGTCGACCTGCCCGAGCAGCAGGTATTCGCCGGGCGCAGAGAACGTGGCGAGCACGCGAACCGTCCCGGCTCCCGAGGGAACCATGATCTCGTTCGGGCCCGCGGGGGCGCCGCCCCTGCCACCACCGCCGCCACCACCGGCAGCGGCGCCACCACCCATTGCGGTAGCACCAGCACCAGCAGCAGCAGCAGCAGCACCCGTGCTATCGGGGGCCGCCGCACCTCGACCGCGACCTCCTCTACCCGCCGCCGGTGGCTCCGGAATCGGCGTGGACGGATGCCGAGTGAACTCGACCCTGCCGTCGACCGGCCCCTGGTGCTTCGTCCACACGACGCGCACCGAGATCGGATCGCGGAAACGCGCGTCGGTCAGGTCCCGAACGGATGGGTCGCTCACGTCGATGACGACCTCGACCGGCGTCCCCACAGAACCCGTCAGCGCGCGCTGCGCCATGATCCCCTGAGGTCCAACCCCCTGGCCCGGAGTCCCGTCGAACTTGACGACGGGCGGCTGGGCGCCATGAGGCCGCGGGCCGTGGTCCAGCATGTAGGCGCTCCACATCGTGCGCCCTGGCACCTTGGTCACCTCGCCGTTCGCGTTTGTGATCGTCCACCACACGGAGGCGTCCCGCATGGATGCCGGAACGGTCAACGTGAACATGCCGCGATGCCGGCCGGGCAGGAACACCGAAGGCTGTAGGCCGTTGAACTCGGCGGGCTCGATGATGTTGTGCTCACCAAGCGCGATCTCGACGGTGTCCCCGTTGAGGTTCAGGTAGCCGAACGAGTAAGTGAACGTCCCGTCCGCGTTCGTATACCAGCCCTCCAGAAACGGCGCGACGACTCGGCCGATCTCGGATGTGGGCTGAAGCGGCCACCGCCCATCCGGTCCCTGGGCCTGGAGACGCGCCGGAACCATCGCGGCGCCCGCCAGGATCAGCCCGAGGGCCACCCCGCTTGCGGTCATGCGTGCCTTCATTGTGTGCTCCTTCAGTGAATCTTCGTGCGTCGGGTCAGGCAGGTTGTCGTGAAGATTAAGAAGATGATGGGGACCGAAGGAGCACCCGAAGGCGTCCTCCGATCCCCATCAATAGTACAGCATTGGTTACCGCAGGTTCAGGTTAGTCCTGATCTGTGATCCTGCGCTCCTGGTTCGCCTGCCGTTCCTCGACTAGCTCTTGGTAACCTTCCTCGTCGAGGTGGGTCACCGCGATCCAGGCGTGCGACATCTCGTCCGCCGTCCGGCTGCCGCCGTCGACCCACATGTCGGGGTCCACGACGTTCGGATTGTGGTCCGTGTTGTCGTACCACTGCTTGATGATGAGAACCGCACCCGCGGGTACCAGCGGCGCCACGTCGGACTGATAGGTGTGGCTCTGGTGCCAGACCGCGCTCCAGTTCGAGACCATGCTGATGACCTCGATGCGTCCCGTCTCCGGGTACAGGATCTCCAGCGATGCAGTCCGCAGGCGCAGGTGCCCGTGCGGCTGGAAGCTGTCGATACGCACCGGATGGTCGAACGTCTGGAAGCCCTGCGTCATCGCCGTGCCGTGGGGCTTCATGACCAGCTCGCCCTCGCGGATGCCGTAGAGGGCCAGGTCCTGCTTGTACTCGTACTGATAGTCCGCGGGCCACAACCAGATGCCCATGTCCACGACGTTGTCCTCGATCACTGCGTTCGGGGCCGCCGCGCCCAGACCACCCGGGAACATGTGGATGTCCCACGCGACATAGGAATTCGCGGGGAGGATCCGGCACACGCCCTCCGGAATCAGCTCGCCGAGCTTGCCCATCGCGTACTCGCTCGCGCGGTCACCCGTCGCCTCGAAGCCGCCTGAGTCGTTCGGACGCTGGAACGTCGAGTTCGCGTGGTGCACCACACCCTTCGCGGCCCCGACCGGCCTCACCTGGATCGCGCGGATGCAGCGGTCCTCGGGCACGCCCACAGGCACGATCGGACGGTGCCACATGTCCAGACCGTTAGCCGGAATGTCGATCGCCGTCGAGCTCACGATCACGTCGGGCTCACCGAACTCGGCGGTGAACATGAACTCTTCGGTGTCCACGAGGTTGGGCATGGGCGGCATGTCCGCCGGATCACCCAGCGGCGCGCCCTGGTCCACCCACGCCACCACCGTGTTGATCTGCTCCTGCGACAGCCGCATATCGTGCTCCAACTGCTGGATGCCGATGTCGTTGTCGTAGTAGTAAGGAGGCATCAATCGGTTGGACACCTGCTCACGGATGCGCCGAGCGTACCGGCGCGCGTCCTCGTAGCTCAACAGGTCCATTGGCCCGATCCCACCCGGACGGTGGCAGACCATGCAGTTGTTCTGGATGATGGTCGCGACATGCTTCGCGTAGGTTACTTCCGCGGCGTCGTTCGACGCGAACGTGACCTGGGCGGCCACGCCACTCTGGATCGCGAGCGTCGCCACGAACGCGACAACGCCGGCACGCCAATTGGGCAGGTGCATGTGGGTATCCTCCCGCTACACTAGGGGTTGACAGGTAAGTCCAATCTACGGCGGGCGGGCAAAAAAGCGAAAGGGGGACCGCCCGTCCGGCGTCAGTGAAGCAAATGGGGACCGAAGGAGCTCCGCAGAGCGTCCCTCGATCCCCATCGACTCACCGCGCGCGTTACCGTCGAGTCCGGATCAGTCCTGGTCCGTGATCCTGCGCTCCTGGTTCGCTTCGCGCTCCTCGAGCAACTCCTGGTAACCCTCCTCGTCGAGGTGGGTCACCGCGATCCAGGCGTGCGACATCTCGTCTGCTGTC
>SHZR01000013.1 GCA_009692205.1 Gemmatimonadota bacterium | reverse complement strand
GATGCCGGAGGAGGGACTCGAACCCCCGACACGCGGATTATGATTCCGCTGCTCTAACCAGCTGAGCTACTCCGGCGAGGGCGGAAAAGCTCATCCGCGCCCGGAGCGATGTCAACAAGTGTTCGGGGGGCGCGGCGCGGCTTGCGCCCTGCCCCACAGGGCGCGACGCGCAGGGTCGAGTAGGCCGGGCGTCACAGCGCGGAGGCAGTATGGACGCGATATGGGCGGTGCTCATGGGTGCGGTCGCGATCGGTGGCTTCGCGATCCTGACGAGCCTCCGGGTGCTCTTCGAGTACCAGCGCGGGGTGGTCTTCCGCCTCGGGAAGCTGACGCGCGCTAAAGGCCCCGGCCTGATCTTCCTCGTGCCGTTCGGCATCGATCGCATGCGCAGGATGGACCTCCGCATCGTCGCGCTCGACATCCCCCCGCAGGACACGATCACGAAGGACAACGTCACGCTGCGTGTGAACGCCGTCGTGTACTTCCGCGTCGCGGACCCGACCAAGGCGGTCATCGAGATCGAGGACTACTACTTCGCCACGAGCCAGCTCGCGCAGACGACGCTGCGCTCGGTCATCGGCCAGTCGGAGCTCGACCAGCTCCTCGCGGAGCGCGAGCGCATCAACAGGGTCGTGCGGCAGATCATCGACGAGGGAACCGATGCGTGGGGTATCGAGGTCACTGGCGTCGAGATCAAGGACATCGACCTGCCGCAGGAGATGAAGCGCGCGATGGCCAAACAGGCCGAGGCCGAACGCGAGCGGCGCGCCAAGGTCATCGCCGCCGAAGGCGAGTATCAGGCCTCGACGAAGCTCGTAGCCGCTGCGGAGATCATGCAGCAGTTCCCCGGCTCCATGCAGCTCCGCTTCCTCCAGACCGTCGTGGAGATCGCCGCCGAGAACAACTCGACGACGCTCTTCCCGATCCCGGTCGAGCTCTTCCGGCACATGGTCGGGCCGGGCGAGCCGGTGAGCGACGAGGTGAAGGCGCGCGCGCTGAGGGCAGCGGCCGAGTCGATGGTGGAAGCACTCCCGCAGGGCGCCGAGCGCGGCGCCCTGGAGAGCGCCGCGAAGACGATGCTCGGGATGGGGGGCGAGCGGCGCGCGAAGGACCCGGCTCGGACGCCCGGCTCCGACAGCTAACGCCGCTCGGCGTCCTCGTCCTCGGGAGGCACGAAGCGGTAGAGCGTCTCCCCTTCGCGGATCATGCCGAACTGCTCGCGCGCGATGCGCTCGAGCGTCGCGGGGTCGGACCTCACCGAATCGGCCCACGCGTCCAGCGAGTCGATGCGACCCTCGAGCTCCTCGATGGTCGCCTGCTCCGCAGCCACCGCCGCGCGCGAGCCGCGCAGCTCGAAGAGCGAGTACTCTCCGCCGAACATCGCGTAGTACGCGGCGACGATCAGGAGGGCCGGCATGATCAGCCGGGGAAGCTTGCCCATCAGCTCCAGAGCTTCCTGCCGGGGTAGCGCGCCTTGCCCCCCAGCTGCTCCTCGATGCGGAGCAGCTGGTTGTACTTGGCGACGCGATCGGTGCGGCTCGCGCTTCCGGTCTTGATCTGTCCGGCGCCGGTGGCGACCGCGAGGTCCGCGATGAACGTGTCCTCGGTCTCCCCGGACCGGTGCGACACCACGCTCCGGTAGCCGGCCTCGCGCGCGACGCGCATGGTGTCGAGCGTCTCGCTGAGCGTGCCGATCTGGTTCACCTTGATGAGGATGGCGTTGGCCGCGCCGTCGCGGATGCCTTGCTCCAGCCGCTCCGCATTGGTCACGAACAGGTCGTCCCCCACGATCTGAATTCGGTCACCGAGTGCTTTCGTCATCGCTTTCCAGCCGCGCCAGTCGTTCTCGTCGAGGGGGTCCTCGAGCGAGTGGATGGGATACTTATCCACCCAACCCTTCCAGAATTCAATCATTCCGTCGGCGTCCCGGCGCTCGCCGCTGGACTTCTTGAACACGTACTCGCCGTCGTCGTACCACTCCGTCGCTGCCGCGTCGAGGGTGATCACGATGTCCTCTCCGGGCCGGTAGCCCGCCGCTTCGATGGCCTGGAGCACGACTTCGACGGCCTCCTCGTTGCTGGCCAGATCCGGCGCGAAGCCACCCTCGTCGCCGACCGCGGTGTTCTTTCCCTGCTTCGTGAGCACCTTCTTGAGGTGGTGGAACACCTCGACGCCCATGCGCAGACCCTCGGAGAAGCTCTGCGCCCCGATGGGCATCACCATGAACTCCTGGACATCGACGTTGTTCGACGCGTGCGCGCCGCCGTTCAAGATGTTCATCATGGGCACGGGCAGGAGATCGGCCTTTCCGCCCTCCGCCAGGTAGCGCCACAGCGGAGTGTCGTTCTCCTCTGCCGCCGCCCGCGCCACTGCCATGGAGACCGCCAGGATCGCGTTCGCGCCCAGGTTGCGTTTGTTCGGGGTGCCGTCGAGCTCGATCATCGCACGGTCGATGTCGAGCTGCTCGCGCGCCTCGAAGCCCCGAACGGCCGGGCCAATCTTCGTGTTGACGTTCGCGACGGCCTGGCGCACGCCCTTGCCCAGGAAACGGTCGGCGTCTCCGTCGCGTAGCTCCACCGCCTCGTGCGCGCCGGTCGAAGCGCCCGACGGCACGGCGGCGCGCCCGCGCGCGCCGGTCTCGAGCGTCACTTCGGCTTCGACCGTCGGGTTGCCCCGCGAATCGAGGATCTCACGGCCCTTCGCATCGACGATTGCCGACACAACTACCTCCTGTGCAGGTCTCTAGTTCGTGGTCTCGGGGGGTGTGGCCAGCAAGCCGGCCAGCGCTCTCCGAGTGTCTTTCATGAGTTGGTCCCGCTGCTCCATCGTCATCCCCGCGACCGAGATCGGCTCCCCAAACCGGATCGTGATCGTTCCCGGGTGGATCAGGAGCGAGTGCTTTCGCATGACGGCTCTCGATCCGAGGACCCCCGTGGGAACGATGTCGGCGCCCGTCTCGATCGCGAGTACGAAGGCGCCCTTCTTGAACGGCTGCAGCTCACCGGACTCCGATCTCGTCCCTTCGGGGAACATGACGACCCTGGGCTTCTCCCGCGCCAACCTCTCCCTGGCCACCGCGAGCGACGCGAGCGCGGCTTGGTGGTTCTTCCGGTCGATGAAGATATGACCGCAGGCCCCAATGGTACGACCGAGGAAGGGGATGTATTCCACTTCTTTCTTCGCCACGAACACGTAGCGGCCGGGCGTGAAGGCCGCGAGCGCGAGCACGTCGAACCACGACGTGTGATTCGCTACCAGGACCTGCGGCACGTTCCGATCGATCGCGCCCTCGTTCTCCAGGACGACGCGAACGCCCGCGGCGCCGAGCAGCCGCGCTGCCCACCTTCTGGGCAACTCGTCGGCGATGCGGGGCGCCTCCGGCGTGTTCCTGTAGACGTGCCACAAGATGATCGCCACATACCAGAGCGTCACCGGTGCCACCACGACCAACATGATCAGCAGCCGGATCATGGGCGCTCGACTCCCCAATGGTCGAAGCCGCCGCGCGTGACGCGCCGGGTCGACCCGTCCGGCTCGCGGAGCCACACGCCCTCGCCCTCGCTCACGCGTCCCACACGCGTGAGCAGGAGCCCGTGCTTGCGCGCGAAGTACGCGGCGTCGACCGCGCCGGGATCCGTCACGAAGCAGAGCTCGTAGTCCTCGCCGCCGTGGAGCGCCGCGTCGAGCGCGGCCTCCTCGCCGAGCGCCGCGACGGCGGCGGGCGCCACCGGGATCGCCGCGACGTCGAGGGTGATGCGAACGCCCGAAGCGGCGGCGATGTGGCCCGCGTCTCCCGCGATGCCGTCGGAGACGTCGATGAGCGCGTCCACGAGCTCGTGCTCGACCAGGCAGCGCGCCTCGTCGATCCGAGGGCGCGGGCGGGCGAACGCGGCCCGCAGTTCCGGCGACGGCTCCTGCCCCGCTTCCCACATGCGCACGGCGGCGGCGCTCGCTCCGAGCGTGCCCGTCACCCAGACGTCGTCGTCCGGCTCGGCCCCGTCGCGAAGCACGGGCCAGGCGGCGCGCCCGAGCGCCACGACGTCGATGACGAGCGGGCCTGGTGACCGCGACAGATCGCCGCCGATCACGGGAGCGCCCACGGCTTCGGCGATCTCGCGCACGCCCGCGTGCACCGCCTCCACGTCCACGGCTCCGCCGCGCGGTGCCGCGAGCGAGACGAGCACCCCGACGGGGCTCGCCGCCATCGCGGCGATGTCCGAAAGCGCACCCGCGGCGGCCCGGTATCCGATCTCATGGTCCGAGAGCCACGCGCGCCGGAAATGCACGTCCTCGATGGAGAGGTCCGTGGTGACCACCCACCCTCCCTCGAGCACCGCGGCATCGTCGCCGGGGCCGACGCGCACCTCGGGCGAGAGGGGCGTGTCCGAGGCGAGGAAGCGTCGAATGAGGTCGAACTCGGCGCCCGCTCCGAGCGCGATGCGGCGGCGGCTCGGAGCGCTCACGGGTCAGCGCGCCGCGTCGGCATCGAAGGTCACGAACGGCAGCGCGAGGTCGCTCACCGGATCTCCGTGCTCACCCAGCGCGTCCGCGAGGTGGCGGATGACGTCGGAGGGGACGAGCGCGGCGCCACGCCCCGCGATGCGCGCCGCGCGCCCCGTCAGGTAGAGCCCGACGGCGCCCGCCGTGCGCGGATCGAGCCCCTGCGCGAGCAGGGCGCCCGCGACACCCGTGAGCGCGTCGCCCATGCCGGCAACCGCCAAGTCCGACGACGACTGCGTATCCACGAGCAGGCGGCCGTCTGGGCTCGCGACCACGGAAGGCGCGCCCTTCAGCAGGACCGCGCACCCGAGGCGTTCGGCCGCCGCGCGGGCCGTCGAAGCCGGATCGGCGGGGGTGCCCCCACCGACCGCGGCGACGAGCCGGCTCATCTCGCCCGGGTGCGGCGTGATCAGGAGCGGCCGCCCGGAGGCCGCCTTCGTCAGATCGAGTCGGCCTGCCGAGGCGACGTTCAGCGCATCGGCGTCGAGCACGGTCGGGCGTGCGGCTCCGTCCAGGAGCACCGCGAGCAGCTTCGCCGCGGCATCGTCCTGCCCGAGGCCGGGTCCGGCGGCGAGCGCGTCACTCTCGTCGAGGGCGGCGCGCACGGCCGCTGCGTCCGTCGCATCGACCCAAATCGCCTCGGGAACCGCGGACTGCACGACCTCTCGGTTCTCCGGGAACGAGCAGACACGCACCAGGCCCACGCCCGCCCGGCACGCGGCCCTGGCGGCCAACACGGCCGCGCCCGCCATGCCCACCCGCCCCGCCGCGATCAGCAGGCTGCCGACGGCTTTCTTGTGCGTGTCCGTCGCCCGGCGAGGGAGTCGCTCCCGGGCCCACGCCGGGGTCGCCACGAGCGCCGCACACTCGGCGCCCTCCCACGGCGGGAACGCGATGTCTACCGCGATCAGTCGGCCGACGAGCGCGCGCGCCGGGTGCAGAAGGCTCCCGAGCTTCGGGGCTCCAAACGCCACGGTGACGTCCGCACGCCCAGCCGCCCCCGGCACGGCGCCCGTGGAGGCATCGATCCCCGAGGGTATGTCGACGGCGAGCACGGGTCGCCCGGCGGCGTTCATCCGCGCGATCGCGGCGGCCTGTCGCTGCCTGGGGGCTCCGCTCGCCCCGGTGCCGAGCACGCCGTCCACGACGACGGCAGCGACCGTGAGCAGCGCGGCCCAGCCCGCCTCGTCCAGGTCCGCGTCGCGGACGAGCGGCACGGGCCAGCCGTGCAGGAGCGGATCGTCCGTGGGTCGATCGGCGACGAGCACCCCCCGCACCTCCCGTCCCCAGGCCATGAGCGTGCGCAGCAGCACGAGGGCGTCACCACCGTTGTTGCCGGCGCCCACGAGGCCCACGACGGCCCCCGTCGGGAAGAGCCGCGCGAGGACGGCGGCCGCAGAGCGGCCCGCGTTCTCCATCAGGACGGCCTGTGGGACCCCCAGCCGCTCGATCGCGCGACGGTCGAGCGCGGCCGCTTCGGGGCCGGTGGGCGCCACCACCCCGCCGCGGGCGTAGGGGCGAAGCGGAGGGTGTGCGCTAGCCATCGGCCTTCGGAGGGCCGGTTCGGCGCGCTGCGAGACCTACTTGAAGCTCTGGCCGATCACCCGACCGAACGTGATCTCGCCGTTGTCGATGCGGATGTTGAAGCCGCACTCGGGACCCGAGCAGACCCAGGCCTTGTATCGGATCGACGCGCCGTCGCGGCCGTAATCCGAGAGCGGCAGGAGAATGCCTTTCTCGCACTTCAAACATCGAGGAAAACCGCTCTGCTCCACCATGTGCATCCCCTCCCATCAACGTGAAGACGATCCGAGTCGTCGGCGTGCCCTGCGCGCGCGGGGCCATTCGAGGAGCTCGACCCGATCTCGCCGCGGGTCGCGACGGTCAGGATCGAGCTTCCCAGGGATAATTCAGCTCGAAGGCCTCTTCGAAATCATAGACGTCTGTGAAGTCCTCGGGCTGATCCCCGTCCTGCTTGATCAAGATTCCCTGCTCGACCATGGCGAACACCACCCCACCGACGTCCTCGGTGTCGTGAATGCCCCAGTGCTCGAGGACGGTGCGGGCCAACGGGCCGAAGCGCTCGAGAGCGAGCTCACGTACGCCCTGAGCGAGTTCCCGACCCGATACGTGGCGTGGCGCCTCGAGCGAGTGGATGACCCGATGCAGCGCCTGGAGCACGAACACGTAGGAGTGCGCGTGAAAACGCGGATGGCGCTCGTGGAGCCGGTCGAGCACTTCGTCGGCGAACTGCAGGTCAGTCATGGGGCCAAAATGTGTGGCTCTTCCGAGAGGTTCGCTAGGCCGTCAGGGCCTGCTCAGTCGACCGACACGAGATCGGGGTAGAGCGGAAACGCCTGGCACAGCTCGAGAACCGCGGCGCGCACACGGTCGATGCGCGATCGGTCCGAATGTGCGGCCAGCACGTCCGCGACCCAGTCTGCGATCTGGCGCATCTCGCCCTCACCCATGCCCCGAGTGGTGAGCGCCGGCGTGCCGATGCGTAGGCCCGAGGTGACGAACGGTGAGCGCGTCTCCCCCGGCACCGTGTTCTTGTTGATGGTCATGCCCGCGGCCTCGAGCGCGGCTTCCGCGTCCTTGCCGGTGAGCTCGGGGTGGCTCGGACGGAGATCGACGAGCAGGAGATGGTTGTCCGTGCCCCCGCTCACGAGGTGGAATCCGTGCGCCGAGAGTCCTTCGCCGAGCGCCTTGGCGTTCGCGATGACCTGCCCCGAGTAGAGCGCGAAGTCGGGCTGGAGCGCCTCGGCGAATGCGACCGCTTTGGCCGCGATCACGTGCATGAGCGGCCCGCCCTGCATGAACGGGAACACGGACTTGTCGATCGCCTTGGCGTGCTCCTCGCCACAGAGGAGGAGCCCGCCGCGCGGTCCGCGGAGCGTCTTGTGCGTGGTGGTCGTGGTCACGTCCGCGTAGGGCACCGGCGAGGGGTGGTGACCCGTTGCGACGAGGCCCGCGATGTGTGCCATGTCCACCATGAGCTTGGCCCCGACTTCCTTCGCGATGTCCGCAAAAGCCTTGAAGTCGATGATCCGCGGATACGCACTCGCTCCCGCGACGATCATCTTGGGCCGCTCGGCTCGAGCCAGCTCACGCATCGCCGCGTAGTCGATGAGCCCGTCCTCGGCGCGCACGCCATACGCAACGACCTTGAAGAGCCGGCCGCTGAAGTTCACGGGGGCGCCGTGCGTGAGGTGGCCGCCGTGGGAGAGGTTCATCCCCAGGATCTTGTCGCCCGGGTCGAGGAAGGTGAAGTAGGCCGCCATGTTCGCCTGCGCGCCCGAGTGCGGCTGCACGTTGGCGTGAGCAGCGCCGAAGAGCTGCTTCGCACGGTCGCGCGCGAGGTCCTCCGCCACGTCGACGAACTCGCAGCCGCCGTAGTAGCGCTTGTGAGGGACGCCCTCGGCGTACTTGTTCGTCATCACCGTGCCCATCGCCTCGAGGACGGCCCGCGAGACGAAGTTCTCCGAGGCGATCAGCTCCAGACCGTTCGCTTGTCGCTTCGCCTCGGCGACGATCGCGTCGAAGATCTTCGGGTCTGCGGCGCGGAGATGCTCCATCATGGCAGGTACGTCCGTTGGAGGTGTCGGGCCTCGCGGAGTCGCTGCTCCGCTAGGTGGTTCGCGGCTGTGTCGGTCGGGATCCGCTCGGACTTGGCGAGATCGAAGATACGCAGAAGCGTGTTGTAGATGTCCCCCGCCTTGCGCTTGCTGCGCTCCATGGACCAGCCCTCGAGCTCGCCGTACACGTTGATGAGGCCGCCCGCGTTGATGACGTAGTCGGGCGCGTACAGAACGCCGCGCTCGTGCAGGCCAGGCCCGTGCACGCTACCGCGCGCGAGTTGGTTATTGGCGCCGCCCGCCACGATGTCGACCTGGAGGCGATCGATCGTGTCGTCGTTGATCACGGCCCCCATGGCGCACGGGGCGAAGACGTCCGCCTCGACGTCGTAGATCGCATCCGGCGCCACGGCGTCCGCCCCGAATGCTTCCACGACCCGCTGCACGCGCTCGGGATCGATGTCGGTCACCGTCAGCTTCGCGCCTTCCTGAGCCAGGTCCTCGCACAGGTAGTAGCCGACGTGGCCGAGGCCCTGCACGAGGACGTGCCGGCCCGCGAGGGACTCGTTCCCGTACTCGACGGCGGCGCACGCCTTGATGCCCCGGTACACGCCGTACGCGGTCACCGGCGACGGGTCGCCCGAGCGGCCGACGAGACCCGCGACGTGCGCGGTCTCCATCGACACGAACTCCATGTCGTCCGGCGAAGTGCCGACGTCTTCCGCGGTGATGTAACGGCCCTGGAGCGACTCGACGGCGCGACCGTGCGCGCGGAAGATCATCTCCCGGTCCTTGGTGCGGTTGTCGCCCCAGATGACGCTCTTGCCGCCACCCAGATTGAGTCCGGTGATGGCGGCCTTGTACGTCATGCCGCGCGCCAGGCGCAGGGCATCGACGACAGCCTCACGATCGCTCGCGTAGTTCCAGAATCGCGTGCCGCCGAGCGCGGGCCCCATCGTCGTGTCGTGGATGGCGATGATGCCGCGGTACCCGACCTCGGGCTCGTTCCAGATCACGAGCTGCTCGTGGCAGCCCTCGGACATGACCTCGAAGATGTCCCAACGTTTCTCGCTCTCTGCCATCGTGGCCTCTATGCGTCGCCCATGTCCCGGAGGAGCTCCCGAGCGATCACGTGTCTCATGATCTCGCTCGTGCCCCCGTAGATCTCGGTGCCCTTCGCGTCCCGAAGCAGCTTCTCCACGGGATAGTGTCGCATGTATCCGTAGCCGCCGAAGACCTGCACCGCCTCGTCCGCCGACGCGGTCGCCGCGTCCGAGGCGGAGAGCATGGCGATGGCGGCCCGCGCGGTCACCCCGTCGAGGCCGGTGCGCGCCTGTTTTTCGCCGCGCGTGGCGGCGCCGAGCGCCGCTGCCGCGTCGAGCGTGAGCGCCCTCCCGGCCGCGAGCCGCTCCGCCATGCGTGCGAGCTTCTCCTGGATCGCCCCGAAGCGCGCGATCGGCTGGCCGAACTGCTCCCGGCCGAGGGCGTAGGTGGCGGCGTGCTCCATGGCCGCCCGCCCGATCCCGACGGCCAGCGCAGCGGTTCCCACGCGACCGACATCGAGCGCCTCCATCGCGTAGTGCAGTCCCTCGCGCTCGTCTCCGACGACGGCGTCGCCGCCGACGGCGACACCCTGCAGCTCCACCGAGACGGTCCCGGAGGCGCGTAGCCCGAGCGTCTGCTCGCGCTTGCCAACCCGGTACCCCTCCGCATCGGGCGTCACCAGGAACGCACCCACGGCACCCTCGCCCGTGCCGGCGAAGAGCACCACGAGGCCGGCCCGAGCGCCGTTCGTGACCCAACGCTTCTCGCCGTCGATCCGCCAGCCGGCTCCATCCCGCCGCGCCTTGGTCGACAGCCCGGCCGGGTCGCTTCCCGCTCCGGGCTCCGAGAGCGCGAACGCACCCAGCACCTCGCCGGCCGCGAGCTTCGGAAGCCAACGGCGCTTCTGCTCCTCGCTCCCGTGACGCACCAGCAGCGTCGCCACGGGCCCGTTGTGGATCGCGACGGAGAGCGCAACCGCGGCGTCGCCCCACGCCAGCTCCTCCAGTACAGCCACGTACGTCGCGAAGTCGAACCCGAGCCCCCCGAACTCCTCGGGCACCAGCATGCCCAGGAAGCCGAGCTCGACGAGCTTGGCGAAGACGTCGTCATCCAGGGCGCGCCGCGCGTCCCACTCGCTCGCGCGTGGGCGAAGCTCCGACGCGGCGAAGTCCCTCGCCATCGCCTGGATATCGAGCCGCTCGGATGTCGCCACCTGCCCCGATCACTCGTATCTGAAGAAGCCGCGCCGTGTCTTGCGGCCCAGCCAGCCGGCGGCCACGTATTTGCGCAGGAGCGGGCATGGGCGGTAGCGGTCGTCTCCGAGGTCGCGGTGCAGGACCTCCAGGATGTTCAGACATGTATCGAGCCCGATCAGGTCGGCGAGTTCGAGCGGCCCCATCGGGTGATTCATCCCGAGCTTCACGATGGTGTCGATCGCCTCCGCCTCGGCGACGCCCTCCATGAGCGCGAAGACCGCCTCGTTGATCATCGGCATCAGGACGCGGTTCGAGACGAAACCGGGGAAGTCGTTCACCTCGACGGGCGTCTTGCCGAGCTCCCGTGAGAGCTCGAGCACGGCCTCGGTCGTGGCGTCGCTCGTCGCGAGCCCCCGGATCAACTCGATGAGAGGCATCACGGGGACGGGGTTCATGAAGTGCATGCCGATGACCCGGTCGGGGCGATCGGTGTGCGCCGCGATCTCGGTGACCGAAATCGACGACGTGTTGGTCGCGATGATGGTGTCCGGCCCGGCGACGATATCCAATGCCTCGACGATCGCGAACTTGAGGTCGGCCCTCTCGGGCACGGCCTCGACGATCAGATCGGCACGAGCCGCCGCGGACGCCATGTCCGTGGAGAGCTCGATGCGCGACAGCGCCGCCTCCTTCGCGGACGAGTCGAGCACACCCTTCCTGACCTGCCGGTCGAGGTTCTTCGAGACGGTGTCGCGCGCGCGCTCGAGCACGTCCAGGGTGACGTCCACGAGAATCACGCTCTTGCCGTGCTGGGCGGCAACGTGCGCGATGCCGTTCCCCATCGTGCCGGCGCCCACTACCGCGATGCGATCCATGCTCATGCGTGCGTCCCGAGTTGAATGGACAACGGTGAAGCGAGCGGACGCGTGGCGAGGGCCGCCTCGCTCGGACGCAGCCAACGGGCACGCCAGCACACGATGGCGGCTGCAGCGACCACGGCAGTCGCGACAAGGCTCCCCTCCGGGCCGAAGGCGCCACCCCCGAGCCACGCGGGACCGCGCACCACGCCGTCGTAAAGTGGAGCGTCCATCAGTTCTAGCCCGCTCACGGGAACGTCCGCGAGGTACCCGTGCACCCAGTTCCAGCCAAGGTGGGCCCCGCTCGCCCACCATAGGCTGAGCGTCTTCAGGTAGACGACCCCGAGGAAGACTCCCGCGACCGCCACGTTGAGCATCCCGATCGCCGTCACTCCGGGGTTGCCCAAGTGGAGGGCACCGAACGCACCCGCCGTGACAAGGATCGCCGGCCAGGCGCCCCACTCCTCCGCGAGCGCCTGGATCGGGTAGCCGCGGAGGAATACCTCCTCCGCGGCCGCAGGCAGCGCAAAGAAGAGCAGAGCGCCCGCACCACCCACGAGCCAAGCGCCCCACGTTCCGGGCTGCGGTGACCACACGAGGCCGCCCGCCGCCGCGATCATCGTCACCACCAAGAGGGCCACCGCCGCACCGAGCGCGAGGCCGAGCAAGCTCGCCGAGACGGCTTCGCGCCCGACGTGGAAGCCGAGCGCGCCTGCGGGCCGCCCCTCGAGAACGAGGAGAAGCAAACCCGCCACGAGCGCGCCCACCAGAAGGGCGGCCGACCCGGCGACCTGGCTGGCCGGGAGAACCAGAGTCGACGCCGCGGCGATCGTGAAGGTCAGCAGTGCGAACAGCAGCAACCTCCAGCCGAGTCGCATACGGCCGCAGGGGCTCGTGAAGACGCTCCAAGCCTCCGGCGTCTGCTGCATCGGCTTTTCGCCAGAGCCTTACAGGTCGCCGAAGCTCGTAGCGCGCATCCCGCGGGCCAGCCAAGCGGCCGTGACGATCTTCACGGCGTCGCCGAACAGAAACGGCACTGCGCCCATCGCGAGCACCACCCCGAGCGGCTCCCCTGTGAGCGCCGCGAGCTGCGCGAGCCCGCCTGCGTACTGCACCAGCACGCCCGCCGTGAGTCCCGCGAACGTGCGCAGCATCGAGCCCCGCCGGCGCGCGATCCATCCCGCGACGAAGGCGGACGCGGGAAAGGCCAGCAGGTACCCGCCGGTGGGGCCGAGCAGCCAGGGCAGGCCCGCACCGCCGTTCGAGAAGACCGGAGCGCCCAGGGCGCCCGCCCCTATGTAGAGCGCCATCGACGCCGCACCGGCACGCGGTCCGAGCACGACCCCCGCCAGGATGGCGAGCAGCGTTTGCAGCGTGATCGGAACGGGGGTGAACGGCACCGGCACGGCGATCTGCGCGCCGAACACGGTCGCCACCGCAAACGCGATCACGCCGACCGCGGTGCGCACGCGCCGGTCCACGATGACGTCCTGGACGGCCCACGCCCTCAGCGTATGTGCAATCGTGCTCATCGACTCTCTCTCCATCTTGATCAGGGTTTCTCCACCGACAACGCTACCGCGCTTCCACCGCCTAGGCAGAGCGTGGCCATTCCGCTCGACGCCCCCCGCTGATTCATCGCGTGGAGCAGTGTCACCAAGATGCGCGTGCCCGATGCACCGATCGGGTGCCCGAGAGCGACCGCACCTCCGTTCACGTTCACGCGGTCCGCGTCCATGCCGAGCCCCCTCATGTCGGCGATGGCCTGCACCGCGAACGCCTCGTTGACCTCGAACAACGCATAGTCCCCGATCGACTTCCCTTCTTTGCCCATGAGCCGCTTCACGGCCTCGATCGGGGCGAAGAAGAGATCGCGGGGCTCGGTCGCGGCCGAGGAGTACGCGGTGACGACGGCGTCGACCTCCAATCCGTGCGCCTTGGCGTACTCCAGCGACGCCACCACGACCGCGGCGCCGCCGTCGTTCAGACCCGGTGCGTTCCCCGCGGTCACCACGTGCTCGCGGACATCGGCGGGCGCATCGCGCACGAATGCGGGCTTGAGCCGGCTGAGCGCCTCGAGCGACGTGTCCGCGCGAGGTCCCTCGTCGGTGTCCACGACCTTGGGCCCTCCGCGCGATGGCACCTCGACGGGCACGATCTCGTTGCGGAACCGCCCCTCCCGGGTCGCGGCGACGGCCTTCTCGTGCGAGCGCAGCGAGAAGGCATCGGCATCGGCGCGAGAGACGCCCGCCTTGGACGCCGTGTACTCGGCGTGGCCGCCCATGTGGCACGATCCGAACGAGCACCAGAGCCCGTCGTGGATCAGCCCGTCCTGCACGGTCTGGTCGCCGAACTTCACGCCCTCGCGCAGGCCGCGGAGGTAGTGGGGCGCGTTCGACATCGACTCCATGCCGCCGGCCACGATCAGGCGGGCGTCGCCCGCACGGATCGCCTGGGCCGCGAGCATCACGGCCTTGAGGCCCGAGCCGCACACCTTGTTCACGGTGAGCGCCGGGATCGTCGGGGAGAGACCGCTGTGGACGGCCGCCTGGCGCGCGGGCGCCTGCCCGGCCCCGGCGGTGAGGACGTGGCCCATGATCACCTCGTCCACCTCGGCCGCGTCGATCCCGGCCCGATCCACAGCCGCGCGGATCGCGATCGCTCCGAGCTGCGGGGCCGAAAACGAGCTGAGGCCGCCGAGGAACCGACCGATGGGGGTGCGAGCGCCACCCCGGAGGATGACGGCCGTCGTCGCTGGGCTAGGCATGGCGGGTCAAGATAATCCAAAAAGCCGGCCCCCGGGGACCGCACGTAGGCGGCCTACTCGGCTCGCAGCGCGGGGCCTTCGGCGCTCGGGTCCAGCCTGCCCCACGGCGTGCGCGGGTCATGCTCGAAGACCAGCAGCCAGTCCTCCTCGAGCGCGCGCTTCCAGAGGCCGCGCTTGGATTCGAGCGTCACGAGCGGCTCGAGGTCGTACCCCATGATCCACGCGAGCGGCAGGTGCGCCGACGTCGGGCACACGTCGGCCAGAAAGCACGCGACCTGGCCCTCGCTCTCGATGGTCACCGACTGGTGGAAGGGGATATGACCGGGAGTCGGGAGGACGCGGACGCCCTCCGTGACCTCGGCCACTCCCTCCACGAGGTCCCAGAGACCCGCCTTCACGACCGGCTCGAAGTTGTGCGCGAGGTAGCTCGCCCGGATGCGCTCGTTCCGGCTGCGCGCGAAGTCGAGCTCACGCCTCTGCACGACGTGGCGCGCGTTCGGGAACGAGACGCGCACCTCGCCCGTCTCGTCGCGAAACGTGTTGCCGCCCGCATGGTCGAAGTGAAGATGCGTATTGAGGACGATGTCGATGTCGGACGGTTGGAAGCCCGCGTGCCGGATCGCGTCCTCCAGGCGTGTCGGGTCCCCCCGGTTGGCCACGCCGTAGATGTCGCGGAACTTCTCGTTCTCCTTGTTGCCCAGCCCCGTATCGACCAGCACGAGCGCCTGCGGAGCCTCGACCAGCAAGCACCGCATCGCGAGCGGGATCCGGTTCCGCGTGTCCGCGGGAATGCGCCGCTCCCACAGCGGCTTGGGGACCGAGCCGAACATCGCGCCGCCGTCGAGCTGCAGGACCCCGGCCTCGAGCGCGTGCATACGAATGGAGCCGACGGTCGTGCTCCGACTCAGCGGCAGTCCTTCGAGCGTCATCTCCAGGGTCGCCTCACTTTTCTCTCGTAGCCAGGAAGGTCCAGCGCATACTGCTGCGGGTCGAAGCGCTTAGGCTGTCGGTGTCGCCCAAGGTACCAAGTCAGCGTGGCCACGTCCTCGATGCCGAGGCCCGCGGCCTCGTCCAGAAGCCGGATCAGGACCCGAGCGGTGGCGAGAGCGTCGCCGCCTGCGCGGTGCCTCGGGTGGATCGTTACCCCGAAGTGCCTGGCCAAGACGTCCAAGTTGCGGTGGCGTAGCTGGGGGACGAGGCGCCTGCACATGCGCACCGTGCAGAGTCGCGGCACGTCGGGCGCCTCCCCCGTCGCCGCTACCAACTCTGACGACACGAACGACCAGTCGAAGGTCGCGTTGTGCGCCACGAACACCCGGCCCGTCAGCCGGCCGGCGACTTCGTCCGCCACGTGGTCGAAGTACGGCGCGTGCATGACCATGTCCGTCGTGATCCCCGTGAGTCCGGTGATCGCCCCCGATATGCGCTGACCGGGGTTGAGCAGCGTCTCGTATTGGTCGACGATGCTGCCGCCGCGCACCTCCACGATGGCAATCTCGATCATGCGGTCGCCGAGCCACGTTCCCCTCCCCGTGGTCTCGACGTCCACGACCGCGAACCGGACATCGGCGAGCGGTGCCCCCAGCGGAGCCGCGGTTGGGATCGAGACGCCAGACGCCCTCGGCGTCGACCTGGAATCGCGGATCGGTGCTGAGCACCTGGAACACCGCGGCCGCCGCGGCGCCGTCGTGGCCGGAGAGCCCGAGCACCTCGTGCGCGAGATCGAGCGTGTGCTTGGGGCCGAGGGCGAGCGCCTCGGCCGCGCTCCTCACCAGCGAGGCGTCGCGCCCCGTCGTCAGTCCCCCGAGCCGCGCTGCGTGATCGCGAACGAGAGCGCCTCGAGCTGCATCACGAGGTTCACGTCCTCGACCGCCAGGTGCGCGGGCACTTTCAGCCGGATGGGAGCGAAGTTCAGGATCCCCTTGATCCCCGCATGGACCGCCCGGTCCGTGATCTGCTGGGCCGCCTGGGCGGGCACCGCCAGGATGACGAGCTCGATTCCCAAGGTGTCGATCAACGACTCGATCTCTTCGGGCGGGCGGATGCGGAGCGCGCCCCAGGTGGCACCGATCTTCTCGGGGTCCGCGTCCACGATCGCCACGCACTCGTACCCGCGCAACTCGAAGGCGGGGTACTCGAAGAGCGCCGACCCGATACGGCCCGCCCCGATGAGGGCGACGCGCCAGACTCGGTCCACTCCGAGGATCTGCCGGAGCCGCCCGCGCAGTTCCTCGACCCGGTATCCGAGGCCGCGCTTCCCGAAGGAGCCGAAGTGGGAGAGGTCCTTACGGACCTGCGCGGCCGTGGTCTGCCCGCGGTCCGCGAGCTCCTCGCTCGAGACCGTCTCGCGGCCCTCGCCCTCGATGTCCTCGAGGGACCTCAGATAGTGAGAAAGGCGACGGATCGTGCTCGCCGGAATGCGTCTCGACACGTGTGCCCAAAGGGACGAAGCGGCAATAGATCCGCCACTTGTGAAAAACGTCACAAAATCTAAGGCGGCGGCCGGAGCTAGTGCAACGCGGCAGCGAGGCGCACGAACTGCTCGGGTGTGAGCCGTTCCGGACGGTCCTCCAGGTCGAAGCCCGCCTGCCTCGCGGCCTCCGCGACGACGCTCTCCGGCCGTGCCACGTCGGGGTGGTCGCGCAGGATCTTCCGAAGCTGCTTCCTGCGCCACTGGAAGGCCGCTCGGACGAGCCGGCGGAGGCGATCTTCTTCCTGCGCCGACAGCGGCTCAGGCACGAGGGGCCGGATGCGCATGATGCAGGAGTCGACTCCCGGAACCGGCCGAAACGCCCCGCGACGGACCTTGAAGAGGCGTTCGACCTGGGCCACGGTCCGCACGCCGACCGACAGCGCCCCATACTCCTTGGTCCCGACCGGCGCGACGATGCGATCCGCCAGGTCGTCCTGCACCATCAGCACGATCTGACGGGGACGCGGCCGCGCGAGCAGATGGAAGATGATGGGCGTCGTGATGTTGTAGGGGATGTTCCCCACGACGTTGAGGGCGGCGGGCGCATCGCTGATCGCATCCAGCTGGGTCTCCAGCACGTCCGCGTGCACGACCGCCACGTCGGGGCGCCCTTCGTACTCCTCGGCGAGGGCGAGCGCGAGGTGGTCGTCGAGCTCCACCAGAACGAGCCGCCGCACGCGTCCTGCGAGGTGCCGTGTCAGGGCGCCCTTCCCCGGTCCGATCTCGAGCACCTCGTCGGCCGGCCCCGCGCCGAGCGCGGCCACGATCTTCTTCTGGATGTTCGGGTCGACCAGAAAGTTCTGACCCAGCGAGCGCTTGGCTGGCCGGGGGGGGGGCGCGCTCACGACGTTTCGTTCGTCAGCGTCGTAGGACCAACGCGGTCCGGTCGTCGCCCAACGGGGAGGACTCACCCACGGAGGTGAGCTCGAACAGGGCGTCGACGATCTCGCGCACCGGACGGCGCCGGTTACGCGTCGCCGCGTCGAGCACGACCTGCTCGGCCCCACTGCGGTCCATACCCGTCAGGGCATCGGGCAGTCCGTCGGTGAACAAGAGCAGCAGATCGTCGGGGCTATGCCACGGCACGCTCACTTCGCTGAACGCTTCGGGCCCGGCGAAGCCCACCGGAGGATCCGTGGCGAGAAGGCGCTCTGCCGAGCCGTCGGCGCGCACCACGAACGCATGGGGATGCCCCGCGTTCGAGTACACCAGCACGCCGGCCGCAGGGTCGATGACTCCGTAGAACGCCGTGAGGTACATCTCGGTGGAGGCCAGTTCCTCGGCGAGCCCGTCGTCGAGCTTGCGGAGCACTTCCGCGGGGGAGTCGGCCTCACGCGCGTAAATGCCCGCCGCGCTCATCGTCAGCGTCATGATGAGCGCGGAGGGAAACCCGTGCTCGGAGACGTCGCCGAGCATGACCCCCACCTTGCCGCCGGGCAGCGCGAAGAGCTGATAGAAGTCGCCCCCGACTTGCTGGGTCGGTTGAACCCTCGCGGCGGCCTCGGCGGCCGCGAACTTTCCTGCGTCGGGTAGGAGCTTCATCTGCAGGTCGTGCGCGAGCTCCATCTCGCGCGTCATGCGCTCCTTCGAGAGGCTCTCCTGCACGAGCCGGTTGTTCTCGATGGCGGCACCGACCTGCGACGCAATGGCGCTGAGCAACTTCTGGTTCGCCGTGCTGAAGCGGCTGCCGTCCTGGCGGCCGATCAGGTTGATCACGCCCACGGTCCTCGACTCTCCCGAGCCCGGCGAGTACCGGATCGGCACCGAGAGGAAGGAGTCACCCGCGTTGCCCGCGTCGCGCTCGGCAGCCGAGTCACGCCGCGACGCGATGATGGCCCGACCCTCCCGGAAGACCATGGACGTGATCGCGTCCGGATCGTCCGGGTCGAGCGGGGACACGCGTCCATCCTCGCCGACCGCGGCAGCGAGGTGGAGCTGGTCGTCTTTGCGCTTGTAGACCCAGAGCGAGCCCCGCTTGGCGCCTAGGACGTCTCGCACCTCAGCGAGGATCTTGCGGGCGCCGCTGTCCATGTCGAGCGTCGAGCCGAGCGTCTCGCTGATGGAGTACAGGAGGCTGATCTCCTCGAAGCGCTCCGAGAGCTCCGCGGTGAAGAACTGGATCTCGCGCGCGGATTCGAAGGCGAGACCGAGGGCGGCGGTCAGGGCAGAGCACACCGCGGACGTGGAAGCCCCCTCGGCGCGTACGACGTGCACCTCGAGCGCGGACTCACCCACGGGCGTGAAGGTGCTCCTGCACATCGCCTCGGCCCCCGTGGAATCGAATCCGCCGGTCGCGTAGAGGACTTCGTCGGCGGCCCCCGACTCACCCGCCGGCACCGTCAGCCGGACGACGGCTCCGAACGATCGCTCGAAGTCCGCCAGCGTTCTGAGAACCGGATCCGGCAGCGCCCCGAGAACGAGCCGGCCCGAGGGGCTCACGCCTGGACGCCGCCCTCCAGGCCGCCCGACTCCAGCCTCAGGACGAGCGTCACCTGATTGCCCTGAGCGTTGTACTTGACCTCGTCGCAGAGCTTCCGCATGAGGAAGAGGCCACGCCCGCAGGGCTTCGACAGGTTCTCCGGCGTCGTGGGATCGGGCACGGAAGCCGGATCGAAGCCGTCGCCCTGGTCCGTCACCCGAGCCTCGATGCACTCCTGGAGGAACGCGATCTCGACCAGCACGCGCTTCGAGGGATCACGCGAGTTGCCGTAGAGCATCGCGTTGGCGAGCGCCTCCGTGAGTCCCACACGGAAGTTGAGATTCAGGCGCCGCGCTTCCTCGGCACAGGAGGGACACCGCCCAATGACGTATTGGACCGCATGCTCGATCGTGCGGATGTCGGTCGGCAGCTCGAGAACGAGCTCGCCATCCGTGGTCTGGTGCGGATCGATCACGCTCCTAGAACCCCTCCAGGGCCTTTTCCTTCGTGTCCGCGATGCGGAAGAGCGTATCGAGCTTGGTCAGCTCGAACAGCGTGCGCAGATCCTCATTGAGGCTGGAGAGGCGGAGCTCGCCTCCCTGCTCGCGGATCTTCTTGGAGAGGCTCACCAACACGCCGAGACCCGACGAGTCGATGTACCCCGTGCTCGCGAAGTCGACGACGAACTTGCGGTCGCCGCCCTGCAGTCGATCCAAGACCTGTTGCTTGAGCTCTCGGCGGTTCCCGACGATGAGCTGACCCTCGACCTCGACCAGGGTCACTTCACCGTTCTGCGACACCCGAAACCCCATGAGAGCGATGCTCCTGGCTAGGTCGAAAGGTCGGGCCCTGACACGGGAAGTGCGCCCGGATGGCCCGATCGGCGAAATGAATAGTAAAAAGGAAACGTTTGAGGGGGCAAGAAAAACCCGCCTACCTCTTCCTCAGCTTGCGTTTCAGCCCCTTCAGAACCGGCCCAGACACGAAGCTGGACACGTCCCCGCCGAGCTGGGCCACCTGGCGCACCAGCGACGCCGACAGGAACGAGTAGCGCACGTCGGGCACCAGGAAGATGGTCTCGATCTCGGGCCAGAGCTCCTGGTTCATCTGGGCCATCTGAAGCTCGTACTCGAAGTCCGAGACCGCCCGGAGCCCGCGGACCACGAGGGGTGCCTTCTGCGCACGGGCGAAGTCGACGAGGAGGCCCTCGAACGACTTCACCTCGATGCGGTCCTCGTCGGCGAACACGTCCTCGATGAGGCGGATGCGCTCGTCGATGTCGAAGAGGCCCTTCTTGTCGTGGGTGGATGTGTGCGCCACCGCGACGATGAGCCGGTCGGCCACGGTCAGCGCCCGCCGTGCCAGATCCTCGTGGCCGTGTGTGATCGGGTCGAAGGATCCCGGATACAGCGCCACCACCGGACGAGGTCTCTTCATGGGGCCTTAATCGTGGAGAGCGCGGTGTCGCCGTAGCGACGCGTGCGAGCCCACTCCGGAAGCTCGAGGGACTCGCGCCAAGGATGCTCCAACCAGAGTTCCTTGGCAAAGGATTCCTTCAGGAACCGGTCGACGAGCCGCTGGGCCTCGCCCCGCGCGTAGGGCGGATCCGCCAGCGCGAGGTCGAACGGCTCGGTGACGGAGTCGAGGAAGTGAAAGACCTCGCCCTCCGATACGCGGCACTCCGACTCGGCCCCGAGGAGCTCGATGTTGGCACGCAGGAGCTTGAGCGCGCCGCGCGCCCGGTCGACGAAGACCACAGACTCCGCACCACGGCTCAGCGCCTCGAGGCCCAGCGCGCCCGAACCGGCGAAGAGATCGACCACGCGCGCGCCCACGATCCGGCCGCCGAGCGCCGACATCCAGGCCTCCCGCACCCGGTCGGAGGTCGGGCGGACGTCTCTTCCGTGGAGGGTCTTCAGACGATGCCCACGCCACCGGCCCGCGATGATCCTCATGGTGCCGCCGCCGCGGGCCGCAGATCCACCAGCTTCGCCTGGGGGCGGGCAACGCCCTTCCATTCGTTCAGCTCGAGCTTGAAGAGCACGTCGAAACGGCGATCGCCGACGGTCGCCGGAGGATACCGGTCGGCCAGCCCGAAGCCGATCGCCTCGAGGCGACTGCCGTGGGCGGCGATCGCAGCCTTCAGGTGGCGGTCTCCCACGAGGCGCGCCCGCTCGAGCGCGACGTCCTTCACCAGGAAGATCGGGCCGGGATTGCCCATGCCGTGCGGGCCCAGGTACGAGAGCCAATGGATGAGGTCGGCGTCCACGATGCCGAGGTCCACCTCGACGTCGGGCCGGAGTGCCGGTCGGAGGTCCTCGGGCCTGAGGCGCGCGCGCGCCGCGGCGTTGAACGCGGCACGGAAATCAGGCAGGGCCTCGCGGCCGATGTCCATGCCGGCAGCCTGGCGATGGCCCCCGAAGCGTCGTAGGTGGCCGGCGCACTCGCTCAGGGCCTCGAAGAGGTGGAAGCCCGGGATCGAGCGTGCGCTCCCCCTGCCCTTGTCGCCGTCGAGCGCAATGAGAACGACGGGACGGTGGATCGCTTCGACCACGCGGGACGCGACGATGCCGATGACCCCAGGGTGCCATCCCTCGGACGCCAGCACGACGCCGAAGTCGGCGTCCGGGTCGTACTCGCGCGACAGCAGCGCGAGCGCTTCCTCGAGCGTGCGACCGTCCTCCTCCTGCCTCGCGCGGTTCGTGCGGTCGAGCCCGTCTGCCAGCACCCGCGCCTCGGCTTCGTCCTCCGTGAGCAAGAGGCGCAACGCGTCGGCCGACTCCCCGATCCTGCCCGCGGCGTTCATCCGTGGGGCGAGGACGAAGCCCACCTTCCCCGCCGTCACCTCCTCGATCCCGACGCCGGCCGACTGCATGAGCGCCCGGACCCCGGGAATCCGGCTGCTCGCAAAGCGACGGAGGCCGTTCGTCACCAACACGCGGTTCTCCCCCACGAGCGGCACCAGGTCCGCGACGGTGGCAAGCGCGACCAGGTCGAGGTACTCCTCGAGCGCCCCCGGCGGCGCGCCGAGGACCGCGCCGATGAGCTCACAGAGCTTGTAGACGAGCCCGGTGCCGCAGAGGCCCTTCTCGGGATAGGGGCAGTCCGGTCGGCGCGGATTGACGACCGCCACGGCGTCCGGCAGCTCGGACCCCACGGTGTGGTGATCGGTCACGACGACGTCGATGCCGCTCGCGCGAGCTCGGCGGACGGTCTCGTGCGCGAGTGTGCCGCAGTCGGCGGTGACGATCAGGCTGGCACCCGCCTCCCGTGCGACAGCGAGCCCCGCTTCCGAGAAGTCGTAGCCGTCCCGCAGGCGATGCGGCACGAACGGCACGACCGTGCCACCGAACGTGCGGAGCCATCGCGTGAGGAGGGCCGTGGCGCAGATGCCGTCCACGTCGTAGTCGCCGTGGACCAAGATCGTCTCGCCCGCACGGATCGCCCGCACGATGCGATCCGCCGCGAGGGGGCCGTCTGCGAGCGACGCGGGGTCGTGCAGCTGGTCCATGCGCGGGCGCAGGAACCGCTTCGCGTCCGGCACCGTCGTGATGCCGCGCGCTGCCAGGACCGAGCAGACGGCCTCCGGGAGACGCAGCCCGGCCGCGAGTTCGCGAACCCGAGCCGCGTCCGGCGGATCGGGTTCGCGCCAGAGGGGGTCGGGTGGCCGGAGGCGGGTCGCGGCCCGGCTCGGCCCCCCGGGCACCCCTACGCTCCCTGGCCCTCGGTCGCGGCGGGCGCTGCGTCGGCTGGCGTGGCCGACGTGAGGATGACGCCGCATCCTTCGCACCGGATGATCTGAAGCCCGCGCCGGATCTCGTTACGGAGCTGGATCGGCACCATGCTGAAACAGTGGCCGCACGCTCCGTCCTCCGTCAGGTCTGACACCGCGATCGTGCGACCACCCGAGCGAATCGCGTCGTAGACCTTGAGCCCCGCGGGGCTGACGTCGCCCACGAAGCGCGCGCGCTCCGCCCGGAGCGACTCGAGTTCCTTCTGCGCCTCGGTCCGCTCCGTCAGAAGCGCATCCCGCTTCGGACCGAGGTGCTCGCTGGCCTCCGAGTATCTCGTCTCGAGATCGGCGGTGCGCTCCTCCAGCTTGCGAAGCTGATCGATGAGGCTCATCGCCTCCTGCTCGTCGTTCTGGAGCGCCCTCTTCACCGCCTCCAGCTCGGCGGTCACGGCGGCCTCTTCGCGGAGATTGCGAACCGACAAGATTCGCTCGTCGAGACGCTTGCGGCGCGTCCGCTTCTCCTCGGTCCCGAGATCGAGGCGCCGCTCTTCCAGCTTCAATTCCTGGAGGCGCGCGCGGGCGGTGCCGAGCTCGCTCTCCAGGAGCAGTGCCGGCTCCTCGACTTCCAAGAGGCGCGGATCGAACTCGCCGATCCTGCGGCGGGCATCCGCGATGTGCTTATCGAGCTTCTGCAGCTCCTTCAGGTCTGTGCCACGCTGGTCCGTCATCGGCTCCCTTTGTTCACGTTCCTGTCATTCATGCCTCAAGCCCCGCGTGCCGCGGACGCCCGATCGGCGGGTCGAGCTCGCGCCGTTCCTGCGCCAACCCGTGCATCTCCACCGTCAGCCCGCTCTTCTCTTTCTCGGTCGTCGCCGCCTCTGCCTGCTCCTGCAGCGCTCGGATCCGACGATCGAGTGCCGAAACCCTAATCCGCTTCACGGAGTCTGCGAAGACCTCGATCCCGTGGCCGATCTCCTGCGAATCCGACAGCATGCCTTCGAGTCGCTGCGCCGCCACGGGGTCCATGGACGACGGGGGAGAACGCATCTCGGGGTTGTCGAGAAGCGCCTGAAAGATGGCCCGGTTGTGCGGATCGTCAAAGTCCTCGCCCGAGATGACCTCGGCGGCCCGCTCCACCCAGTCGGCTCCTCGAACCATCAGCAACAGGAGCATGAGCTCCGCTCCAGACCTGGAAACACGCGCGGCGGCCTTCGCGGGCGGGCGCGCAGTCGCGGAGTCGACACCAAGAGCCGGGCGTCGACGCGTCCGCTTCATTTCCGCCTCGAGGGTCTCCCTCCGCACCCCCGTGCGCTTGGCGACCTTGTCCACGTAGATATCCCTGAGTGCGGGATCGGCGGCGGCCCGGAGCGTCGGGAGGAGACGGTCGACGGCGGAGCGCGTGCGCTCGATCGTCGAGAAGAAGTCCTTCTGCTCCAGGATCTGGAGCTTTCGATCGAGGACGTCGAGCGCGTCGTCCATGTACCTCTTCAGCGCCTCGGGACCTTCCTTCCGCACCACCGTGTCGGGATCCTCCCCGCTCGGGAGGGTCACGACCGCGGGATGGAAGCCCTCCTCGAGCAGCACGTCGCCCCCCCGGAAGGTGGCCTTCAGTCCGGCGGCGTCGGAGTCGAAGAGGAGGAGCACGCGCGTGCAGTACTTCGAGAGCAGACGCGCCTGGTCGTGGGTCAGGGCGGTCCCCAGCGGCGCCACCACGTTCTCGAAGCCGCGCGCGGCGAGCGACACGACGTCCATGTATCCCTCGACGACCAGCACCTTCTCGTCCTTCCGGATCGCGTGACGCGCCCAGGAGAGGCCGTAGAGGTTGTGCCCCTTCTGATAGATCGGGGTCTCGGGGCTGTTGTAGTACTTGGGAGCGTCCTTGGCGTCTGCCCGTAGGATGCGCCCGCCGAAGGCGATCACCCGGCCCGAGAGCCCCTCGATCGGGAAGATGATGCGGTCGCGGAAGCGGTCGTAGGGCTCGTCGGACTTCTCGCTCTTGCCGAGGAGTCCGACCTCGAGCATGAGCGCCTCGTCGAGGCCGTGGGTGGCCGCAGCCTCCTTGAGCGCGCGCCATTCGTCGGGCGCGTAGCCCAGCCCGAACCGCTCGGCGATCTCGGGACCCACGCCCCGGTTGTGCAGGTACGCCCTCGCCCGCTCTCCCACCTTCTCGTCGAGGAGCTGCTTGCGGAACCAGTCGCGCGCGAACGCGTTGATCTCGTAGAGCGCGCGATGGGGATCCTCCTCCTCGCGACCCCTCTTCACCTCCCGCACCTCCACGCCGGACCTCGCGGCCACGTGCTTGACGGCCTCCACGAAGTCCATCCCCTGCTTCTCCATCACGAAGGAGAAGACGTCGCCGGACTTCCCGCAGCCGAAGCACTTGAAGAAGCCCTTGTCGGGGACCACGTAGAAGCTCGGGGTGCGCTCCTCGTGGAACGGGCAGTTCGCCTTGTACTCGCGGCCGGACTTCTTGAGCGCGACGAACTCGCCGATCACGTCCACGATGTCCGCGCGCGCGCGGACCTCCTCGACCATGTCGTCCGCGATCATGACCTGAACCTCGCCACCGTCACGCCTGCGCCACCCTCACCGATCCCTCCCATGCGGAACTCGCTCACACGCGCGTCGCTCGCGAGAATCTCGCTCACGCGCTGCCGGAGCGCTCCGGTCCCCTTGCCGTGAATGATACGTAGCTCGCTCAGGTCGCCGAGCAGCGCATCGTCGAGCGCGCGCGTGAGCTCGCGCTCCATCTCGTCCACGCGCAGGCCGCGGAGGTCCACCTCGATGCGCGCGGCGTCGCGAGCCGGCCCCCGCCATCCGCCCGGCCGACGCCCCGGCTCCCCACGCTCGGCCGGCGACGCCTCCGCGTCCAGGTCTTCGAGCGCCACCTCGAGCCGGAGGGCCCCGGCTTCCACGAGCGCGCGACCGGCCCGCACCTCGACGAGCCGACCCAGCGAGCCCGTCGTGCGAATGCGGACCGGGTCTCCTGGGGCGAACGCTGACGGCTGCGATCGGCTCGCCGGGGCTCCTGCCCGATCCCGCAGGCGCCCCGCGGCCTGCTCTACCTTGCGGCGCGCCTCGCGCGACGCTTCCTCCAGCACCTCGCCCCCGGCCGCGGCGCCCTTGAGCGAGCGGATGGCCTCCTCGACTTCCTGCCTCGCCTCCAGCAGCAGCTTGCGGGCGTCCTCGCGGGCTCGCGCGTCGGCGGTGCGCTCCGCGTCGCGCAACAGGCGCTCCCGTCCTTCGACGTCCGCGCGGAGCCTCGCCGCTTCCGCGCGCTCGAGGTCCAACGCTTCGGCGAGATCTCTCGCCTCGCGCTCGTGACGCTCCAAGCGGGCGAGGAGCTCGTCCATCTGCCCGTCGCCCTGATCGCGGTACGCTTCTGCGTGGTCGAGCACCTCGGGAGGGAATCCCAGCCGGCGCGCGATCGCGAGCCCGTAGCTCCGACCCGGTCGACCCTTCACGAGGCGATACGTGGGCTCCATGCGCTCGGAGTCGAAGTGGAGCGACGCGTTTACGATGCCACTCCCTTCGCTGTCGAGCCGCTTGAGCTCGCCCAGGTGCGACGTCACCAGCATCGTCGCGCCTCGCCGCACCAGCTCCTCCAGCGTGGCCCGCGCGAGCGCGGCGCCCTCGGCGGGATCGGTCCCGGTTCCCATCTCGTCGACGAGGACCAACGAGTGCGCGTCGGCGCTCGCCACGATGTCCGACAGGTTGGCGAGGTGGGCCGAGAACGTCGACAGATTCCGCGCGATCGACTGCTCGTCGCCGATGTCGGCGAACACGGACCCGAACACGGGCAGCCGTGTCCCCGCCCCCACCGGAGGCACGACGCCGCTCTGTGCCAGGGAGGCGATGAGGCCCACGGCCTTGAGCAGGACGCTCTTTCCGCCCGTATTGGGCCCCGACACCACGAGCGCGCGCTCGTCGGAGAGCAGCTCGAGGTCGAACGGTACCACCGGGCCCTCGCCCGACTCGATCAGAAGCGGATGCCTTCCCTCGCGGATGCACAGGCCCCGCGTATCGTCGGCAGTGATCTCCGGAACCACCGCATCCCATAGGTCCGCGGTCCGCGCCCGCGCGGCGAGCGCATCGAAGTCGACCAGAGCATCGAAGGCGCCGCGGATCGCGTCCGTCTGGGGTGCCAGCTCGGCCGTGAGCTCGCGGAGGATGCGGCGCACCTCCCGCGCCTCTTCCCCCTCGAGGTCCCGGAGCTGATTCATGAGCTCGATGGCGACCGGGGGCTCGACGAAGAGGGTCGCGCCCGTCTGCGACTCGCCGTGCACCACCCCTCCCACGACGCCCCTCCCCTCCCGTCTCACGGGGACGACGTAGCGGCCGTCGCGGATCGTGACCGACGCGTCCGGGACGACGACCCGTTCGGGGAGCGCGCCCAGGTAGGACTCGAGCTTGCGCACGATCTTCGTGTGCGCGCCCCTCAGGCGGTCGCGGATGCTCTTGAGCTCTCGCGACGCGGTGTCGAGGACGTGCCCCTCGCTGTCCACGCTGCGCATGATCGCTTCCTCCGGGGCGCGCAGGTCGACCAGCCGCGCCTGCACCGATGCGATCTCCGCCAGGTCCGCGGCTCGGGCGGCGAGCTCGGCCCGCAAGAGGCGCGACGTCGCCAGCAGCACGCCGAGTCCGTGCAGCTCCGCGGCCTCGAGCACGGCACCCTGAGTCGCGAGCTGCCCGAGCGCCGCGCCCACGTCGGGCACCGGGCCGAGGGCCCAGTCCGGGCGTGCCTCGCGGAAGCGCATCACCGCGGCCACGCGGCCGAGCTCGCGGACGATCTCCTCGCGCTCCACACGAGGGCGGAGCGATCGCACCCGCTCGCGCCCGAGCTCGCTGGACGCACGCCGCGAGACCCGGTCTAGAACGCGCTCGAACTCGAGTACCTCGAGCGCGTGTCCGCTCATTCCGGAGTGCCCGGACACCTCACGAGCCGAGCTCCTCCCGAGCGACCCGATTCGCCTCCTTTCCATCGAAGCGCCCGCGGATCTTGGGCATGAGTACGGCCATCACAGCCCCCACCTGCGTGGCTCCTCCCGCCATCGCTTCACGCACGAGGGCCCTCACGTCCGCCTCGGTCATGCCCTCGGGCAGATATGCCGCGAGCACCCCGAGCTGGGCCTCTTCGTTCGCCGCGAGCTCCTCGCGCCCGCCGGCACGCATCTGTTCGGCTGCGTCCTTCCTCTGCTTGATCGCGCGCGAGATGACCTGCACGACGGCATCGTCATCGGCCTCGCGCTTGTCATCGATCTCGCGGTACTTCAGATCGGCAAGAATCGTCGAGAGGACCAGCGTGCGGAACTTGTCGCGCGCCTTCCGGGCCACGTTCAGGTCGGCCTGGAGGCGGGTCTTGAGGGGACTCGGCAAGGGGCTCGCTGGTTGGAGTCGGAGGGGCGTGAAGCTACCCCGAGCTCAGCCGGGTGGCCACTCCAAGGCGCGCCCACCGAGGAGGTGCAGATGCAGGTGCTGCACCGTCTGGCCCCCGTCGGCACCGGTGTTGATCACGGTCCGGTATCCGCGCTCCGAGAGGCCCTGCTCACGCGCGATCTCCCTTGCGACGAGCAGGAGCGCGCCGAGCAGGTCGGCGTGGCGCTCGCTCGCCTCTTCCAGGGAGGCGATGTGCTCCCGGGGCACGACGAGCACGTGCACGGGCGCTTGTGGGCCGATGTCGTGGAAGGCCACCAGCCGCTCGTCCGCGTGGACGAGGTCGGCCGGTATGGTGCCCGCGGCGATCTTGCAGAAGAGGCATGACGAGTCGCTCATGCGGACCAGACTACGCCGACGGGCCCATGGGCGCGAGCGGCCGGGATCTCCCCGGGGATCCCCGTCCCAGGCGTTGGGACGCTGGGGAAAAGTCGTCCCCTCGCGACATGGTGGCGCTCCGTCGCGAAGCCCACCTTGCGCGTGGGCCTGGACGCGCCGTAGCCGAACTCGATTCCCCCGAGGACGCATGAACCCGATCGCCGCCTTCGCCGAGAGCACCCTCCGCCAACACGCGCACCCTGCGCTCCGACTCGGGGAGCTGGTCGCTCTCGTCGCCGAGCGCGTCGACCGCACGCTGGACTGCGCCCGGTTACGCGGGGTCCTCGAGGGGTACCCCGAGCGTTTCCGTCTTCTCGATCCGTGGCGAGGGGCCTGGCGCGGGGCGCGGGGTCCCCACGCCGGCCCGCCGTCCCCCCTGGATGTCTGGGTGGTCGCGGTGGGCGAGCCGGATGACCATCTCGGTGGGGCCCCGGCGGCGGTCAGGCTCCGCGAGAGCGTGCGCTGGCTCGGCCGCGGAATCGACGCTCGCTCGCCGAGCGACGTGAGCCGATGGTATGCGATCGCGCTCTCCGAGCGAGCGGTCCGCGAAGCGGTGGTGCGGCGAGCCGCTTAGGCCCAGGACTAGGCCCCGCGTTCGAAGAGGGCGGAGCGCCACTCTCCATCCGCGTCGACCTCCTGAAGCCCGAACCCCCGGCGCTCCGCCTCGGCGCGCAGCGTCGGCCACTCGTGCTCCAGGATGCCCGACAGAATCAGCCATCCCCCGGACGGAAGCGCGCCCGCGAAGCCCTCCATGAGCCGGGTGAGCGGCCCCGACTCGATGTTGGCGACCACTCCGGACACGGGACCCATGCGGATCAGATCGGCCGGCCCGACCATGGCCTCGACGCAGCGGACCCGGTCCACTACGCCGTTGTGCTCCAGGTTCTCCCTCAACGCCTCGCACGCGAGCGTGTCGGCCTCGATCGCGATCACTTCCGACGCTCCCAGCAGGACGGCTGCAATCGCCAGGATGCCCGAGCCCGACCCGACATCGAGCACCCGGTCTCCGCTTTGCACGACACCGTCGAGCAGGCGCAGGCACCCGCGCGTGGTACCGTGCTCCGCCGTGCCGAACGCCATCCCCGGATCGAGCACGATCTCCACGGCAGGGACCTCGGCGGGCGCGCTCGTCCACGAGGGACGAACCAGAATGCGGGCGGTGACCCAGCGCGGAGCGAGGCCCCGCTTCCACGTCTCCGCCCAGTCCTCGTGGTTCCGCCATTCGACCTCTAGGTCGATCGCGTCGGACCCCGTGAGATCTGCGAGCGTGCTCCGGGCCCGCACGACGAACGCTTCGAGATCGGAGGGCTCCTCGACCGCAGTCATGTACCAGCCGTCGCGTTCTTCGGCCGCGCGACCACCCAGCGCGAGTAGCCCCTCGACCAGCCCCTCGACCGACATCGACGACAGGTCCGCGTCGGCTCTCGCGCGCACGCGCACCTGGAGCCAGCGACGACTCATCCCCCGGTGAGTGCCTCTTTCACCCGGGACCAGAAGCCCTTCTGCGTCCGCAGCCGGATCTGCGAGGGCGCCGGCGCCTCGATATCGCGCAGCTTGCGGATGAGAGACTCCTGCTGGGGAGTGAGCTCGTCCGGCGTCCACACTTGGACGCGTAGGAGCTGATCCCCACGGACCGTTCCGTTGAGCTCGGGCAGACCGAGCCCGCGCAAGCGGAGCACCTCCCCGCTCTGGATGCCCGGGGGAATCGTCACCTTCGCGTTGCCTTCGATGGTCGGCACCTCGACGTCGGCGCCGAGCGCGGCCTGTCCGAACGTGATCGGGAGCTCGTGCACGAGGTCCGATCCCTCGCGAGTGAACCGCGGGTCCTCTTGGATCTCGAGTAGCACGACCAAGTCGCCTCGTGGGCCGCCGCGAGGCCCCATGCTCCCCCGCCCCCGCAACGTGAGGAAGTTCTCGGACGTGACGCCCGCGTGCACTTCGAGTTCGATCTCCTGCTCGGCCCGCACCCGTCCCTCGCCGGAGCAGGTCGGGCACGGCTTCTCGATGATGCGACCCTCGCCCTGACACGTCCGGCAGGGCTGCACGCTGACGAATTGCCCGAAGACAGAGCGCTGCACGTGGCGCTCCTCACCCGACCCGTCGCACACGCGACACGTGGTCGGGGCAGTGCCCGGCTCGGCCCCGGACCCGTCGCACTTCGCGCAATTGTCGAGCAGCGCGACGCGCACGGTCTTGGTCACGCCTTTGGCGACCTCGCCGAGCGTGAGCGCCAGCCGAATGCGCACGGTCTGCCCCCGGCGACTTGCGGAGCGCTGGGTACGCTGGCCGCGCATGCCGAACATCTCCTCGAGACCCGAGAAGCCACCGAAGTCCCGCATGAAGATCTCGATCGCGTCGCCGAACTCGAAGCCGGCGGCCCCTGGGCGGCCCTTCACGCCCTGCTCGCCGTAGCGCTCGTAGAGGGCGCGCTTCTCGGGGTCACGCAGCACCTCGTAGGCACGCGTCACCTCCTTGAACTTCTCCTCCGCCTCCTTCGAGCCCTGGTTGCGATCCGGATGGTACTGGAGCGCCAACTGGCGATAGGCCTTCTTGATCTCGTCCGTGTCCGCACCGCGTGACACGCCCAGCAGCTGGTAGTAGTCGGGCATCAGGTGGCGGGAGCGACGTGAGTGGAGGGTAGGGTGCGGCGCGGGACTCGCGTCACGTCGCGAGGACCCGTGTGACCAGCGACGACGTGTAGTCCACGATCGTCACGATCTTCTCGTACGGCATCCGCGTGGGCCCGATGACGCCGATGACGCCGCGCAGACCGCCCACGCTGTACTCGGCGGTGACGAGCGTGAAGTCGGACAGCGCGCTCGCGTCGTTCTCGCCGCCGATGGTGATGCGGATCCTGCCCGCGTGCTCGCGGTTGCCGACGGCCGCGGCGAGAAGGTCCCGCTGATCGGTGAGATCGATCAGGCCCTTCAGCCGATCCCCAGTCCCGAACTCCGGCTGAGAGGCGAGCACGCTCGTGGGCCCGAGATGGAGCTGCGACGAATCCACCGTGCTGAAGTCGAAGAGCTCCGCGCCGGACTGGACGAAGATGTTGATCAGATCCTTGCTCGTCCCTTCGATCGCGCTGTCGCGGAGCCGTTCGGTCAGCGTGCGCCGGATCTCTTGCAGGCTCAGGCCCCCGAGCCGCTCGTTGAGTGCCAGCGTGACCGTGACGAGCGTGTCGAGCGGCACCTCGATGGGGAGGTCCACGTAGACCGTGCGGACGACGCCGCCGCGGATGGTCGCGACCAGAAGCACCTTGTTCGACGACACCTGGATCAGGTCGAGCTTCTCGAGCACCGCGTCCTCCAACCGCGGCGCCACGGCGACGCCGAGCTCGTTCGAGATCAGGCTGAGCACGCGGGTGGCGTGCAGAATCAGCCGCTCCACCGCCGAGGATCCGGCGCGCTCGAGCTCCCGCTTCAGGCTGGCCCGCTCAGCCAGCGAGGGCGCGAGAGGCTCCATCAGCCGATCGACGAAGAAGCGATACGCCTGATCGGTCGGAATCCGCCCTGCCGAGGTGTGCGGGCGGAAGAGATACCCCTTGGCCTCGAGGTCGCTCATGGTGTTTCGCACCGTGGCCGCCGAGATGCCGAGGCCGAAGTCGCGCGACACCGTGCGGCTCCCGGCCGGCTCCGCCGTGTCCACGTAGGTGCGCACGACGGCCTCCAGCACCTGGCGCTCTCGATCGCTCAGGTCGATGCCGACGACATCCTTTCGCTCCAAACTAGTCATGATTCGAAGATCGAAACGCTCCGGCCCGCGGGTCAACCCGCGGCCGAACCGACTGGCACAGCACTAAGAGAATCGAGTTCGACCGCCAGCCGGTCGAGGAGCAGCCAGCCCTCCGTCGTGAGTCGCACGGAGTCGCCCGTGACCCGCGCCAGGCCGGCTCCCGCCCAGCGGCTGGCGAGGATCCGCGCGTCCTCCGTGAGTCCGCCCAGACCCAGTCCCTCGCGCGTGCGCAGCGCGAGCCAGGTCCGCTCGAGCGACTCCGCCGCGGCGTCGATGCGCTCGCGCCCCTCCTCGGGGCTCTGCCCGCCCAGGGCCCGCTGGGCGTAGGCGCCCCAGTCGCGGACGTTCCACCTCCGTACCGGGTGGAGGTAGCTATGGGCGCCGTTGCCGAGGCCGAGGTAGGGACGGCCGTCCCAGTAGACCGCGTTGTGGCGGGACACGTAACCCGGCCTCGCGAAGTTCGACACCTCGTAGTGCTCGTATCCCGCGCGCACGAGCCGGTCGGCGGCCTCCAGGAACTCGTCTCGGTAGCGCTCGTCGTCGACCGCCGGCTCCTTCCCCTCCGCCACCGCCCGCCCGAGCGGCGTGCCGGGCTCGACGCTCAACCCATAGAGGCTCACGTGCGGCACATCGAGGTCCAGCGCACGCTCGAGATCGTCCGTCCACGGTCGCCCGAGCGACGCGGGCAAGCCGAACACCAGGTCGACGCTCGCGTTGGTGAGACCGACCACCTTCGCGTCGCGAACCGCACGCACCGCGCCCTCCGCTCCGTGCATTCTGCCCATCCATCGAAGCGTGGGCTCATGGAAGCTCTGCACGCCGAGACTGAGCCGGTTCACGCCGGCGTCACGCCAGGCGGAGCCGAGCTCAGGCGTGAAGCTCTCCGGGTTCGCCTCCGCGGTCCACTCGAGATCCGCGGCCGAGAGGCGGTCCTCCCCGAGGACACGAGCGAGAGCGCGCATCGCGGTCGGGCCGAGCAACGACGGCGTGCCGCCGCCGACGTACACGGTCTCGAGACGGTCCGCGAGCAGCCCATCCGCTGGGTCGAGGAGCGCGAGCTCCGCCGCGAGCGCCTGCGCCCAACCGTCCACGTCCCCGGTGGATCTCACGGTCACGGCGAAGTCGCAGTACACGCAGCGGCGCACGCAGAACGGCGCGTGCACGTACACCGACCGGACCCGAGCCGCCTGCGGTGCCATGGCTACGCTGCCCGCCGGAACCGCATCCCCGGCATCTGGAGGACCCAGCCTCCAAGCTCCATCTCGGTCAACAGCGCCAGCGTCTCGGCTACCGGGAGTCCCGCCTTCGCCGCGAGCTGATCGATGCCGAGCGCCTCGCTCCCGAGCCCCGACAACAGCCGGCCGGCCGGCCCCGGGACGAGTTCCATCTGCGGCGTGATCTCCGCGCTCACCCCCGTAAAGGCCTGCACGAACCCCGCGATGGATACGAGTGGCCGGGCTCCATCGGTGAGCAAGCGGTTGCTGCCCTCGCACGCGGCCACTTCGATCGGGCCCGGCACCGCCCACACTTCGATGCCGAGGTCTAGTGCGTGATCGACCGTGATGAGCGATCCGCTCGTCGCTCCGGCTTCGACGACGACTACGGCCTGCGCGAGCGCGGCCAAGATGCGATTGCGGCGCGGGAAGTGGTGTGCGAGCGGAGGCGTGCCCGGCATGAACTCGCTCACCACGAGCCCCTTGGCCACGATGTCGCGGAAGAGCCCCCGGTGAGCTACCGGATACGCCGCGTCGGCACCCCGGCCGAGCACGGCGATCGTGTCGCCGCCCGCCGCGAGCGCGCCCCTGTGCGTGGCGCCGTCCACACCCAACGCCAGCCCGCTCACCACCGTGACGCCCGCGCGGGCCAAGACTTGCCCGAGCCGCTCCGCCACGTCGCGGGCGCGGGTCGTCGCGCGGCGTGACCCCACCACGGTGACTGCCGCACGCCCCAGGAGATCCCGGCGCCCGCGCAGGAAGAGAATGGGCGGTGGATCATGCAGGTGGAGCAGAGCCTGCGGATAGTCCTCGCTCGTCCACGTGCAGACGTCCATCCCGAGGCGGTCGGCCTCGGCGAGAGCCGAGTCCACTTGCTCCGCCACCGCAGCGTCACCACGGCCCCGAGTCGCGCTCGCTCCCGCGACGGCTTCGAACTCACGCAGGGGCGCCTTTAGCGCCCGTTCGGCTGAACCGAACGTGTCGACGAGCCGCCTGAGGCGCACCAAGCCGATGCCGGGCGTGGCATCCAGCGTGAGGAGCGCCCTCACCTCCGCTCGACTCGCCGTGCCCGCAGGGCTCACCACTCCTCGTCCTCGCCCTCCGCGCGGCTTCTGGCCTCGGCGACGCGGCTCGACTCCCAGAGCGACTCGAGCAGCTCATCGAGCCCTCGCCGACTCACCGAGGAGAACGCGTGCACGCCCAGCGTGTCCTCGGCGACGATCCTGGGCAGGGTGGCTTCCGGCGGGAGCAGGTCGATCTTGGAGAGGCCCACCCAGTAGGGGCGCTCGGCGAGCTCCGCCGAGTAGGCCGCCAGCTCCGCGCGAAGCTGGTCGAAGACGCGCTGAGGGTCCTCGGCATCCACCGGGACCATCACGAGCAGGACGCGCGTGCGTTCGATGTGCCGGAGGAACTGATGGCCGAGCCCCTTCCCCAGGTGCGCCCCTTCGATGATGCCCGGGATGTCCGCCATCACGAAGGAACGGAAGCCCGTCATACCGACCACCCCGAGGCCAGGCTCGAGCGTCGTGAAGGGATAGTCCGCCACCTTGGGCCGGGCGGCCGAGACGGAGGCGAGCAGCGTCGACTTGCCTGCGTTCGGCTCGCCCACGAGCCCGACGTCGGCGATGAGCTTGAGCTCCAGGCGTACGCGCCGGGCCACCCCCTTCTCGCCGGGCTCCCACTCGTGCGGCGTCTGGTGCGTGGAGGTCTTGAAGTGGGTGTTGCCGTGACCGCCGCGACCGCCGCGCGCGACTACGAGGCGCTGCCCGTGCGTGACCATCTCCCCGAGCAACTCGTTCGTATCCGCGTCGAAGATGTTCGTGCCGGTCGGCACGCGCATCACCAATTCGTCGCCCGACGGACCCGTCTTGTTGCTCCCCGCTCCGTGCTTGCCGTGCTCGGCGGCGTAGTGGCGTCGGTAGCTGAAGTCGAGGAGCGTGCTCAGCTGCTCGTCCGCCTCCGCGATGACGTCGCCACCCCACCCACCATCGCCCCCCGAGGGCCCACCCCGCGGGACGCCCTTCTCGCGACGAAAGGCATCCGCCCCCGAGCCACCTGTCCCTGCTATCACATCGATGATGGCGTGATCGACGAACATGGCTAGGCGCCCAATGCGCGACGGGAGTGAGGGAGCATCATAGAAAGGAATATCGGTGGGTGGGACGGCGACATGCCCCGATGGGGCGGTCGGAAATGTAACGGACGTCGCCCGCGCGATCCGGGCCTCAGGGGCCGTCGGCTCAGGCCGTGCTGCATTTCAAACTCGATGTCCCACGCCCCTGTCGCCCCGTCCCGTGCCGATCGTCACTCGGAAGCGCTCGGAAGTCGATGGCTTCCGAGCGGGTGGCAATGCTGCGCCGGGCACTGGCCGCCCGCGCAACGTTCCCTAGCGCCCCGGAGCCTCCGCGCCTGACGCCCGCACCGCCTCCAGCAGCTCGTCCGTCGTGCGGATCCCCTCGAGCAGCTCCATCGCGCGCTGAAGCTGCCGGTCGTACACGCGGGACTGGAGGAACTCTCCCCGGTCGCCCCACGCCTGGAGGGCGATCTCGCGCTGCAGCTGGTAGCGCACGAACCGTCGGGCGAGCTCGAAGTCCTCGCGGCTGACTTCGGCCTCCCATTCGGGCAGCGACACGAAGAGCCGCTCGAGGTCCGCGTCGGTGAGGGCGAACCCTGGCTCGAGCGACGGATGCTCACGCACGTATTCGACCGCGAAGTTGAAGAGCGCGGTCGAGAACCGTCCGAACCGCGGGAAGAGATTGCGCACGCCCTCGACCTCCGTGGGCGCGAGCGTCTCCGGCCCGACGAACACGTCCGGGGTGATGCCCCCTCCACCGTAGACGACCCGGCCCGATTCGGTCAGGAACTCCGGCCGTACCTCTGGGATCGTCGGCTGCACGGCCTGCCCGGAGATGGAGAGCCCCGGCTCGATTTGCGTCGTGTCCTCGACGGGATCGCGGTGGATCGAGCGGCCCAGCGGCGTAAACCACCGGGCGGTGGTGAGGCGCAGCACGTCCCCCCCCGTGAGGCGGAAGAGGCTCTGCACGGACCCCTTTCCGTAGGTGGTCTCGCCGACCACGACCGCACGGTCGTGGTCCTGGAGCGCGCCCGCGACGATCTCCGACGCCGATGCGCTCGAGGCGTCGACGAGCACCACGACGGGCATGTCGGCGTAACGGTCAGGATCGGAGGCGCGGAACGTCTCGTTCTGGTTGCCGGCCCGGCCTCGGGTCTCGACGATGACCTTGCCCTCGTCGAGGAAGAGGTCGGTCACCGCAATGCCCTGGTCGAGGAGCCCACCCGGGTTGTGCCGGAGGTCGAAGACGAGCGCCCTCATGCCTTCGGCCCTCAAGGAGTCCACCGCCGCGGAGACCTCGGCCGACGACGTCTCGCTCACCGTGAGCAGAGGCACGTAGCCGACGCCGTCCTCGAGCATCAACGCGAACGGCACGACCTTCAGGCGGATGACCTCGCGCTCCATGCTGAACTCGATGGGCTCGTCCACGCCGGGCCGGAGCATCCGCACGGTGACCTCGCTACCGGCCCGACCTCGGAGCAACGCGACCGCCTGTTCGGTGATCATGGTGTCTGCCGAGACGCCCTCGATCTCGAAAAACTGGTCGCCCGCACGCACGCCCACGCGCTCCCCGGGTCCACCCGGGATCGGGCTCACCACCGTCACGTACCCGTTGCGGTCACTCACCTCCAGCCCGACGCCGCCGTACTCGCCCTCGGTGCGGATGCGTAGGTCCTCGTAATCGGACGCCGGAATGAGCGACGAATGCGGATCGCCCAGATCGCGGATGAGCCCGTCGATCGCGGAGTCGTAGAGGGTGCTCTCGTCGACCTCGTCGACGAAGGAGGACTCGACACGGTCGACGATTTCCTGGAGCACGCGGACCTGGACGTAGACGTTCTCCGCCCGGTCGACGCCCCGTTGCAGGAGCCAGCCTCCGGTCGCCGCCGACAGCAGAATCACCGTCGCCGGGGCTATGAAGCTCCGTCTCACGTGCTGCTCTCTCGGTTACCCATCATCCCGCTCCCTTCGGCCGGGCCCCCCGGAGGCCGCGGGGACGAACGCGGGAAGGCGCGCGGCAAGCAGGCCGCAAATGCGCGCGTGCACTTCCTCCGGCGTCCCCTGGGCGTCGAGGAGCTCGACGCCCGGCTCGTCCTGGGCCAACGCAAGATAGGCATCCCGAACCTTGTGTCGGAAGGCTTCTCCCTCGCTCTCGAAGCGGTCGGGCCGGCCACGGCCGCGGTGACGTCGCTCCGCGGCCTCCCGCAACGGCAGATCGAGTACGACGTAGAGGTCCGGGCGCAGCCCTCCCGTGGCGATGTCGAGCGCCGGGTGTACGCGCGCCGGATCGAGCCCCCTGCCGTAGGCCTGATACGCGAGCGTCGAGAGCGCGAACCGGTCCGCCAGGACCAACTTGCCCGCCTCGAGCGCGGGCCCCACGACGTCCCGGACGAGCGCCGCCCGCGCGGCCAACATCATGAGGAGTTCGGACGCCGGCCCGACGTCGAGGTCGGTCCGCTTGAGCACCAGGTCCCGGATCACCTCGCCGAGCGGCGTGCCGCCCGGCTCCCTGACGACCACGTGGGGCACCTCGGCGGCGTCCAACCAGGCCGCCAAGAGCGCGACCTGAGTGGACTTGCCGACTCCGTCGATGCCCTCGAGGACGATGAAACAGCCAGCGCCTTTCCTAGTCGTAATACTCGACTCCCAGGTGCGTGACGAGCTCCTCGCCCATCATCCAGCGCAGCGTGTTCTTGAGCTTCCAGTGCTGAATGAAGAGGTCGTGCTCGGCATACAGCCCGGGCGCGGTCTGGGGCGACTTGAAGTAGAACGAGAGCCACTCCTGGATGCCGCCGATGCCGGCGCGCTGAGCCAGGTCCAGGAAGAGCACGAGGTCCAGGACGAGGGGCGCCGCGAGAATCGAGTCACGGCAGAGGAAGTCGACCTTGATCTGCATGGGATATCCCATCCAGCCGAAGATGTCGATGTTGTCCCACCCTTCCTTGTTGTCCCCGCGCGGCGGGTAGTAGTTGATCCGCACCTTGTGGTACATGTCGCCGTACAGCTGCGGATACATGTCGGGCTGGAAGATGTGCTCCAGCACGCCCAGCTTGGACTCCTCCTTCGTCTTGAAGGACTCCGGGTCGTCGAGCACCTCTCCGTCGCGATTGCCGAGGATGTTCGTGCTGAACCAACCCGACACTCCGATCATGCGCGCCTTGAACGCCGGAGCGAGCACGGTCTTGAGGAACGTCTGGCCGGTCTTGAAGTCCTTGCCGCAGATCGGCACCCCGCGGTCGCGGGCCAGCTTCTCGAGCACGGCGATGTCACCGGAAAGGTTCGGCGCGCCGTTCGCGTACGCGACGCCTTCCATGATCGCGGCATACGCGTAGAGCATGCTGGGCGCGATGCTCGGGTCGTCCGTGGCCATCGCGGCCTCGAAGGACTCGAGGGTCTCGTGCGTCGGGCCGGGACGCAGGAAGATCTCGGTCGATCCGCACCACACCATCACGAGGCGATCGCAGCCGTTGTCCTTCTTGAAGCGGCGGATGTCCTCGCGCAGCGCCTCGGCCTGCTGCTTCTTCGTGCCCTTCTTCGTATTGGGTCCTTCGAGCTTCTTGACGTACGACGTGCTGAACGCCGCCGGCATCGGCTTGATGCCGGAGAGGAAGTCCTTGATCGGATCCAGGTGGACGTACTTGTCCAGCACGCCCGCGTTGATCGCACTCGCGTAGCCGTCGTCCGGAATCGGATCCCACGCGCCGAAGACGAGGTCGTCGAGGCTGGCGAGCGGAACGAATTCCTTGATGAGCGGCGTGCGCCCGTCGGTCCGCTTGCCCAGCCGGATGGTGTTCAGCTGGGTCAGACTGCCTATGGGCTGCGCCAGTCCACGTCGGACGGCCTCGACCCCCGCGACGAAGGTCGTGGCCACGGCTCCGAATCCAGGCAGGAGCACTCCGAGCTTTCCCTTGGCCGGCTTGATCTCTGAAGGCTGCTTCACGTCTCGTCCTCGAGATGTAGTAGTAGCAGTGGACTCGCCGCGCAGGACTACGACGAGAGGATAATGCGGCTCCGGGCTCCTTCCTCGATACCCTGCGCCACCGTCTGATTCACCTTGTACATCACTTTGTCGAAGTTGGACTGCGCCGTGACGAGACGCTGATACCCTGCGAGCGTCTGCAGGTGCTCGGTCGCATCGCCGTACGCCGACTTCACGTCGTCATCCGGCTCCTTACCCGCGCGCAGCGACGTCTCGATCCGCAACTCGAGCTCTTCGAGGCGGTTCCGCATCTCGACGAGTTCTCGGTCGTCGGAGGCCGCATCCATCGCGCGTTTGAAGGCCTGATACTCCTCCGTGCGCGCGAGGGCGCCCCCCAGCTCTTTCGCCATCTCATAGACGCCCGCCATGCATCACCCTCCCCGGTGACTGGTCATCGCCGCCAAGGTCGCCATCACCACGCGCTCCTTCCCTGCGAGATCTTTGCGAATTTCCACGTCCCGATAATCGCCGCTGATCTCCAGAAGCGCCGCGACCGCGCTCGCCTGCCCCGCCCCCACCTCGAGGGCCAGCAGGCCCTCCGGTCCTAGGGCCGAGCCCGCTCCTCGCACGATCGCCCGGATCACCTCGAGCCCATCCGGACCGCCAAAGAGAGCCTCTGCGGGCTCCCAGTCAACGACCTCGGGTGCCAGGCCCGGCCGCTCGGCCTCCGCCACATAGGGCGGATTCGACACGATCAGGTCGAAACGCTCGCCCGCGCGCACCGGTTCGAAGCACGCGCCGGCACGCAGTTCCAGCCGCTCTCCCATGCCGAGCGCATCTCGATTCCCGGCCGCGACCTCGAGGGCCGCAGGCGAGACATCCGTGCCGACGAACCGCTCGAAGGGTCCCTCGGACAGCAGGGAGAGGGCGATCGCGCCCGACCCCGTGCCGAGGTCGAGCCCGACCAGATCGCCACGGCCGCGGGCCCGCGCCCACGTGAGCACTTCCTCCACCAGTCGCTCGGTCTCGGGCCTCGGGATCAGGACGCCTGGACGCACCTCGAGGTCGAGGTCTCTGAAGGCCTGGCGACCGAGGACGTACTGGAGCGGCTCGCGCTTCGCGCGCCGTTTGAGCAGCGGACGGAACTCGTCAAGCTCACGAGCCGTGAGCGGCCGCTCGTGCTGAAGGTACATCTCGAGCCTTCCCAACCCGAGCACGTGAGCGAGCAGGTACTCCGCGTCCAGGCGAGCGCTCGGCACGCCCTGCGTCTTGAGGTAGTCGGCGCTCCACAGCATGAGCCGGAGCACGGTCCACGTCTCGGCGTGCGCTCGCGCGCTCGAGGAGCCGCTCACGCCTCTCCGCCCAAGCGCTCTTCCTCGTCGGCGAGGCGGAGCGCGTTCATGAGCTCGCCGAGATCGCCGTTGAGCACCTCGGTCAGCTTGTGGAGCGTGAGCCCGATGCGGTGGTCGGTCACGCGGTTCTGCGGGAAATTGTACGTGCGGATCTTCGCCGAGCGGTCGCCGGTGCCCACCTGCGTCTTGCGCTCGCGCGCTCGCACGGCCTCCCGCTCCGCGATCATCCGATCGAGCAGTCGGCTCCTCAGCACCTTGAGCGCCTTCGCCTTATTCTTGTGCTGCGACTTCTCGTCCTGGCACGTGACCACCAAGCCCGACGGAAGGTGCGTGATCCGCACCGCTGAGTCCGTAGTGTTGACCGACTGGCCGCCTGGACCCGAGGAGCGGTACACGTCGATGCGGAGATCGCCGGGCTCGATGTGCAGGTCCACCTCTTCCGCCTCGGGAAGCACCGCGACCGTGGCTGCGGAGGTATGGATGCGGCCCTGTCCCTCGGTGGCGGGCACGCGCTGCACGCGGTGCACGCCCGACTCCCAGCGCAGGCGGCCGTATACGCCCCTGCCGCGCACGGTGAAGATCGCCTCCTTGATCGAGCCCGGAATTCCGTGAGACAGGCTCATGAGCTCGATCGTCCAACCCTGTCGTTCGGCCAAGCGCCGGTACATCTCCATGAGATCGGAAGCGAAGAGGCCCGCCTCGTCGCCCCCGGTCCCCGCGCGGATCTCGACCACGGCCGCCCGGTCCCCGAGGGGGTCCTGCGGCACCAGCAGTTCCCGGACTTCGGCGCTGAGCGCATCGATGGTCTTGTCGAGACGCGCGATCTCCGCCGTCGCGAGGGCGCGCATATCGGCTTCGTCCAACTCGAGCAGCTCCAGCGCACCACCGTACTCTTCGAGCGCCGCCCTCAGGCGGCCCCCCGACGTAACCAACGGATCGAGGTGAGACCGCTCCTGGCCCAACTCACGGAGCTTGTCGGGACTCGAGAGCACGTCCGGGCTCGCGAGGGCGTCGTTCACTTCCGCGAACCGACGCTCGGCCTGGCTCAGCCGTTCGTCCAGCTTAGGGTCGAGAGTAGCGGGTTTCATGGCAGGCCGCGCGATCGGCCGGGAATGGTGCCCGACCCTGCTCAGCTGCTCTCGGCGACCCCGTATCTCTTCTTGAAGCGGTCGACGCGGCCAGCCGTGTCGATGAGGCGCTGCTTGCCCGTGTAGAAGGGATGGCACACCGAGCAGATCTCCACGTGGAGCTCAGTCATCGTGGCCATCGTCTGGAACCGATTCCCGCACGCGCACATCACCGTCGCGGTCATGTACTCGGGATGAATTCCCTGCTTCATGTCCATCTCCCCACTCCGAAGGCCCGCGCCGCCCAGCAACAGCCGGAAAACCTAAGCTTCGTGGCGCGAGGGGTCCAGGGATCGACCCCTGCGGGCGAGGCTGGCCGAGGCCACGACCAGGAGCAGCGCTGCCGCCGCGGCGCCGCTCCCCACGAGGTCGCCGTAGCGCGTGTAGAAGGTCAGGATGTCGGTGGTGAGAACCGTGTCCGTAAGGAGATTGGCCTCGAATAGATAGGTGCGACTCTGCACGCGACCCACGGGATCCACGAAGAGCGAGATCCCGGTATTGGCCGACCGCGCCACCCCCATGCGGTTCTCGATGGCCCGCATGACCATGTGGGCCGGGTGCTGCCAGAGGGCCGTGGTCCGGGCGTAGAGCGGCTCGCGGCCGTACCAGGCGTCGTTGGTGATGTTGAGCAGGACGTCTGCCCCCTCGAGCCGGAAGTGCCGCGCCCCTTCGGGATACGAGGATTCGTAGCAGATGAGGACGCCGTACGCGGTGTCCCCCACGCGGGCGAGGGGCCAACCCTCCCCGACGCCGAAGCCGCCGAAGTACTGCAGAGTGCCGAACCACCGCGAAGGAATGAGCGGAACCCGCTCCACGAACGGCACGAGGTAGCGCTTGTCGTATCGGTAGTCCCACACGCCCATGGAGTCCACGACGAACGCAGAGTTGTATGGCGTGTACGCGCCCGTGAGGTCTCCCTCGTAGCCGAGTCCTCCCAGGAGGATCGGGGCCCGCGCGAAGCGGGACCATGTCACGAGCGGCTCGATGAATCCGCGGTGGATCTCCGCCTGCGGGAAGATGCGCAGGACGACCTCGGGCAGCACGACGAGATCCGCACCGGCGCCCACGAGTCCAGGCCAGAGCCTGACCAGGGAAGCGTACGTGCTGTCCAGGCCGGCGCGGGCATCGAGCTTGATGTGCTCGGGAATGTTGGGCTGCACGACCGTCACGGTGCCGGCCTCCCGAACCGGTAGCGTGCCGGCACGCCAGATCCCCCACGCCATGGGCAGCGTGACCGCGAGCGCGGCCACCGCGGCCTGGCGGACCCAACGCTTCCGCTCCCGAACCCGGAGCACGAGGACCGCGAGTAGGCCGTTCACCAGCGCGATCCAGAACGAGACGCCGCGACTCCCCACGAGCTCCGCGATGCCGACCAGCTCCGGAAAGCCGGTGAGCGACGTGCCGAGGTCGAGCCACGGGAACGCGATCGTGCTCGGCAAGTGGGCGCGCGTCCACTCCCCGGCCACCCATGCCACGGGAAGCGCGATCCATAACGGCGCGCGCACCCCGTGGACCGCACGGAAGAGGATCCAGCCGAACAGAGACGCGATCCCGATGAGCCCGAAGAGCGCCGCGAGGAACGCGAGAATGGCCAGCGGCGTGAACCAGATCAACGCAATCAGGATCCAGTAGAACACGATGCCGAAGTGGATCGCGCCGAACACGATCGAGCCCCGAACCGCCGCGCGGCGACCGTCGGCGTCGGGTGCCAACCCGTGGATCCAGAGCGCGAAGGGCACGAGCCCCACGAACGGCGGCACCAGGAGGTGCAGCGGCGGATACGAGAGCGCGAGCAGCACGGCGGAGACGGCCGGCACGAGCCGCTCGCCCTGACGAGGCCAGAACAGCGCCTTCAGCGCCGCGAACCGACCGGGCCCCGCCGACACGGCTATAGCTCCACCTCGCAGCCAGCCTCGGCCGCGCGGTATGCCGCCTCGATCAGCGCCATCAGCGCCACCTGCTCGCGGGGTAGCGGCGCGTCGCTACGGCCGGCCACGCTCTGCACGAAGTCGTCGAGCAGCCGGCGGTATGCATTTGTGTAGGGGTTCTCGCCGCCGCTCGGGCGCGGCTGCCGTGGGGTCACTTCGATCGGACGTCCGCCGAGCTGCTTGTACACCTCGAGAGGCGGGAGCGACCCCGACCCTTCGGTGCCCATGATGCGGGCGAAGTAGCGGTCGTCCCCGGCGAAGAGCCTGTTGCTGACTTCCAAGGAGAGCGCGAGGCCGCCCTCGGTCTCGGCCAACAGCGTCGCAACGTCCTCGGCCGAAGCCCCCCGCGGCGCGGTCACGCACGAAACACGTTTCACCGTCGGATACCCGACCAACCACATGCACAGGTCGAGCGCGGGAACCCCCAGATCGACGAGTGCTCCACCACCCGCCGCGCCGCGATCGTAGCGCCAGGTGTGCCGCGAGCCGGGCATGAGGCGCGTCATCCAGCTCCCCCGCACGGAGTACACCTCTCCGAGTTCGCCCCCTGCGACGAAGTCGCGCAACGCCACCACGCCGGGGCGGAACCTGTGCGGCATCCCCGCGACCAGAACGCGCCCCGCGCGCTCGGCGGCCTGGATCACTCGCGCGGCGCCTGCCGAGGTCGTGGCCAACGGGCGCTCCACGAAAACGTGCTTCCCCGCCTCCAGCGCCGCGATCGCCATCTCCTCGTGGAGATGGTTCGGCGTGCAGATCACGACGGCGTCCAAGTCGTCGCGCGCGATGAGGGTGTCGGCGTCGCACACGTGCGGGATCTTGAATCGGCGAGAGAGCGCCTCCGCTTTGTGCAGGTCCGCGTCGGCGACCGCAACGAGCTCTACGTCCTCGCGCTCCGCGAAGATCGGCACGTGCACGACCTGGCTGATGGCGCCGGTGCCGATGACGCCGACGCGGACGGCGGGTGCGCCCTCGTTCATCGTCCCTCGCCTGGAGCGTTCGGGCCGGTCATGATCTGCCAGCCCGCGCGAACTGTGAAGTACTGGAGGTCGCTGAGCACCTCGTACTTCGACACCGTGTAGACGCGCAGACGCTCCGTCAGCGGGTACTCGAGTCCGAAATGGAGGTTGAAGCCCGCGGTCACGGAGTCGAGCAAGTCATCGATGATCGTGCCGTTGATGGCGCCGCCGTTGCCGTCGAGGATGTGCGCGGTGACGCCGATTCCCCCGTAGGTGAGCACGTCGAGCAGCGAGTCCCAAACGACGTGCGCATCCACCCCGATCGCGACGTCCCGCCACTTGACGGTGCCGAGATCGAGCGGCGGTGACGGCGCCCCCGACTGGTCGGCGATGAGCTGCTCGATGCGGTCCTCGAGCTCCGTGATCTCGGCCTGCTCGAGCGGCGACGACCAGTACCCGATGCTGGGGACGATGCGAAGCCCAGGCCCCGCGTATCCCATGTCGATGCGAAGAGAGGGACCTCCCGTGCGCTCGATCCGAGTCGGCCACATCTGTCCCCAGTCGAAGCCGAACCCCCGGAAGCCCAGGTGCTCGTAGTCCAGGTCCGCGACTTCCTGCCCGAGGGCCCCGGCGGGCGAGAGCAGGCTAGCGCAAGCCACCACCCCGATCATGCCGCGCACAGGCGCCATTCCAGCTCTCCTCAACGGGTTCGAACTTCGGCCACGAGGTCGTAATCGAGCGCGTCCACGATGTGTACTTCGAGCATCGTTCCTGGATCCACCTCGGCGGGACCTCGGAGGTGGGTGACCCCGTCGATGTCGAGAGCCTGGGCGTGGGTGCGTACGACCGCGACGTACTCGGGGTCGCCCTCCACGCGCTCGTCGACCATCGCCTCCGCCACGGTGCCGATGAGCGCCGAGTTCCGGTCGAGCGAGATGCCGCGCTGCGCGTCCAGCAGTTCCTCGAGCCGATCGCGCGCCTCCTCGGGGGGCACCTGGCCGCCGAATTCCGCCGCGCGCGTTCCTTCCTCGAGGGAGTACGCGAACGCGCCCACCCGATCGAACGACACTTCCTCTAGGAGATCGAGCATCTCGCGGAAGTCGTCGTCGGTCTCTCCGGGGAAGCCGACGATCACGGTGGTGCGGAGCGTGAGGTTCGGCACCACCTCGCGCAGCCAAGCCACGCGCTCGAGGATGGTCGCGCGTCGCTCCGGCCGACGCATCAGCTCGAGGATACGGTCGCTGCCGTGCTGGATCGGCATGTCCAGGTAGGGGAGGATGCGCGACTCCGAAGCGATCAGCTCCACCATCTCTCGGGTGATGCCCGACGGATACATGTAGAACAGTCGGTACCAGGGAACGTCCGTTCCGGCGAGCAGCGCGCGCAGCAGGTCCGGCAAGAGCGGCGCGCGGGCGTCATGGCGGCGCAGGTCGCGTCCGTACCACGTCGTATCCTGCGATACGATGTTGAGCTCTTTCACGCCGGCCGCTCCCAGTCCCGCGGCTTCGCGGACCAACTCCTCCACCGGCTGCGAGCGATGCAGCCCACGCATGAGCGGAATCGCGCAGAAAGCGCACGTATGGTCACATCCCTCGCTGATCTTCAGGTACGACGTGTGCGGCGTCGCGGTGGAAAGGACGCGCAGCGGTCGCTCCATGAGCGGCACAGCCTCGTCGGGCTCCGGCAGGTAGCCGCGCCGCCGAAGCTCGGGAATCAGCTTCGGCAGATCCGTGAGGCCGAGGAAAAGGTCCACCTCCGGGATCTCGGCCGCGAGCTCGGCGCCGTGCCGCTCCACGAGGCAACCCACGGCCACGACGGCCGCGAGTCGCCCGCGCCCTTTCGCCGCGCACGCCTCCAGGATCGTCTCGATCGACTGCTCCTTCGCCTCCTGGATGAAGCCGCAGGTGTTCACAATCACGACATCGGCATCCTCCACCTCCGACGTGACCCGCGCGCCCTGGCCGATCAACGTCGCGAGCATGCGCTCCGAGTCCACCGTGTTCTTGTCGCAACCGAGGGTGATGAGTGCCACGCGCGGCCCGCCGGCCGGCCCGCCCGAGACGACCGAGTGGCGCGCCGCGACGACATCCAGCGGAACACCCGCCCGCACCGGCTCCGGGGACAGCGGGAAGACGGGAAGACTGCGCGTGCCCGCCTTCGGCGACGTCGCCCGACTCACCGCGACAGCACCAGCACGCCGGCGGGCGGCGTGAAGACGAACCAGCCGGTGGGCGGGTCCACATTGAACTCGATGCCGCTGAGCGTGATGGTGCGGCGGTTGCCGTTCTCCTCCTCGAGCCGAATCTGCCTGAGAAGGGACGTGCCCTGCTCGATCCAGAGCACGGCGGCGCGGTAGGACGCCGGCACCCTCGAAACGAGTCGCAGCCTATGCGTGGTGGCTCCGGCCATCGACTCGGGGCCCTCGTACGTCACGGTGTACTTGCTCGCGGGATCCTCGAGGAACTCACGGTGGAAGTCCTGGCCGCGCGTCCCTCGCTCCACTGGGGCGCGGAACGCCTGCTTGGGATCGCTGCTCGGCAGGTAGTACCAGAAAGACTCGCCATCGACGAGCACCACGTCTCCAGCCGGATCGGTGAAACGCATCGCGAACAAGTTCGGGCGAGCCTGGCAGAGTCGGCCCCGCCCAGTGCGCTCCTGGTCGAGCAGCGGCACCGCGAGCTGCTGGACGAAATTCGCGCACAGCGTCGACACCGGCGCATACCTTGCCGCCGCCTCCTGCAGAAGGGCCATGCCGCGGTCCTGGGCGGCCCCGGGAGACGCCGCGCCGGCCATCAGCGCGATCGCGAGGCTCGTGTGACGGACGCGGGCGCGCATCAGTTCTCGCCTCGGAACATGGCGTCGATCTCGTCCAGGCCGAGAAGCACTTCCCTGCCCTTCGCGCCCTCGGACGGCCCCAGCACGCCGGCATCCTGGAGCTGATCCACGATGCGCGCGGCGCGGCCATAGCCGATGCTCAGACGGCGCTGCAGCAGCGACGTCGACCCTCCGCCGTTCTGGATGCATAGCTCGGCCGCGGACCGAAACAGTTCGTCCCAGTCGCCGGAGATCTCCTCGGCGGCGATTTCGGCCAACTCGACTTCCTGGCCCTTCAACTCCTCGAGGATGTCCGTCTCGAGGCCCTCGCGCACGGCGGGCTCTTCCACGACACCATGGCGCTCGAGCAGCTCCACGTACCAGTTCATCAGACGCTCCGTATCCTCCGTGGGCAGGTATGCCCCCTGGATCCTCACGGGATCGCTCCGGCCCGGCGGTAGGAACAACATGTCGCCGTTCCCGAGCAGGGCATCGGCGCCATTCTGATCAAGAATCGTGCGCGAGTCCGTTTTCGAGGCCACGCGGAACGCGATGCGAGTCGGGAAGTTCGCCTTGATGAGCCCCGTGATCACGTTCACGGAGGGTCGCTGCGTCGCCACGATCAGGTGAATCCCGATCGCGCGCGCCTTCTGCGCGAGCTGCGTGAGCGGCTTCTCGATCTCGCTCTGCACGGTCATCATGAGGTCTGCCAACTCGTCGACAACGACCACGATGTAGGGCAGCACCCCGTCCGTGTAGACCCACCGGTTCTCATCGGATTCCGGTCCCTTGGGCTCGTGCCGTTTGAGCGGCTTCCCCGCGCGTACCTTGCGGTTGAATTCCTGGATCGAGCGGACGTAGTTCGCCTTCAAGAGCGTGTAGCGCCGCCCCATCTCCAGCACCGCCCATTTCAGTACACCCGCCGCGTCACGGGGGTCGGTCACGACATTGTGACGCAGGTGCGGCAGACGTGAGTACACCGAGAGCTCGACCATCTTCGGGTCGATCATGAGCAGCCGGAGCGTCTCCGGCGTGTGCTTGTACACGAGGCTCGTGACGATCGTGTTCAGGCACACCGACTTCCCCGAACCCGTGGTGCCCGCGATGAGCACGTGGGGCATCGATTCGAGCGTCGCGATGTAAGGACGCCCGTTCAGATCTTTGCCGAGCGCCAAGGGCAGCTCGCCCTTCGCGCTGCGGAAGGCCGGCGACTCGAGGATCTCGCGCAGGTTCACGATTTCCGGCCGCGGGTTCGGGATCTCGACGCCGACCGCTCCCTTACCCGGGATGGGGGCCACGATGCGGATCGCGTGCGCCTTCATGGCGAGCGCGAGGTCCGCGTCGAGGTTGGCGATGCGGTTCACTTTCACACCGGGGGCCGGTATCACCTCGAATTGCGTGACCACCGGTCCCGACGTGCGCCCACCGAGCTCGCTCTCCACGTTGAACGTCCTGAGCTTCTCGACCAAGATGCGACCGAGATCGTCGAGCTGGCGATCCATACTCTCGCGGTCCAGGTGCTCCGGCGCGCTGAGCAGGTCGACCGGCGGCACTTCGTGGTCGAAGACGCCCGAGGCCGCGTCGACGGGCTCGGAGAGCTCGTCCTCGGCTTCGTCCGGCGGCGCTGCCGCCGCGATCTCCGCAGCCACCGCCGGCTCAGCGGGAGCGGCCACCTCCAAGGGCGGCTGCGCCTCCGGCTCCTCCACGATCGCCACGGGCGCGGCCATCTCCTCGGGCGGTGGGGCGCTGAGCCACGCGGGCGCGAGTCCCAGCACGGGCGCCACCCCCAGCGCCGGCGAGGGATCCTCGATGCGTCTCTGGGTGCGCGCTTCGGCGAGCTCCTTCCCCTTCTCCGACAGCGTGTCGGCGAGTACGCGCGCGGTGCGCCCCGCCGCGTCGCCCCCGGCAAGCACGCCACGTCCGACGGAGCGGAGCGGATTCCAGCCCAACGTTCCTACCGAGAGGACCACGAGGCCGACGCTCGCGACGAGCACGGCACCGAAGCGACCCACCAGGCCGATGAGCGGCGCGCCGAGCCCCTCGCCGAGCCAGCCCGCGCCTTGTTCACCGCCCAGGACCCACGACAGCGTCGGCACCAGCACGAGCAGGCCAGCGTCGAGCACCGCCAAGCGCGCCGCGTGGTCGGGCGGGAACCAACCGCCCGCCTTCAGCCCCGCGACCACGAACAGAGCCGGCGCCAGGAACATCGGGACGCCGAACGTGAATTCCAGACCCTGGCGAAGCAGGCGTCCCGTGGGCCCCATCATGTTCCCGGAGGGGAACCACTGAACGGCGCCGGCGCCGAGCATGGACACGGGCAGCAGCGAAAGCAGCAGGAAAAGCGCTACGGCCATGAGGGCCACGCCCCCGATCTCGCGCCGTTGCTCCTCGGTGACCATGGGGCCGGAGCTCACGCGCTTGTCAGTACGATGACCTGGTCGCGCATCTCCGCAACGACGTGGTGTCGGTCGACCTCGGCGCAAATGTCGAGGTCGTCGCCGAGCCCGATGTCCACCAGCGCTCGGCCACCATCGGTGGCCTCGAAGAACTTCCGGGTCGGCTTGCGAAAGCCCGCGAGGGCGCTGGCCGCCCGTGAGGCGTCGTTCAGGTCGGCCTTCGAGTCGCCCAAGACCCGGCGGATCAGATGGCCGGCACAGAGGGCGTCGTCCATCGAGAAGCGGCCCTCTCTCCCCGCACAGATGATCACCACGCGGTCGGCTCCGCTCACAGAAGCTGACACGGCGCCCAGGTTGGTGAACGCGCATGGGATCAAGCGGCTGCCGTGCTGCCCGACGGTGAGCGCCCGCGTTCCGTTCGTGGTGCTCATGACCAGGCGCTTGCCTTCCACCGCAGCGCGCGTGAACTCGCGGGGGGAGTTGCCGAGGTCGAACCCCTCGACCTTCGAGCCCTTCCGCTCTCCGCAGAGGAGCGTGTCCTCTCGCCCGAGCGAGTGGGCCAGCTTCACCGCCTCCTCGGTCGAGGCAGTCGGATAGATGCCGCGGGCGCCGTTCGCCAACGCCTCCACGAGCGTGGTGGTGGCCCGCACGACGTCCACCACGACGACCGTCGCGGCCTCCATGGTCGCGGGATCCGCCTCATCGACCGTGAAGTAGGTCTCGATCCTCATGCGTGCGTGCTTGTTTCAGCCATCAGTCGGGCCACGAAGCCCGTGTCCACGTCTCCCCTGACGAAGGCGTCGTCGTCCACGATTCGCCGAAGGAACGGCAGCGTGGTCGGGATGCCCTCGATGATGAACTGATCCAGCACGTGGCGTGCCCGCACGATGGCCTCGTCCCGCGTGTTGCCGCTCACGATGAGCTTCGCGATCAGCGAGTCGTAGTGCCGCGGTACGGTATACCCCGCGTACACGTGGGTGTCGAGGCGCACGCCCGGCCCGCCCGGCGGGTGGAAAGTCGTGATCTTCCCGGGGGCCGGAGCGAAGCCGCGATCGGGATCCTCGGCGTTCACGCGGAACTCGATGGCGTGCAGACGGTGCGTGACGTTCTCCGGCACACCGAGCGGCTCGCCCGCGGCGACCCGGATCTGCTCCTTCAAGAGGTCGATCCCGGTTGTGACCTCCGTGACGGGGTGCTCCACCTGGATCCGCGTGTTCATCTCCATGAAGTAGAACGAGCGGTCGTGGTCCAGGAGGAACTCGATCGTTCCCGCACCCACGTAGTCGATCGACTTGGCCGCCTTCACGGCCGCCTTGCCCATCGCCGCACGGAGCTGGGGCGTGAGCGCCGGCGACGGCGCCTCTTCCACGAGCTTCTGGTGTCGCCGCTGGATGGAGCACTCGCGCTCGCCGAAGTGCATGACGCGCCCGTGCTGATCGCCGAAGACCTGGATCTCGACGTGCCGCGGTCGTATGAGGCACCGCTCCAGGTACACCGCCGCATTGCCGAACGCGGCTCGCGCCTCCGCCTGCGCGGTGGTGAACGACTTCGCGAACGCCGCCTCGTCCTCGGCGATCCTCATGCCCTTCCCTCCGCCGCCGGCGGAGGCCTTGATCATGATCGGATAGCCGATCTCCGCCGCAGCCCTCTTCGCCTCCTCCATGTCATCGATGGTGCCGGGCGAGCCCGGGACCGTGGGCACGCCGGCCTTCGCCATGATGCGCCGGGCGGTCGCCTTGTCGCCCATCGACCGAATTTGGTCGGGCGTGGGGCCGATGAAGGTGATGCCCGAGCGGCCGCAGATCTCGCTGAACTCCGCGTTCTCGGCCAGGAACCCGTAGCCCGGATGGATGGCCTCGGCCCCGGTGATCTCGGCCGCGGCGATGATGCGCGGGATGTTCAGGTAACTCTCGCTGGCCGCAGGAGGCCCAATGCAGACGTCCTCGTCCGCGAAGCGGACGTGCAGCGACTCGCGATCGGCCGTGGAGTACACCGCCACCGTTTGGACGCCGAGCTCGTGACACGCCCGGACGATCCGCAGGGCGATCTCCCCGCGGTTGGCGATGAGGACCTTCTTGAACAAGGTCAGCGCGGATCGACGCGGAACAGGACCTGACCGAACTCGACCGGCTGCGCGTTCTGTACGCAGACCTCGGTGATGGTCCCGGAGACCTCGCACACGAGCTCATTCATGAGCTTCATGGCTTCGATGATGCAGAGCGTGTCGCTCGGGGAGACCCGCTGGCCCGGCTCGACGTACGCTGGGGCGTCCGGCGCCGGCGCATTGTAGAAGGTGCCGACCATCGGAGACGTGACCTCGAGCAGTTCACGCGTCGACGGAGGGGGCGTTCGCTCGGCTGGGCGGGGAGCCTCGGGCGCCGGCGCGGACTGCGGTGCGCCTCGATGTGCCAGCCCCTCACCCGACAACACCACCGGACCGGCCGCGGCGGGTGGCGTCTTCGAGAGCTTCACGCGCGTGCCGCCGCGCTCGATCTCGAGGGAATCGACGCCGCTGTCGTCGAAGATCTTGATCAAACGCTCGATGAAGTCGAGGTCGATCATGCGGTCACCCGCGACAGGTACTTGTCCTCGGTGCGATCGATCTTCAAGACGTCACCCTCCTCTACGAACAACGGAACTTGGATCACCGCTCCGGTCTCCAGCGTGGCGGGCTTGGAAGCACCGGACGCGGTATCGCCCCTGAGGCCGGGATCGGTCCGCTTCACTTGGAGCTCGACGAATTGCGGCAGCTCCACGCTGATGATCGTATCGTCGTGCACCAGCCCTTCGCACGGCATGTTCTCCTTCAGGTACTTCAGCTGCTCCTGTCCGAGGAGATCCCCTGAAATCGGGACCAGTTCGAAGGTCTCGTCCATGAAGTAGTAGAGGTGGCCGTCGGTGTAGCTGTACGTCACCGGTCGCCGAGTCAGGCGAACGTCGGTGACCTTCTCGCCCGACCGGTACGTGCGCTCTACAACGGCCTCCGTGCGGACGTTCTTCAGTTTGGTGCGCACGAACGCACCGCCCTTGCCGGGCTTCACGTGCTGGAAGTACACGATCGTCCAGAGACCGCCGTCGATCTCGAGGACCATCCCGTTGCGAAACTCGGCCGTGCTGGCCATGAAACCCTGCGGTTGGGGTGTCGCTCGGCGCGCGGCTGCGAGCTAACGCCCGCCGAGCCGGGCCACCAGGCCCTGAAGGCCTAGAAGATAGCTCTGCACCCCGAAGCCATAAACCACGCCCACCGCGGCCCCGGAGAGGTAGGAGTGGTGCCGGAACGCCTCCCTCCGGGCCAGGTTCGAGAGGTGGACCTCGACGAACGGGCGGCTCACGCCCAAGAAAGCGTCGAGGAGCGCGATCGACGTATGGGTGAACGCGCCCGGGTTGATGAGGAATCCGCGCACACGCGGCGCGGCCTTCTCGATGAAGTCGAGGATCTCCCCCTCGTGGTTCGACTGGAACGTCTCGATTTCGACGCCCAGGCCAGCGGCCGCCTCGGTGAGGCGCCGATTGACGTCGTCGAGGGTGTCGGTGCCGTAGACCTCAGGCTCGCGAGTTCCCAGGAGCCGCAGGTTGGGACCGTGAATGACGGCGATTCTCATGATTCCTCTCGCGGCTCCCAGCGCAGCAGCCCGTCGAAGTACTCGCGAATGGTCGGGCCAGCGACCTCCGCAGTCGCCTCCGGCCCCTTATCCGCCCACGCGAACGGCGACTCGACATCGTGACGGGTCGCTCCGCTCTCCGCGAGGTCGCGCGCGAGAGTCTCGACCTCCTCCTCCTCTTCGATCGGGACCTGGATCCCGCCCGCCTCGAGCTCCGCCACTCGACGCGAGACCTCCTCGTCGGCCGGGTTGTCGGCGAGGATACGGCGGAGCACGCCGACCGCCTCTTTCACCGCACCCTGGGAGGCATACAGCTCCGCGAGCGTCCTCGTGTACACCGGCTCGCCTTCGTCCTCCGGAACCGCCACGGACTCGGCGACTGCGCCGGGCTCCGGAGCCTCGGGAGCGGGGTCGGAGGCCTCGGCCCTTGGCTCGGCGGAGCTGGGCGGGGCGACGACGGTGGCCGCGGCTGCGGCTGGCGTCGGCTCCGCGACGGAGCCCTCGGGCCGCAGCGCATCCAGATCGATCACGATCTCGTCCGAACGGTCCGGAGAAAGGAGGGTGACGTCGACCGCCTCCTCTGCGGCGCGCGCGGGCTCGACCGCCTGAGGCGCCCTGGCTTCCTCAGTGTCCGTGAGCGACGGCGCGAGCGAATCGAGGGAGACCACCTCCTCGTCGGGCGCCAGCGTCCCCAGGTCGACGACCGGCTCGGCCTCGGGCGCCAGAGCCGCGAGATCCATGACGGGCTCTTCGACGACCGGATCGGGAGCCAGGGCCGCGAGGTCCATCACGGGCTCTTCGACCGCCGGATCCGGCGCCAACGCCGCCAGATCCATCACGGGCTCCTCGACGACCGGATCGGGAGCCAGAGCCGCGAGGTCCATCACGAGCTCTTCGACCGCCGGATCCGGCGCCAACGCCGCCAGATCCATCACGGGCTCTTCGACGACCGGATCGGGAGCCAATGCCGCCAGATCCATCACGGGCTCCTCGACGACCGGATCGGGAGCCAATGCCGCCAGATCCATCATGGGCTCCTCGACGACCGGCTCCGGCGCGAGCGCGGCGAGGTCCATGAGGGGCTCTTCGACCACCGGCTCCGGAGCCAGAGCCGCCAGGTCCATCACAGGCTCCTCGACGACGGGCTCTGCGATCCCCCCAAAGCTCGGGGCAAGCGCATCCAGCGAGATCAGGTCCCCGGCGGGCGCCAGGTCCGGGACGAGCGTGGGCAGCTCGAAGCTGGACTCCATCACGACCGGAGCGATCTCGGGCGCGAGCGCGGACAGGGGCAGCGCGGCAGCAGGAAGGGGCGCAATCGTCGCGAGGCCGATCGCGCCGGCCGGAACGGTCGGTTCCCAGGGGGACGCTTCGATCTCGAAGGTCTCCGGGACCGCCTCTGGCGCCGGCACCGAACGATCGAGCGCCCTGATCTGCAGGGTGGGTGCATCGGGCGACGGGAACTCGTCAGCGGGCTTGCGGGCAACGGCCTGTAGCGCCTTTCGCCCGAAGTCCGGCTCGAGCGCCGTCAGGCGGTCTCGGACCTCCTCGGCCTCGGCGTCGCCTGACTCCTCCAAGACCCGGAGCAGCGCCCCCAGTGCGACGACGTTTTCGCCATCCAACTCCAGAGCCCGGCGGGCAGCGAACTGCCCTTCCGCGCCCAGCCCTTGCTCGACATAGAGCTGGGCCGCAACGACATGCCCCGTCACGAAATCGGGGTGCCTAGCGAGCCCGTCGTTCAGCAGCCGGAGCGCGTCCGGTATGCGGCCGGCCCGCCGGTACGCGTCCGCCAGCGGCGCGAACACACGACCGCCGGGATCGCGTTCGGAGTCGAGGAGCGAGCGGAGGGTCCGGATTTCCTGCTGCAGTGCCTCGGTCACGCAAACTCCGGAAGGATGGCGAGAAGGAGGGAGGCTGCTACCGGCCGACTGAGGGACGAAGATAGGGAGCGCGCGGAAAAAGAGTCAACGAATGTCGACCCCGGGCCATGGGGAACCGGGGCCCGTTCTCCGCGTATCTCCTTGATCCCGACCGCGACGGGCCGCGTTGAGAGCCCCCCCTCGGGACGTTATTCTTCTCGGCTCGTTCCGTTGGGTTCCCCCTGGGGTCGCTGGAGAAGTAAGCCTATGATGCGTCAGATGCGGCAGGCCACGAAGCCGATCATGGTGGCGGTGGCGTTCGCGTTTGTGGCTCTCATGGTGTTCCAGTGGGGAATGGACATCACGGGCCGGACCAGCGGCGGCCTGGGAGAGATCGGGAGGGTCAACGGCGACGCCGTCCTCTACGATTCGTACATGGCGGCCTACAGGCAGCTCTACGAGCAGGTTCAAGCCCAGCAGGAAGAGTTGATCGGCACCCAGCAGAACACGGAGATCGAGGACCGGGCGTTCGAGGAGGTCGTCACGCAGATCCTGATCACGCAGGAGCTCCGGCGGCGCGGGATCACGGTGACGAACCAGGAGATCAGCGAGGCCGCCCAGTTCAGCCCTCCGGACTACCTGGCCCCTCAGTTCGCGGATGAGAGTGGCGGCCTGGACCTGGCGGCCTACCAGTCGTTCCTGGCCACCCTCCCGCCCGACCAGCTCCTGATCTTGGAGGCGTACTACCGGGACGTCATCCCGCGCACGAAGCTGCTGCGCCAGATCTCCTCGGGCATCTACGTCCCCGACGCCGATCTCTGGCGGCAGTACCGGGACCAGAATCAGCTCGCCGAGATCCGCTACGTGCCGCTGAACCCCGCCACGCGCTACGAAGACTCGGAGTTCACGGCGGACGCAGGTGAGATCGAGCGGTACCACCGCGACCATCAGGACGAATTCGCGATGCCGGCGCGTGCCACGGTGAGGTTCGTGGTGTTGGAGAAGACTCCGACGGCAGCCGATACGGTGGCGTCGCGCGAGCAGGCGCGGTCCGTGCGCGAGCGACTCGGCGGCGGCGCGGACTTCGCCGAGCTGGCCCGAACCGAGTCAGAGGACCAGACGACCGCCGCAGGCGGAGGCGACCTGGGCGTGTTCGCTGAGGGCCAGAGTCGCATGCCAGCGCCGTTCGACTCGGTGGTCTTCGCGAGCAGGACGGGTCTCCTCGCGGAGCCGGTCCAGACATTCATGGGCTTCCACATCGTCGATGTGATGGAGCGTTGGGGGGCCGACAGCGTCCGCGCCCGCCACATCTTGATCCCGATCGCACGCACCGACTCCAGCGAGTTCGAGCTGCTCGCGCAGGCCGACTCGCTCGAGGACCTCGGCGAGGCGATGCCCCTGGACCGCGCCGCCGCGGTGTTCGGGCTGACCACCCAGACCGCCGAGATCACACAGGACTTTCCCTTCCTCGCGGGCGCCGGCCAGGTTTCGGAGGGCTCCGACTGGCTCTTCGAGGAAGCCTCCGCCGGAGACGTGAGCCCCGTGTTCGAGACGACGACCGCCTTCTACGCGCTCGAGCTCGTCACCTCGGAGCCCGCGGGAGTGCTGGCGCTCGAGCAGGCCCGTGCCTCCATCGAGTCCACCCTGCTCTTCGAGCAGAAACTCCAGCGTGCACGCACCGAGGCCCAGCAGGTGGTCGATCGCGCGCGCGCGGGAAGCGCGCTCGCCAATGTCGCCGCGGAGATGAGCCTGGAGGTGAGGACGGCCGGACCGTTCGCGCGGAACGATTTCGTTCCGGGCCTCGGACGTCAGAACGCCGTCATCGGTGCCTCGTTCGGGCTACCGGTCGGACAAGTGAGTGATGTCGTATCGACCGCGAACAACCACTACGTGCTCGAGGTCCTCGCGCACACCGACGCCGATTCGACAGCATGGTCGGCGCAGTTGCCCCAGCAGCGGGCGCAGGCGGTGTCGCAGACCCAGCAGCAGCGACTCGGAGAGTGGATCGCGGCGCTCCGCGCGGGCGCCCGCGTCGTGGATCGACGGGCCGAGGTCCTCGTGCCCCTCGACGAGGATGCCCCGCAGCTACCGCCGATCTTCTAGGACCCCGGCGCCCTTCTAGCTCGCCCGCGGTTCCTCGGTCGAGCCCGCAGCGCTGGCGACGCCGCCGCTAAGCTTCCGCGGCTCGCCGTCCGCCATGTCCGTCTGTCCAGGCGGGACAGCTGCGGGCGGCGGCGTGGTGGTGCGGTGGATCTGGTTCGTCTTCTCGGGCACGGTCAGTTCGCGTTCGATGTCCTTCACCGAGCTCTTGAACTCGCGTATCCCCTTGCCCAGAGACGAGCCGATCTCCGGCAGTCGCTTCGCTCCGAAGAGCAACAGCACGATGAGAAAGATGAAGATCATCTCTCCCATTCCGAATCCACCTAGACCCATCCTGCACACCCTCCATTGGAGCTTTTGCGCCCCTCGATCTCGCGGCCTGTCAGATCCACGAGCGTACGACCAACGCAACGATCGCGATACCCACCAACGTCAGGAAGTTCAACTCGAGCGTCACCGGCCCCAATGCGAACGCGACCGCGACCAGATCTACGGACAGCGGCCCGACCGAGGCGTTGACGGATGTCAGAAGAAATTCACGGGATGCGGTGCCCTCGGGAAGGGTCAGCTCCATCAGCTTGGTAAGCAGACCCCCCAGGAAGAGCCCCAGCACGAGGGTCCACGCGAACCGGATGAAACCACGCCTCGCGCTATCGACCAGCATACGCGACCCCTCTCGCCACGCTCACCGCCGGCGGTCGACCGCGTACGCGATCGCGTCCCGCAGTGCATCCTGTGACACACCCCCCGGAACCTCATCGAGCGCGACGTGCGCCAAGTCGGCGTATCGGACGGCGCGGGCGTGCGCGTACGCGAGCCCGCCGCGCGCTGCCACGATGCTCACGATGCGCGCGATGTCTTCGTCGGCTGGGTCCGCGAGCGTGAAGAACGCGCGGATCTCCCTCTCCTCGGCCGGGGTGGCGCGCTGGAGCGCGCCGACCAACGGGAGTGTGACCTTGCGTTCCCTGAGGTCGTGTCCGGTCGGCTTGCCGGTGACAGCCTCGTTGCCTGTGTAATCGAGCAAGTCATCCGCAATCTGAAACGCCATGCCGAGGTTGTGGCCGTATCTCGCCAGCGGCTCGCGGTAACGCGGAGCCCCCACGAGGCCACCCATTTCGCAGGCGGCCGCCATCAGCGAAGCCGTCTTTGCCGCGATGAGGCGGCAGTAGTCGTCTTCCGAGAAGTCGAGCGCATCGTAGGACGTGAGCTGGCGCATCTCTCCCACCGACATTTCGTTCGCTGCGTTGGCGAGCACCGCCAGTGCTTCGAGACGTCCGACCCGTGCCAACTCCGCCACACCGCGCGAGTAGAGGTAGTCCCCCATGATGATAGCGACCTGATGCGTCCAGAGCGCATTCACCGTGGGGAGCCCGCGACGCAGCGCCGAATGATCGACCGCGTCGTCGTGCACCAGCGTCGCGAGGTGTACCAGTTCCACGACGGCCGCGGGCGTGAGCGCGTCGTCGTAGGAAGCGTCGCCCTCGAGCCGGCTCGACAGAAGGAGTAGGGTCGGGCGGAAGAGCTTCCCGCGCATGAACAAGAGGTGCTCGTTGACCTCCTCGATGTGCGCGAAGTCCGACAGCACGATGCGCTTGATCTCGTCCCCGACTCGGTCGAGGGAGTCCCGCACGGACGCCTGAATGGCGGAGAGCTCCGGGGGATGGCTCCGTAAGACGCGAGTCACGCCGACTCAGCGCAGCCCGCGGAGCCGCTCGGTAACGTCGGCGAAATTGATGTCGAGGGAGAACACGCGGTCGTAAAACTCGAGCTCGGATTCCTTCTGGCCGAGTGCCTCGTGGGCCCGGGCCAGATAGTAGTAGATCCCCACGAACTCGTCCTCGACGCCAGGCTTCACCTGCAACGCTCTCTGTAGCGTCTTCACCGCGGCTTCGGGCTCGCCCATCTCCAGGAAGGTCTGGCCCATGATCTCGTACGTTGGCAGGTGATCGCCAGACGCACGCAGCACCGACTGGAACGAGCCGACTGCCTCCTCGAGGAGGCCCATCTCCTTGTAGGCAGTACCCAGGTCGTAGTGCGCACGCACATCACCCGCCTCGATGTTCTCGGAGACCTTTTCCTTGAACTGAGACAGCATCTTCGCGAAGTCGGCGCCCTCGTCCCCGCTCGGCTCCTCGTAAGCGACCTTGAACCGGGTCGACTTCGGATCGCCGCCGCCCAGGATCATCGCGCCCAGGTCGATGTAGCCGGTGTCGGGGGCATTCGGGGCCGCGGGAGGTTCTGCCGCAGCGGGCCTCGCTGGGGCTGCGGCGGGCTTGGCGGGCGCGGGAGCCGGTTTCGGCGGCAGCGCGCGCTCCGCCACAGCTTCCTCGATGGCCTCCTCGATCGCGTGCGACGGACCACCCGACGGGGGGGGCTCCGGCTCGAACGTCATCAACGGCAGCTCGGGGACTTCCTCCTCCGCTACCTCCTCTTCGCCGAAGCTGATCATCGGCAGTTCGGGGGCCTCCTCCTCGATCTCCGCGAAGCCCATCAGCGGCAGATCGATGGCCACATCCTGCTCTTCGGCCGCCTCATCGGCTTCGGCGAAACTCATCATCGGCAGCTCTTCGCCCTCGTCACCGGCGTCGTCCTCGGCACCCAAACCACCGGCGGCGGCCTCGATGGCGAACGTCGGCTCTTCCTCCTCGTCCGGCGCGGCTCCTCCGATCTCGATCTCTCCGAACTGGGCCTCGATCTCGCCGTCGGCGGACACCCCGCTGGCGCTGCCCGCCGCGAAAGCGGCCCCAACGTTGGCGTTGGGATCGAGAGCGAGCACCTTCTTTTCGACCCCGCTGGCGAGGTCGACCTCGCCGGACTGCGTCAGCTGACGATGGGCGATCAGAAGCTGCTGTACGGCCTCCGCGGTGCGCTTGTTGGCGGCCATCTGATCCGCCACGGTGATCCTCACCTGGACGTCGTCCGGAGCGAGGTCGCAGAACTCCACGAGGGCGCGGAACGACTCGTCGAGGTCGCCCGCCTTCATCATGCGCTCGGCGTACGTGAGGAAGTTCGCACGCGCGTCGGGAAGGAAGCCCTGCTCCGCACGGACCTGCCCGATCTTCAGGTAGACCTGGTGCCGATTCGGTGCGCTGCGGATGATCTTCTTGCAGACCGCGATGGCGTTGTTCGGGAGGAACGCCTCTCGGTACAGGTCGACCGCCTGCTCGAAGCACTTGACCGCCTGGTCCAGCTTGCCGACCCGCACGAAGATGTCCCCGACACGGTTGATCAACCCGATGTCGGTCTGCTCGTCCTGCGACAGCTCCTCGATCGCCTTCAGGTACTGATCGAGCGCCTTGTCCCACTCTTCGTTCTGCTCGTGGCGGCGGGCCTGCTGCTTGAGCGACTCAATGCTCATTCGGCGCTGTCCGGGATCTCCGTGCGCCCACTCATGCGCTCCAAGACGTGTTGGGCGACACGGCGGGACAGGACCCGGGAGGGCCCCAGGTCAGGAAGGAGTAATCTGTTTACCGCCGCCGGATACACAAGGGTGTCGGGGACCATGCCGATGACTTCGGTCTCCACAACGCTGCCTCCCCGCGCGATCACCTCGCGCTCGATCGCCTCGAACACCTCGATCGGGGAGGTCCGCGACGGGTCCTCCAGATTCATGGAAATCTGCACTCGATCTTGGCGAGGAAGGTGGATCCCCAAGGCGCGGAGCCCCCTGAAGCCCCCGCCCCGCTCCCGGATCCTGGCTGCGATGGCCCGAGCGTCGGCGACATCCACACCTGCGACGAACACGTTCCACGCGAGCAGCACGTTGCGGGCCCCCACGCACGTGACCCCGGCCGATGGATGCGGCAGCCGGGCCCCCGGCGGCTCGTCAGGAAGCAGGCCCGCGGGGAACCCGTCTCGGAGTCCCTCGAAACCGCCCCTGCGCAGCTCGGAGAGGCCCCGCCCCGGGGAGGTCGACGCCATGCCGTAGTAGAGGACCGGAATCCCCAGCTCACCGATCCTGCGGCCGACCCGATGAGCCGACGCTACGGCGTCTTCCATGCGCGCGTCCGCGAGCGGAACGAAGGGCAGCACGTCCAGAGCTCCGATGCGCGGGTGAACGCCCTCGTGGCTCCGCAGATCGATGTGCTCGATCGCGAAGCGCGCCGCCGCCACGGCCGCGGCCTCCACGCGAGCGGGCTCACCGATGTACGTGATCACCGAGCGGTGGTGATCGGGATCCGCGGACCAGTCGAGGACCTCGACGCCCTCGGCCGAGACGGTGTCTACGAGCCCACGCACCTTCGCGAGGTCGCGACCCTCGGAGAAATTGGGAACCACCTCGAGCACCTTGGCCATGCTTGGAAGCTAGCCAGAAACGAACTGGGCCCGGACGCCATCCGCGCCCGGGCCCGTTACGTGAACCCCGTTGCGCTCAGCCGCCGTTGGGAGGCACGAGATTCGGGTTCCCCGCCTGCAACTGAAACGCCCAGTCGAAGATCATCATCCCGTCGCCGTTCTGGTCGAAGCCTTGGAACACCACCCTGATCACTCCGTAGTACGCGGTCGAACCAGAGCCGATGCGAATCACGTAGCTGGTCTGCGGCAGAAGCTCCACGTCCGCGTTGGTGTAGCCCGTGCTCGGCGCCACGGACACGTCCGTGCACCCCGCGTCCGCACCGGCCCCGCACTTGAGCGCGGTCGTCGCGAAGCCCGTCGGGTAGGTCGCTGTCCCCGTGTTCGGCACAAGCCACCACGCGCCACCCACGTCTCGCTCGACGCGGAAGTCCCGGCTCGCATCCGTGCCCGCGACGATCGGGTACGTGCTCTCGTCATCGGGGAACCGGAAGCCCGACGCCGTCGGGTCGTCGAAGTGGTCGTACGCCCACTCCCCGTGGAAGTCGGGCCTCGGCGTGCCTGATGCCGATAGGCTACCCTGGCTCTCGTGCCCATCGGCGTCAATCGCGGTGACGAAGTATTCGTACGTCGTACCGTTCGCGGCGAGCAAGTCGAGGAAGCCCTCGGAGTCCGTCTCACCGAGCAGGTAGCTCGTCGTGCCCGCGTCCTGGTAGACCCTGTAATGCGAGAAGTCCGCGACGCCCCGCGAGTCCGTGCCCCACGCGAGGAAATTGGCGCCGTCGAGCGCAATCACGAACGGACCGTCGGGGACCGGAGGAGGCACCGGGCTCGGCACGAACACTTCGACCGAAGCGACCGTGGCGGTCTCGATGCCCGAATCGGGGTCCACCGCGCTGACGTAGTACTCGTAAGTGTGGTCCGCCGAGACGTTCCAGTCCTGGTAGGCGCACAGGCCGTCCGAGCAACTCGTCACCTCGGCGATCATGAAGTAGCTCGGGTCGCTCGTTCGGCGTGAGTAGACTCGGAAGGCTTCGTCGCTCCAGTCGGGCGCGAGTTCCCACTCGACCGTCACGGCGCCGGCGTGGTACGTCGCCGTGAGGGATCTCGGGGCCGCCGGCGTACGGCCGATCGGAACCAAGACGTCGTTGGTGGTGCACGCCGACAGCAGGCCCGTCAGGAGCAGAATCACGACCGCCGCGCGTCTCATCGCTTCCTCCTTCACTCTTCGAGTCGGCGCCGACTCCAATGGGAGCGGGCCGAAAGGTGCCGTGTCGACGGGGAAGCAATGCACGGGGCGTACCGAAGTCATAAGTCCATGTAATTATGGCACTTACGCTCTACATCTCCGACCGCGAAACGTCCCCTGGCGAGGACACCTCGGGGCGCCTTACGGAGACACGACCCCAGGCTAACGACGCTCGGACGGGATCCCCAAGTCGAGGTTCTGCTGGTCGTAGTCGAACTTCAGATCCCGGTTGGCGATCAGGGAGACCTCGAAGCGGAAGCTCCAGTTCCCGGTCGCCGTCTGCAGGAAATCGAAGTTCGCCTGCCACTCGTGCAGGTCGCGCGTGAGCCGAATGGAGTGGTCGTTGAACGATCCCTTCTCGAGATCGTATGCGGTCTGCCATGACAGGCCCCAGGCGTCGGTCGGCTGGAGCTGTACCGACCCCGTGATCATCTGGCTCGCGGGCCGACTCCCGTCGCGGGGGCGCTGCAACGAGTATGAGAAGTTGGCGTTCCAGGCACCGGTGGCACCCGTCGTCCGGGCAAGGGGAGTCTGGCCGGCGCGGCCGGCTCCGCCCACGCCGGGGATGATCGTGGCCTCGTCCGTCGCTCCCAGGATGATCGGGCCCACAGGTCCATCCGGCCCAGGTTCCTCTTCCGCACCGGCCGCCCCGCCGCGGGAAAGGCCGAGCCAGCGGAAGAGCGCAGATGTCGATGCGAGCGAGAACGACAGGTTGACCTGCGAGAGGCGGGGCGCGAACCGGCGATCCGCGATCACCCCGCCGGCGGCCGGGCTGTCATCGAACAACTCATGGTCCGTCGAGATCGAGAGGCCGCGGAGGATGTCCGACGAGATCTGGTTCGAGAGCCTCGTGGTCTCGAAGCCCTGGAGGAAGCTCCCGGTGGAGTCGGCCTGCACGAAGTCGTAGCGCACCACGCTGGTCCGCAGCGCGAGAAGGCTGACGATCGGCGCCTGCTGCACGCGCCGAGGTCCTCCTTGCACGCTGTCGCCCCTCGGTCCGGCCGCGGCCCCGCCGAGGACCTCCTGTCCCTGCCCCGAGGCACTCGAGTCGGCGGCAGCCCCGGGTGTCGGGGTCTCCACCCGCCGCTTCGCTTCGAAGGTCTGATTGAGCGTGACGGCGATCGCATTCTGCGGCTGGAGGGCCCTCGCGCCGAAGACACTCTGCTGAAGGGCAGTCGGCGTCGACTCCGGGCTCCATTGATAGTCGAACGACGGGGAGATCTTGTGGCGGATCGCCTCGAACCCGCCGACGCCCGGGAAGAACCCGTAGATGTCCGTCTTGAGCTGAGCACCGAACGAGACTCGGGAGGGCGCCGACACGAAGCTCTGCGACAGGCTCGAGGTGTCCGACCGCTGCATGTTGCCCGACACCGAGAGCCTCGGCGTGATCGTGGTCGACCCGATCAGCTGTTGCTGATAGTTGACGGACGTCGCCCACGCGAGGGTCGCACGCGCAATGTCACGCGCCGGAGCGCCCGAGAGGAGGTCCACCGCGTTCGCGCTGTCGCCGAGCAACAAGAGCGCCTCGGGCACACCGAGCGTCTCGTCCTGCTCGAGGTTCAGGGATTGCGAAAACGTGAGTCGGCCCAGGCTCAGGTTGCTGCTCGCGAAGCCCGAGGTCCTGGCCGTGCTCGCCTGAGCTATCGCGAACGTATCCGGCCGTACACGATCCAAGGTATTGCGGCGGACGCCGCTTGAGCCGGACCACGTCATGTTGTTCCAGAAGCTCCCTTCGGAGGGCGCTGCCCGAAACAATGTGATCGGCGAAAGCGAGAGGTTCGCCGACGGCAGCATCCACTCGGTACGATCGTCCGAGAGGTACTGTTGTCGGTTGGCGGCGACGGAGAGCGAGCCCCAGCCGAAGCGGCGGTTGATGCCGGCCTCCGAGTCGATCGACTGCGTGACCTCGCGCGGGTTGAAGGAGTTCTCGCGCACGAAGTCGTTGCTGGACGCATAGCGACCCGACACGAACAGATCCGACCGCTCGTCGGGCTGCCAGGAGTGGCGGGTGTCGAGCGCGAGCTCGGCCGCCCCGCCCTCGCGCCAGTAACGGCGCACGTTCACGTCCCCCTGCAGGAACTGGCGATTGAAGCGGTATTCCGTCGACCCCGTGAGGCTCACGAACGTCTGGCTGAACCAGTCCATGGACAGCAGCGCGCCCGAGTAGTCGCTCATGGCCCAATAGAAGCCGATGTTGCTCACCCGGCGCCGGTACCCACCGGACGTGCGCACGATGTCGTTGACGGAGAAGCGAGGCGTGAGCAGGCCCGACGCACGGCCCGACGAGAGACTCTGGGCGACGAAGGGAAGCCAAAAGACGGGCACGTCGGCGAAGTGGAGGCGCACGCCGCGCGCGACGAGCACACGCCCCCCGATGATCTTGATCTCGTCGGTCTCGAAGTGCGAATGGGGGACATCTAAGTCGCACGAGGTGAAGCGCGCGTGCGACATGAACGTCGAGTCTTGGGCCGCGAAGGGCATGTCCCCACGCACGAGCCACCGCGCGCCCTGCTGCATGTACGACGTCTGGGCGTCGAGCGCGGAGCCGCGAGCCTGGTTGAGGTCGTAGACCATCGAGGCGGACTCGACCGGGTCCCCCTGAGGAGGCGTGAACGTGGGGTTGCCCACCATGTGCACGAGTCCAGTGGACTGGTCGAGTGTGATCGAGGTGTCAGCTTCGATCTGCATCCCTTCGGCGACGACTCGGACGCGCTCGTCATCGGTGGCGCGCAGCACGAGCACGCGCTCACCCGCGCGGAAATCCGCAGCGCCGCCCTGGTACTCGGTGAGCGTGAAGCCCGGCAAGGCCAGGAGGGCGGTAGCCACCGAGTCCATCCCGACCCCCGCAGCCGGTCGGATCCCCCCGGCGGCCTCGAAGAGACGGAGCGAGTCCTGGACGTAGAGCACGCTGTCGAAGCCCGGGGGACGCGCGAGGCGGGCCAGGCGATCGAGGACCCGCAGGCGAGCGGAGTCGACCTGCTGCTCCGCGGACGGCTGCTGCTGCGCGCCGAGGGGTAGCGCGACGCCCGAGGCCAAGAGCCCGACGACGACCAGCGCCGCGGCCCAGAGCGGCGCGGTCCTCACGACGACTCCACGGCTCCCGGAGGAGGATCGAGGCTCGCCTCGGCCTCCGCTGCGCGCTTCTTCTTGCCGCGGTAGATGCCGACCGACAAGAGGATCCCGAACTCGTAGAGGAGCACGAGCGGGAGCATCATCATGATCGTGAGCGTGATGGCGTCGCCCGGCGTCAGAAAGCTCGCCAGCACCGTGATTCCCACGATCGCATGTCGCCGCTTCGCCCGGAGGAACGCCGGCGTCACCAACCCGAGCGCGCTGAGGCCCATGATCACCACGGGGAGCTCGAACACCGCCCCGAACGCCAGGAGAAGCTTCACCACGAACCCTATGGTCTGGTTGATCTCGAGCTGCCCCTGGAGGGACTCCGTCTGGAACTTCTGGAAGAACTCGAGCGTCATGGGGAGCGCCACGAAGTACGCCAGCGCCACGCCAGAGCAGAATAGGACCAGGCCGAGATACAGGGCCGGGATCACCGCGCGCTTCTCCCGCTTCTCCAACGCGGGGGACAGGAACGCCCAGATCTGGTAGACGACGATCGGAAGCGCGAGGATGACGCCGATGAACATCGCGAGCTTCAGCGTGACGAAGAACGGGTCCGCCGGGGACAGATAGATGAGGCGCAGGTCGGGATCGCCGTGCGCCGCGCGGACGGGATCGACCAGCAGCTCGAGCACCGGAAGGTTGAAGACCAGCACGAGGCCCACGATCGTTCCCGCGACGATCGCCAGGAGCGCCCACAGGACGCGCCACCTGAGCTCCTCCAGGTGATCCAGGAAGGGCATCTCGCCCCGCGAAGTACGGTGACGGGCCATCGGCTCGGTGGGGGTGCGGCTGGAGCCACCGGCGCTCACAGAGGCAGCTCCACCTGGCTCCGTCGGAGCTCCTCGCGCGCCTGCGCGGCGGCCATCTCGTCGACGAACTCCTGGAACTCACCCGCGTCCTGGAAGTTCCGGTAGACCGAGGCGAAGCGCACGTAGGCGACCCGGTCGAGAGGGCGCAGCAGGTCCATGATCATGGCCCCGAGCCTCACGCTCGGAACCTCGACGCCGGCCTCTCGAGACAGGTCGTCTTCGACGCGGTCCACGAGCTGCTCCATCTGCGATGCCGACACCGGTCGCTTGGCGCACGCCACCCTCACGCTCTCCAGCAGCTTCAACCGATCGAACGGCTCCACGGCGCCCGACCGCTTGAGCACCTGGATCGGTCGCTCCTCCACGTACTCGTAGGTGGTGAAGCGCGCGCCGCACACGACGCACTCACGGCGTCGCCGAACGGCCCGGCCACCTCGGCTCGCCCGCGTATCGACCACTCGGTTCTCAGTGGCGTCGCACTCCGGACACCGCATGGTCTACCGGCGTGGCCGCGCCGACGCCGCTACCCGATCTCAGTGAGCAGGTCCCGCGCGAGCATGGCGATCGTCGCGTCGGGATACGTATTGATGATGCGCTGGAGCGTCGCCTTCGCCTCGTCGTCGTCGCCCGCCTCATGCTGCAAGGCCGCGGCGCGGTAGAGCGCATCCGGCACCTTCGACGCCGTCGGGTAGAGCGTCGGGATCTCCTGGAAGGCCGCGAGCGCATCTTCGGGCCGATCCAGCTGCGTCAGGATATCCGCGAGATAGAAGCGGGCGTCCGGTGCGAGCGCGTGGCTCGAGTACTCCTGCAGGAACTGCTCGTATGCGCGTTGCGCGGTGCCGTAGGAGCCGCGCTGATGCTGCTCCCTCGCCACACCCCAGAGCTGCTCGGCATTGCCTCCCGCACCCGCCACCGTCTCGGGGTTGGCGGGCGTCGACTGGGCGGAGTCGACGAGCTGCGTCGGCTGTTGCGCCGGCCCGGTCGGCAGGCGGCGGATGTTCGCCAGCTGATCCCGCACGCTGGCGATGCCGCGCTGGTTTTCGCCCGAGATCGCTTCCAGACGCGCCATCCCCTGCGAGATCGCCTGGAGCTGACGCGTGATCTCGCCACGGAAGTCGAAGATCTGGTCGGACTGCGTGCGCAGCGTGTCTTGGGTGGACATCGTCTCGGCACGCAACGCGGTGAGCAGCGAGTCCTGCCGCGCCCCGAGCGAGACGAGCTCTTGCCGGAGCTCGGTCTGCAGCGCGCGGATGTCGCCCTTGGTGGCGCAGCCCGCGAGGGCGAGCGCTACCGCCGGTAGGGCCCAGAAGCGCACGAGCCGTCGTCTACGTCTCATCATGCACATGGACCCCTCCCCCGGGGTTCCGGGGGAGGGGCCACGTAAAGGTCATGCGATCAGTTTGCCGGGTTGATCGCGTTCGCACCCGCGGTGATGATGAACTCACCACGCCGGTTCTGCGCCCAAACCTGCTCCGTAGCGCCCTGCTGGCGCGGCCTACCCTCGCCGAACGAGACGATCTCGAAGCGATCCTGCGTGAGGCCGAAGCCAACCAGGAACTGGCGCACCGCCTCTGCACGGCGGTTGCCGAGCGCGAGGTTGTACTCGGTGGAGCCGCGCTCGTCCGCGTGTCCTTCGATCCGGATGCGGACCTGCGGGCTCGCCCGGAGGATGTCCACCTTACGGCGGAGCACCGCGGCGGCGTCGTCACGAACGTCCGACTCGTCATAGTCGAAGAAGACCATCTCTTCGAGCGTGGTACGAGCGGCAGTAACGCGGCGTGCGCGCTCCGCGGCGGCGGCACGTTCGGCGGCGAGACGCGCGGCTTCGGCCTGGGCGGCTTCTCCGGCACGCCGTACCGAGTCCTGATAGGCGCGCAGCGAGTCTTGGTTCGCCTGCGGCGGCGGCGGGGGCGGCGGGGGCGGATCTCCTCCGCACGCACCAACCAGCACCATCGCGGCCACGACCGGCGTAACGAAGCGACGGACGATCATCCCATACCTCTCTTGAACAAAGTGGTGACCTGGGCGGCCGCTGGCCGCGGCACGCCTGACGAAGCTAATGCCCTTTTTCTCTCGGAAAAGCCCTGCTGCCATATAGGACAATCACTTGCACCGCGCAACGTCGGCGACTATCCCGTTGCATGGTCATCGCGGCGCAAGCGCCGGCGACCAATCGGGGACCCCCACCCGGCGTCCGGATACCAGGGTGCGGAGTTGCCCTGTCGCGACATCCACCACGAACAGACCATACCCCCAGGAGCGCTCGCCCACGAAGACCAGGTGGCGCCCATCAGGCGCCCAGCTCGGGTCCTCGTTGTTCCCTTCCGACGTGAGCTGCCGGAGCACGCGCCCGCCGTCCGCGAGGGCCGCCACCAGAATGTGGTAGCGCCCGCGCTCGATCGCGCCGTGGAATGCCACGAGGTCCCCCGTCGGCGACCAGTCGGGCGAGGTGAAGTATCCGCCTCCGCCGTACTGATAGGGGGACAACGTCTCCGCGTCCCCACCGTCGGCAGGCATCAGCATGACCTGCGGGACAGCGTCGCCGAACCGCTGCGTGTTGAACGCCATCCATCGGCCGTCCGGCGAGTACGTGGGCGAGAAGTCGTACCAAGGCCCGCCGGACAGGTACGCCAGGCAGCAGTCACGAGCCACGTCGTAGGTGAAGATGCCGCTGCGCGCGTCGCTGCCGAGCACCGAGAACGCGAGCGTGGCACCATCCGGGCTATAGGCCGGCGTGATGTAGTCGCCTGCACCGCGCACGGGCTCGAGCATGCGCTCGTGTCTCGTCGCCAGATTCAGCTCGTAGATCCGCGGATAGCCCGTCTTCCACGAAGTGAACGCGATCTTCGATGCGTCCGGCGCCCAGGTCGGAGACTCCAGGAGCGAGCCGTTGTTCGTCACCCGTTCGAGGTTCTCACCGTCCGAGTCGATGAGGTGCACGTCCTTGTTGTTCTCCGCGTCCGTCACCGTGAAGGCGATGCGGCTCGCTGCCATGCCCGGATCACCGGTGGTCCAACGCACGATCTCGTCCGACGCGCGGTGGACCGCCATGCGGAAGTCCGGGTCGGAGAATCTCGGCACCCGGAAGCGCCCCTGCTCTTTCACCGCGCCGTAGACGACATCGTGCAGCTCGAGGAGCAGCATGTACCCATCCCCGGCTCCCTCCAGTCGGCCAGTCACGAGCCAGACGGCGCCGAGTCGATCCCAGAGCGCGTAGTCGAGACCGTCGCCGATCAGCCCCGCGGGCAACGAGTCCATGACCTCGAAGCGGTCGGCATTGCGCAGGTCGCGACCCACGATGGCTTCCACGTCGGGCGCGACGCCCTCGCCGCCAAAGCTTCCGGTAAAGGGCTTCAGAGCCAGGGCGGGCACATAGGACGCGGAGTACACGAGACCGAGGCTGACGCCCGGGATTTGATCCTGGGCCCGAGCGCCGCCCGCGTGGGCGAGCGCCAGGAGGGCGAGGGTCGCACCCCACGCGATTCGCTTCAATTCCACTGCTCTCATGGATGATCCGTCGCCGCGGCCGTCGGGCCAGTGTTGGAGTGGCATCTATTCACCGCCGCTCGGGCGGAACACGAAGCGGATCGGCTGGGCCTCGTAAGGGAGCTCCTCGGGGAGCGGACCAAAGTGCCCCTTCCCCGCACACTCGACCGCGCCCATCGCCGCGTAGTCGAAGGATGTGTTGCCCGAGCGACTCTCGAACGCGAGGTCATCAACCACCGACCCGTCACGCCGAATCACGAAGGTCACCGAAGCCACCCAGTTCCCCGACGGCGGCCGGAAGCACCGCTGGATCTGGCGAATGA
>SHZR01000039.1 GCA_009692205.1 Gemmatimonadota bacterium | reverse complement strand
ACACTCCATCGCTCGGGCAGCTCCAAGGGCTTCTCACGACCTTCGGTCGCCTTCCTCTCCATCGGCTGCGGGGACATCTCTCACACCTCTCTCGCTGGACCCCTTCGTTGTCGCCAATCTACTGTCCAGTGAAATCGGGGGCGCTAAAGACCGAGTTGAGCTTCGTGTCCACGGCGGGGAACGCCTCCTCGACCACCTTCGGAGTGAAGTCCGCGCTGACAGGCACCGGCGGCGCGAACACCTTCAAGCTCGAACTGGGCGGCATTCGCGCCTCGTCGACCATCACCACGAGAACGGCTACCGGCACGGTCACCAGTCCGGTCATCACCGAGACCGAGGCGTCCGACCTCACGGCCGCCAGCTATTTCGCACGCAGCCGCTACGACCGGGCGTTCGCGAGCGCGTTCGCGTTCGGCGGCGCAGGCTGGGACCGCAACACCTTCGCCGGCGTGAAGAACCGCTTCCAGATGGTCGCCGGCCTGGGACGGACGTGGGTCGACGGCGAGTCGGGCAAGTTCAAGACCGACCTGGGCGGCACATACACCATCCAGAAGGACGTGCAGGCCGTTCCCGGAGCCGATGACGCGTTTGCGGGATTCCGCTTCTCGATCGACGCAGCGCGCCGGCTCACCGCGAGCGCGGACTGCGCCTCCACGCTCATTGTGGACGAGAACCTGGAGACCACGGAAGACGTCCGCGCAGACTGGATCAACTCGATCACGGTCTCGATCTCCGAGGGCCTGGCGCTGAAGACATCGCTCCAGCTGCTCTACGACGCCGAGCCCGCGTTCCTGACCGTGCCGCTCCTCGACAACCTCGGCGCGCCGACCGGAGCCAACGTGCCCGCGGGCGGTGAGGAAGTCGATAGTGTGATGACGCTGACTTTGGTCATCCGACTCTAGGAACTACGCAGCGGCCCCAGGAGGGGCCGGCCGTTCAGAGCGACGAGCCGAGAGATCCCGCCAAGAGCTCCTCGCCGAGATAGCCCTCGACGATTTCGCGCACGACCTTGCCGAGTCCGTCGAGGTCCATGGGCTTCTGGTAGAACGCGCTGGCCCCGAGCGCCATCGACTTGGTCTCCGCCTCCGGATCCGGCGAGGAGGTGAGCACGACCACGGGCAGCTTATCGGCCCCGCGCTTCTCCTTGATCCACTTAAGGACCTCGAATCCGTCGATCTCGGGCATGATGAGGTCGAGGATGATGAGCGACGGCAACGGGTGGGAACGACGGTCCTGGAAGGGCGGCGTGCCCGCGAGGTACGCGATGCCTTCGCGACCGTCCCCCGCGACACGAATGTCGAGCCCGGGGAGCGCCCGCCGCGCGGCCACCCGCACGAGGATCGCTTGCTCGCGAGCATCCTCGATGACCAACAGTGTGGGGTCTGGCATCAGCACAGGGTCGTACCCCCGCAGGAAGGACACGCTCGTCGTGAAACGCCCGGGGAGATTCTCGTAAGATGAGGCGCGCCCGAGCCATACTCAAGCGGGTCGTGCGCTCACAAGAGCCGTGGATGCGCCTCCAGGGGGATCTGGCGGGTGGGAGAGCGACGTACTCTATTGCGTGAAGGGACCTCACTCCACGGAGGTGGCGCAATGGCCAAGAAGGCTACGAAGAAGAAGGCCGCAAAGACGAAGCCGGCTAAGCGGAAGGCTGCGAAGCCGCGCGCGAAGAAGAAGAGGGCGGCGATCGCCAAGCGGAAGGTGAAGGCGGCCGCGAAGAGGAAGGTCGCGGGCACCAAGCGCACCGTCGGAAAGGTGAAGAAGGCAGCCAAGAAGGCCGTCAAGAAGCTGGCCAAGAAGGCGAAGTCTGTGGCCCGGAAAGCGGCTCCGAAGAAGAAGGCAGCGCCGAAGAAGGCCGCGGCGCCCAAGCCTGCTCCTCGGCCGGTCCCCAAGGCCCCGGTTGCTCCGCCGCGAGTCGCGCCCGCGGTTACATACACGGTGAACAACGTCTATCAGCGTCCGACACCCGCTCCCATGGCTCCGCGTCCGACACCCGCTCCGGCGGCCCCGCGTCCGATGCCGCCGGCGCCTCGGCCTCCCATGCCGGCTTCGTCGGCCCCGCGTCCGACACCGCCGGCGCCTCGGCCTCCCATGCCGGCTCCGTCGGCTCCGCGTCCGATGACCACCCCGCCGCCACGCCCGCAGGCACCGCCTGCGCCTCCTCGCGTGGCGCCGTCGCCGTGGCCGCGGCCGACGCCGCCGTCCGCACCGCCTTCCGGTCCCGCGCGTCCGCCGTTCCGGGGCGACACGTAAGGAGCTCCTGGGCAGGCCCGGCGGGCACGTACCGCCGCCGGGCCCGCTCGCTCACGTCGAACGTTTGCTGGCGTCGTTGGTAGATTGGGGTCGATGATGCGTCAGATCCTACTCCTGGCGGCCGCCCTGGCCGTGGTCCCGGCCCCGCGCGCCGCTCTAGCGCCGCTCTAGCGCAGGTCGCGACTCGGTCCGACGAAATCGGCGGACCGGTCGTGGCCGCAGAGGCCGACGGCATCGGACGCTACGTGTTCGTCGGCGTCGGCATCGACAGCTTCCACGTCGAGGCTCCCTGGAAGTCCCTGGCCAACGCCGTCAACGACCTCGAAGGGGTGAGGGAGGTCCTTCAGGAGCGGTACGGGTTCGAGTCCCGCGACGAGTGGGTGCTCACCAACACGGCAGCCACGAAGGACGCGATCCTCGAGCTCCTCGACAATCTCTCGGACCCCGATACCGGCATCTGACCGGACGACGCGCTCGTGTTCTTCTACGCCGGGCACGGTACCGAGCGAGTGGACACTGCGGGCACGGGCGACGTGCACCGCCGCGGCTTCCTCGTTCCGAATGATGTCACGAAGCCGCTCGCCGACGCGCCGCGTCAGTATCTAAGGTTGGGGGGCTTCCGGAGGGGCCGCGACCGAAGATGTAGGTGTCGGACCGAGTGGAAGCAAACTCGCGCCACTCCCCCTGGCCGACGGGACCGTCTGACACCACCCCGACTGGCACGTTCCCCGTGTTCCATCCAGATTCGATCATAGATGTAGACCCTGCCCCACTTGGAGACACACCCGATGAAGAAAGCGATCTGCCTCGCCCTCGTGGCGGGAGCGTTCGCGATGGGCGCGCCGAAGCACGGCAGCGCTCAGGGTTTGCTCGCGGTGGGCGAGATGGCTCCGGATTTCGAGCTGCCGGGCGCGACCCGGTACGGTACCCTCGCCAACCCCGTGCGCCTGAGCGACTTCCGCGGCGAAACGGTCGTCCTCGCGTTCTTCTTCCGAGCACGCACACCTGGCTGAACAGTCCAAATGACGGCGTACCGTGATCAGTACGCGAGCCTATTCAACGATGGACAGAACGTGGTGGTGGTCGGGATCTCCAACGATTCCCAGGCGGATCTCGGAGCGTGGCTCAAGGACGCGGACTTCCCGTTCGTCTTCGCGAGTGACGCCGCAAACAACGGCGCGACCTATACGCGTTTCGGCGGAGCGCTCCGACCCAACAACATGGTGGACTCGAGGGCGGTCATCGTGGTCGGGCCGGACGGTCGCATCGCCGGCGTGATCCCGGCGTTCAACCAGAACGATCCGACGGCGTACGAGCAGTTGGGTGCGATAGTGGACGCAGTGACCCCGGAAGCGGCGCAGTAAGCCGTCGTCCGGTATGAGTAGAAGGGCCCGGCGCGGACTTCCGCGCCGGGCCCTCTTCATTTCAGGTGCTCGCGCTTCAGCTACCGAGCAGCCGCTCCGCCGCAGCGATGAGATCCTGGTCGGCGCCGACGCCTGTATACGCCACCCTGCCCTGCGCGTCGAGCATGACCACGATCGACGTCGTCGTCGCGTTGTACGCCCTGACCGCGGCACCCCGGTCATCCCAGAGGACGGCGTAGCCCGGATCGTGCTCCTCGAGGTGGCGCTGAACGCGGCGCACCGTCTGCGCGACGCCCACCGCCACGGCAACGATGTTGAGACGCTCGCCATGCCGTGCCTGGATCTGATCGAACTGGGGCTGGAGCCTCTCGCAGATCTCACACCACGTGGCCCAAAACTCGACGATGGCCGGCTTGCCCCGGGTGTAATTGATCAGGTCGACGGCGTTGCCCTCGAGGTCCTCGAGCGCCGCCCCCGGTGCCATGGTTCCGATCGGAAGAGACACCGAGCCCTCCCCCGCAGCCTGAGCACGAACGCCCAAGGGGAGCGCCAACAGCAGCGCGAGAGCAATTCGGACGGAAGGATTCGACCGCATGGTCACCTCACAGGTTGTAGCCGGCGGACACGAAGTAATACTCCGCCATGCCGATCATGATCAACGCCGCGATCCTCTTCACCCACACCATCCAGACACCCGACCGGGGCAGAAGCGCTAGGGTCCCCGAAAACAGGCCCACCGCCACGAGCAGCGCGGTCATGCCCAGAGAGAACACGAACAGGTAGACGAAGCCCATCAGCCCGGCGCCGCTCGTGGCCACCCAGGTAAGGACCACCGCGAACGCGGGCGCGCCGCAAGGCGCGGCGACCACGCCCGACATCGCGCCCATCAAGAAGACCGCCCCATAGGAGCCGCCCTGGGTCTGGGCGGCGCGCTGGAGCCACTTCTGCGGAACCGGCACGGGGATCACGTCGAGCATCGCGAGGGCGAACAGCACGAGCAGGTTCCCGATGGCGAGGCGTGCCCACGGGCTCGCGCTCACGGTGCCGAAGAGCTGACCGCTCATCCCGGCGAGCGCTCCGAGCAGCGCGTAGAGTGTGGCGAGCCCCACGGCGTACGTGAGCGTGAGGCCGACGGTGCGTGACCTGGATTGATCCTCCCTCGCCGTGCCCGCGATCACCGCGCTGGTGATGGGGATCATCGGATAGACGCACGGCGTGAGGCTGGTCAGCACGCCCGCGCCGAACATCGCGCCGAGCGCGAGCAGCGGGCTCGACGCGAGCGCCTCGGACAGGCCGCCCGACGGCTCGATCTGGAGGAGGGAGAGGGTCACGCGGTGAAAGTTGGGGCGGGCAGGCCCTGAGGTCCAACCCCACGACCGAGGCCCACCGGGGAGACGGGCTCCGGTATATTCGTTGCCCGAGCACGGAACCCATCAGGGTCCCCGGCCGTAGGGGACTCAGGCTCACCCCAACGCACGCTCCCGTAACCCGACGACCCTATGGCGAAACGCTCCAAGGCCAAGCTCAAGTTCGTGGCCGGCTTCACGTTGTTCTTCGCCGCGCTCTGGTTCCTGTGGGAGACGCCCGTCGTCTATCCTCTCAAGATCTTCGTGGTGCTACTCCACGAGGTGAGTCACGCGATGGTCGCCGTGGCGACCGGGGGCTCGATCGACAGGATCACGCTCGACCCGCGCCAAGGCGGGGCGTGTCACTGCCCCGGCGGCAATGCGTTCCTGACGCTCAGCGCCGGCTACCTCGGAAGCCTGGTGTGGGGAGGCCTCATGCTCTCCGCGGCGAGAAGCAGTCGGATCAAAGCCGAATGGGTGAACGGTCTCATCGGAGCCCTGGTCATCGGGCTGACCCTGCTCTTCGTGCGCAACGGCTTCGGCTTCGTCTTCGGCGTCATCTTCGGGCTCGCCATGATCGCCGTGTCCCAGAAGCTCGGCGATGCGGTCAACCGCCCGCTCCTGCTCACGCTGGGCCTCACCAGCGCGCTCTACGCGATCCTCGACATCAAGAGCGACATCCTCGACCGGCCGGAAGTGCGCTCCGACGCGTATATGCTCGCCGAGGTCACGGGGGTTCCGACGGTCGCGTGGGGCTTCCTTTGGATCGGTGCCGGGCTCGGGTTCAGCTTTTGGTTACTCCGGCGGGCCTACCGAGACGCCTGAGCCGAAGTGGGCCCGCCCCAAGCGAGAGCCTTGCACCTGCCCCGACGCTCTTTATATCATGGCGCGTTCCGCCCTCAGTCGACCCGCTAAACAGGAGGTGATCCCTTGGTTAACCTGAGTACTCTGTCGAGCCTGGCACGGGCAAGCGATCGCCGGAGCGGCTTCTAGAAGCCGAACCGATTGAAGTAGACGCTGTTCGCGCCGTACCCGGCCCTCGCGCTGGGCTGCGACAGTGCCGACGCCACCGGGAAGTCCGTCCGGTGGCGTCGCTTATTTCAGGGCACTACCGCCTTCCATTTGATGTTGCACCCGACGCTGGGGACCTGGCTCGCGGACGGTGCGCCACCCGCCAAGACCGCGTCGCACGCCGCGCGTAGGTCCGCCCCCGTCACGGGCGCAGCCAGGGAAGGTCGGCTCGAGTCGAACTGACCTCGATAGACGAGGGTCCGTTCCCGGTCGTAGAGGAAGAAGTCCGGCGTACAGGCGGCCTGGAACGCCTTCGCCACGTTCTGCGTCGCGTCGAACAGGTAGGGGAACGTGTACCCCCGCAGTCGGACCTCTTGGGCCATCTTCTCGGGGCTGTCGTCCGGGTAGTGGACGACGTCGTTCGAGCAGATTCCCACCATCGCGAGGCCCTTCGCACCGTACTCGCGCCCGAAGTGGGCGAGCCCGTCGGCGATGTGCTTCACGAACGGGCAGTGGTTCGACAGGAAGACCACGAGGAGCGCCGGAGCACCGGCGAAGTCGGCGAGCGAGACTATGCGACCGGTCGCGGGCTCGGGCAGGGAGACGTCCGGCGCCGCCGTACCGAGGGGGACCATCGTCGAGGGAACGCGGACCATCGGTCGTCTCCGACGCTGTGGACGGATGGGGTCGGCGCCGTTCGCACGGTGGGCCGTGAGGTCACTGCTGCGGGCCGTGCGCGCAGGAACCCCGCTCTCCGGGGGAGGTGCCTCAGGAGGTTGCGAGGAGAAGCCTCGCAGGCTATTCATACGAACGTATGAGTCAGGCGCGCCATACCCGAGCCGAGTCCCCGGAGACCCGGGCCGATGTGGGTGCGGCGACGCGCGCCGATCTCATAGCCGCCGGCCGTCGCCTCTTCGGGCAGCGCGGCTACGACGGCGCCTCGATCCGAGCGATCACCCGAGAGGCCGGCACCAACCTCGGTGCGGTCACCTATCACTTCGGGTCGAAGCGCGGTCTCTACGCGGCGGTGCTCGAGCAGGGGTTGCGGCCGATCGCGGCCCGGGTGGACGCGGCCGTCCGCTCGGAGGGCACCTCGCTCGACCGCATGCTGCGAGTCGTGGAGGCGTACTTCGAGCACTTCGAGGAGCACCCCGACCTCCCGCATCTGCTTCTGCAGGAGGTGGCCGCAGGGAAGCAGCCACCCGACGTCGTCCTCGAGATCATCCGCGGTGTGAAGGAGGCGATCGCGGGGCTGCAGGTGGAGGGCATCGCCGACGGCTCGGTGCGGGCGGGACATCCCGTGTTGACCGCGCTGAGCGTGGTGTCGCAACCGATCTACCTCGCGCTCGTCGCACCGCTGCTTCGCACCGTCGGACCCGTCGACCTGGCGCACCCCGCGATGCGCCGGTTGGCCCTCGAGCACACGCTGGCCTTCGTACGCGCGGGCCTCACGCCCGCCAGGAATGAGATCCACCGATGACCGTAATGCACAGCATCCGCGCTCGCCTCGCGGCTACCGTCGTCCTCGCATCCCTCGCGCTTCCCGCACGCGGTGCGGCCCAGGCCCTCACGCTCGGGGAGGCACTCGATGCCGCCCTCGGGACGCACCCTGCCCTGGTCGCCGCGGAGGCGCGCGTACTCGCGGCTGCCGACGCCGGCGACGCGGCGCGGGCGACGCGACTTCCCGCGGCCGCGGTCACCGCGAGCCTCACGCACTTTCAGGAGCCGATGGTCGTCGCTCCGCTCCACAGCCTCAACCTCACGAGGCCGCCGGCGTTCGACCGCACACTGGTGCAGGGCCAATTCGGCGCACGATACACGCTGTTCGATGGCGGGGCGCGCGGCGCGCGCATCCATGGTGCCGACGCCCTCCACGATGCCACTCTGGCCAGCCGCAGCTCGAGCGAGATGCGCGTGCTGGAAGAGACCGCGGCCGCGTACATGGCTGCCCTCACGGCCCGCGCGATGCTCGAGGCCGCCCGAGCGCAGGCAGCGGCGCTGGGCGAGGAGCGCTCTCGGGCCCAGCGCCACTTCGAGGCCGGTAGCGCCGCCGAGCTCGAGGTGCTGCGAGCGGAGGCGGTTCTTCAGGAGGCCCGCGCCGAGGAGGCGAGCGCGAGCGCAAGAATGGGTCTCGCCGAGCGAGCGCTCGCCCGCCTGATGGGCGTGGCGCCGCAGAACCTCTCTGGTCGCACGCTCACGCAGGTAGCGCTCCGGGCCCAACCCCCGCGTGGCGATGCCCGTGCCAGCCCGTGGATCCAGCAGGCCGACCGGTCCGTCGCCGCCGCCGAGGCGCGACTCGCGGAGGAGCGGGCGGCGCGCCTCCCCACGGTGGATGCCGGAGCCGGGCTGCTCGACTTCGGAACGACCGGCGGGGATCACGTGCTGGAGTGGCGTGCCGGCTTCGAGGTCTCGTGGCCCGTGTTCACGGGCGGCGGCCGCAGCGCCGCGGTGAGGCGGGCGGCCTCCGAGGTCGCCGCTGCGCGTGGCGAGCTCGACGCGGCACGCCTCCAAGTGGCGCAGGAAGTCGACGCTTCGGAGACCGCGGTCGTCGAAGCGGACGCACGGCTCGAGGCGCTCCAGGCCGCGGTCACGCAGTGGGAGGAAGTTGCGCGCATCGAGGCGCTGGCGCTCGCGGCCGGCTCGGGAGAGCAGCGCGATCTACTGGGTGCGGAGGCGGGCCTGTTCCAGGCTCGCGCGGGTCATGCACGCTCACGTCAGGACGCCCTCCTCGCGCGAGTGCGCTTGGCGCGGGCCGAAGGCGTTCTCAGCCGGGCGTGGATCAACGAATCGATGGAGAGCCGCTGATGAACACTCGAATCCGGATCGCGCTGGTCCTCGCGGTGGGTGCGCTGGGCACATGGCTCGCGTTGCGCGGAGGTGATCCTGGTGCCGAAGGCGTCGTAGCCTCGGGCACCGTGGAGGCCACGGACGCGGACCTCGGCTTCCAGGCGGCGGGTCGGGTCCTCCGCGTCGACGTCGGCGAGGGTGACGCGGTGACCACCGGTGCCGAGCTCGCGCGTCTCGACACGCGAGAGCTGGAGGCGGGACTCGCCGGCGCGCGCGCGCAGCTCGACGCGACCAAAGCCCGCCTGGCCGAGCTCGAGCGCGGCGCGCGCCCTCAAGAGGTCGTGACCGCGGAGGCGGCCGTGCGCTCCGCCGCCACCCGCGCCGAGGAGGCCCGGCTCGAGCGAGAGCGCGCGGGGACGCTCTTCGCCGGGGGAGCGATCAGCCGTCAGGCACTCGACCGCGCGGAGGCGGCGCTCCAGGTCGCCGCGGCCGCCCTCGAGCAGGCCGGAGAGCAGCTCGAGCTCGTGCAGGAGGGTCCTCGGACCGAGACGATTCGCGCGCAGCGCGCGATGACAGAGCAGGCACGCGCCAACGTCGCCCGCGCCGAAGCGGCCCTCGCGTACGCGGTGATCACCGCTCCCTTCGATGGCGTGGTGACGGTGCGTCACAAGGAGGCGGGAGAGGCGGTGTCGCCGGGGGCACCGGTGCTCACGCTTCTCGATCCGAACGACCGATGGGTTCGCATCTACGTCCGCGAGGACCAGATGGGCCTCGTGCGGCTCGGACTCGGCGCCGACATCGCGTCCGACACCTACCCGGACCGCGTGTACTCGGGCGAGGTCGTCTTCATCGGCAGCGAGGCCGAGTTCACGCCACGCAATGTCCAGACGGCCGAGGAGCGCATCAAGCTCGTGTATCCCGTGAAGGTGCGTATCACCGGCGACCCCAACTTCGAGCTCAAGCCGGGGATTCCGGCGGACGTCACCCTGCTCGGAGGAGGGGCGTGAGTCCCATCGCCGTCTCGGTCGATGGGCTCACGCGCACGTTCGGCCCCCTGACTGCGGTGGACGGGCTCACGTTCGACGTGGAGTCCGGCGAGCTCTTCGGCATCGTGGGCCCGGACGGCGCCGGGAAGACCACGACGCTACGCATGCTCGCCGGCGTGCTGAGACCCACATCCGGAACCGCGCGCGTAGCAGGCGTCGACGTCGGCCAGGAGCCCGAGCAGGTGAAGCCGCGCATCGCCTACATGGCGCAGCGGTTCGGGCTCTACGAGGACCTGACGGTCGCCGAGAACCTCGACTTCTACGCAGACCTGTACCGGGTGCCCCGCTCGGCGCGGCCCGCCCGCCTCGATCGCCTGTATGCGTTCAGCCACCTCGGCGAGTTCCAGGACCGTCTCGCGGGCAAGCTGTCCGGCGGCATGAAGCAGAAGCTCTCGCTCTCCTGCTGCCTCGTGCACCATCCCGAGGTCCTACTCCTCGACGAGCCCACGTTCGGGGTCGATCCGATTTCGCGACGCGAGCTCTGGATGATCCTACACGAGATGGTACGCGAGGGCGTAACCATCCTGGTCTCGACGTCGTATCTGGACGAAGCGGAGCGCTGCGACCGGGTCGTGCTTCTCAGCGAAGGGCGTGCGCTCGCTCTCGACACTCCCGCCGCGCTACAAGCATCGCTCGAGGGCTCCATGTTCGCGATCCGCACGGACCGGCCGAGAGGCGCACGCGACCTGCTGCGTGCCTCCTCGCTCGTGCGGACCGCGACCCTCTTCGGCGACACCGTCCACGCGCTCGCGTCGAGCGGCGCGACGGCGGCCGACTTGGCAAGCGCCCTGACCCGCGGAGGGATCGCGGTGGCGGACGTGCGGGCCGTGGAACCCTCGCTCGAGGATGTGTTCATCCACCGGGTCGGTCCGCAGGCGGCGTCCGTTGTCTGAGTCCGGCGCACTTCCCGTCGTCGTCCGCGGGCTCACGCGGCGCTTCGGTGACTTCACCGCGGTCGACGGCATCACGTTCGACGTGCACCCCGGCGAGATCTTCGGCTTCCTCGGTCCGAACGGCGCGGGCAAGACGACGACCATCAAGATGCTCACCGGACTGCTCGCGCCGACCGAGGGCGAGGGATGGGTCGCCGGGCTCGACATCCGCTCGGAGCGACGCGCCATCAAGAGCCGCATCGGATACATGTCCCAGCGGTTCTCCCTCTACACCGACCTGACCGTGCGCGAGAACATCGAGCTCTTCGCGGGACTCTACGGAGTCGAAGGCGAGAGGTTGGTGGAGCGCCGGCGCTGGATCCTCGAGATGTCCGAGCTCTCCGGCGCCGAGGCCCGCACGACCGCCGACCTTCCGCTCGGCTGGAAGCAGCGGCTCGCGCTCGGCTGCGCGATGGTGCACGAGCCTCCGATCCTGTTCCTCGACGAGCCCACCTCAGGGGTCGATCCCTTGGCCAGGCGCCGGTTCTGGGACCTCATCGACGGTCTTTCCGACCGCGGCACCACGGTGTTCGTGTCGACGCACTACATGGAGGAGGCCGAGTACTGCCACCGCCTTGCCCTGCTCAACCGTGGCCGCCTGATCGCCCTCGACGCGCCGCGAGCACTCAGGGCCCGCGTGTTGGAGCCGATCCTGGAAGTGAAGACCGACGATGCACCCGGTGCAGTGGACGCGCTGCGCGCGGCCCACGGAGTGCTCGACGCCGCCATGTTCGGTCGCTCTCTCCACGTGACGGTCGCGGACGCCGCGGCAGGAGGCGAGGTCGTGCGCCGCACCCTCGGCGCGGCGGGGAGGCGTGTGGACCACATCACCCCGGTCGAGCCCTCGCTGGAAGACGTGTTCGTATCCCTGGTTCGCGCCGAGGGCGGCGCGGTGGTCGGCTGAGGAGGCGACGTGGATCTCGTCCGCCTCCGCGCGATCGCCAGAAAGGAATGGATCCAGCTCCGACGGGACACGCGCAGCATGATCCTCGCGTTCGTGCTGCCCCTCTTCCTCCTGCTCTTCTTCGGCTACGCGATCACTTGGGACGTGAACGACATCCCCGTCGCGGTGCTGGACCAGGACCGCACGCCGCAGAGCCGTGCCCTCGTGGAGGCGCTCCAGTCGAGCGGGTACTTCTCGATCACTGAGTACCTCGAGTCGGCCGTCGCCATCGACGAGCGGCTCGTGCGCGACGACGCGCTCGGCGTGTTCTGGATTCCTCCCGGGTTCGCGCGTGATCTCGCCGCGCCCGCGCGGGCCGCCCAAGTCCAACTCCTCCTGGACGGCAGCGACGCCAACACCGCCACCATCGCCCTGAACTACGCCGACGCGATCGTGGCGCGTTACGGCGCGCGAGCGGTGCTCGGGGGCCGCCCCCTCCGGGCTCCCGTGTCGCTCGAAGCGCGCACGTGGTACAACCCGAACCTCGAGAGCCGGCACATGATCGTGCCGGGCCTGATCGCCCTCATCATGTCGATCATCGCCGCGATGCTCACGGCCCTGACCATCGCGCGCGAGTGGGAGCGCGGCACGATGGAGCAACTCGCCGCCACGCCCGTGAGCCGGGTGGAGGTCGTGTTGGGCAAGCTCCTTCCCTACCTCGCGATCGGGCTCTTCGACGTGGCGGTCACGGTCTCCGCCGGCATGGTGATCTTCGGCACTCCGCTCAACGGCAGCGTGCCTCTCCTCGCCGTCCTGACGATGCTCTTCCTCGTCGGGGCTCTCGGCCTCGGGATCTTCATCTCGGCCGCTGTAAAATCTCAGGTCCTGGCGATGCAGATCGCGATGGTGGCGACGTATCTGCCGGCCGTGCTGCTGTCCGGCTTCATGTTCGACATCGCCAGCATGCCGCCCGTGCTCCGCGGCATCACCTTCCTCGTGCCCGCCCGCTATTACGTCGTGGTCACGCGGGGCATCTTCCTGAAGGGAGTGGGCGCCGAGGTGCTATGGGCTCAGGCCGCGTTCATGCTGCTCTACGCCGTGCTCGGGCTAACGCTCGCCACGCGGACCTTCCGCAAGGACCTCGAGGCATGAAGTCGAGCGGCTTCAGGCTCAGCGCGTTGCGAGTTCGGCGCATGGTGGTCAAGGAGCTGCGACAGCTTTTTCGGGACCCACGCACCAAGCGTGTGATCTTCGTGGCGCCCGTCATCCAGCTCATCCTGTTCGGGTACGCCGTGAACACGGATGTGCGCAACGTGGCGACCGCGCTCGTCGACCACGACCGCACGCCCGAGTCGCGCGAGCTCGTCGCAGCGTTCACCGCCTCGGGGTACTTCCGCATCGTCGACTCTTCGGACCGATCCGCGGACCTCGGGCGCGCGCTCGACTCGGGGCGCGCACTCGTCGCCCTCGAGATTCCCGTGGGATACGGCCGTGACCTCGCGGCGGGTCATTCCCCGTCGGTTCAGCTCCTCGTAGACGGCACGAACTCCAACACCGCGACGGTGGCGCAGGGGTACGCCATGCGCATCATGGCAAACCTGGGCTCACGCCTGGACGGAGGCGCTCTCACGGCCGCGCAGGCGGCACCACGCGGCATCGACCTCCGCGCTCGTGCGTGGTTCAATCCGTCGCTCGAGTCCCGCGTCTACAACGTCCCTGCGGTGATCGGCGTGATCGTCCTGCTGATGTGCCTACTCCTCACCGCGTTGGCCGTCGTGCGCGAGCGCGAGATGGGAACGCTCGAGCAGCTGCTGGTCTCGCCACTCTCCCCTGGGGAACTCATGCTCGGGAAGACCATCCCGGTGGCGGGGATCGCGCTCGTGCAGATGGCGCTCGTCACGTCCGTGGCGCTCCTCTGGTTCGACATCCCCCTCCGCGGCCCAGTGCTGACGCTCGTGCTCGCTGGCGTCCTCTTCATCCTCGCGGGCCTGTCGCTCGGCTTGCTCATCTCGACGATCTCCGCGACGCAGCAGGAAGCCTTCCTGGCCATGTTCCTCCTCCTACTGCCCTCGATCATCTTGTCCGGCTTCCTCTACCCGATCGACACGATGCCGGAGATCTTTCAGCGTCTCACGTTGGCGAATCCGCTGCGACACTTTCTCGAGATCGTGCGGGGGATCTTTCTGAGGGGCGCCGGCATCTCCGACCTCTGGGTCCAGTTCGCTGTGCTGGGCGCGATGTCCGTGACCGGTCTCTCGGTCGCGACGTGGCGCTTCCGCAGGACGTTGTAGGCGCACCACCGCTTCCACATCCAGAACCGGTTGGGCATCCACCGTGAAACACTTCCGATTTCTGCGCGGCCTGCGTCGGCACATCGCATTGGTGAACGGCGGGCGGCAGCCGATCTACCTCGACTACCCGGTCCGGCCCTCCCCGCGCTACGGGTGGGGGCGCCCTCCGCACCCGGGTCTACAGGAGTTGCTGGCCAGCAGCAGTGCCCAGTACGCGGAGGTGCTCGATCGACTCGCCCCTTTCGCCCCGGGACTCAAAGCGATTCAGCTGTCCACCCAGGACGCACAGGAGCCTCGGTGGGCCAACGCGTACATCAGCGGGCTCGATGCGGTGACGCTGTACGCTTTCCCCAAGCTGTTCGGCTCCAAGCGCTACATGGAGATCGGATCGGGGAACTCCACGCTCTTCGTGCGACGCTCGATCCGCGACCACGGCCTCGCTACCCGGATCATCTCGGTCGACCCGGCGCCGAGAGCACACGTGGACGCGATCTGTGACGAGGTCGTCCGCAGTGGGATCGAGGACACGCCGCTCGAGATTTTCGACTCGCTCGAGGCCAACGACATCCTCATGGTCGATGGCTCCCACCGCTGCTTCGAGAACAGCGATGTCGCGGTCGCGTTCCTGGAGGTGTTCCCCCGGCTCAAGCCCGGTGTGCTCGTCTTCGTCCACGACATCTACCTCCCCGACGACTACCCGCAGGAGTGGGAAGGCAGGTTCTACTCCGAACAGTACCTCCTGGCCGTCCTGCTTCTGGCAGATCGCGGGCGACGTTACGAGATCGTATTCCCAGCGCACTTCTCGGCGATGGATCCGCAACTGGGCCCCCGCGCTCAGGAATTTTGGCGCACGATCGCGCCCGCCGGCATGAAGCTGAGCTCGAACGGTTTCTGGATTCGGGTCAAAGCATAAGCCCGACTTGACAATCATTGAAGATTGAAGATACTGGTGGCGTCGTTCCCCGTCAGGTGCAGAAGAAGGCTGGATGAAACCGCTGGAAACCTTAGGGTTCCACCACATCACGATGGTCTCGACCAGCGCTCCCCGGACGCTCGCGTTCTACGGGGGATTGCTCGGGTTCAACCTCGTGAAGAAGACCGTCAACTTCGACGACCCCGGCGCTTACCACCTCTACTTCGGACGCGGTGGCGGCCGGCCGGGCACGATCCTCACGTTCTTCGAGTGGGCACACGCTCGGCGGGGTCATTGGGGCGTGGGCGGCGTCCACCATCTGGCCCTCGGCGTGGCGACGCCCGAGGCGCAACTGAAGTGGAAGCGTAGACTGACCGACGCCGGTGTCCCGGTGAGCGGCCCGATCGACCGCGGCTACTTCAAGAGCCTCTATTTCGCAGACCCCGACGGCCAAGTGCTCGAGATCGCGACGGCTGGGCCGGGATACGCGATCGACGAGCCGGCCGACGCGCTCGGCCGGCGGCTCGTGGTGCCCCCCTCGGAGCGCGAGGAATCCATCCAGCAGCTCACGCATCCCGAGCCGGTCCCCGAGGTCACGCCCGACATGACGCTCGACGGGATCCATCACATCACGGGCATCACCGACGATGTCGAGCTCGCGGGCGACTTCTACGAGCGAGCGCTCGGTCTTCGCGTCGTCAAGAAGACCTTCAACCAGGACGACGAGCACACCAAGCACTACTTCTGGGCGCGTTACGACGGGGCCGCGGTGGGCTCGCACTCTGCGCTGACGCTCTTCGGATGGGAGGGCTCGCGCCAGATCGCTCGGCCGGGCGCGGGTCAGACGCACCACATCGCGTTCCGGGCCGTGAGCGCGGACGAGCAGGCCGAGTGGCGCGATCACCTGCTCTCCCTCGGCATCGACGTGACGACCGTGCGAGACCGCACCTATTTCGAGAGCATCTACTTCCAAGCGCCCGACGGGCTGCCGCTCGAGATCGCGACCGATGGGCCGGGCTTCGCGATCGACGAGCCCGCCGACGAGCTGGGCGCGGCGCTCAAGCTGCCGACGTGGCTCGAGGAGCGGCGGCCCGACATCGAGCGGAGCCTGGTGCCCCTCGGATGAGCACACCCAGCGAGAGAAACCTGCTCGATTTCGATCTGTCGCCGGGCGCGCGCGCCGGCGAAGCGCCGACCGTCGCGGTCCTCCTGCACGGACGGGGCAGCGACAAGGGCGACCTCCAAGGGCTTCGGCCGCTCCTGCCGGCCGACTGGACGCTCGTCACGCCACGCGCGCCGTTCCCCGGAGCGCCGTGGTCGTACGGACCGGGCTACGCGTGGTACCGCTATCTGGAAGAAGACCGCGTCGCGACGGAGACGCTCGAGGAGAGTCTCGGCCTGCTCGACGACTTCCTGAACGAGCTGCCCCAAGTCATCGGAGCGCCGCCGGGCCGCGTCGTCCTCGGAGGCTTCTCGCAGGGCGGCACCATGAGCCTGGCGTACGCGCTGTCCCGTCCGCAGGCGGTGGCGGCAGCCATCAACTTCTCAGGCTTCCTCGCGGCGTCGGTCGATCTCGACGATACCGGGTCAGCGCCGCCCCGCACACCCATCTTCTGGGGCCACGGGACCGGCGATCCGGCCATTCCGTTTGCGCTGGCGGAGCGCGGCCGCAACCGTCTGCGCCGGGCGGGCGCGAAGCTCGTCACGCGCGACTACCCTATCGGCCACTGGATCGCGCCGGAGGAGGTCGCGGAAGCCGTGGCGATGGTGGAGGAGAACCTCGAGTAGCGCGCTACTTCGCAGACTCGAGCTGCTGCGGCAGGGTGGTCAGCGTCATGATCCTGTAGCGCCGCACACCCATGGGGAGCGTCACCGTGACCTCCTGCCCCGGCTTTCCGCCGAGCAGCCCCTTTCCGATGGGCGAGGCGAGAGAGACCTGTCCCGCGTCCAGATCGATGAAGTCGCCCGCTGTGATGGTGAACGTGAATTCCTCGCCCATCTCGATGTCGGTGATGGTGACCTGCGACCCGAAGCCGACGCGGTCGTAGGCCATCTGGGTGATGTCGATCTTCGAGAGCTCGGTCATGCGCGTCGTCAGGTGGTTCAGGCGCGCTTCGACGAACCCCTGTCGCTCCTTGGCCGCCTTGAACTCGGCGTTCTCTCTCAGATCACCGTGCTCCCTGGCGATCTTGATGCGAATGGGCAGGTCTACGGTTAGCTCGTTCGAGAGGTTCGCGATCTCGCCCTCGATCTTGATGCGGATCTCATCCAGCATGGAGCGGTTCGACATGCGCTACTCCCTCGGGTCCGGGTTCGCGAGGACAGCCTGGCGGCGAGCTTCGCGATCCGCCTTCACCGCCGCGCGGATGCGGGGGTGCTTCAGCCCGAGAATCTGGCCCGCGAGCAACGCGGCGTTCACGGCACCGGCCTTCCCGATCGCTAGCGTTCCGACCGGGACCCCGCCGGGCATCTGCACCGTCGAGAGCAGCGAATCGAGTCCGTCGAGCGACCAGCCTTTCATGGGCACCCCGAGCACCGGCAGGGTCGTCTTGGCGGCGAGCACCCCGGCGAGGTGGGCCGCACCGCCCGCGGCGGCGATGATCACCTCGAGGCCCCTCTCCTCGGCGGTGGCGGCGTACTCGATGGCCTCGTCCGGAGTGCGGTGGGCCGAAAGGACTCGCGCCTCGTTCGGAATGTCCAGCGCGTCCAGGGTCGAGACGCAGTGACTCATGGTCTCCCAATCGGACTTGGAGCCCATCAGGACGCCTACCAAGGGGTTCGCCATCGTGCCGCGCCTCGTTCGGGGGTAATGTTTCTTGCGCACCCGCGCCTGAAGCGCGGCACGTTGGTGGAAGGGGTGCGTCGGAACAAGGTGTGAGGACACGGAACTGCCCGGAGCACATGGCGTGACGCGGATCGCGAAGGACCTGTCGTGGCCAGAGGACGAGCCCGAGCTCGTCCCCTTCCTCCCGTTCGTATTCTCGGTGTGGGTCGATGGTTCGCTCACGCCCGCGGAGCTCGCGGCGCTGGGACGCACCGTCGAAGCCCTCGGCTGGCTGAGCCCCGGCACCCGCGCCGTGCTCACCGAGTGGCTCGACCCCGAGGCGCCGCCGAGCCCCTCCGCGCTCCACACCCTCCGGACACGCATACGGGGTCGGGTGCCGATCCAGGACGAGCAGGCCACCCGCTCACTGACCGGGCTCGGCCTCGCGCTCTGGCGCCAGTCGCCGGGCGGCGGGCCGTGGGAGCGCCACGATGCCCAGTCGGCCCTCCACGCCCTCGAGACTTCGTTGGGCCTCCTCGGCGCCGAGGCCGCGCGTGCGGCGCTCGGCCTCCTGCCGCCGCGTGCAGTGGAAGAGGGCAGACCCTCCGCCTCGTTCGATGGCGCGACCCTGCATGCCTATCTGGATCGCGACCAGACCGAGGCACGCCAGCGGGCGCTCGCCGCCCTCTCGGCGCCGCAGCTGCGCATCGCCCCGGGACTACCGATGAAGGAGTATCGGGCGCGCGTGCTCGTAGCGTTGCGCTTCCTCGCGGACCGAGGGCTCGGAGGACTCGGTTACCCAAAGGAATACGGTGGCGCGGGCGACCCTTCCGCCGCCGTCGCGGTCTTCGAGACGCTCGCGTTCGGTGACCTGAGCGTCGTCGTGAAGTTCGGGGTGCAGTTCGGCCTCTTCGGCGGGAGCGTGCAGCAGCTCGGCACGGCCCGTCACCACGAGGCGCTCCTGCGCCCGATCGGGAGCCTCGAGCTTCCCGGATGCTACGCGATGACCGAGACCGGCCACGGGTCGAACGTGCGCGACGTCGAGACCACCGCCACGTACGACCCCGCGACTCAGGAGCTGGTCGTACATACGCCCCACCCCCGCGCCGCCAAGGACTACATCGGCAACGCGGCGGAGCACGGCCTGATCGCGACCGTCTTCGCGCGCGTGATCGTCGCAGACGAGGACCACGGTGTGCACGCCATGCTCGTTCCGATCCGCGACGAACGCCGCGGCGTGCTGCCGGGGATCCGCATCGAGGACTGTGGCCTGAAGGAAGGGCTCAACGGCGTCGACAATGGGCGGATCTCCTTCGATCGGGTGCGCGTCCCGCGGACCAACCTCCTCGACCGGTTCGCCACCATCGACGAGCACGGACGCTACCACAGCGACATTCCGAGCCCGGGCCGGAGGTTCTTCCGGATGCTTCGCACGTTGGTCATCGGGCGCGTGAGCATCGCGGCAGCGTCGGTGAGCGCCGCGAAGGTTGGACTCACCATCGCGGTGCGTTACGCAGCCTCGCGTCGCCAGTTCGGACCCGAAGGGGCACCCGAGGTCCCGATCCTCGACTACCCGCTCATCCAGCGCGAGCTCATGCCTCGCTTGGCGACCACGCTCGGCCTGCACTTCGCGGTGCGCCGCCTCGAGGCCCAGCTCGGCGACCCGGAGCGCGCGGACTCCCCGGAGCTCGAGGTCGCTGCCGCGGGGCTGAAGGCCTACGCCTCCGAGCACTGCGTCGTCTCGCTGCAGGCCGCGCGGGAGGCGTGCGGCGGCGCGGGCTACCTCGCCGAGAATCGCTTCGCCGCGCTCAAGGCGGACACCGACGTGTTCACGACCTTCGAGGGCGCGAACCTCGTCCTGTACCAACTCGTGGCCAAGGGGCTCCTCTCCCGATTCCGCGACGAAATGGGAGACCTCACCCTGAGGAGCGCCGTCCGCTACCTGGCGGAGCGGGCGGAGACCGCGCTGACGGAGCTGAACCCGCTGGTCACTCGGCGCACCGACGAGGAGCACCTGCTCGATCCCGACTTCCACCTCGCCGCCTTGAGCTACCGCGAGGAGCGACTGCTGCGCTCGGCCGCGACTAGGATCCGGGCGAGACTCGACGACGGCGTCGACTCCTTCCAGGCCGTGACGGAGTGCCAGGACCATCTGGTCTCGCTCGCCCGCGCGCATGTGGAGCGCGTGATCTTCGAGGCACTTCAGGACGCGGTCGTGCGGGCACCGACTCCCGGCCTGTCGGAAGTTCTCGCGGCGGCGGCGGCCCTCTACGCACTCTCCGCGCTGGAGCGAGACCGCGGCTGGTTCCTCGAGTCGGGCTACCTGGAGACAGGCAAGACTCGGGCGATCCGCACCCGTGTGGGAGCGCTCTGCCGGGAGGTGCGCGAACACGCCGCGCTGCTGGTGGACGGATTCGGGATCCCAGATGCGCTGCTCCCCGAGATCGCTCGGAGTGAGCTCTCGTAGGGCCGGCGCAGAACGGGGCCTCCACCCTCTCCTGAAGAAAACATTTGTTTTTTTGGCCCTCCCGGGGCATTTTCCTACGGTTCGCCATGTGGGAAGGCGGGCGCAAAGAGGTCGGGTCAATAGGTGTGTAAACGAGTCAGGCGGCTGCCTTCCGCTGCTGTGACGGGACGGGCTTTCCGTCCACGGACTTCCTACCCTCGTACACATCGCTGAGCAGGTGGGGTGCGTCCAACCTGCGGAACTGTTTCTCCGCCAC
>SHZR01000038.1 GCA_009692205.1 Gemmatimonadota bacterium | reverse complement strand
GTGGCGGAGAAACAGTTCCGCAGGTTGGACGCACCCCACCTGCTCAGCGATGTGTTCGAGGGTAGGAAGTTCGTGGACGGAAAGCCCGTCCCGTCACAGCAGCGGAAGGCAGCCGCCTGACTCGTTTACACACCTATTGACCCGACCTCCGTAAAACGACCCACTGTGATCCGCGAAGACCCCATTTATCACCTTTGGGAAGAGAGCAATACAATGGCACGCGGCCTGATTGGTAGGTTACTCGGAGTGGCGGTAGCGTCCTGCGTCCTCGTCAGCGCGGTTGGGGCGCAGACTGCGGGCAGTGACCCCATCCTCGGTACGTGGAAAGTCAACGTGGAGCGGTCCGTGTACAGCCCCGGTCCACGTCCCCCGGCGGAGCTGGTCACCCTTCGGGAGTACGCGGCCCTCGAGGGTGGATGGTTCCGGTTTACCATGACCAGCGCGGACGCGCTGGGAGTGCCGACCTTGAATGTTGGCGTGTATAAGTTGGACGGCCAGCGCCACCCAGTTCACACCACCGTCACGCTCGGAGCATTCATGAGCGCGGCCCGGCCGTCGAACCTTACGAGGTCATATCGGGTCATCGACCCGCGCACGACGGAGTCTACGAATTACACGGGCAATACTGCGGCCATCCCAATCGTCCGTGCGGTGTCATCCGACGGTAGGACGTTCATAGAGACCACGAGGGGCACGGACGCCCAGGGCGTGGCCGTCAACAACGTCATCTTGTGGGAGCGGGTGAATTAGGCGGCTCGCGAGATCCCGCATGAAGAGGGGCGGACGCCCTCACACCCTCGTGATAGAACCGGCCTGCCATTTAAGGGGGCCGGTTCTTTCTCATCGTTCGGGGACGCGGGCGAGTTCGCGGGCGTGGGCTTCATTCATGGGAAGCGTCCCCACAATTGTGGAGAACCCCTGCACCATGTGGGCGGCCTGGATCAGTTGAGACGCGCGGCGGTCGTTCCACCTCCAACGCTCCCAGCAAGCGGTCCCCGAATATGTCGAAGGCGCGGCGGTTCAGTCCCTAGGGAACGTCGAGCAGTAGGCACGCGAGAGGGACACCGAGCTCCGTAGGCGGAACGGCCGAGGAGACGTAAACGCACAGTTTAGACGCTTTCCGTCGATAGTTCGTGACCGAGGGCGGGGACCCGAACGCGCACGCGATCCGGCTGGGTCATGTACAGGGTTTCCTTTACTGGAGGCGTACCCGCTCCCCGGACGGAACGAAGCGCGAGGCGGTCACGGCGCGCTCGCTCGCGAAGGACCGTCCCGTGCTGCACTCCGTGTTCGCCCTCTCGGAGACGATCGAGGTGGTGCCGTCTAACCCGGTGTCGAAGGTGGAGAAGCCGAAGGGTGACGCGCGGGAGCCGATCATCCTCGGCCTGGGCGAGCCCGGCCAATACGAGCGGCTCCTCCGCGCGTGCGCGGGGCGTCCGGCGCGGGCGAGCGAATCCAAAGCCTCCACCGGGCGTTCGGTTCGGCCGTGAGGCGTGAGAGCTTCCGACCGATCTAGGGCAGCACGAGCTCAGGCACCGCAGGGTTACGGCAGGGCAGAGCCCCGTGCTCGTCCAGCGAGCTATGGGCCACGCTGACCTCGCTACGACGATGGGTTACACTCACCTCGTGGACGAGGACTTGCTGGTGCTCGTGAAGCAGTCCGAGGATGAGCAGCTCCGGCAGCTTGCGGAGGGTGCCTGACGATGGATCGAGGCTACTGATAATGAGGTCCCCCGCAGTACCCGGCTCCAAGAAGTGTCCAAAAAGTGTCCAATTCGGGGGTGCTGCGATGTTGAAAACCTCTCAGAACCCTTGTAAGTAGTCGCCTGCTGGCCCGTCGTCTAATGGCAGGACACCGGTCTTTGGAACCGGCGGTGGTGGTTCGAATCCACCCGGGCCAATCCATGCGCCTCATGGGCCTTTCGACCGCGTACCTCGTGCTCTCGACGCCATCGGCGACGGCGGGTCAGACAGCCGTGAGCGGGGCGGACACGAGGGTCGTGGCCGCAGACCCGGGGGGATGCGCTGGGCGCGGCGCGCTCGCTCCAGGCGGCCTTCGAGCGAGCGAGGGAGCGGTACTACCCGCGCACTTTCGCATCCACGGGCGGTGACTGCGACGAGGTCGTGGGCCGAGTGTGCACCCGGTACGGAGAGGGCGAGTGGTACCCGACCCCCGAGCCGGACGAGGTCCGCGCACTCCGCGCCGAGTTCGCGCTCGACTCGGACTCGCTTCAGCGGCTGATACCGGGCGACCCTTGGGTGCTCGGCCAGCGCGTCTGGACCCGTGCCGAGGGCGGTGACTGGGAAGGCGCCCTGCTCACTTCGCGAGACTGCGGAGGTGCCCAGCCGTGGTGGTGCTCCGCGCTCGAGGGGCTCTCGCTGCACGGACTGGGTCGGTACGCCGAGGCGGAAGGCGCGTTCGAGCACGCGCTCGCCGAAATGGATCCCGAGGCGGCCCTCGAGTGGCGGGTGCCCGAGCGCGCGGTGGACCCCGACGCGCGGGAGATCCTGGCCACGATGGTGACCGCTGCGGATGGATTCCTCGACGTCGTGCTCGATCGGATGTGGTCCCTCGCGGATCCCTGTACCTGGTCGACGGCAACGACCGGATGACGGCGCACTACGCGCGCTGGACCGTGGCGACCCTCAAGGATGGGGCGAGGAACCCCTACCGCCTCCGCTGGGGGCCGGACCTCGAGGAGCTCACCGTGCGCCACGGTTGGGAGATCGGATGGGAGCGCTCCCGGGGATCGGCCCTCGGGGCGCCGGACGACATCACCGGGCACAAGGACCCGGAGGGCCGCGACTACCTGCCGAGCGGGCGCGCGCGCGCCGACCCGGCTGTCGTCGCGCGGGCCGATCTCGTCGCCGACCGGCGGAGGCCGAGAAGCATGTACGCGCCGCCGTTCGCGCCGGTGCTCCCGCCGATGGAGGGCCAACTCGCGCTCTTCCCCCGTGGAGATCAAATGGTTGTCGCGGCGACCCACGTCCTGCCGGAGGACACCACCCGTTATGCCCACCACGAACATCCCCGGCCCTGGATGGAGCCCGGCGAGCAGGCGGCGATGGAGGACCGCATCGGGCTCTTCGCCGTTCCCATCGACGGAGGCCGGACCGTGGGAACGCACCGCCTAGGATCCGCGGAAGGCGCGCTCATGCTCGAGGTGCCCGCGGGCGCCTGGGTGATCTCCGCGGAGAGCTGGAGCCCGCGGCGGCGCCGAGCCGGGCGCCTACGCACGGGCCTCGAGCGAGCGCCCACTCGGCCCGACGTGGCAACGCTGTCGGATCTCCTCCTGCTCGCGCCGAGCCCGACGGCGCCGCAGTCGCCTGGCAGGAGCCTGCCCCCGAACGTCCCGGCGAGATCTTCCGCCACCTCGACCTGGCGCTCCCCCCTCTCGACCCAGGCCAGTGCGCCGTGATCCTGACCCTCCGCACCCCCGGCCGCACCGACGCCGTCAGCCGTAAGGCTTTTCGGGTGCGGTAGTTCCGCTGCAGTGCGGCGTTGAGGCTGGGTTGGCGTCTGGGGAGGATTACAGAAGGGTGAGTCCCGCGCGCCAGACAACGCGGTGGCCTCGGGGAGGGTGCCCACGCCTCCCGAGGAGGGGCTCAGATGCGAAGCATCTGGAGCGAAGCGCCCCCGACGAGGGAGGCGTGGGCACCCTCCCCGTCCAACCGCGCGTTGACCCCCTCCCGTGCGCTTTCTAGCTTTGCAGGCTCTCGATCCCGCAGCCTGGCACCCCCGCCCCCGAGTTCATGGACGACACCTACCAACGGGGACCCCTTCTCCTCCTGAGTGGGCGAGCGAATCGCCCCCTGGCCGTCGAGATCGGGGAACGCATCGGAAAGTCACCCGATGCGGCGACCATCAAGCAGTTCGCCGACGGCGAACTGTTCGTTCGCATCGACCGGAATGCGCGTGGCAGGGACGTCTACATCGTCCAGCCCACGCCGGCGCCGGCCGAGAACATCATGGAGCTGCTGCTGCTGATCGACGCCGCGCACCGGGCCTCGGCGGCGCGGGTCACGGCGGTGATCCCCTACTTCGGCTACGGCCGGCAGGATCGCAAGGATCAGCCGCGTGTGTCGATCGCCGCCAAGCTGGTGGCGAACTTGATCGTGGCGGCGGGCGCGGACCGCGTGATCTCGATCGACTTCCATCAGCACCAGATCCAGGGGTTCTTCGATATCCCCGTCGACCACCTCTACGCCGCTCCGGTCATCACCAGTTACTTCCGCAGTCTGGGGCTGAAGGACCTCGTGGTCGTCGCCCCCGACGTGGGCTCGGCGAAGATGGCGCGCGGGACGGCGAGGCGGCTCGACGCGAGCCTCGCCATCATCGACAAACGGCGGCCCAAGGCGAACCTGTCCGAGGTGCTGAACGTCGTGGGCGAGGTGGAGGGCATGACCTGCCTCATCATGGACGACATGGTCGACACCGCCGGGACGCTCACCAACGCGGTGTACGCCCTCAAGGAGAGGGGAGCGAAGGCGGTGTACGCGGCGGCGACGCATGCGCTGTTCTCGGGCGAGGCGGTGTCCCGCCTTCGTGATGCGCCGCTCGAGGAGATGGTCGTGACGAACACGATCGAGGTGCCGGAGCACAAACGGTTCGATACTCTTCGGGTGCTCTCTGTGGCCGATCTGCTTGCCAAGGCGATCGATCACGTGCACTCGAACGAGTCCGTTACAGAGTTGTTCGAAGAAGCGCCGACTGAATAAATGAAGGGACCGGGGGACCCCGGCCCATTAACGAGGAAGTGAGACCGATGGCCAAGGCAACGCTGAACGCAAAGACGCGCGACAACTCCGGAAAGGGCGTCGCGCGCACGCTGCGCCGCGAGGGCAGGGTTCCCGCCGTGCTCTATGGTCGCGAGCTCGAGTCGATCCACCTGTCAGTCGACGCGCACGAGGCCGAGAAGCTCTTCCACTCGATCTCGGTCGACAACACGATCGTCGACCTCGCCGTCGAGGGAGAGAAGAAGCCCTACCAGACGCTGGTGCGTGAAATCCAGACGCACCCGTGGAGGAATGGGCTGCTCCACGTCGACTTCCTGCGCGTTCAGGAGGGGGTCGCGGTCGATCTCGAGGTTCCGGTCCGCCTGATCGGCGTCCCGGCGGGCGTCCGGCTGGGCGGCGGCGTGCTCGAGCAGATGATCCACGACCTGCCGATCCGCTGCATCCCGTCCAAGATTCCGGAGTCGTTCGAGCTCGACGTCTCGCCGCTCGAGTTGAACGGGTCCCTGCACGTCTCCGACATCGTCCTTGCAGAAGGGGTGGAAGTGCGGATTGCCCCGGACCGCACGGTCTGTTCGGTCGCGATCCCGAGGATCGTCGAGGAAGTCGTCGCGACGGTGCCCGTGCTCGAGGGTGGGGAGGCTGCCGCGGGTGCGGCTGGTGCCGAGGGTGCGGCTGGTGCCGAGGGTGCTGCCGCTGCCGAAGGTGGCGACAAGAAGGACAAGTAGGATTCGTCACTCGGTTCGACGTCGGGCTGCATGAAAGTCGTCATGGGGCTCGGCAACCCGGGCCCGGAGTACGACGCCACTCGGCACAACGTCGGTTGGTGGGTGGTGGATCGACTCGCGTACGACTGGGGCTTCGGCTCCTTTCAGCGCGAGGGCCGGGCGCTCGTGACGGAAGGACCCGTGGGTGAAGAGACGGTGCGTCTCGTGAAACCCACGACGTACATGAACCGGAGCGGTCTTGCGGTCGGGGCACTTGCCGCGATCGAGGGGTTCGATCCTTCACGGGATCTGATCGTGGTCGTGGACGACGCGACTCTGGACGTCGGGCGGGTGCGGTTCCGGCCCGAGGGTAGCGCCGGTGGACACAACGGGCTCAAGTCCGTGTCGGGCGCCCTGCAGTCGATTGGGTTCGCGCGTCTGCGCATCGGAGTGGGAACGAGGCCGGAGGGAGTGGATCTGGCCGACTGGGTCCTCTCGCCGATGCCTGCCGAGGACGAGGAAGTCGTGGTGGAGTTGCTCCCCCAGTTGACCGAGGCGATCGCGGTCTGGATCGCCGAGGGTGTCGAGGCGGCGATGAACCGCTTCAATCGGTGAAATCACCCGGGTCCCATGACCGGCCAAGACCAGGAGGATCGATTCCATGACCGACCTGATGGCACTTACGGACTGGGCCTGGTTGCTGGGAGTCCTGGGGCTCGTGGCCGCTGGCGGCGTGTACCGCTACGTCACGGCGCAGCCGCAGGGCACCGCGCTCATGATCGAACTGGGCGAGCAGATCCACGACGGCGCGATGGCGTTCCTACGGCGCGAGTACATGGTGCTGAGCGTCTTCGTGGTCGTGGTCGCGGCGCTGCTGAGCCTGGTCGTCGGCGTGCAGTCGGCCGTCGCGTACGTCTTCGGCGCGATCTGCTCCGTGACCGCGGGCTTCCTGGGCATGAAGGGCGCGACTCGCGCCAACACGCGAACCGCTGCCGCGGCCAACACCGAGGGTCAGGGGAAGGCGCTTCGCATCGCCTTCTTCGGAGGGGCGGTGATGGGTCTCGCCGTAGCTGCGCTGGGCCTCCTCGGTCTGGGCGTGTATTACCTGATCTTCGCGGCCGATGCGCTGCCCGGCACCAACGATTTCCCGTTGTTCGCCCAGATCGTGTCGGGCTTCTCGATGGGAGCGAGTTCCATCGCGCTCTTCGCGCGCGTCGGCGGCGGCATCTACACGAAGGCCGCCGACGTGGGCGCGGACCTCGTGGGCAAGCTCGAGGCCGGCATTCCCGAGGACGACCCTCGTAACCCCGCGACCATCGCCGACAACGTCGGTGACAACGTGGGCGACGTGGCGGGCATGGGCGCCGACATTTTCGAGTCCTACGTGGGCGCGATCGTCGCGACGATCGCCATCGCTGCTGTCGATCCCGCGTTGTCGGCTCACCGCGCGGCGGCGGTGGCACTCCCCCTCCTCACCGTGATGGTGGGCCTCGTCGCGTCGCTCATCGGCATCGGGGCGATGAAGCTGCTCGAGAAGGGGGATCCCGCGTATGCGCTGCAGGGGACGACCTGGATCGCGGGCCTGCTCTTCCTCGGCGCCTCGTACCTCGTCGTGCAAAGCCTCGGCATCACGTTCACGGATCCGAGTTCGGGAAGGGCGTATCCGGTGATCGGTCCCTGGATCGCGATCCTCGCGGGTACCCTGGCGGGCATCCTGATCGGTGGGGTCACGCAGTACTACACCTCGGCCGCTCCGGTCCGCAGGATCGCCGAGGCGAGTGAGACCGGGTCCGCGACCAACATCATCGCGGGGTTGGCGGTCGGCATGGAGTCGACCGCGATCCCGGTCATCCTTCTCTGCGTCGCGATCGGCTCCTCCTACCACTATGCCGGTCTCTACGGGATCGCGATCTCGGCTGTCGGCATGCTCGCCACCGTAGGCGTCACGATGACGGTCGACGCGTACGGCCCGATTGCAGACAACGCCGGTGGCATCAGCGAGATGAGCCACCTCGGCCCGGAGACGCGCGCGATCACGGATTCGCTCGACGCGCTCGGCAATACGACCGCGGCGATCGGTAAGGGATTCGCGATCGGCTCCGCGGCGCTCACGGCGCTCGCGCTCTTCTCCGCCTACACGGCCGCGGTGGGACTCCAGGTGACCGGTCTCAACCTCGTCGATCCTATCGTCGTGATCGGCATGCTCCTCGGCGGCGCGTTGCCTTTCTATACGTCGGCGCTGACGATGACGGCGGTGGGTCGGGCCGCGCAGGGGATGGTCGACGAAGTGCGCCGCCAGTTCCGCGAGATCCCCGGGCTCATGGAGGGCACCGCCAAGCCCGATTCGGCGCGCTGCATCGACATTTCCACGAAGGCGGCCTTGCGTGAGATGATCCTGCCGGGCGTGACCGCGGTCGCAGCTCCGGTGATCGTGGGTTACTTCCTCGGCGTCGAGGCGTTGGGTGGGCTTCTCGCCGGCGCGACCGTCACCGGCGTGCTGATGGCGCTCTTCATGGCCAACGCCGGCGGCGCGTGGGACAACGCCAAGAAGTACATCGAAGGTGGTGCGCACGGCGGCAAGGGCTCCGCACCTCACAAGGCCGCGGTCGTCGGCGACACGGTCGGCGATCCGTTCAAGGATACCGCGGGCCCGTCGCTCAACATCCTCATCAAGCTCATGAGCATCGTCGCGTTGGTGCTCGCGCCGTGGCTCGCGCGCGTGCACGGACTCGACGTGGGGGGGGCGCAGTCGTCGACGTGGCTCGCCGACGTCGTGAGGTCGCTCTTCGGTTAAGCGGTACCGACGATGACCAGGTCTGCGTCGTTCGAGGGTGCGCTCGCGTTCGCCGCGGACTTGATTCGCATCCCGGGGCTGCCTGGCCGCGAGGCCGATGTCGCGGCGCGCGTGCGTCAGGAGATGGAGGCGCTCGGGCTCGCCGACGTGCGCATCGACGACGCGGGCAACGTCACCGGCATCGCGCGCGGGAGAGGCGACGCCCCGCCGGTCATGGTGAACTCCCATCTCGACGTGGTCGCGGAGGGCGAGCACTCGGATTGGGAAGTGCCTCCCTTCTCCGGCGAGGTGCGGGACGGCTGCCTGCACGGCCGAGGCGCCATGGACATCAAGGGTCCGCTGGCGATCCAGACCTATGCAGCCGCTGCGCTGATCGGCTCGGCGCCGGGTGACGTGATCGTGGCGCACACAGTGCTGGAGGAGCGTGGTGGGCTCGGCATGCGCCACTTGCTCGAGTCTGGCTCCGTCGACCCGGCGGCGGTGGTGCTCGGAGAGGCGACGCATGGGGATGTGTGCATCGGCCACCGCGGCCGGGCTGAAGTCGAAGTCGTCATAGAGGGCATCGCCGGACACGCGAGCGTTCCGGAGCGCGCGATCAACGCGCTCGATCTCCTCGGCGACGTCCTCGCGGCGGTGCGGGATGTGGCCCTCGAGCGCCCCACCGATCCCGTACTCGGTGAGGAGAGCCTCGTCGCCACGATGGTCGATGTGCTTCCGGAGACCCGGAACGTCATCCCCGACCATGTCGTGGTGGCGGTCGACTGGCGGGTGCTTCCGGGCACCGAGGGGCCCTCGCTGCTCGCGCGGCTACGAAGCCATATCCACGCGCGGGTCGGGACACTGCCCTCGGGCCTGACCTACGAGGTGCGCCTCGCGACCGAGCGGCAACGGACGTACACGGGCCTCGAGGAGGACGTCGGACTCTTCTCGCCGGGCTTCCTCATGGACGCGGAGCACCCGGTCGTGCGCGCGGCCGCCCGGGCCGCCGGACGCCGCTTCGAGGGCACCGGCGCGGCAACGGTCCGTCCCTGGCGGTTCGCCACCGACGGTGGGTGGTCGTGCGGGGTGCACGGCATTCCTACGATCGGCTTCGCACCCGGCGAGGAGCGATATGCGCACTCGAACCGCGAGCGCCTCGATGTGGAAGAGGCGCGGTGGGCGTTCCAGCGTTATCCGGAGGTGATCACGGCCATCCAGAGGGCGCTCGCGGGGTAGGCGTCCGGGGCCCGCGGTCGGCTTTTCTCCCCGCGGGGCTTTGTATACCTTCCGCGGCTCGCCTTTCCGGGCGCGACAGACATCGATCCCGCTCCGCCGTACCGCCCCCCGCCGCTTGCAGGGGCCGACCCGACGGGGCCCGTCATGCAACCACGGACCGAGGGAACACGAACATGCGGCTCTACGAAGTAGTCTACATTCTCGACCCCGCGCTCGATCCAGCCGCGGTGACCGCCAAGCTCGAGAAGTTCCACGCGCTCGCGACCTCGCACGGTGGGGAAGTCGTGGCCGTGGACCACTGGGGCGTGCGACAGCTCGCCTACACGATCAAGAAGCGCCAGAACGGCTACTACGTCGTGGCCCAGCTGCGGGCGACCGGTGAAGCGCTTCCTGAGTTTGAGCGTTTGCTGCGGCTCGACGGCGAGGTCATCCGCTATCTGCTCGTGATCAATGAAGGCGAGCCGACCAATGGGCACTCGCTGGTGGCCGAGATTCCGGCTCACGTGCTGGTACGGGAGCGGGATGGCGAAGACGAGGACGAGGGCGACGATGACGACGACGACCCGACGCGGGCACCGCCCGAGTTCCACGGCGCGAAGGGCCGCCGGCGCCGGATGGACGGTCCGCGCATCACGCTGCTGAACTTCAAGGACGTGTCCACGCTGTCGCGCTTCGTGACGGAGCAGGGCAAGATCCTGCCGAAGCGTACGACGAAGGTGACGGCTGCCTTCCAGCGTCAGCTCGGACGGTCCGTGAAGCGCGCGCGCTACCTCTCGCTGCTGCCCTACACCGGCGGGCGCGAAGCGTAGGAGCGCTCGTGGAGCCGGACACCATGACCGGGACGAAACCGCCGGGGCGCGGTTGGCCGCGGGCGGCTGGATTGCTCGGGATCGTGATGGCGACCTCGATCGTGCACCCTGGGGTGTTGATCGCCGTGCCGCTCTTGGCCCTGCTCGCCGCGCACGGGCTGCGTGGCACCGGGATCGTGACGGCTGCGCTGGTTGCGACGCTGATCCTCGCGACCGGCGCGCGCGACGGCGTGTGGTATGCCGAGCGCGCCTGGTCGGTCCTGCTCGGAGGCGGATTCCTAGCGCTGACGATGGTCGTGCCGCGGTGGACGCTGTCGTCGCGCGCGCTGGGCGCGGTGGCCGGCGCGGCGGCGGCGGCGGCGGGGGTGCTTGCCCTGCAGGCGGACGCGTGGGGCGCGCTCGATGCCGCCATCTCGGGTGGCGTGCGCGCCTCCGCGGACCAGACCCTCGCGACCCTCGCCACGCTGAACGGCGGACAACCAGCGTCACCCGCGTTGGTGAGCGCGCTCCAGCAGGTCGCCGAGACCCAGGCGACCGTGTTCCCGGCGATGATCGGGCTCGCGTCCATGGCGGCGCTCGGCGTCGGGTGGTGGGTGCGCACGCGGCTCGTGGGTGAAGGCGACCAGGGTCTCGGACCGCTGCGCGACTTCCGCTTCAACGACCACCTGGTCTGGCTGTTGATCGGGGGCCTTCTGCTCATCTTCGCCCAATGGGGCGACGCACTGGCTCGCGTGGGCTCGAACGCGCTCGTGTTCATGGGGGCGCTCTACATGCTCCGCGGGGCCGCCGTCTTCGTGTTCATCAGTGGGGGACTGTCGCTATTCGGATACGTGACGGTGCTCGTAGGACTCGTCCTTGCCGCCCCCGTCCTCATGGGTATGGCCGTGCTGATCGGCGTGGGAGATACCTGGCTCGACCTCCGTTCGCGCGTTCGCGAACGGACCGCGTGACCAACCGTCTGGAGGCAATATGAAGGTGATTCTGAAGAAGTCGGTGGCGAAGCTCGGCGACGCCGGTGTGGTGGTCTCGGTCAAGGCGGGGTACGGCCGCAACTATCTGATCCCGCAGGGCCTCGCCTACCTGGCAAGCGAAGCCAACGTGGCACGGCTGGAGGCGGAGCAGGCAGTCGCGCTCGAGCGGTCGCGGAAGGACTTCCTCGAGGCGCGTCGGCGCGCGTCCCAGCTCGAGGGCATTTCGCTGGTGTTCAAGATGCGCGCCGGCGAGGACGGAAAGCTCTTCGGGTCCGTCACTCGTGCGGACATCGCCGATCAGGCGAACTCTCGCGGGTTGGACTTCGAGCTCGACAAGCGGATCGTGATGCTCGAGGAGCCGATCAAGGCGCTGGGCGTGACCAACGTCTCGGTGCACCTGCATGCAGATGTGAACGTCGATGTCGAAGTCCACGTGGAGCCCGAGGAGAGCTGAGCCCGCGACCGAAGGTTTCCGCGCAGGAGCCCGCTGCGGACGGGTCCCACCTGCCTGCCGAGGTGCGGCGGGCGGTCGATTTCGCGCTCGAACGCAAGGCGCGCGAGGTGCTCGTGCTCGATCTCCGGGGCATTTCCTCGGCGACCGACTTCTTCGTGGTCGCGAGTGGCACGTCCGACGTCCACGTGAAGGCGATCGCCGACCACGTGGTCCAGGGGCTCGGCGAGGAGGGGGTGCGCGCCGCTCACGTGGAGGGATTCACGGTAAGGCGTTGGGTTCTGCTCGACTATATCGACTTCGTGGTGCACGTCTTCCACCCGCAGTCGCGCGTATTCTACCAGCTCGAGAACCTCTGGGGCGACGCGCCCCGCTGGGAAGCGCCCGAGGCCTGACCGGCCACCCACCCCGCGACTGTAAAACCATGCCGCGGGAGGGGTTTCCGGGCCTTCAGGCCCGGTCTAAGTTCAGGCCGCTCCAACCACCCCTCCAGCCACCTCCCCATTTCCCGACTCGATGGCCCAACTTCCCGACTGGCAGCCGTTGGACGGCGGGGTTCCCGTTCCCGACGGGGCGGGGTCCGGGCGTGTGATCGCGGTGGTGGCGTCCGAGAATGCCGTCGCCGGCGGGTGGGCGGGGGCCGCGGCGCTCGATCTGGCTCGCGCATGGAGCCGTGCGGGTGAGAAGGTCGTGGTCGCCGACGGCGCCCTGCACTATCCGACGCTGCACACCCTCGCGCAGATCGAGAACACGGAAGGCCTGAGCGACGCGGCACTCTTCGGGGCGTCGGTCCGCCGGGTGGTCCGTCCCATCGACGGGGGCTCGTTCTTCCTGATCACCGCCGGAACCGCGGTCGCGGACGCCAACACGGTGCCCGGGAGCGCACGCTGGGGCCGGCTGCTCGAGGGCTTCCAGGAGGCCGGTGTGAAGCTCCTTCTGTTCGTGCGCGACGGCGACAGCGGCTGCTGGGCCTTCCTGGGCTCGGCCTCGGACATCGTGGTGCTCGCCGATCGCGGGGAGCCCGCCCCCGCAGCGGTTCGGGACCTCGAGGGCATTGTGCGCGCCGTCGCAGGGCCGTCCTCGGTCATGGCTGTGGGTGGCCCCGACTCGCGGCCTCCCGCCGAGTGGACTGCGTCGTCCGACGATGGTCGTCGGCGCGTGCTCATGCTGGGCCTCGCGGCCGCGGTCTTCATCGCGGTGGTCGTCGTGGTCGTGGTCTTGTCCCTGTAATGCACGACTTCGCGGGAGCGGTCCCCACCGAATGAAGCTGCGCGCCCTGAAGGTCCACGGCTTCAAGTCGTTCGCAGACTCCACCGCCATCGAGTTCCACGACGGCATCACCGCCATCGTCGGGCCCAACGGCTGCGGCAAGTCGAACATCGGCGACGCCATCCGGTGGGTCCTCGGAGAGCAGCGCCCGACGGCCATCCGCGGCGCGAAGATGGAGGAGGCGATCTTCCAGGGGACGACCGGTCGCAGACCGGTGAACCGCGGCGCGGTTTCACTGACCGTCAGCAACGCGGACGGCGCGCTACCGGTGCCGTTCGAGGAAGTGGAGATCGGCCGGCAGGTCTTCCGCGACGGCGGCAGCGAGTACTCGATCAACCGTGCCGCGTGCAGGCTGCGCGACGTCGTCGACCTCTGCCGCGATACCGGTCTCGGATCGAACGCGTACGCGATCATCGAAAACCGCATGATCGACGCGATTCTCTCCGATCGAGCCGAAGAGCGTAGGGGGCTCTTCGAAGAAGCCGCGGGCATCGGCAAGTACAAGGACCGCCGCAAGGCCGCGACTCGCCGACTCGAGCGCGCCGAGATGGACCTCCAGAGACTCGAAGACGTCATCGGCGAGATCCAGACCAAGGTTCGCTCGCTGGCGCGGCAGAAAGGGAAGGCCGAGCGGTACGCCGAGTTCCGTAGTCGGCGGCTGAGCGTCGAGGTGGCCGTCGTCGGGCACCAAGTCGATTCGCTCCGGGAGCGGCTCGTTGCCGTGGAGCGTGAGCTTCAGGGCGATCTGGTCTCGGCCGAGGGAATGGTCGCGGAACTCCGCACGGCCGAGACGGAGTTCGAATCTCTCAGGCTGAGGGAAGTGGACGCCGAGAAGGGGCGCACGGCCGCGGCCGGGGCCCTGCAGGCCATCAGGGAGCAATTGGTGACGTGGGAGCGCGATCTGGCGGTCGCCGACGAGCGTGCGGCTTACGCCGAGCGACGCTTGGCGCAGATCGACCGGGAGCGGGGCGACGCGCGCGATCAGGCCGCGGCCCTGAGTACGGAAGAGCGCGACCTGATCGCGACGAAGGACGGCGTCGCCACCGAACTCGAGCGCGTACGCGCTGTCGTGGGCGCGCACGCCGAGGAGGTCCGCGAGGTGCGGACCCGCCTACAAGAGGCTCGCACGCTGGTGGACGCCGTAGAATTGCGCGGCCGTGAGCTGGCCCGCCGCGGAGCGCAGCTCGAAGGCGACGCGGAAGCTTCGGCGGCGCAGGCAGAGGAGCTCGATCGCAGGCTTGCGCACGTCGTCGGGGAACTCGCCTCCACTTCGGCCGAACTCACCCAACTCGACACGCAGGGCGACCTGTTCTCGAGTCGCGTGGACGATCTGACGGCCGCGCTGAGCGCAGCGAACGCCCGCTTCGAAGAGCGAGTGCGGGACCTTCAGGCGGCGCGCGCCGAATACGACTCGGCTCGCGCGGCCGAACGTGAGGCGGCGGACGCGGAAGCGGCTCTCGCCGGCAAGAAGGCGGCGCTCGAGGGGCTCGAGCGCGAGCGGGAGGGCCTCGAGCCGGTCGTGCGCGCTGCGCTCGCACGCGGCGACGCCGGCGTGCTCGGCACGCTCTCGGACTTCATCGATGCGCCTGCCGGTGTCACCGAGGCGGCGGAAGCTTACCTGGGCTCGCTCGCCGACGCCCTCGTGGTGCGCGACCGCGGGGCAGTGGAGCGGACCCTGCGCTGGTTCGGCGGCGAGTGGAACGGAGGCGGCGGGCTGGCCCTGTTGCCGCTCGACCGCGTGCCGTCGAACGCCGCGAGCGCCTCCGGCGGACTGCTCGACCGGGTGCGGGTGATCGGGGAGGGCGGTGCGTGGGTGCGGGCGCTGCTCGACGGCGTCGGGCTTTCGGACCTCTTCGCTCAAGGAAAGCCGGTCACAGAGAGCGGCGGCATCGTGCGGGTCGGTGACCCGGCCCGGGGATCCGGCGTGCTCGAGCGCCGAGAGGCTCTCCGCGCCGTGACGGGCGCCCACGGGGGTTCCGTGGCCAAGAGCCTGGAGGCGGCTGCGCGACTCGCCACGGCGGAGCGTGCTCTGCACGCCGCTGAGGGGAGCGTCGAGGCGGCTCGACTCGAGTGCCGTGGTGCGGAGGATGAGCACCGCGAGGTGAGCGGAGAACTCGCCGCGCAGGCCGATCTGCGCGGGCGCATGCACCGCGTTCGCGACGAACTCGCCCGGCAGGTCGAGGGCGCGAAGGCGTCCCGGACCCGGGCGCTCGAGCGAGAGAAGGAGGCGCGCGACTTCCGCGCGGCTCTGCTCGCGCAGGAGTCGTCGCTCGAGGTGGAGCGCCAGACCGTACGCACGCAGCTCGACGCGATCCAGGAAGAGTGGGAGGCGACCCGGGCGCAGGAGGCGCGCCTGGCGGTCGAGTTCACGCGCCTGGAGGGCGACGTGGCCCGCCTGGGCGAGCGCCTCCAGGGCGTCACCGGGGCGAGGGCGCGCGCCGAGGAGCGCGTCGCAGCGCTCGACCGAGAAGAGAAGGACCTGCGCGACGAGCTGGCACAAGCGCGTCGGGTGCGCGCGGAGGGCGACGCCGCCACCGAGCGGCTCTTCGGCGAGCGCACCCAGGCCGAGTCGATTCTCCGGGAGCGCGACGAGGCCCTCCTGGCCGTAGCCACGGCACTGGTGGCTTCCGAGCGCAGAGTGCGCGAGGCCCGCACGGAAGAGCGCGCAGCGTCGGATCGGCGCCACTCGCTGGAGCTCGAACGGCAGGAGTTGGGGGGGCGCATCGAGCGGCTCCGCGAGCGGTTGGAAGGCGAATGGGGCCGGCCGTGGGAGTCCCTCCTCGCAGAGGCTACGCCGGTAGAGGGCGAGCCCGCGGTGCTCCAGGTGGAGCTCGACGAGTTGGTGCTCGCGCTGAACGCGCTCGGGCCCGTCAACATGCTCGCAGTGGAGGAGCACGCCGAGGAGCAGGCGCGGCTCGACTTCCTCACCAAGCAGCGGCAGGACCTCGTGGAGGCCCGTGACGACCTGCGCTCGGCGATCCGCGAGATCAACAAGACCGCCACGGATCTCTTCGTTGGCATCTTCGAAGAAATTCGCGCGAACTTCCGGGCCACGTTCCTCAGGCTCTTCGAGGGTGGCGAGGCGGACATCTGGCTCCAGGAGCCGGAGGATCCGCTCGAATCCCCGATCGAGATTCATGCCTCCCCGCGAGGCAAGCGCACCCAGCGCATCGACCTGCTCTCGGGTGGCGAGCGAGCGCTCACGGCCCTCTCGCTCCTCTTCGGGATCTACCTCGTGAAGCCGAGCCCGTTCTGCGTGCTCGACGAGGTCGACGCGCCGCTCGATGAGAACAACATCGGTCGGTTCATCAAGCTGCTGCAGGACTTCAAGGCCGATACACAGTTCGTGGTCATCACGCACAATCCGCGCACGATCGAGGCCGCCGACTGGATCTACGGCGTCACGATGGAGGAGCCCGGCGTGAGCACGATCGTAGGCGTCAAGCTCCAAGAGGCTCTCGAGGCGGCCGGAGCGGCCTAGGCCGGATCAAGCCATGCTCGTCGTGATGAAGCACAGCGCATCCGCGGAGCACATTCGGGCAGTCGTCGCGGCGATCAAGGACATGGGGTACGGGGCGCGCCCCATCCCAGGTGGCCAGCGCACCGCGGTGGGACTGATCGGCAACGACGGCGCGGTGGACTCGGGTCTCCTGCTCGGACTCGATGGCGTCCTCGAGGTCATTCCGGTCACGCACCCCTACAAGCAGGTCTCCCGGGAGTGGCGCGAGACGAACACGGTCGTCACGCTCGCGAACGGCACCCGGATCGGCGGCTCGGAGGTGGTGGTCATGGCCGGGCCCTGCGCGGTCGAGGGGGAGGCCGAGATCCTCGAACTCGCGCAGAAGGTGAAGGACATGGGGGCGACGGTGCTCCGCGGCGGGGCGTTCAAGCCGCGCTCGTCGCCCTACGCGTTCCAGGGCCTGGGGCGAGAGGGGCTCGAACTGCTCGCGAGGGCGAGGGAGCAGACGGGGCTCGCCGTGGTCACCGAGGCGCTCGACCCGGAGGGCGCCGACCTCGTGGCGGAGTACGCCGACATCATCCAGATCGGCGCGCGCAACATGCAGAACTACCCTCTGCTGCGCAGAGCGGGCCGGACCGGCAAGCCGGTCCTCCTCAAGCGGGGCCTCGCCGCCACCATCGACGAGCTGCTCCTCGCCGCCGAGTACATCCTCGCCGAGGGGAACGACGACGTGATCCTCTGCGAGCGTGGGATCCGGAGCTTCGACACGCACACACGCAACTTGTTCGACCTGGCGGCGATCCCGGTCGTGAAGTCGCTGTCGCACCTGCCCATCATCGCGGACCCGAGCCACGCTACGGGTCTCCGTGCCAAGGTCATTCCGATGGCTCGCGCGGCGATCGCCGCGGGGGCCGACGGGCTCATCGTCGAGGTGCACCAGGATCCGCCGCGCGCCATGTCGGACGGGGCGCAGTCGCTCTATCCCGAGCAGTTCCGGGAGATGATGGAGCAGATCACGGTCATCGCGCGCGCGATCGGCCGCGACGTGACCCCTCCCCTGGGCAGCGCACCGACCGGCTGAGGTCCCCCCGCGCTATCGCCACGCCCCACCCCATGTGCCAGCGTGGTGGATGGCGCCATCCCACCCCCATCCCCCGCACGCGCTCGGCCGCTTCGGGGAGACGCGGGCGCGCGAGTACCTCGTGGAGCGGGGTTGGACGATCGAGGCGGCGAACTACCGGTTCGGGCGCCGTGAGGTGGACCTCGTGGCTCGGCGTGGGAACCTCGTGGCCTTCGTCGAGGTGAAGACCCGCGCCGGGGCGGGGTACGGCTCCCCTGAGGAGGCCGTGACCCGGCTCAAGCGGCGGGAGATCGAGCTCGTGGCCCTGGAGTACCTCGTGCGCCACCGCCTGGACGACGTGGACGTGCGCTTCGACGTGCTCGCGGTCACCGTCGAGAACGGGGTCCGCGTCGAGCACTTCGAGGATGCGTGGAGGCCCGAGGCACGTCGCTGAGGAGTGGGTCGGCGAAACGAGTGGGCTGCGCGTTGACCGGGTCGGACCCCACGGGTAGCTTCGACGTGCCCCAGGTCCGCAGGGCGAAAGCTCACGAATCCCGTCAGGACCCCGCAGGTAGCAGCGGTAAGTGCCGTGATCGTCGCTGCGGGTCGCCTGGGGCATTTTCTTGGCTCCTACGGCACTCGAACCCTAGAGCCGTAATCGATTGACCCACATAGCATTAGCCACCAAGTACCGTCCGCGTTCTTTCGCGGATGTCGCGACGCAGAAGCACGTCTCGGACACGTTGCGGAGCGCGGTGGCGGGGGGTCGGGTCGGGCACGCCTACCTCTTCTGCGGGCCCCGTGGCGTGGGCAAGACCACGCTCGCGCGCGTGCTCGCGATGGCCCTCAACTGCCCGGACCGCACTGCCGAGGGCGAGCCGTGCGGCCACTGCGAGAGCTGCGGCCGCATCTGGGGTGGGCACACCGCGCTGGACGTCGTGGAGATCGACGCGGCCTCCAATCGCGGCGTCGACGATGCGCGTGATCTCCGGGAGCGCGCCATGTACGCGCCCTCCGGAGAGGGACGCCACAAGGTGTACATCGTCGACGAGGCGCACATGCTCACGCGAGAAGCATGGAACGCCCTGCTCAAGATCCTGGAGGAGCCACCCCCGCGGGTGATTTTCGTCTTCGCGACGACGGAGCCCCAGAAGATCCAACAGTCCGCGGCGCCGATCCTGTCGCGGTGTCAGCGCTTCGACTTCCGCCGCATCGGTGTGGCCGACATCGTGGAGCGTCTCACCGCCGTGCTGGCGGGCGAGGGCGTTCAGGCCCCCGAGGACGCGCTGCGCATTGTGGCGCGGAAAGCCGACGGGGGCATGCGGGACGCGCTCTCGCTGCTGGACCAGGTGATGTCGCTCACGGGGGGCGAAGTCGATATCGACGCGGTCCGGCGTGTGCTCGGGCTGGTGGAGGAGGAGCGCTACATCGAGCTCCTCGACATCCTCCGCGACGGCCAGCGCGGCGAAATCTTTCCGCTGGTGGATCGGCTCGTCGACGAGGGATACGACCTCGTCGAGTTCTATCACGGACTGCTGGACGTCCTCCGAATTCTGCTGCGCATCCGCCTCTCCCCCGATGCGGACGTCGACCTGAAGGAGGGCCTGCGCGCGGATCTCCGCGAGCGAGCGGCGGCGTTCGCGCCCACGGACCTGGTGCGCATGCTCGCTTCGGCCGCGGACCTCGAGAGCCAAGGGAGCCTTCGTCGCAGCCCGAATCCGCGCCTGCCCATCGAGATGCTCCTGCTGCGCCTCTCCTTCCTCGACCGGACGGTCTCCTTCGAGGAGCTCATGACCGCACTGGGGGGTGCCGCGGCGCCGGGAAGCCCGGCCGGGTCGGGCGGCGGCAGCCTAGAGGCTTCGGTGGCGGGCCCTGCGCCTGCCCAGCCGCGCGCGACGACGCCCCGGGCAGCGACGAAGCCCGCGGCCAAGAAGCCCGCGGAGCCGGAGACGAAGCCCACACCCGAGATCAATCCCGCGCCCGCGGGTGGGGCGGCCGAGACGGCGTGGCGGAGCTGGCTCGAGGCGGGAACGGGCGTGCCTAGGGGGCTCGGGTCCTTCCTTCGATCGGCCACCGTGAGCGAGGGTGCCGACGGTCGCTTTCACATCTCGGACGTTGCCGTGCCTGCGCTGGACCGGCTCCTCGAGCCGGCCGTGCAACAGGCGATTCGGGATGGACTCGCCGCGCATCTCGGAAGGGTTCCCGAGCTCGTGGTGGACACGCCGAGCGGTGCCCCCGCGAAGGCCGCGCGGGTGACCGAGGCGGAGGTTCGCGACCATGCTCTCAGGGCCCTGTACCGCCGGGAACCCCGCCTGCAGCAGGCGGTAGAAGAACTCGACCTCGAGCTGATGGAGTAACGCTCCCATGACCGATCTCCAGCAGCTGATGAAGTTGAGTCAGCAGCTCCAGACCAAGATGACCGAGCTCCAGCAGTCGCTGGAGTCGACCCAGCTCACGGCCACCGCTGGGGGCGGCATGGTCACGGTCACCGTCGACGGGAAGGGAGACGTCAAGCGGGTTCAGATCGACCCCACCTGCGTGGACGCCCGCGACGTCGAGATGCTCGAGGACCTGGTTCTGGCGGCCGTGAAGGAGGCGCAGGGCAAGGCGCGGAGCGCGTACGAGCAGGAGATGCGCAGAGCCACGGGCGGTTTACCCCTGAATCTTCCCGGCTTGCCGAAGCTGTTCTGACGCGCCCGACCGCCATCCTGTCGACGTGTCGGTAATCGAGCGGCTCACGGGCGAGTTCTCCCGCTTGCCGGGGGTCGGACAGAAGACCGCGTTGCGGCTCGTGCATCACCTGCTGAAGGGATCTCGGGAGGACACGCATCGCCTGGCGAGGTCGCTCGACGACCTGGCGGAGAAGATCCGCCCGTGCCGGGAGTGCGGGAACTTCTCGGAGGAAGAGCTCTGCGAGATCTGCGCGAACCCCAGGCGCGACCTCACCGTCCTGTGCGTGGTCGAAGAGGCTTACGAGGTGGGCGCGATCGAGCGAACGGGCCAGTACCGCGGAATGTTCCATGTGCTCGGGGGTAGGCTGTCGCCGCTCGACGGCATCGGGCCGGAGGAACTCAGCATCGCTGCGCTCCTCCAACGCCTGGCCGATTCCCGAGGGGAGATCCATGAGGTGATCTTGGCCACGAATGCCAGCGTCGAGGGCGAGGCGACCGCGGTCTATCTCGAGGGGCAGATCCGCGCGCTCGGCCCCCGGGTCACCCGACTGGCGCGCGGGATCCCGGTCGGGAGCGACCTAGAGTACGTCGATGGTTCGACGATCGCCCAAGCGCTCCACGGTCGGCGGGAGATGTGACGTGAAGAAATCGGTGAAGGTGTTGGCCATTACGGTGGTCGCGGCGGCTGCCGCGGGCGCGCTGGCCGTGTGGATCATGCGAAAGCAGATCCGCCGCCATCGGCGGGACCTCTTTAGCCCGCGCCCGTTTCGCCGCCTGGCAGCGCTCGGCCACATGGGCCGAGAGCCAGCCACAGTGGACGCGATCCGCCTGCTGCGGGACTTCATCGCCTGGGAGCCCCGCGGCCAACTGCGCGCGCGCGCCCAAGCGATCATGGACCGCATGACAACCGAGGCGG
>SHZR01000037.1 GCA_009692205.1 Gemmatimonadota bacterium | reverse complement strand
GCGTGATCGGAGAGTTCATCGAGCGTTACAACCGCGGTTGGCTCGTCGAGCGGCACGGCCACAAGACCCCGGCCGAGATCCGCAAGCAGCTCACCCGCATGGCGGCCTGATTAGGCCGCCCCCTTGTCCAGGAAACCGGGTCCGGTTCAGCCTACCCGCGTCTCTCGACATGGGTAGGCGACGGGGCGTGTCGCGTTAACGACCGCCGATGCTGGACGGACTTGGCCGCTACGGCACCATGTCGAAGCCGGCTTCCTCGAGCGCATGCTTCTGCGCCTGGTCTTGGCTTACGACCTGGCCGTCGAAGAGGTGGACGGCGCGGTCGGCGATGTGCGCGTAGCGCGGATCGTGCGTCACCATGCAGATGGTCGCGCCCTCGGCGTGCAACTCCTTCAGCAGGTCCACCACCGCCCCGCCGTTCTTCGAGTCCAGGTTACCCGTTCCCCCGGGCGTCAACCCGGTAGTTGCTGGTTAACTGTCAGCGGAAAGGTACGTCGCCTCTCTTTTTACACACCCTTTGATCCTAGCTCTGCGCCGACAGCGCCGCGCGCAGCACTCCTGCCAGTGCCCATGATGTTCAAGCCGTCACCTCGCGTGCTCGAGCGGACGTCGTCTCCCACCCCGGAATACTACTAGATGAAGCGAGAGCGAGCGGGCGTTGCCTGCGACTCGCTGTTCCCTTACGGATGCGTCGTGCCAGGGTTTCGTGGCGAGCGCACACCCTCAGGCACGCGTCGTGCGTCCCCGCCGTCGGTACCGAGGCCGCGAGGCCCCGACTAACTTTTCCGGTCGCCTTTCCCGGTCCTTGGCCGAGGAGCCCGAGCCCAGGTTGAGACCCATCACGCGGGAACCCCACATCCTGGCCCGCCTCGAGGCCGAGCTCGGCGCGGACCGCCTGCTCCGGGACGAACCGCTCGCGCCGCTCACGACGTTCCGGATCGGCGGCCCCGCGGATCTGCTTTACCGGGCGCGCACTCCGGACGAACTCGAGCGTGTGGTGAGGGTCGCCAGGGAGCTCGGCGTACCGACGTTCCTGCTCGGACGCGGCGCGAACATCCTGGTGGGGGATCGCGGCTTCCGCGGGATCGTCATCCGCTCGGAGGTCGGAGGCGTGGAGTTCCTCGACGGCGGTCGCGTCCGTGCCGGCTCGGGCGTCGAGACGTTCCCCGACCTCATCGATGCGACGGTCGCCCGGGGGCTCGGGGGGCTCCACCACTTCGTGGGGATACCCAGCACGGTGGGAGGGGCGCTCTGGCAGAACCTCCACTTCCTCTCCCCTGCCCCCGCGCGCGAGCGCACGGTCTTCATCGAGGAGGTCCTCGAGTCGGCGGACATCCTGACGCAGGAGGGAGAGCGCCGGACCGTGCCGACCTCCTACTTCGAGTTCGGATACGACCAGAGCATCCTGCATCACCGGGACGACATCGTCCTCTCCGCTGTCTTCCGCCTCACGCCGGCCCCGATCGAGGAACTCCGCCGCGTCATACGCGAGAACCTCGAGTGGCGTGACGAGCGCCACCCGGACCTCTGGCTCTACCCGTGCGCCGGCTCGGTCTTCAAGAAGATCGAGGGGATCGGCGCGGGCAGGCTCATCGACCAGTGCGGCCTGAAGGGCAGAACCCACGGCGGCGCGGGGATCTTCCACAAGCACGCCAACATCATCGTGAACCTCGGGGGCGCGAGCGCTCGCGACGTGCGCGCGCTCATGGAGATGGTGCGCGAGGCGGTCCTGCGCGAGACCGGCCACGAGCTCGTCCCGGAGATCGAGCTGGTGGGGGAATTCTGACGGCCGCCGAGATCGAGACCTATCTCCGCGAGCACATCCCCCTCTCGGCGGACATGGACGTGCGCGTGCTCGAGGCGGGCCCGGACGGTGTTCGCATCGAGGCCCCGCTCGAGCCCAACCTGAACCACCGCAAGACGGCCTTCGGCGGCAGCGTCGCCGCGCTCGCCATCCTCGCAGGATGGACGCTCATCCACGTACGACTGAAGCGCGAAGGACACGTGACGCGCACCGTGATCCAGGACAGCGCGGTCCATTACGACGAGCCTATCCACGGCTCCTTCCGGGCGGTATGCGGGCGGGTCGCGGACGACGCCTGGGAGCGTTTCACGCGTGCGCTCACGCAGCGCGGAAAGGGCCGCCTGCACGTGGCCGGCCATATCGAGTCGGACGGCAGGGTCGTCGCGACGTTCAGTGGCGCCTACGTGGCCCTGCGGACTCAAGAGCCGAACGGGTTCTCCGCCTGATCCAGCGTAGGCTGCGCGCGATCCTTGTCCGAGACGAGCGGGTTCGCCACGGGCCACTCGATGCCGATGGCCGGGTCGTTCCAAAGAATCCCGCGGTCGAGGTGCGCGGCGTACTCCGTGGTCACCTTGTAGAGCACGTCCGCCACCTCGCTCAACGCCACGTACCCGTGCGCGAACCCCGGCGGGATCCAGAGGAGCTCGCCCGCCTCGGCGTCGAGCGTGTGCCCGACCCACTCTCCGTACGTCGGGCTCTGCTTCCTCAGGTCGACCGCGACATCGAAGATCCGGCCCGAGACGACCCCGACGAGCTTACCCTGGGCCACCGGCGGAAGTTGATAGTGGAGGCCGCGCAGCACCCCTCGGCTCGAGCGCGCCGAGTTGTCCTGGACGAACACGTCCGCGATGCCGGCGGCGGCGAATGCGCTCCGCCGGTACGTCTCCTGGAAGAAGCCCCGCGCATCCTCGTGGCGGCGCAGGCGCACCAAGACGACTTCAGGGATTCTGAGCGGCTCGAATTGGAATGACATGGCGCGAAGCTAGGCAGCGGAAGTGTCGTCGTCGATCTGGAGGCGGCGCAGCTCGCGCCCGAACCGTCGCTTGACTCGGAACGCCAGCAACGTGCCCACGACGCCGATGCCGATGGCGAGACCCCACCAGATCCCCCGCGGTCCGGCGCCCATTCCGAACCCGAGCCACGCGCTGACGGGCAGGCCGACCCCCCAGAACCCGACCAGGTTCACGAGCATGGGAATGCGCGTGTCACCCACGCCACGAAGCGCACCGGACGCCACTACCTGGAGCCCGTCGAACACCTGGAACACGCCCGCGATGGGAAGCAGCAGTGCCACCGCCTGGATCACGGCCGGATCCTGAGTGAACGCGCCTGCCAGCGCCCCCGGCATGGTCAGGAACATCAGCGCGGTGAGCGTCATGAAGCCGACACCCACGAGGAGACCTGCACCGGTCGCGCGCCGCGCCGCGTTCGGGTCGCCCCGTCCGACGGCCTGACCCACCAGCACGCTCGTGGCCTGCGCGACGCCCACGGGAACCATGAACGTGAGCGCAGCGAGCTGGAGCGCGACCTGGTGGCTCGCGAGGGCAACCGCGCCGATGAGGCCCATGAGCAGCCCCGCGGCCCCGAACACCCCGAACTCGAGCCATTGCTGGCCGCCCACGGGCGCCCCGATGCGCAGAAGACGCGCCAACGGCGCGGTGGCGAGCGCGTCGGGCCGCAGGGGACGCACATAGCGCGCGAGGAGCGGCCAGCCAGTGACCAGGAGCGCGAGCATCATGAACCACCGGCTCGCACTCGTCGCCCAGGCCGACCCCACCGCTCCGAGGGGCGGAGCGCCGAGGTGGCCATAGATGAGCACCCAATTCAGCAGCGCGTTCAGCAGGTTGGCGCCCACGACCACGATGACGATGACGCGCACCCGGCCCATCGCCTGGAGGCTCTGGCGCAGCACGATGAACCCGTAGAAGGGGAATACCCCCGCGATGAGCCCGCGCGCGTAGCTCGAGGCGGTCGGCACGATCTCGCCCGGTTGCCCGAGCGCGGTGAGCACGGAACCAGCAGGGAGAAGCAGCACCATCGCCAGCAGCGACAATGCCAGGGCGAGCACCATGCCCCGCTGCAGGCCGCACGCGATCCCCACGTGGTCGTCCGCACCCACGGCCTGAGACACCACGGGGTCCAACGCGAACAGGACGCCCATGCCGAACACCGCGACGGCGAAGAAGTAGAGGTGGCCCATCGCGACCGCGGCGAGGCCCATCGCCGAGACGCGGCCGACCATGATCGTGTCGACCACGCCCATGGACATGATGCCGACCTGCACGACCGCAACCGGAAGCGCGAGGCGAACGAGCGCATCGAGATCGGCGCTGCGCGGGCGATAGTCTGCCGTCCGAACCGGCCGTTCCACCCCAGCCTCCCTCATGCTCGGAGGCCGCGAGGCCTCGGTCTCAGTCCGCCCGCGGGGTCTCCTCCCCCGCGCGCCCACCACCCTCGATCACCCGGGGAGCCCCGAGTCCACGCAGCTCGCGGTCGACGCGGATCTCCCGAAGCAGGCGCGCGTCGTCGTCCGGCGGTGGCTCGACGAGGGCGACCCGACCCTCTTTCACGACGAACAGCGAGATCCACGTCGTGGGGTTCCCGACCCAAAACGCAGCGAATCGGCCGAAGCCGCGGATTCCCTTTCGCCTCATGTCGATGAACACGACGTTCGCGAACGTCCAGACGATCGCGCCGACCGCCCACTGCAGGAAGCCCTGGATTTCCATCGTCGACTCCCGGCGGACTGGCCTCAGCGACTCAGGTCGACGAAGAAGCTCGAGATCGCGGAAAGCATCCCGTCTCGCGCTTCGAGATACGCGAAGTGGCCGCTCTCGAGCAGGACGACTCGGCCCTGTCCGAGCGACGCGGCGAGCGCCTGCGACATCTGCATGGGGATGAGGTCGTAGCGGCCGTGGAGGACGAGCGTCGGAACCTGGATCTGGCCGAGGCGCTCCCACCCGTCGACCTCTCCCATGCTCTCACCCAGGAGGCGCGCCACCTCGGGTCCGTTCTTGGCGGTCGGCTCCGCGAGATCCAGTTCCAGTTCGTCGATGCGAGAACGATCACGCAGCGCCTGTCGGAACATCACGCGGTACACCTGGCTCACCGTGGCCGGGTCCCTGGCCCCGAATCCCTCCGTGGCGGTGAGCGTCGCGAGCTCCGCCGAGTCCTCGACCGTGAGCGCGGCGCGCTGCCTCGCATCCTGCTGATCTCGGAAGCGCGCGCCGGGCTCGACGGGATTCATGAGGATCAGCGCGTGCAACGCTTCCGGGTGCCGTGAGGCGTACTCGAGCGCCAGGAGCGCGCCCCAGGAGTGCCCCAGCAGGCTGACCCGCTCGTACCCGAGCGCCTGGCGCAGCGCGTCGATGTCTTCGATGAACGCGTCGAGATTGATCGCGCTCGAGTCGAGCGCCGCGCTCGAGCGGCCCGTCCCACGCTGGTCGTAGTAGACGAGCGTGTTGCGCGTCGCGAGGGCGTCGAGGCCGGGCCGGAGGTAGTTGTGGTCCAACCCCGGCCCGCCATGCAGGACGATGATCGGCGCCCCCTCGCCGACGACCTCGTAGAAGAGCCGGGCGTCCTCGAGAGAGAGAAGGCCCTGCCGAGCACGCTGGGCGGCAGCGTCCTCCGCAGTGAGGGAAGCGACGGACGCGAGCGCGGCCGCAAGAGCCACGCCCCAGATGCTCATCTGCGCTGCGCGCGGGCGGCTATGACGGGTCATCCGCCGAAGATGCGGCACGCGGCCGCGCGCCGGAAGGCACTCGATGTGCCCCCGGCGCGCAGACCCCCGTGCAGAACTCGCTCCTAGTGGCTTCCCGCCCCGAGGCGAGGCGCATCCCCCGGAAGCCGTGCCGCGTCCGACGCCCTCCCGATCTCCACCGCGCCGCCTCTCGCCAGCCCCACAGCGGGCGCGGCGTTCGCGAAGTGATGGCGCACCCAGACCTCGGCGTCGTCCACCAGCGAGTACATCACCGGCGCCAGGATGAGCGTCAGAACCGTCGCGCACAGGATGCCTGAGATGATCGACACCGCCATCGACCCCCACCACCCGGCCTGCTCGCCCCCGAAGTACAGATTCGGGTCGAGGTTCGTGTAGAGCCCCACGAAGTCGAAGTTGAGTCCGATCGCGAGGCTCATCAGACCGAGCGCGGCCGTGCTCGCGGTGAGCAGCACGGGCCGAAACCGCGTCTTGCCCGCGAGCACGAGCGCCTCACGGCGATCCATGCCGTCGCGCTCCCTGAGAATGTCGATGTAGTCGATCAGGATGATGCCGTTCTTCACCACGATCCCCGCGAGGGCGACGATGCCGATGCCGCCCATGATGACGCTGAACGGCATCTGGAGGACCATGAGGCCGATGAACACACCCATCGTCGACATCAACACGCCGGTCATGATGATGGCCGGCTTCACGACGGAGTTGAACTGGCTGATGAGGATCAGCGAGATCAGCATGACGGCAGCCATGAACGCGCCTTGGAGGAAGTCTGCTGCCTCCGTCTGCTCCGTGGACTGCCCGGCATACTGCATGGTGTAACCCGGTGGCAGACCCGCGCCGAAGTCCGTCAGGGTCTCCTGCACCTCGGCGAGCACCACGTTGTTCGCGTTGCCCGCGGCCACGTTCGACGTGATGGTCGCCATGCGCGTCTGATCCTTCCGGCGAATGGCCCCCATCCCTTCCTGCACCTGCCACGACGCGATCGAGACGAGCGGCACCTGCGTGCCGTCGTTGTTCATGACCGTGAGCTCGCGCAGTCCCTCGAGCTCCTGACGGTAGGGCTCGGCGAGCCGCACGATGATGTCGTACTCATCGTTGCCCGTGCGGTACTTCGCCGCCTCGACGCCGTTGATCGCGACGCGGATCGCACTGCCGACCTCGAGGGTGCTCAGGTTGTACAGCGCGGCCCGCTCGCGATCGACCACGACGGAGAGTTCCGGACGCGCGGCATCGAGATCGCTCTCGAGCCCTACGAGCCTCGGAGCCACCGGAGCGTTCCTGAGGATCTCCACGACCTGGTCCGACAGCGTGCGCAGCATCGCGGGGTCCTCCCCGACGATCTCGATCGTGACCGGCGTGCCACCGGCCGGTCCTTGCGTGAGCTGCTGGACCGTAACCGTCGCCCCCGCCACCTCGTGGCCGACCGACGCTTGCATATCTGCGAGCGTCGCCCACGCGTCGAACTGACGCTCCTCGAATTCCACCATGGAAACCGAGATGCGGCCGCCCTCCGGGCCGCTGGGGCCGCCGCCGCCCATCATGGCCGCCCCACCACCGCCGCTGCCGCCCGTGACCGCCACGACCGACTCCCAGTCCTCGCGGCCACCCACGCCCTCCAGCTCCGCCTCGAGGCTTCGCACGATCGCGTCCGTCACCGCGGCCCTGGTTCCGACAGGCGTCTCGACATCCACCATGAGCATGGTCGGCGGAATGTCTTCCGGGAAGAACTCGATGTTGTCCGAGTGCGTGAGTCCGAACAGGGTGCCCACGCCGATGAACGAAAGGATCGTGATGCCGACCACGGCCAAACGGTGGCCGAGAGCCCAACGCACTACCCGCTCGTAGCGCGCGATGATCCCGGCAACTGTGTGTTGGCGGAACTGGTGGCCGATCCGTTCCAGGAAGAAGTGGTATAGCGCCCAGAAGAGCCCGGCGGTCGCAACCAACAACACGACCGTGAGTACGTTCGAGCGGGCCATCCACAGGAGCGCGACCACGGTCAACCCGATCAGCGTCCACTTGGCGGCCGGCTTGAGAGGTTCCGGCTTCGTCCCCTCGAGCTGGATGCCGATGGCACACAACGTCGGCACGATCGTGAACGCGACGACCAGCGACGCGGTGAGCGTGATGACCAGCGTAATCGGCAGGTAACCCATGAAGTCGCCGATCTGGCCCGGCCAGAATATCAGTGGCAAGAACGCGGCGAGGGTCGTGGCCGTCGACGAGATGACGGGGATCGCAACCTCACCGGTCGCCTTCTTCACGGCCAGCTTCCGCTCCCAACCCTGCTCGATGAAGCGGTAGATGTTCTCCACCACCACGATCGCGTCGTCCACCAGCATCCCCAGCGCGAGGATGAGGCTAAACAGCACGATCATGTTCAGCGATATCCCCAGAAGCCGGAACGTGATGAACGACAACAGCAGCGAAGTCGGGATCGACACCGCCACGAGCATCGAGGTCCGGAGGCCGAGGAAGAAGAACAGCACGGCCACGATCAGGATCATTCCCATGATGATGTGGTGGCCCAAGCTCTCCACCATCATCTCGATCTGCCGGGACTGATCGGCGGTGATGCTCACCTCGGTGGTCGGCGGGAAATCGGGGCGCATGAGCTCGATCTCGTGACCCACCGCCTCGGCCGTCTCGATGATGTTCGAGCCGGATCGCTTCACGACGTCGAGCGTGACGACCGGATCGCCGCCCATGCGAGCAAAGCTCTCGCGCTCGGCGAATCCGAAGTCCACGGTGGCGACGTCGCGCACGTAAATCGGACGACCATCCTCCGCGCTGACCACGAAATCCTCGATGACCGTCGGGTCGTCGAGCTCGCCGTCCACGCGGACCAAGTACTTCGTCTCACCGACGTCGATCGAGCCACCCGGGATGTTCACGTTCTCGGTCTGGATCGCCGCCACCACGTCGCTCATGGACACGCCGTAGTACTGGAGACGGCCGAGGTCGACGTCGACCTTCACCTGCTGCTCCAGCCCACCACGGACGTCCGCTCGCAGGACACCAGGTAGGGTCTCGAGACGATCCTGGAGTTCCTCCGCGATCTGCTTGAGGCGAACCAGCCCGTATTCACCGGACAGGTTCACGGACATGATCGGGATCTCGGCGAAGTCGAACTCGACGATGGTCGGCTCTTGGACGTCCGCTGGCAGGTCGGGCTTCGCGAGATCCACTTTCTCACGGACCTGCGTGAGCGCCTCTTGGACGTCGACGGTGGACTCGAACGCCACCGTGATGCTCGAGTAACCTTCCACCGACGTGGACCGCAGCTCGTCGAGATCCGAAATCGTCGACAGATCCTCTTCGAGGACCCTCGTGACCTGCGACTCCACGTCCGCCGGCGACACGCCCGGATAGATCGTGTTGACGACGAACATGGGCTGCACGATCTCGGGGAACGACTCCTTCGGGATCGCCTGATACGAGAGCACGCCCATGACCGCGATGATGAAGAACAGCACGAGCACCGATGTCGTGTGGTTCACCGACATCGTCGACATCCAGAACTCTTTGAAGCGGTCTGCTAGCCGCGAGTCGGGCGCATCGTGAGGTCCGTGCTCGGACGGACGATCAATCTGGTTGCTCATGTTCCTAGGCCCCCCCTCCCACGATGCGAATCCTGTCCCCGTCCTCGACTTCCTTGTGTCCGACCACGATCAAGCGTTCGCCCACTTCCACGCCTTCGTCGATCACCACGAGATTGCGCCGCGTAGGTCCGAGCACGACGTCGCGCACCTCGGCCACCGGGTTACCGTCACGATCGACCGCGACGTAGACGACGTAGCCGTCCTCGACCCGGATCAACGCGTCCTGCGGCACGACGATGGCCTCGTTCACCGTTTCCCGGGTTACCCCCATGTTCGCGACCATCTGCGGCTTCACGAGACCGCCCGCGTTCGGTAGCGACACCTCGATCAAGAACGTCCGGTTCTCGGCGTTCACCGTGGCGCCGACGTATCGGATGCGCGCCGTGTACGGCTCGACGTCGAGCGCCTCGAATTCGAGCACAGCCTGATCGCCCACGCGGACGTTTCCGGCATACCGCTCGGGCACGCCGGCGAAGACCTTGATGGGATCGAGGTCCACGAGACGTCCTACCGGTGTCCCGGGGCTCACCATCGCGCCGACGTCCACGAAGCGCTCGTCGAGCACACCCGCGAACGGCGCGCGGATCACCGTGCGCGCGAGTCGCTCTTCGAGACCCATCAGCGATGCGGCGGACTGCTCGGCCCCGAACCGGGCCTCCAAGTACGCGATCTCCGAGCCGATGCTGTCCACTTCCCAGAGGCGGCGGCGCCGATCCCACGTCTGCGCGGCGAGCTCCGCTGCCGCGCGAGCCTGTGCAACCTGCGCCGACAGCACGCGGTCATCGATCTTCGCGATGGAGTCGCCCTCATTCACGCGACTGCCACGGTCGGCGTAGATCGCACGGATCACGCCGCTCTCCTCGGCGGCCACCATCACGTCCTGATTGGCCATGGCCACGGACGTCAGTCGGATCTCCTCGACGAACTGCTCGGGAGCCAGCGTGGCCACCTCCACGTTGATCACCCGCACGAATTCCTCGGGCGCGCCTTCCTTGGCGCCACCCGCAGCGCCGCATCCCGCGATCACCGGCATCAGCACCGCGATCGCACCCCACAGCCACGTCCGCCGCATATGAATTCTCTCCGTCCTGGTTTGGGATGTCATTGCACACCAGCTCCCATCTCGACGTCGACGAGCGGCACCTGGCCCGTCGCTTCATCGAGCTGCGCCCTGGCGACCAAGTAGTCGAAGACCGCCTGCGCGTAGTTGAACTCGCTCTGCCGAAGCGCCACCTCGGAGTCGGTCAGCTCGAGCTGGCTGCCGAGGCCCTCGCGGTACTGCGCGCTTGCAATCTCGAAGCCGCGACCTGCCTGTCGGACCGCGAGCCGCTGCGCCCGAGCACGCTCCAGCGCCTCGTCCGCCCCCTCGACGAGACTGCGCACCTGGCTCGCCGCCAGGTCCACGGCCTGTCGCGTTTGGGTCTGGGCCTGCCGGAGGGACGCGCGCCTCTGGTCGATGCGTGCGCCCTGACGGAACCCGGAGAAGATGGGAACGCTCACGCGCACCCCGACGATCCTCGAGTAGGCGCGCTGACCTTCGCCGGTGGCGAAGAAGCTAGGGCCGCCGTTGTTCTGGGCGTTGACGATGTAGTTGCCGAACAGCGTCACCTCGGGGAGGTACGACATCTGCTCGACGCGCATCTCCGCACGCCGGAGATCCTCGTTGAGCGAGAGCTGCCTAAGGTCCGAGCGCTGCCTCGACGCGTTGTCCAAGGCTGCGGCGACGCTCCCGGTCCCGGTCGACCCGAAGCCCATGAACACGAGCACCTCTCGGTTCGCCACACTGTTCGCGGCGAGATCGTCCAGCTCCATCTCCGCGAGCGTGCCCTCTACCCGCAGCGACTCCTGGTCCTCCACGCTGGCCTGGATGGCGAGCTGCCGACGCGCCTGCGACACCGCATTGTCGGCGCGCCTCAGGTTCGGCTCCAGGTTCGCGAGCTCCACCTCGAGCCGAAGCACCTGGTAGTCTGATGCGAGGCCCGCGCGGTTGAGGGCCTGTGTCTCGTGGAGCGACTCCCGCACACGCTCGACCGAATTCTCGGTCAGCCGAGACTGCTCTTGGGCGAGGAGGAGTTGATAGTACGACACGCGCACCTGGGTCACGACCGACTGAGCGCGCCCCCGCACGACCTCCCCCTGATAGTTCCGGAACTGGCCCGCCGCGCCCACGGCGATGAAGACTCCCGGCCGGAAGAGCGGCTGCTCGAACGAGAGCGTCGAGCTCCAGGTGTTGTCGGCACCAAACCGGACGGCGATGTAATCGTTCGGACCCGCATTCGGGTTGGTGAAGCTCGCCGGAAAGAAGTTCACCGCGGGCGAGAGGTTCCGCGAATAGGACGCGTTCAGGTCGATGGTGGGATAGACGCTGCTCCACGCCTCCGAGACTTGTTCCTCCGCGACCTCCAGTCCTTCCCTAGCCGCGAGCAGGTCGCGGTTCGAGTCGAGCGCGGTGCGCGCGAGCGACTCGAGTGCCATCGGCCGTCCGGCGTCTTGGGCCTGGAGACCCGTCACGCCGAGTGTCAGCGTCAGGGCAACGCCCCAAGCGACCCCTCCCAACCCCACCCCCACCCGCACCCGCAGGCCACCCGCTATCGTCGTCATACCTTGGATTGTCCTCACGTCGTGGTTTGGAATTCGACGGGAGCAGGCGCCTGCTTCGCCCCGTCGGTTAGCTGCACGGCGAACTCTTTCGTCGCGACACCGGCCATCAGGCGTTGGCCAGACTCCTTGAACAGCGCTCGGAAGCCGTCGACATCCTTGCCGAGCCGGCCCTGGTAGTAGAGCTGCACCATGCCGTGCGCGTGAGCCCACATCGTGACCGACAGCTCGAACGGATCGGCCTCCCGCAGGATGCCCGCGCGCACGCACTCCCCCACGCGGTCGATCCAGAATTGATGGATCGCGCACCCCATCGCCTCGATGTCGTCCGGGATCGCGGTCATGCCGAGGCGTTCGGGACTGGAGAACAGCATCGCGTACCAACGCGGGTTCTCGATCGCGAAGTCCAGGTAGCCCTCCCCCGCCTTCTCGAACCGCTCGAACGGCGTCGGAGCCTCGAGGGCCCGGTAGATGTAGGACATGAACGCCCGGTGGGCCTCCCGCATCACGTCCGCCAGCACGGCCTCCCGGCCGTCGTAGTGGCGGTAGAGCGCGGGCGCCGTCACGCCGACCTCCTTGGCGAGCCCCCGCATGGAGAACCCGTCGAGCCCCTGGCTCAGGTAGAGGTCGCACGCGCGTGCGAGGATGTCCTGGCGATGATTCGACATGTGAACACCGTAAACAAACTTCTCCGTTAGGTCAACGGACCCGCCACTAAATGGGCGTAACGGTGTTTAGTCCGAAAAGGTGCGAATCGAAGACGGGACGCTGTGCCCCACCGGCCAGCCTGGTCAGAGGATCTGGTCCAGGTAGGCGTCGAAGCGGAAGTTCCGGGGGGCGTCGAGCCCCCACGCGGCATCGAACCGGATCAGGCCGTCCAGGATCGAGAGGCCGACCCCGACCGAGGAGAACGCGTCGTCGAAGCCTACGTCGCGCCGGTCCCCGGCCCAGCCCAGGTCCGAGAAGAGCGAGATCCGCCCGAACGAGAATCCGCGGGCTAGCTCGCCCCGCGCCCGGCCGAAGCTCGTGCCTCCGGCGATCCGGGGGTCGTACCCCCGCAGCGTGGAGGGTCCGCCCACATACCAGAGCCGCTGGGCCGAAGGGGATCCCCACGAGGTCCCGGCTCCCGCCTCGAGCGCCATGCGCATACGCGCCGGAAGTGGGAAGACCAGGTGGCCGACGAGCGCCGAGCGCGCATACTCGACGTCTCCGAGACCGCCCTGCAGCAGAAGGTCGAGGCCGCCCTGCGTCAGGTTGGGATCGGTGCCCCACCAAGGCGAGAGCTCGATGGAGCCTCCGTACTCCCAGCCCTCGTCCGCGGCGAGGTTGGGGCGGAACGTCCACGTATCGCTCGTGGCGTGGAAGAGCGAGAACGCGGTCTCGACCGGGACCCTCTCGTGGTACTCGGCGTAGCCGCGCACGCGGAAGGACCGGTGTTCCGCGGTGGGCGGAGTCCACTCCACCATGCCCCCCGTGCGCCGGTAGTAATCCCCGTCGTCGCGCCCGGCGGTCGCGGCGAGCAGCGAGTTGCCGATGCCGAAGTGGCGCGCGCGCTCGTCGATGCTGGCGAGCTCGTGATAGCCCTGCAGGGCGACGCGACGCTCGATGGTCTCGCGCACGATCTCGAGGCTCGCGTTCGGGTGCAGGTCGGCGATGCCCAAGCGAACGGTCGCGCCGAGGGACAGCGGACCCAGCGGCGTGTTCGGGCGCACCTGACCTCGCGCTCCGAGCGAGAGCGCCTCCACGCGGTTGTAGCGCAGGAGGTCGGGACTCTGGAAGCCCCACCGAAGCGTGGCCGGCACCTGGGCAATCGGCGCGCCCGGGAGGTCGGCGAGCCCGTCGAAGTACTCGTCGATGTCGGCCCCGGACGCGAACCCCGGCGCGTCGTCCCACACCGGCGGAGGCAGCTCGGGGCTTTCGATCAGGAACCCCGGGTCCTCGGGCATCAGGTAGCTGACGCGATGGCCGTCGCTCCGCCCCGTCTCCGAGTGGACCACGTACGGGACGGTTCCACCGAACACCAACGAGTTGAGGTACGCCATCGCCTCGCTCCGGGTGCGGAAGTGCACGTCCGGCAGCTCGTCGTTCGGGTCCGGCGACACTAGGCTGGCCTCGGTCGTCACCGCCTCCATCTCGTAGCTCACGTCCACCGTGACCGGTGCTTTCACGATGCCCGCCGCGATGATGCCCTCGGCGCGCAGGCTGTGCGGAAGCCACACGCCGAAGTCCCATAGCGAGTACTCGACCGCGATCAACGAGATCTCGGCCGTCCAGGGCGTGAAGAGGCCCGGCACGAACCGGAAACTCCCTGCCTCTTCCTCCTCCCTCAGCTCCGCGATGTCCCTCATCGCATCGAACGTGTCGGAGAGACGATAGACCGCGCGCACGAGCGCTCCGCTCACGGGCTCGATCCAGAGCGACCCCGTCATGCGGTGCACGTCCGCGACCGTGGGCACGACCTGGAGCTCGACCACCTGGACGCGACGCCCATCGGGCAGGCTCAGCGTCAGCGTGTCGCCGCTCGTGAACCGGTACCCGTCCCGATACTCGGCGTAGAGCGGATGCTCGAACCAGAAGTCATCCTCTCTCGGGTCTCCCATGTCGTCCTCGCGGCTCGCGAGGCCGAAGAGGAGTCGGTCGTCCATCGGATCGAACGCCCCGTCGAAGAGGCCGAGATCGACTTCTTCGTCCGAGAGGCCTACGGGAGTCTGCTCCCGGAGCGCGAGGACCTGCACGGTCATGTCGCCGTCGCGGTTCCAGAACACGCGGTGCGACGACTCCATCCGGTAGAGCGTGCGGTCCTTGAGCGGCGTACGCAGGGCGGCCGCGATCCGGCGGCGCACCGTCGCCGTGTATTGGAGCACCGACTCGTCGATGCGCTCGCGCTGAGCGATCGCGGCGACGTGCAGGGCGGCGGCCGTCGCGTCGGCGTAAGGGCCGCCCGCTGCTTGGCGTAGCGCCGAAACCGATCCGGGTGAAGCGAGCGCGAGCAGCGCGAGCCCGATTCGCAGTGACGTGTGTTTCATGGCTCGAACGTCGCGTGCTCGAACGTCGCGCTCACGAAATCGCGCCAGCGTACGAGGACCGTCTCGCCGGCTCCCGTATCGATGAAGACGCCGCGGTGGTCTTCGCCCACGTCCCCCGAGTCGTCCAGCATGAACGTGCGACCGTCCGCGAGCGTCACACGCGACTCGTCGCCCAAGCGCTCTACCGTGCCCACGCGTCCGAACTCGATGGCGACGGCGACGCCTTCGCTCTCTCCGTCGAGCGTCTCCCAGGTGAACTCTTCGTCGTTGTCCCAGCGGATGAAGCCGCTCACGGGGGACACACCGCGCGCGACGACCGTGCCGCGCAAGCGACTCCCCGCCCCGAACGTTGCGCGGTCCGCGGGCGGGCCCGCGCGTGGATGGAGCGTGAGCGACTCGAACTCCTCCCAGTCGACGATGGCGCGACCGAACGTCGGGTCCGTCACCTCGATGCCCCGGTTGTCGGAGTCCACGTCGTTCGAGTCGTCGAGAATCATCTCCTCCCCGCTCAGGAGAGTGACCCGTGCGCTCGAGCCGGTCTCCCGAGCGATGGCCGCGATGTCGCCGAATGCCAACCGGACGTCCTCTCCGTCCTCCTCACCGTCGAGCACGTCCGTGGTGAGCGCCTCGTCCAGATCCCACGCGACGAGACCGGTGAGCCGGAGCCCGCCTCGCGTAGCGACCGTGCCGTGCAGCCGCCGGGCCCCTGGATCCCGCATCGAGCTCGGGGCAGACATGAAGTCGACTCGCACGAGGTCCTCCCACTCGACCTCCACCTCCCCGCGCGCGGAATCATCGACGACCAGGCCCCGGAACGACCGGCCGATGTCGGTCGAGCTGGACGAGAGCTCGAGGTGCTCCCCCGACTCCAGCTCGATGAGCGCACTCCGTTCGCCCGCGACCTCGAGCGAGCGAATGTGGCCGAAGCGGATGGCGGAGGCCGTCCTCTCGAGGCCCCCGGTGTCGTCCTCGTCCCAGGTGATGCGCACACCGCCGAAGGTGACGCTCCGCTCGCGCTCGCGGAGGCGGCGAAGCTCGTCGTCGAGGCGCTCGGCCTCCAGCGTGTGCTCCCGCGGAATCTCCTTCCAACCGTCGAGGATGTCCGCCCAGTGCGTCTCGTTCCGGTCCCAGCGCAGATAGCCCTCCAAACGCTCTCCGCCCGCCGTCAGCACGATACCGTAAATCCGCTCCCCCGAGGGCACCGTCTGGACTCCGAGCGCCAACCCGAGCCCGAGCGCCGCAATACCGCTGATCATGCCCATCCCCGCCTCGACGGATTCCCGGTCGACGTGCCCGATGCCCCCTACGCGCGCCGCGCGATCCTCGTTTCGCGCCGCTCCTCGCCCAGCCGGCGGAGCCGTTAGGTTCCTGACCTAGTCGCCTGCCTGAAGCCCCCCCCACCAACCACCACGGCGAGATGACGGCACCTCCGCCGGGAACGTACTGCCACGCCGCTCTCGGGCACGAATTCCACGGTCCCTACCACGACCTCGAGTACGGCTTTCCGCTCCGTGATGACGACCGCCTCTTCGAACGGCTCATCCTGGAGATCAATCAGGCGGGACTCAGCTGGGTCACGATCCTGAAGAAGCGCGCGGGCTTCTATCGAGCGTACGACGGCTTCCGGCTCGAGCGTGTTGCGGCCTACGGGGATGCCGACCGCGCGCGACTGCTCGGCGACGCCGGCATCATCCGGAATCGCCTGAAGGTCGACGCGGCCATCGAGAACGCGAAGCGCATCCTCAACCTTCGGGCCTCGCACGGCTCGTTCGCGGCGTGGCTCGACAGCCACCATCCGCTCGACAAGCCGACCTGGATCCGGCTGTTCAAGACGACCTTCCGCTTCACGGGCGGTGAGATCACGGGCGAGTTCCTGATGAGCACCGGATACCTGCCGGGCGCCCACCACCCTGCCTGCCCCGTCTTCGCACGGGTCGAGGCGGCGAGCCCTCCATGGACGCGATGACCTTCACGCCCCGCCCGTTCCGCCCGGCCACTTGGGCCGCCGGCCCGCATGCACAGACGCTCCTGGCGCGGGTGCTTCGGTCCGCGCATGGGCCGCACTTCGAGCGCGAGCGCGTCGTCACACCCGACGACGACTTCCTCGATCTGGACTGGGGGCCCGACCCCGGGCCTGAGGCGCCGATCGTGCTCGTCCTGCACGGGCTCGAGGGATCGGCGCGACGCGGCTACGTCCGCAACGTGTGCCGAGAGTTGCTGCGCGTCGGCATCCGGCCGGCCGCGCTCAACCTGCGCGGGTGCAGCGGCGAGCCCAACCGCTCGCTCCAGTACTACCATTCCGGCAAGACCGACGACCCCGCGTTCATCCTTTCGATGCTGCGCAGGCGCTATCCCGAGCGACGCATCGGAGCCGTAGGATTCTCCCTCGGCGCCAACATCCTGCTCAAGCTCATGGGGGAGCGCGACGACGGTGGTGCCGGCCTCGTGGACGCCCTGGTGGCCATGTCCGTCCCGTTCGACTTGGCAGCGGGCTCCGCGTTGCTCGAGCAGACTGCCATGGGGCGCACCTACAGCAGCTACTTCCTGCGGTCGCTGAAGCGGAAGGTCCGATGGAAGGAGGCTCGCCTACGGGAGGTGCTCGACCTCCCCGCGGCCATGTCCTCCCGCACGATCTGGGAGTTCGACGACCTGGTGACGGCGCCCCTACACGGCTTCGCGAGCGCCGAGGACTACTACGCGCGATCGAGCAGCGGCGGATTCCTCGCCGACGTGCGCGTGCCGACCCTCCTGCTCCACGCCGAGGACGATCCCTTCCTCCCCCCCACCTCGATCCCGAGCGCGGAGGCCAAGCGGAACCGGGCGCTCCACTTCGTGCTGCACGCACGCGGCGGGCACGTCGGATTCCTGGAGGGCTCGCCGTGGCGGCCCGCGTTCTGGGGAGACGAAGAGACCGCTCGTTTCCTCGCGGCACACCTCGGAACGGGGCGCTGAAGGCCGGCTGTCCGCGACCTCGAAGAGGGGTCGCCCAGTTCCTTGACTCGACTTTGGGCTCTTTCTAGCCTTCGCGCCGCCCTACCCCCCCATCAGCAACACGAAGGAGCAGGACCAGAAATGCGGACCACCGGAACGGTGAAGTGGTTCAACGATGCGAAGGGATTCGGCTTCATCTCCCCCGAGGGCCAGGCGGGGAAGGACTGCTTCGTACACTACTCCGCCATCCAGAAGGAGGGCTTCAGGACGCTCGCCGAGGGCGCGCGGGTCGCATTCGATTTCGTCGACGGACCCAAGGGCCCCTCGGCGGAGAACGTCGCCCTCATGGAGGCATGAGGGCGATTTAGACCGGGGCGCGGAAGAACGCCTTGCCGTGCCAGGTCGCCGAGGCGGGTTGCTCCAAAGCACCCTCCCGGGCCTGCGCGATCCGCGTCAGCGTCGTGTCGAAGACGGGCACATCGGGCCCCACCGCGCCCTCCGCAACGAGCGACCGGAACTCGGCGCGCGCGAGCGTGCGGACGTCCTCGCCATCGCGGTACCAAATCGGAGCGTGGTCGATGAGCGTGACGTTCATCCCATCCCCGAGCGCTTTCAGTCGATTCACGAGCGCATCGATCGAGCATCCCGAGGGCGCCTCGGCATCCACGTCCACGCCGACCAGGAGGAAGCGCTTGCCCACCATCTCGCGACCGGATCTCAGCGGCACGCCGTGGGCACTCCAGGCCGAGAGAAACTCGTCGACGGCCCCGAGGCACTCGCGCGCCTCCGCGTCCTCGAGATCCCGGCTGGCCGGAAACACCCAGAGCCGGCCGTGGTCGGGCAGTTCGTCGAAGGAGACTCTTGGCATGATCAAACCCCGCTAGGAACGTCGTGGGGCGCCCCTGAGTCTGGCTGCGGCGGCGCCTTGTCGAGCAGTACGGCTACCCAGCGGAGGTCTGGCGTGTTCTCCAGCCAGATCTTCACGACCACCGTGAGCGGCACGGCGAGCAATGCCCCCATGGGGCCCCAGGCCCATCCCCAGAAGAGGAGCGAGAGGACGAGGACCAGCGGCGACAGGCCGAGTTGGCGGCCCTGCAACTGGGGCTCGAGGACGTGACCGAGAAGCGTGCCCACGACCGCATACCCGATCGCCACCGCCAGCGCGTGGCCTACCGTGCCGACGAGGATCAGGCTCAGCATCACGGCCGGCACCGCCGCGAAGATCGCGCCGACCGTCGGGATGAAATGGAGAAGGAAGGCTAGAACGCCGAGGAGGACGGGGAAGTCCAGGTCCATCACCCAACACCAGAGCCCGAGCAGGAGCCCGGTCGCAAGGGACACGACCGTCTTGATCCCCACGTAGGCCTGCACCTCGGTGACGACCTTGGCGGGTCGCCCGCCGGGCACGCCCCCGCGCATGATGTATCGAAACTTCTCCGGGAAGACGCTGGCCTCGCTCAACATGAATGCCATGATGAGGAAGACGAGGAACGTCGTTCCGAGGAGCTCCGCGGCGCGCCCGACCAGGCCCCGCGCGAAGTTCGCCACCACGGACGAGTCGACGAAGGCCGTGCCTATGTAGGTCGACACCGGCAGCTCGGTGCGCGCCTCCAGCGCCTGGATCCACGACGCCTGGAGCTGCTGCAGCTCTACGGCGTAGACGCCCACGCGGCCCTGGAACTGGACCAAGGACCGAGTCGCGAGCAGGACCAGGAGCCCGAACACGGCGATGTTCAACACCACCGGGATGACGATCCTGAGTAGCCCGGGCACCCGATGCCTCTGGAGCCAGAGCATGATGGGCAGACTGAGAACCGCGAGGAACAGCGCGACCGCAGCGGGAAGAAGGATGGCGGATGCGTACCTCAGGCCGTAGACCACGACGACCGCGCACGCCAGGTTGAGAAGCAGCCGGGCACCGGGTTGCTCCTCCATTTCTTCGAGGATCATGACGGATAGAGCCTGGGGCGGACGCGAGAGGAGCCGAACAGTACGAACGGGCGACCACGTGTGCCATGGCCCGCCACCACGTCATCCATGACCGACGAACCAGACGAGCCGGCCCCCGCCGTGCCGGCGGACGACGAGGCGCTCCTCGCCCAGTGCCGCGTGGAAACGTTCCGTTCGGGCGGACCGGGCGGCCAGCATCAGAACGTGACCGAGAGCGGCGTCCGGCTGGTTCACCTGCCCACCGGTGTCCGCGCCGTCGCCAGGGAGGAGCGGAGCCAGCATCGTAACCGCGCCCGCGCGCTCGAACGGCTACGCGAGAAGCTCGAGGCGCTGCACCGAAAGGCGAAGCCGCGCGTGAAGACCCGTGTTCCGCGGGCCACGAAGAAGCGGCGTCGGGAAGCCAAGCGGAAGCGGGGCGAGGCGAAGCGGCTCAGGCAGAAGCCGGACGTCGAGGAGTAGGGCGGCTCGATCGCGCGGGATCGGACGGGTCGCCATACTTGGGGTCGACGGCGTGCTCATGACCAAGCACGTCGCGTTCCAGGAGGTGGAACATGGCCGAGCTCGACCGACGTGGCTTCCTGAGTACCGCTCTTGCCTCGATGGGGCTCGCGGCTATGCCCCTGAGCGAGCGCATCGCGATGTTTGCGCACGCGCGGACGGCCCAGTCGCCGCAGCGCATCGACGTGCATCATCATTTCGGGCCGCCGACGTGGGTCGCCGCGATGAGGGACGCGGGGCAATTGAGGTCTGCCCAGAACCCGATGGGACTGCTGAGCCCCGCAAACACCACCTGGACGGTGGAGCAGACCCTCGAAGACCTGGATCGGGGCGGCGGAGCCGCCGCCATCATTTCCATCACCAATCCGGGTCTGTACCTCGGGGATCGAGCGCAGGCGGTTCGGTTGGCGAGAGAGTGCAACAACTTCGGCGCGGAGGTCGTCCGGTCTCACCCCACTCGATTCGGCCTGTTCGCCGCGATGCCGCTCCCCGACGTCGACGCCACGTTGAGGGAGATCGAGTACGCCTACGACCAGATTCACGCCGACGGCGTCGGGTTCATGACGAGCTACGAAGACACTTGGCTCGGAGACCTGGCCTACAGGCCGGTCATGGAGGAGCTCGATCGCCGCAGTGCCGTCGTCTTCGTCCACCCGACCGCGGCCACCTGCTGTCGGGGTCTCAACTATGGTGTGGGCCCCGCGAGCATCGAGTACGGAACCGATACGACCCGAGCCATCACCGGGGTCGTCGTCAACGGGTATGCGCACAGCTTCCCGAATATCCGCTGGATCTGGTCGCACGGCGGCGGCTCGATGCCGTTCCTGGCCGATCGCATCGGTGGCTCGCTTCAGAACGAGCGGATGCCGGATGGCTTCATGCACGAGCTGAGGCAGTTCTACTACGACCTGGCCGGGGCCACGAACCGCGGCGTGGTCGCTTCGCTGCTCGAGCTCGTGCAGGCGAACCACATCATGTTCGGGACCGACTTCCCGCCGGGCGGAACCATGGCGGAGTACGCCCAGCGCCTCCGCGACCTCGACATGTTCAGCGAGGCCGACCTGCGTTTGATCGAGCGAGAGAACGCGGTGCGGCTCTTGCCCCGCATGGCGGCGTAGCGTGCGGTCCTAGTCGCCCCCCTCAGCCACGCTGCGGTCGATCTCAGCGCGGAAGTTGGCGATAGGCCGCTTCCGAGGTGTGGAAGCTGCGGGCATGATCGAGCCTACATCGACGACTATTACGACGATAGCTCTGACCGTCACGGTCAGAGCTATCGCGATGCCGGAACCTTCCGCTTAGAAAAGGCCCTAGACCATTCCGTTCAGAGTGCGCAGGGCACGCACGCGGACCTTCTTGCTTGCCGGCTTCGCCTTGATCTGGATGTTCTCGCCCGTAAACGGGTTCCGGCCCTTACGCGCCGGCGTCGCCGGCTTGCTGACGGTCCGGAGCTTCATGAGCCCCATGAAGTTGAACTCACCAGGCCCCTTCTTGCCCAGGTCGGCCGCGATGATGGTGCTGAGGACCTCGAAGACTTCCTTCACCTTGCCCGGCGTCAAGTCCGTCCCGAGCGCGATCGTCTTGACCATGTCCGACCTGGTCCGACGCGCGACGGCGGGCGTGACCTTGGACGGCTTCTTCTTCGTTGCGGCCTTTGCCATGTGATGTTTGTCCCCGGGTAGCAGGTCAACAATGTCCAATATCGTCCGCAAAAACATGGCGTTATTGCTGGAACAAATCCACAGGGGGGACGAGGCTCCGGCAACATTCTAGGCGACATCGCACCCGAATCTGCCGGCTACCTGTGGGCCGGCTTCGGGCTCTTACGTGGTTGTTGCGCTTACCAGTGGGCCCGCCAGGGCTCGAACCTGGGACCTACCGATTATGAG
>SHZR01000012.1 GCA_009692205.1 Gemmatimonadota bacterium | reverse complement strand
GCGCTGGGGGCGCGACGGGACGGAGTTGTTCTACGTGGCGCCCGACAACCAGATGATCGCGGCCCGGGTCCAGGTTGCCCCGGACGGCCGCGCGCTCACCCCGGGCGCGCCCGTCGCGCTCTTCCCGACACGGCTCTCGACCGGCAACACCGGCATCACAGGATATCTCTCCCGGGCGCAATACGCGGTCGCGCCGGACGGCCGGTTCCTCATGATCCTCACGCCGGACGACGCTGCACCGGTGCCGATCACCCTCGTCCAGAACTGGACGGCCGGGTTAGGGAATTAGGGAGTTCGCCTCGCCGCCCCCTCGAGTTCCTCAAGGAACTGAGGGCGCGGGTGCCCGTGAATTGAAGCCCCGTTCGACTGTCCCTGCGGGATCGGCCCTCCGAGGGGCGTGGGGGAGCCCGGACGACATCCGCGTCGCCTTTTGGGGGTGCGGCTGAATTGGGGGCGGTTGACCCCTCCGCTGGCGCCCGGTAGCCTTTCCGACGACTGCCTTGGTCAAGGTATCCACGCGGTGCCCTAGGAGTGCCCTAGGTCCCGCTGTGGGCACTGGCGCCAAGAACCAGTCTGCACCGTAAGACAATATAAAACAACGCATTACGGCGCGTCGCCCTCGTAGCTCAGGTGGATAGAGCGACGGTTTCCTAAACCGTAGGTCCCGCGTTCGAGTCGCGGCGAGGGCACTGTGGAGAATGAAGCCCCGCATATGGAGTCTTCGCCGGGGACGGAGTGCGTGAACACCAAGCTTCGAACCCTCCTGTTGTGGGGATTCGGGCTGGTCATCGCGTTCGGCTGCGTGCTCCGGTTCTGGAAGCTCACCGGCGTGGGGTTCTGGTACGACGAACTCTGGACCGTCGTCGGAGCTTCGGATCGACCGTTCCGGGAGATGTATCGAGAGTGGATCCTCGGCGATCCGCACCCTCCCGGCTTCTATCTCCTCAATTTCCTCTGGTTCAAGCTCGTTCCGGCGACGGAATTCTGGGCACGCATTCCGCACGCGGTGACTGCGACCGCGACGGTGCTGTATCTGGTTCTGGGGACCAGAAGGGTGCTGACGAGAGATGAGCGGGTCATGTCCGCCTCTTTCGTGTCGCTGAGCTATCTGAACATCCAGTACGCGCTCGAGGTCAAGCAGTACAGCGCAGTGATCCTACTCGCGACGATCGCGACTATTTCGTACCTCGAGATCGTCCAGGCGGGCAAGCTGGACCGGCGAACCGGTGGCACTCTGTCCGCCGCGTGCGTCGGTCTGGCCTACCTCAACTACTTCGCGACCGCGTACGCGGGAATCCTGCTAGCGCTGCTCGCGGTGACGTTTCGCCGGGATCGCAGTGAACTGAGAAGCGTCGTGCGCCTCGGTGCCGTGTGGGCGTTGTGCTACCTGCCGATCGCGTACTTCCTCTATCTCCAACTCATGTACACGCCTGGAGACTGGCAGACGACCGACCTCGCCATCTTCTTCTCGGAGCTCCTGGCCTCCTTGTTCTTCGATGACCCGGTCTACGTACGGGTCGCCCTAGGCGTGTTCATCGGCTCGCTGCTCGTGGTGAGCATCGCGCGGCCGGAGCTTCGAACCGCGCTTCGTTCGCGCAGGAATCTCCACCTGCTGGCGATCGGGCTGTCCATGACCGGTGTCATGATCCTCCTGGGGCTCTCGGAACCCATCTTCTACCCCAGGTACTTCCTCGTCGTGTTTCCCGCGTTCTTCATCGGGGCAGGGATTCTGACCGCAGCCATGTTTCCCCTACGAACGGGCTGGTTCGCCGTCTTGCCGTTGGTCTTCTTCGTCAAGGCCGCTGGGGTCCAGTATCACGAGATCGACACCCTACAGCGCCAACAGTGGGACAAGAGCGTCGACTTGGTGCTCGAGTGGAACGAGCCGAGCGACCGAGTCTTCGTCCTCGGTGCAAAGGCGGAGAAGACGTCGTTCGACTACCTGCGGGAGGGGAACGCGGACGGGGTGTACTACGTGAAGAACGTCGAGTTCTACGAGTACTACTTCCGACGTCGCGGCGCGCAGGAGATTGCCGATAAGCTCGAGGTCGTAGAGCCGACCGTCCAGTCGGTCGCGGAGTTGGTCGCGAGGTTTCGCGATACCGGAACTACGGTGTACGTCCTCGCCGGTCATCACATCCAGTACAGCGGGGAAGCTCTGGCGACGCTCCGGCAGGTTGCGAAGAAGGTCGACGTCACCGAGCTGTACAGCACGCGGGTCTACACGGTGACGTTCTGATCTCGTGGTGACGCGCTGGCGCCTTGACTGCATGCCTGGTACGATGACGCGCATTCCCTCTCCATAGGCGGCACGTTTGGAAGACCTTCAGGGGGAACCCGGTGTCCCCTGAAGGGAGCGCGCAGCTTGTGTCGAAGGAGCCGATGAGGGTGGAGACGACAGGCACGCGGGCCGGGGCGACCGTTGGGTTGAAGATGGCCGTGGCCATCACCCTCGTGGGACTCGGCGGCTGCTCGCTCGTCTTCGTCGACGGCCCGCCCTCCGCGCACGCGTCCATGCAGCAGTTCTCATGTGACGAGAGCAACGGGAGTAGTCGGCCGCCCCTCACGGCAGCTCTAGCGTCGCCCCCGCGATCCCCTGTTCGCCGCACGTCGCGTAGAACAAGAACGCCCGACCGTCTTCCTCGAACACGAACGGGTCCCGGATCTGCTGCGCGGGCACGTCGATGTCGCCGCCCGCGGACGGCAGGTTCGGGAGGTCGACGCACTCGTAGGTCGCTTCCGGGCGTAGCACCTCGATCGCCTCGCCGGCGCGCCACGCGGTCCAGTCGCCGATGAGCCTCACGGTCGACATGAGCACCCGCTCGGGTGCATCGCCGATGGCGGTAAAGAACACGAGCAGCTCGTCGTCTCGGGGCACGAGAGCGAGGTGGCGCACTTTGCTCGCGTAGGGACCGTCCCGGAAGAGGCTCGGGCCCAGCTCGAACTCGGCCAGCGGGTCGGCCGAGCGCGACACCACCCCGAGCCGTGACACGCCGTAGAGATGATCGCTCCGCTCGAAGACCCGCAGATAGCTGGTCCGCGTGATGGTCGGGCGCGCCGTGAACTGCAGGCCGTCCGCCGACTCGGCCACCTGGGTGAATTGCCCGTAGCCGTGCTCGCGCGCCCACGCCCTCGCGGCCGGCAACGTGTCGGGCCAGCGCTCTCCGTTCGTCCACCAACCGTGGACCCACATCACCAGTCGCTGGCGCTCGTGGTCCACGAAGATCTCGGGGGAGGCCACGTGCGTATAGAAGTCCGCTCGTGGGCCGGGCGGGTCGGGTTGTGGCCGGTATAATGCGGTCTCGCGGACGTGGAGCACCCCCGGCTCGTGGATGCGCCACGGCCCGGTGAGTGTGTCGGCATAGGCGAGACGCACGAACTCGCCCATGTGGTTCGCGAAGTACATGTAGTAGCGGCCGAGCGGGTTCTCGACCCAGTCGGGCACGCGGATGACCGTCGGACCGTTGATGTTGCCGCCGAGCGAGGGCGAGGACTCGACGGTGAGGAGCGGATTTACGGAGAACCGCTCCGCTCGCGGGGCCGGTGGCGTCGTCTGCGCGACTGTGGATCTCGCGGATCCAGCCAGCGTCAGCACGACGGCTGCGAGAAGCGCAGCGCGAAGCCTGCCGAAGCGTGGCGCGGAAGGGCTTACGGGCTTCATGCGGGGACGATAGGGCGGCACCGGCTCCGCTGCAAACGACTTGGACACGGACACCGTGCGGCCTCCTTGATGTCGTGCGGCCTGACGGATACCGTCCCTCATTCGCCGCCTTGCCACGCTGCTGTTCTCCGCCGCCGTCTTCGCCCCGGTCCCATTCGAGGTTGCCGGTCAGGTCGACCCGGTCGCGGCTACGGTCGAATCCCGCGAGGTCGCCTTCGCGAAGGCCATGGCGGATCGTGACTTCACGGCGTTCCTCACGTTCGTCTCCCCCGAAGCCGTCTTCTTCAACGGGAACGAGCCGCTCCGAGACCGGGAGGTCATCGAGGGGGCCTGGGCGTCGTTCTTCGAGGGCCCGACGGCGTCGTTCTCATGGAATCCGAACGTGGTCCAGGTGCTCGAGTCGGGTGAGCTGGCGCTCACATCGGGCCCGGTGCGCGACCCGTCCGGAGCCGAGGTCGGCCGGTTCAACTCGATCTGGCGGAGGGACGCGGACGGGCAGTGGCGGATCGTCTTCGATAAGGGATCGTAAATGGCCAAGATCATTCCGAAGCGCGTGACGGCCGACATCGAAGGCGACTTCGTCGTCTTCCTGATCGGCTTGCGCATCAACAAGCCGTGGAAGGTTCACAAGTGGCTGCAGTAGCTGCCGGTGTTCCTCGCCATGCCGAGGATGATCAAGGAACTCCAGGGTCGACTCGAGTCGGGATTCTTGGGTCACATCATGAGCACCGGAGTGATCGTCCAGTATTGGAGGTCCTTCGAACAACTCGAGGCGTACGCCCGTAACCACGACCAACTCCACTGGCCGGCGTGGGTCGACTTCAACCGACGCGTCGGGGGCAGTCGCGGGGATGTGGGCATCTGGCACGAGACGTTCAAGGTGCGCGCCGGCGAGTACGAGTGCGTGTATAGTGGCATGCCGTCGTTCGGCCTCGCGAAAGCAACCGCGAGCGTGGACGCGGTCGGCGGTCTCGAAACGGCCCGCGGGCGACTCGAGGCGAAGTAGGCTGACCCCGGCCGCGAGGCGTGAGGTGGAGTTGGTCAAGCTCGGGGCGGAGCTCGAGGATGGGCTCATGAACGACCCTGAGTACCGAGACGCCTTGCGGCAGGGCAACTGGGCCCGGGCGGCCGAACGCGTGCATGCCGTCGTCGGGCCGACCGTGCCGAGTTCCGCGAAAACGATCGAAGCACCCACGTGGGAGTGGTACTTCGTCGCGGATGGAGCGACCCGCGACCTGGTCGGCCAGTGCGCGTTCAAGGCACCTCCGACGGACGAGGGCGTGGTCGAGATTGCGTACTTCACCTACCCTGTGTTTGAGGGACGTGGGTACGCGACATCGATGGCCGGGAGGCTGATAGGGCTGGCAAGCATGTCGCCGACGATCGGGCGCGTGGTCGAGCATACGCTGCCGCACCTGAGCGCATCGACTCGCGTGCTCGAGAAGGTCGGCATGACGTTCGTGGGCGAAGTCATGGATCCCGAAGACGGGCGAGTGTGGCGATGGGAGATCGAGAGAGACCTTCGATGAGGGATGGCCTGCATGTCTGATGCCGACAAGAAGTTCTCCACGTGGCGGCCGCACCCCTGGCACGGTCTGCCCCGGGCCCCGACCCGCCATCGATCGTGACCGTGTTCGTGGAGATCACGCCGTTCGACCTCGTGAAGTGCGAGGTCGACAAGAGCTCGGGCTACATGAAGGTGGACCGCGCTCAGCGCACGTCCTCGCTTCCGCCGACGATCTACGGGTTCATCCCGCAGACGTACGCCGGGCCGAAAGTCGCTGCGATGATGCCGGGTGCCACCCCGGGGGACCTGGATCCGCTCGACATCTGCGTGCTTAGCGAGCGGCGGATCACCAGGGGCGAGGTTCTCCTGCACGCCAACGTCGTGGGTGGTCTACCGATGCTCGACGCCGGCGAGGCGGACGACAAGATCGTCTCCGTCCTCCGCGACGATGCCATCTAGGGCGAGATCACCGAGCTGACGCAGCTGCCCAGCGCGTTGGTCGATCGGCTCATCCACTACTTCTCGACGTACAAGGCTGGGAGGGCCGGCCAGCACCACGTGAGCGTGGGCGAGCCCTACGCGCGTGCGCACGCCGAGGCAGTGATCGAGGCGTCCATGGCGGACTATCGAGACAGGTTCGGCGAGGCGAGCGGCTGACCCGCCGGGACCCTCGCTACCGCGTCCGCACCACCCACACCTGCACCGACGGGTCTAGGAATCCGCCCGTCGCAGAGCGCATCCGAATCGCCGTCGAAGGACGGTTCGCGCCGGACACGAGGAAGTAGGCGCTCGAGCCCCCACGGACCTGAAGGGACTGCGCGAAGTCCGCGAACCCGCGCGCTCGCGGCGTGAGGCGCGCCTCCGGAACCACGTTGCTCTCGATGTTCACGAGGTCGTAGCTCGGAAGCGTGAGCAGGGGATCGAGGCCGCTGACACGGTCATCGAGGTAGAGGGACGCCGCCCAGTGCGCGAGCAACTCCTCGATGGGCTGGCCGACCAGTGCCTCGATCGACGTGAACCCAACGAGTGGGCCGTCGATCCACCTCTTGTGCATCTCGGATTCACCGCCCGGGAAGGTCGGCCCGTAGTGGTCCGAGAGCCACCGCAAGAACGACCAGGTCACGCCGTACACGAGAGAGCCTCGATTGGAGCAGGACCCCGCGTTGGCCCCGCTGGGCGTGTCCAGCCACGTGCATGCCTCGGGTGCGTTCTGACGCTTGGTGCTCCCGGGCGCCGTGGGGTCGTAGCCGCTCGCCGGGCTCCACCCGAAGTACAAGAAGAGCGGACGGATGTTGTCGTAGTACCACGCGCGATCGGCGGTCACCGGGGTATTCCGCACGATCGACCACCCGTAATTCTGCCCAGGGCCCCGCCCCGTGTTCAGCGCGTGGCCGAGCACCTCTTCACCGAGCGTCGCCTGTCCCTCGTGCGACCACGAGTCCCAGAACGCGTGTCCGGCCGCGAAGCGCCGGGAGAGGTGGATGTTGTGCACGAGCTCGTGGCCGATGATGGCGGGAGCCACGCCCAACGCGGTGTCGAGGGACACAGGACCGAGCTGGTGCACCCCGGTCGGATCCGCCGCAAACATGAAGAAGTACTCGCCCTCGTTGCTTCCCGGGCACCTCGAGCGAGGAAAGAGGTTCGCGGAGGGGACAATGCCGCCGATCTGGTCGTCGTTGACTTCCTTGGTCACCACCATGACGACGCGGCCATTCCCGTCCGCATCGTCGGGGAGGCCGAAGTATCTCGTCTGGTTCGAGTAGATGTCGGTCTCGAACTTGTTCCCGAGCGCCTGGTAGTCCGCGGTGCTATAGCTGTCGGTCGGGTTGGCATTGTCGCTCACCCAGATGCCTGAGACGCTGACGAACCGAACGGTGCCCTGGATCTCGACGTAGTTCGAGCACGTGTTGTTGAAGTCGAGGTTGGGATACCGGAGCGTCACCTGCGTGCCGACCGTCACGTTCCCGGGGATGAGTGCCGGGGGCGCGAGCGCAGGACGCGTCACTGGTCGCGGCATGTCACGCAGCGACTCGATCTCGCGGCGCATGGCCTCGGCCTCTCTCGCCCGCCACGCCAGGGCGAACGGCAGCTCCTCGGTGGGCGAGTCGGTGGCCGGCGCGGCTACGGGGAGCGTCGCGGGTGGCGTGGCAGCGGAAACACCGTCGTCGGCGTCGCTCACCACCTGGACGGACGAGAGCGATGAGGAGCTCTCCGCGATGGACTGCACGCCGAACACGTACTGCTCGTCGGTCGTGGTGGCTGCGAACTGGAGGCAGTAGGCGGAGGGAGTCTGGAGCAGCGCCATCTGCCCGATGGCGAGCTGGAAGGACGTGGCGGGGCGGGCGGGGTGACCGAAGCGACCCGAGGCGCCCGTGACGGTCACAGAGATGTCGGCGAGATGGCGCGGACGGCAGTTGAGGGCAGGCACGGAGATCGCGAGCGTGCTGTCCGTCGCGGCGCTGACGGTCGCGCGCACGCCGTCGATCGTCACGACGTTCGTGGCCGCGACAGGGTGGAAATTCCTCCCACGGAGGGTCGCCGGTTGCCCCTCTACCAGTTCGGCCGGAGTCACCGCGAGGATGCGCGGGGCGTTGGGATCGACGACCACCGCGTCCACGCTGCCGGACACTCCGGACGACGTGGCGTACAGGGTCGCGGCCCCGGGCGTGCGCCCGGTGACGAGCCCGGTCGCATCGACGGTGGCCACGCTCACGTTGTCGCTTCCCCACGCGAAGACGGGGCCCGTCAGCACGTTGCTCTGTGCGTCCTGGGCCGTGGCGGCCAGCCTGAGGGTGTCGCCCGGGAGGATCGACACGTTCACGGGCGCCACCAAGATGCTGGCGACGCGAGGCGGGAGCACCGTGACGGCGGCGGATCCGTTCACGCCCTCCGCGGTCGCGGTGATCGTCGCGGTGCCCGCGGACAGCCCCGACACCGCGCCGCTCGAGTCGACCGATGCGATGCTCGGCGCGCCGCTCGTCCAGGTCACGTCCCGGTCGGTGAGCGCGTTCCCCGTGCCGTCCCGCGGCGTGCCGGCCAGTGACGTGGTCTGGCCCGCGGCGAGCGTGATGGCCGTGGGCGACACGTCGACCGAGGCGACCGGCTGCGGCCCCGTGGAGCCGTCCCCGCACGCGAGCGTCGCCGCGAGGAGGAGCGACAGACCGCCGCGAACGGCGCGCACGTTGGGCGTGGCCACTATTGGAGCCTCACGATCCAGACCTGCACGCCAGCCGAGAGGGGTGCGCCGCTCGGACCCGTGATCTCGATGGCCGTGGCGGGGCGTCCGGATCCTCCCACGGTGTAGTACAGCGTGGAGGCCCCACGCACGGATCCGGTATCGGTGTACGTGGCGAAGCCTCGCGTTCTCGGCGTGAGCCGCCCTGCCGCGAACACCGCCTGGTCGAACTCGAGCAGGTTCCAGCTGGGGAACCCGAGGGTAGCGTCCGCCAACGTGATGCGGTCGTCCACGTACAGTGAAGCCGCGAATCGAGCCAGCAGCGTCTCGATGGGGACGCCGACCAAGGACTCCACGCGGTCGAAGCCCGGGCCCGATGCGTCGATCAGACCCCGCTGCAAGATCCCGTCGCCTCCGAGCACCGAGCCATAGTGATCCGTGAGCCAGCGCAGGAACGCCCACGCTCCGCTCGACGGACCGGGCGCGGGGCAGGGGCCCGAGCTCGCGGGCCCACCGTCCTGGGGGTCGAGCCAGGTACACTGCTCCGGCGCGCCCGTGATCTTGGGCGAAGTCGAGTCGAGGAAGCCGAAGTAGTACGCCAGGCCGCCGACCATGGAGAACGGCTGAATCTGTCCGATCGTCGCGAACATCACGTTCTGCCCGTAGTTCTGCCGCGGCGCGCGACTCGTGAGGCGGTGCGCGAACGTCTCCTCGCCGAGCGCTGCTTGTCCCTCCTCGATCCAGGCTGGCGCGCGCGTTCCGCCGCCGATCACCGCGCGGTTCTGGATCACGTGGGTGAAGTCGTGCGAGAGCGAGTAGCCCATGACCTCGAGCAGAAACGCGGACGAGAACGAACCCGTGCCCGGCGTCGCGAGGTAGAGGTAGTCGCCCTCGTTGCTCGCGGCGCACTGGGACGTCGGCAGGTAGTCGTAGAGACTCGGGTAGGAGAGCCACCCTTCCTGGTTGACCCGCTCGCTGACGACGAACGCGATGCGCGGGTTGTTGTCGGTATCGGGGATCGTGCCGAACATCGGCTCGAGCGCCGGCGCTACGTCGCCTTGGAAGTCGTCCGCGATCGACTGGAGGTCGGCGTTCGTGTATCCGCCGGCCAGGCTGGCGACGTCGACGAGCCACTGTCCGCGCGGGGTGATGAGCCGGAGTTCCGCCTGGATCGTCGTGAACTGCGTGCAACTCCCCGGATAGTGCGATGGCACCCGCACCGTGAACCGTTGGCCGACGGACGCATTCGGTGGGATGGCGCTCTGGAGCGCGCCCGCCGCCGCGGCTTGGAAGTCGAGGGCGCCCGAGCGGAGCAGGTCGGCTTCTCCTCCGCGCGCTTCCGTGTGCCGGCGGGCGTGGGCTTGGAGCACCGGGAGCGTCTCGAGCGTGACTGGGGTCGCGGGCGCGGCCGACGGGGCCGGGGTGGCGGTGGGGGAGCCTGCCGTGCTCCCGCCCGACGAGAGACCCGTGCGCGAGACGACTTGCACGGCGCTCAGGCTAGCCGCGTTCTCCGAGACCGACTGGACCCCCACCAGGTAGCTCTCGAAGGAGGGCGCGCCGTCGAACTGAAGGCACGGAGCCCCCGGCCCTCCGAGGATGAACTGCTCGCCCACGCCGACCTGCGTGAACACCGCGGGGCGAACAGGGTGCGCGAGCGTGCCCGACTTGCCACCCGCCGTCACACGCACGGGCACGGAACGGTGGGGTCTGCACCCCGTGGTCGGCACGGTGAACGTCACGCTGGTACCGTCGCCGGCGGTTACGGTGGCGGAGATACCATCCACGGTGACGACGTTCCCGCCGGGTGTGGCTCCGAAGTTCACGCCGACGAGCGTGCCGGTCCCGCCCTCGATCAGCGGATAGGGGGTAATCGCGGTGATGCGCGGGGCGGTGGGGTCGAGGACGCCGAGGTCGCCCGAGCCGAGCTGCTGCTCGACCGTCGCGGTGATGGTGACGTCCCCACCCGCGACGCCCGTCACCAGCCCCGTCGGGCTGACCGTCGCGATCGCCAGATCGGACGAGGCCCACGAGATCGCTCGGCCAGTGAGCGGCGTGCCCGAGGCACTCCGCGGCGTGGCGGTCATCTGGATCGTCGCACCCAAGAGCACCTGTGCGACGACGGGCCGTACGTCCACGGTCGAGACCCCCGCGGGGGTGACGGTCACAGTGACGGTGCCGGGCGTGCCGTCCACGACGGCCGACACGTTGGTCGTGCCCTCGCTGATCCCGCTCACGACGCCGCTTGCGACCGACGCGACCGCGGCGTTGACCGACGTCCACGTGACGGCGCGGCCGGTGAGCCTGTTGCCCCCCTGGTCTTCGGCCGTCGCGCTGAGCACGATCAGCTCGCCGACCCGCACCGAAGCCGGACTCGGCGACACGACCACGGCTGCTACGGAGGGAGGCCCGGTCGGAGTTTCGCTGCCGCACGCCGAGGCGACGCAGGCGAGAACCGCCCACACCGCGCTCCGCCGTGTGCCACGGACCATCGTGTCTCCGGACTCGGGGCCTCGCCGGGTTTCGGCGCGGCCCGTCTCGATTGATTGACGAATCATGGGTGACCCTCAACCCCCCGACCAGGTGCCGCAAGTCGCGTGGGCGAGGGGCCCGACGAGGTCGCGGGCCTGCGCGACCTCGTCGCTCAACCCCGGAAGGCCGTCCAGGCGAGAAGCCCCCAGCCGACGAGGAACGCCACCCCGCCGATCGGCGTCACGGCCCCGAGCCACCGTGGACCGGTGAGGACCAGCAGGTAGAGGCTCCCCGAGAACACCACGATGCCTACGACGAACGCCCAGCCCGCGTAGGTCGCCGTCGCGGCTCCCCAGCGCTCGATGGCCCACGCCACGACGAGGAGTGCGAAAGCGTGGTACATCTGATAGCGGACGCCGGTCTCGAATGTCGCGAGGTCCGCCGCGTTGAGGACGTTGCGGAGGCCGTGAGCAGCGAACGCGCCGAGACCGACGCCGAGCGCGGCGAGCACGCAGCCGAGAGTGAAGAAGAGACGCATCGGTCCAGCTTGCCACACGCCGACAGCTGCCGCCAGGGGCGTGGTCGCGGGCCTGCGCGTCGGTTATTGTGGGAGCCCACCATCGACCGTTCGGGAGCCGACATCGCTCGTGCAGACCGTCGCCACCAGCAGGGAGGGCTCCGGCGCGTCGACTGCGCTGCGCGTCGCGCTCGTGGTGGCCTTCGCACACGGTCTCACGGACGCGTACGCCTCGTTCGTGCCGCCGCTACTGCCGCGCATCATGGATGAGCTCAGCATCTCGATCGCGATGGCCGCCACGCTCACCGTCGCGTTCGGCATCGCGGGCTCACTGCCGCAGCCTCTCCTCGGCTATCTCGCGGACCGCTTTGGACGACGCGCGTTCACAGCGGTCGGACCGCTCGTCGCGGGCGTCGGGGTCGCTTCCATCGCGTTCGCGTCCACGTTCTGGGGGCTCATCTTCGTTCTGATGGTCGCCGGGCTCGGCAACGCGGCGTTCCACCCTCCGGGCGCATCGTATGCGGCGCGCGTGGGGGAAGGGAAGGGCGCGGGAAGGCGCTACTCGTTGTTCGCGTTCGGGGGCGCGGCGGGGTTCGCGATCGGACCGTTGGCGGCCGTGTGGATCGTGCAGCGGAGCGGGCTCGATGGGCTGTGGGTCGCGATGATCCCCGCCGTGGTGCTCGCGCCGCTCATCTTCCTCGGGCTGCCGAGCGACCGGGACGATCCCCACGCCGCCACGCTTCCACCTCCGCCGGGCGCGGTCCTCGCGCAGCTCCGCGGGCCGCTCGGGCTCATGTTCGGGATCAGCGCGACGATGTCGTTCGTGCAGCGCAGCTTTCTCACCATGGAGCCGATCATCGTCTCCGAGGCCGGAGGCAGCGAGACGCTCGGGGCGGTCGCGTTGAGCGTCTATCTCGGAGCGCAGTCGTTCGGCATGGTGATGGGCGGCCTGCTCGCGGACCACATGAGCCGGCGCACGCTGCTCGTGCGTCTGTGCTTCTGGGCGCTTCCTGCGCACCTCGCGGCGGTGTGGCTCGGCCCCACGAGCGCGCTAGGCCTCGTCGCGATCGCGACCGCGGGGTTCCTCGGGCTCGCGACACTCCCGCCTATCGTCGTGATGGCTCAGGAGAGCCTGCCCTCGGCGGCGGGCGTGAGCTCGGGCATCGTGATGGGGCTCGCCTGGGCGACCGGCTCGGTCGGCGTGCTCGGCACCGGAGCGCTGGCCGACGCGTTGGGCCCCTATCCGGCCGCGCTCCTCTGCATGCCCGCCATCCTGATCGCGCTCGGGCTCGCGTTCCATCCCGCGCTCGAGCCGGTCGTCTCACCGCCCACGTCCGGCCGCTGACGATGCCGTTCCGGCTCAATCCCCCTCGCGACCGGAAGCTCTTTCGGTTGGTGAAGAAGTCCGAGGGGGTGAGGCTGGTGAAGGGCAGGGCGCTCTACGCTCCAGGGGACGATGCGCGAGAGGTCTATCTCGTGCGCGGCGGCTTCATGCGACTCGTGCTGCCGGGCATGGAGCCCGGGCTTCCCGAGCGCACGGTCGGCGTGGCGCTCCCGTGGGAGATCTTCGGCGACGAGGCGCTCACCGAGGGACTGCGCCGCTACGGGGCGATCGCCGGCTCGACGTGCATCGTGCACCCGCTCCCCAAGGGCGGCGTGCTCCACGGCCTCAAGACGGCGAAGAGCACCCTGGATGCGTATCTCGAGGGGATGGAGCGTGAGCTGCACCGGCTGAGGCACGCGCAGGGCGGATCCCATGGACCGAGCGCGGCTCAGCGGCTCGCCGAGGTGTTGCTCGATATGGGGGAGCGGTGCGGGGAGCCCGAGGGGCGGGGGATCCACCTCTCGCAGAAGCTCACGCACCAGGTGCTCGCCGACCTCGCCGGGGCGCACCGAGCCACCGTGACGACCCTCCTCAACGATTGGCTCTACGACGGCGTCCTCGCCACCACCCGGGATGGGTGCCTCTCGCTCCAGCGGCCGAGGGATCTCCTGGCCCTCGCCGGGTATCACCCGTCCGCCGAAAAGCCGGCCCCGTAGCCGGCTTCCGCTTCCCAAGCCATCTTTTCGTCCCATGTCGCAGCCCAAGCCCGCAACGCGCAAGTCGACTTCGGCCTCGAGTCAGGAGCCGGACGACGTCTTCGTCAGCCGCGTGCTCCATGCCAGTAAGTGGGCCGAGCGCAACCAGCAGATCATCACGGTGCTCGCGGTCGTCGCGGCGATCTCCGTCGCGGGACTCCTTTACTACCGGAGCTACCGGCGGTCCTTGGGCGAGCAGGCGGCGCAGCAGCTCGAGTTGATCTATCAGACGGTGGCGATCTCGGATACCGAGGGCGCCAAGACCGAGCTCGGGACGTTCCTGGAGCGGTTCGCCGGCACCGCCTACGAGGGTGAGGCTCGGATCCTCTTGGGTGACCTCTACCTGAGGGACGGGAGCGCGCAGCAGGCCCAGGCGGTACTCCGGCCGATCGGCGAGTCCCCCAGCGGACCGCTCGAGCTGCAGGCCGCGACGCTCCTGGCCGCGGCGTACGAGCAGGACGGCCAGGCGGGCGAAGCCGAGGAGATCTACCTGGCCATCGCCAACCGCTCCGACCTCGACTTCCAGGTCCGTGACGCGCTCGAGGCTGCGGCGCGCATCCGGACCGAGCGTGGGGACACCGAGGGCGCCGTCGAGCTCTACGAGCGTGCGATCGAGGGCCTCGAAGAGGGCGCTCCCGAGCGAGGGCTGTTCGAGATGAGGATCGAGGAGATCAGGACCGCAACCAGCGCCTGATCGGCGGCGGGGCTCGGCTTCAAACCGGCCCTAGGACGCCTTCCGCTCCAACCTATCGGCGATCCACATCTTGATGACGGACTGCCGGGTGACGCCGAGACGCTTGGCCTCCCGGTCCAGGGACTCGACCATCCAGCCCGGGAAGTCGACGTTGACCCGGCGGTGCTCGATTGCTGGGCGTCGAGCCTCCTCGACCTCGAGGTAGGCCGAGACGTCTTCGCCGTTGTCGAACCTCCGTTCGAACTCGTCAGCTTTGATCTTCATAGCGTGGAAACTATCGGGGTCGATGCAAGAATCGACTTCGTATAATAGGTATTATGTTGGGTTGCAGTTGAAACTCTCAGTGAGGGGGGCCCATTCAGAGGACTCCCCCTCCTAGGGCGTGCCGCCACGAGCCAGCGTGATGAACGCCCGGGGAGACAGGATGCGGATCGGCGACTCTGCGGCCACCGCGAGGAGGTCGCCGTCACCGCTCACCAGGATCTCGGCGCCGCCCGCGAACGCGTCAGCCAGGACGCGCTCGTCATCGGGGTCACGCACGACGGTCGGCGAGGGATCCCTTCCCCTCGGCACGAACTCACACCGATCGAACACCGCCTCTACGGAGGAGAGGGCCGCATCGGTCGCGTTGAGCTTGATCGTGAGCACCCGGCGCACTTCTTCGGCCACAACCTCCGGGACAACCAGCTCGTGCTCGGCCAGCACAAGCGCCAGCAGGTCGGCGCACAGACCACGCGCCGCGAAGGCGGCGACCCACACGTTCGAGTCGAGGCAAACGCGCGTCACGAGACGATCTTGAAGACGTCCTCGTCGGTGTAGATGCCCCTCGCTTCAGCAAACGGAATGATCTGCCGCCGCGCCTCTTCGAAGAGCTGCTGTGTGAGCTGGCGCCGGAGAGCGTCGCGGACAACCTCGCTTCGGGAGCGCCCAGTCGTCCGGCAGACGCGGTCGAGGAGGTCTTCGAGCTTGGGATCGAGGCGGATCGTAACAGCGGCCGTCTTCATGTCGTACAATGTACTACATGCTCGCCGACCCTCAAGCCCTACGGTTCCGGCGCCGGATCCTCGACGATGCTCTCGACCCATGCCCGGAATAGTGGCGTATAGCAGTCGGGGCACTGCGCGATGAGCTCCACGTACCCCGATCGCCGCGCCGGCCCTGCCAGACGATGCCTGAGAGCACGACGCTCGTCCGCGTTCAGCAGCCCCGACTCGTGAAGGACGTACTGGGACTCGGTGACTCTCAGCGCAAGCGTTCGGATGGCGACAGGGCATCGCCGTTTGATTGCCGGACCTGCAACTCCGTGATGCCGTTGTCCTCCGCAAGGAGTCTGAAGAGGTCCTGGCCGTTACGGGCCGATTTCTGCCGAGCAGCCACTCTGATCGCTTCGGTGTTGTCCCGCACCTGAAGGATCAAGAGCACCATGGTCACGAACACGGCGAGTCCCGACGCGATCTCCGCGATGTGAGCCCACGTGGAGAGATCTCTGGTGGCTCTTGGCATGACTCCTCAGGAGACTCGGGTCGATGGTGACGACGTACTACCGCACCCTATACTGCCACGGCTCCACCGCCTCTACGCGCACGGACGCCGTGCCCTCCCGCACCATGTCGAGCCGCACCGCGGCCGCGTAGGACACGTCGAGGATGCGGTTGTCGGGGTCGCGGAACGGGCCGCGGTCGTTCACGCGCAGGATCACGGAGAGGCCGTTGCTGAGGTTGGTGACGCGCACGTACGCGGGAATCGGCAACGTGCGATGCGCGCCGGTGAGTGCGTACATGTCGAAGGTCTCGCCACTGCTGGTTGGACGGCCGTTGAACTCCTCGCCGTACCATGAGGCGAACCCGCGCTCGTCGTAGCCGTAGGAGCTGTCGAGTACGCGGTACGTGCGGCCCCCCTGCTCGTACTCGACCATGTTGCCCGACGCGCTCGCGGGTTGGTCATAGGGGACGGGATCGCGAATGGACCCGGGGTCGATGGGCGGCGGCGTGATGGTCGCGGGCCCGCCGATCAACGTGCAGCCGGCCGTCATGAGCGCAGCGGGCAGCACGGCGCGAGTTCGAACACGTCTCATTCGTCCACCTCCTTGTACGCCTTCTTCACCAGCTTCCGTCGCTCGCCGGGCTCGAGGGCGGCTAAGCGCCCGCTCACGAAACGTTTGTCGTCGGTCACTTCACGCAGTACTGCAACCCCGGCGGGAGGCTCTGGAAGCGGCTCGTCCTCGGCGTCGAGCTCGATCTCGAGGAGTGCCAGGCCGTCGAGATCACCCAGGAAACGATCGACGGTCCACGCCCCGATCGGGAAACGCACTTTCTCGAGCACGTGATCGCCCGCCGCCTCGAAGAGCGCGGCCGCGACCTCCTCGGTCACCACGACCTCCACCTCCGACCGCCGCACGCCGCTCCCGCTCTTACACGTGAGCACGGGACCCCGCGGCTCTCCCGTGCGGATCCTCACGGACGGATCGCCGTGACGGACGTATCCCTGTTTGAGATGGTGCCCCTCCTCGGCTCGCGGCCATCGCTTCTCGGGCACGCGCACGAGGAAGCGTCGCTCGATCTCCCAACCCATGCTCCCCTCCCCTAGCCTCGCCTACTGATGCCCGGCTCGCTGCCGCCTGGCTTCCGACCGAGCACCGCGATCCTACGCCTCAAGAGCGGCACGACGGGTCCGAGAAGCCGTTCCACAACCCTGAGGCCCGGCACGTGGGACTCCGCGTGGTACGCCCTCTCGTTGGTGAATCCGGCGTCCGAAAGTAACCTCCGCATACCCGTCATGGACTTGTAGTCGACGTGCGTGACGTCGCGGCGGAGAACGATGTTCCGGTTCTTGAGCACCTCCAGCACGTGCCCGCGGTGCGGGGTCCACGTCGCGAAGCGCCCCCCGGGTGCGAGCAGCCGGAACGCCTCCTTCGCCACGCGCGTGGAGTCATCGGGATAGAGGTGCTCGAAGAGATCGGCGGCGAGCACGAGATCGTACGCGCCGCCGGGGAGTGCCGTCGCGCCCGCGTCCGCGCACACGAATCGGACGTTCGGCCGCGGGGCAGCCTCGAGGCGACGGCTACAAAACGCGATCGACCTCTCGCTGAAGTCCACGCCGACGACCTCGGCCACCCGATCGGCCAGCGCGAACCCGAACGTGCCCCAGCCGCACCCGAGGTCGACGACACGGTCCGTCGGTTGCGGTCCGGCGAGCTCGGTGACCTTGGCGACGCGGTAGCGCTGGAACGGGCTATCGGCGTCGGTGAGGTGCGCGGCGTCCTCGCCCTCGAAATACGTGCTCGAGTCGTAGTGCTCCTTACCGATGCGGGGCTCGGTCACGCGCGCGCTCCTAGAGTCTACCCAGCAGGTCCTGGACCTTCAGCCACCACACCCGCCAGATGGCCTCGCGCACGATCCGATTGGACATCTTGGACTCGCCGAAGTCCCGCTCGGTGAAAAGGATCGGGACCTCGATCATCGAGAAGCCCTTACGGAACGCCCTGAACTTGAGCTCGATCTGAAACGCGTATCCATTGGAGCGGATACGATGTAGGCCTACCGCTTCGAGTACTTCGCGACGCCAACAATTGAAGCCGCCGGTCGCGTCGCGGATGGGCATGCGGGTGATCGTGCGCGCGTACCACGAGCCGAAGTAGCTCACGAGGAGGCGGGTCATCGGCCAGTTGGACACGGTCACCCGCCCACCGACGTAGCGCGAACCGATCACGACGTCGTGCTCCTTGGCGGCCTCGATCATGCGCCCGAGCGCATCGGGCGGATGGGAGATGTCGGCGTCCATCTCGAAGAGCAGTCGATAGCCGCGCTCGAGCCCCCACGCGAACCCGGCGAGGTAGGCGGCGCCGAGCCCGTCCTTGGCGGTGCGGCGCAGGAGATGAACGCGGGGATCTTCGGCCGCGAGGGCGGCGGCGATCTCGCCCGTGCCGTCGGGGGACGCGTCGTCCACCACGAGGATGTCGATACGGCCATCCTGCGCGAGGATCTGCGGGACCTTCCTCGGCAGGTTCTCGCGCTCGTTGTAGGTCGGCACGATGACCAGCATGCGAGCGCCTCTCACGGTGCGCGCTCCTCCGGCGTGTCCGCCGCGGCCGACGGACGGGCCATGTGGCCGAGCCAGAAGATGCCCGCGGGTACGACCTCGACGAGCGTCGTCCACACGCGCGCGACGATCGCGAGAACGCCCGCGGGCGCGGCGCCGAGGTGCGGCGTGAGGAAGATGATCAGGAAGCCCTCCCGGGGCCCGAGGCCGGCCGGAGCGAATACCATGGCGTAGCCCAGTACATAGGCGGCCGCGAACGCGGACGCCACGGGAATCGGCGCGCCGCCGAACCCCAGGCTCCGCGCGAGCACCCAGAACGACAGCGCGTACATGGCCCAGTTCACCGTGTAGAGCGCCAGCCACCGGAGAGCGTGCATGCCTCCGACCTCGGGGCGTGCCGCGGTGCGAGTCAGCCGGAACCATAGGCCGACGATCCGCTGGAAGACGGTCGGCACGGCCAGGAGCAGGGCGGCGAGGACGACGAGCGCGAGCCCGACGAGTCCCCAGGTCGGATAGGGATCAGGGCCCCCGAGGAGCGCGCCCATGCCGACGGCGGCGGCCGCCACCACCGCGATGCCCTGGCCGATGACCGCCGCGCCTGCCGCGGTTGCCGGGGGCACCCCCCTGCCCTTCGCGAGCGCCGCGAGCCCCGCGATCTGCCACACCTTACCCGGGAGGTAGCGGCCCAGGTTGGCGATCATGAACATGCGGATCGAGTCGGCCACGGGGAGGCCCGGGCCGCCGAGGTCACGCACGATGCGGCCCCAGATCGCGGCCGAGACGAAATACGCAACGAGCAGGAGCAGCGAGGCCGCGATGAAGAGGAGCGGACTGGGGAGCCACATCGAGCGGTCCAGCCCGCGCAGCTCCCCCAAGCCGAGGTCGACGCGGTCGACGATCAGCCACGTCACCGCCACGGTCAGCACGAGCTGGCCGCCGAGGAGCAGCCACCGCTTCAGGGCTCCCTCCCCGCGCGGCGTTGCTGCCAGGTCTGCCCAGCGGTCGCGCCGACGAGCCCGACGAGCAGGATCAGGCTGATCCAGAGGCTTCGCCCTACGGCGTCCGACTGGTACCGCATGACGACTTGGTGCTCACCCGCGGGCACCGGCACGGCCCGCAGCGTGTGGTACGCGCGAAGCACGGGCGCGTCGGCGCCGTCGACCGTCGCGCGCCATGCCGGGAACCAGTTGTCCGCCACGACGAGGAGCGCCGGCCGTTCGGTGGTCACCGAGAGGCTCAGCTCGTTCGGCGTGCGCGAGAGCCACGTGACGGTTCCGGATGCGGGCGCGCCGTCCATCTCGAGGGGCGACGGCTCGGAGAGGACGACCTCGCGGACGGGGTCGAACGCGTCGGAGAGCATGTACGGCACGGCCTCGGCGTCGGACTTCACGGTCGCCGCGCCGACCAGACGGGCCCTCGGGAGTCCCGCATCGGCGAGTACGGTCTCGTACGGTGAGCCGTTCTGGAGCGCGGTGCGCGACACGACTGGCATCCCGGAGATCGACTGGCCGAACTGGTAGTCAGGCCAGAGGACGTACTTCACGTTCAGCAGCCGGCGGATGTCGTTGTCCAGCAGGTTCTCGGGGAGCCCCGAGCCCACCATCCCGATGAGCTCCCGGTAGCGCGAGAGGTCGTTCGGGTGATGGCCGCCCGCGAGTTCGATCCCGTGGAGCGCGGGGTGCACGTCCTGCCCGTTCTGGGCGAACGAGAGCAGGCGATACGGCTCGGTCGAGCCCTGCTCCCGCTCGAGCACGGCCTGGATGTTGGCGTCCGGCGCGGACCACTGCGCGAAGTCGATGGTGCGGATGAATCCGTTCGACACGCGGAACTCGTCCGCCGCGACGACGGCTACGAGGAGTCCTACGAGCGCGCCCGCCGGCATGTGGCCCCGGCGGTGGGCCCACACGAGGACCGCCGCAGCGAGCACGAGCCCGAACGACATCCACGCGCCGCGGACGATGAGTGGCTCCAGCCCCGCCAACCGCTCGAGACGCGAGGGGTCAATGTCTGCGTAGAAGCCCGTCGTCCAGATGGACGTGAGCGCGCCCGATGCCGCGAGCAACGCGAGCGCACCGAGCGCGCCCACACAGATCCAGAGCGCCCTCCCGATCGTGCGTCCGGCGGCCTCGTCGGACTTCTGGCCGAGGATGCGGTCGAGGCCGAGCGCGGCGAGCGTAGACGCCGCGAATGCGAAGAGGAACATGACCTGTGACGGCGCTCGGAACAGCCGGACGCCGGGCACGACCTCGTAGAAGAGCCTCCACACCGGCGTGTGCGCGCCGAGCGCGAAGAGCAGAGCGATCGCGGCCAGCCCGGCGAAGAACCAGCGGAGCGCCCGCCGACCCGCTCTGAGGAGCGCCACGAGCGCGAGCAAGAGGACCACCACGCCCGCGGCCTCGTGGTTGTCCTTGGTGACGTTCCTTCCCCAGTAGGTCCCCTGGGACCAGTCGGCGCCCCCCGAGTTGTTGCCAGCGAACTCCGGGATGACCATCGCTACCACCTCTTCAGGGTGGAGCGACCAGGAGCTCGACCACTCCACGCCGCTCTCCTGAGCCGCCTCGCGGGTAGTCTGGACGCGACGGGAGTGCTCGGTCACGTACTGCACCGCCGGCACGAGCTGCACGGCTGCGATGCCCGCGCCGGCCACGGCGGCGGCGAGGAAGAGGCCGAAGCGTAGGCCGGCGGCGCGCGCGCGCGTGGGCGAGGCCGCGGCCGCCGCGTCGTCGGCTGCCGCATCGCGCGCAAGCCACACCTCCACCGCCCGCAGCATAGCGTAGAGCCCGACCGCACCGAAGAGGAAGTACGCCATCTGGAAGTGGGTCGTGTAGATCACGAGCGCCACGACGAGCGCCACGCCCGTGAACGCCTTGAGCGACGGCCTCGAGAAGCTCCGCTCGACCGCCCAGAAGAGCAGCGGTGCGAGCGCCGTCACGAAAATCTTCCCGTCGTGCCCGGGGTGGACGAGGCTCACGAAGTAGGGCGCGAGCATGTAGGCCGTGCCACCGAGCAGCGCGGCCGGGCGGGACGCACCGAGCGCGCGCACCCAGCCGAACATGAAGAACCCGGCCGCCGCCACGTGGATGACGAGCTTCCAGCCGAGCGCCCGGTACGGCTCCATCAGCAGCAGAAGCAGGAGCGAGGGCGGATAGAGCGAGTCCCCGCCCGAGAGCGCCTCGAGGAACGGCGTCCCTCCGAGGAGCTGCGGCGCCCAGAGCGGGAACGTGCCGAGCTCGGTCAGGGCGTTCGCGTAGAACGCGCGTGCCACGTAGCCGAGGCCGAGCGTGTCGTTGCCGAAGAGCATCTGGTCGCTGAACACGAATTCGCGAAACAGCAGCAGCGTGAGCGCGAGGAACACCGTGGGTGGCAGCCACCCCGGGATGCGCGGAGTGGAGGCGTCCTCCTGCGGTGCCGGCGGGGGGCTCCGGTCCTTGCCGGAGACCGCGCTCACGTCCGCTGCCTTCCCGCCCTTCTTCGCCGTTCGCGCCATCAGGCCGCCTTCCGCCGCGCGATCACGTCCTCATAGATCGCCACGTGGCGGTCGACGAGGCGATCGTTGCTCCAGTGCTCGACGACGCTCCGGCGCGCGGCGCTACCGAGCTCGCGCAGGCGGCCACCCTCGAGCAGCGCCACGACGGCGCGAGCGAGCGAGGCGGGGTCGGCCGGCTCGAAGAGCGCACCCACGCGCTCGTTCACGATCTCGGGGAGCCCGCCCACTCGGGAGGCCGCGACCGGCAACTCGCACGCCATGCACTCGAGGGCGGCGACCGAGGTCGCCTCCATCAGCGAGGGGAAGACCGCGAGGTCGGCCCCGGAGAGCAGCCCCGGCATGTCCGCGTGCGGCCGGGATCCCAGGAACGTCACGCGCTCCGCCACCCCGAGCTCGCCTGCGAGCTTCTCGAGCGCCAGGCGTTCGGGCCCGTCTCCGATCACGACGGCCTCGGCATCGATCTTCCGCACGATCTCAGGCATGGCCCGGACGAAGTACTCGACGCCGTTCTTCGGGAAGAGGCGGCGGGGCACGACGAGCCTTCGGCGCCCGGCGGGCGGCGCGGGCAGCGTGGGCGCCACGCGCGTGAAGACCGTCGTCTCGACGCCGTTCGTCAGAGCCTCGACGCGCACCCCGGGCGCGAGGGACTCGGCCACCGCGGCGATCTCTCGGCTTGCGGCCAGGTTGTGGTCGGCGGCCTCGAGATATCGACGAAAGACGGGACGCCAGAAGGGTGACCCCGCGCGCTTGAGGAAATGGCTCGTGTGCCACGTGGTCACGAACGGCACGCTCCGCACACGGCTCGCGAGCATACACGGAGGCACGCCCGCGATGTCCTGGGCATGCAGGACGTCTGCCCTTTGGGCCAGCGCGCTGAAGCGTGGCATCGACGCGAACGCGTGTGCCGCCCAGCCCACCGTGTTGCGCGCGGGCATCCACGTGCGCAGGACCCTCACGCCCTCCATCACTTCCTCGCTCGGAAGACCAGGCAGAGAGTGCGACGTCACGACTTCCACCTGGTGGCCGCGCGCGACGAGCCCGCGGCAGAGGAAGAAGATGTGGCTCTCGAGCCCCCCCACCTCCGGTGGGAAGTAGACGCAGTGCATCAGGATCCTCACGGCTTCCAGTCCTCGGTCTCCCGAGGGCGCCCGGTCAGGTCCGCGGCTAGAATATCCGCGATGCGCTCCCCCGCCCTGCCGTCGCCGAACGGATTGGCCACGGGGCCGCGCACGGGGCGCCCTAGGGCGGCGACGGCCCGCTCGACGATCGTCCGCGCGTCCGTGCCGACCACCTCCGCGACGCCGGCCTCGACGGCCTCGGGCCGCTCGGTGACCTCGCGGAGCACGAGCACGGGCGTGCCGAAGGTCGGTGCTTCCTCCTGGATGCCGCCCGAGTCGGTCAGGACGAGGCTCGCGTGCTCGAGCGCCGTCACCAGGTCGAGGTAGTCGAGCGGCGCGGTGAGGTGGATGCGCGGATGGTCCGACAGCATCTCGGTGGCCGGCTCCACCACGTTGGGGTTCGGATGCACGGGGTACACGATGCGCACGTCCGGCATGCGGTCGGCGAGCGCCCGCACGGCGCCGAGGACCTGCCGCAGCGGTGCGCCGAACGTCTCGCGGCGGTGCGCGGTGAGCAGGACCAGGCGGGAGCCCGCGTCGTCGAGCACCGAGCGCAGAGCGTGGTCCGTGACGTGCCGCTCGCGCCCCGCCACGGAGAGCAGCGCGTCGACGACGGTGTTGCCGGTCAGGTAGACGTGCTTCGCGGGGACACCTTCGGCGCGGAGGGCATCCGCGGCCCTCCGCGTAGGCGCGAAGTGGAAGTCAGCCACGACGTCGGTGAGGCGCCGGAACATCTCTTCAGGGAACGGCGCCCACTTGTCGGCTGTGCGGAGCCCGGCCTCCACATGGGCGACGCGCACGCGCTCGAAGTAGGCGGCGAGCGACGCGGCGAACACGGTGGCCGTATCTCCCTCCACGAGCACCACGTCGGGCCGGCACTCCCGCAGCACCGGCACCAGCCGGTGGAGCGTGCGCTCCACGACGTCGGACACGGACTGCCCCTCCTGCATGACGTCGAGGTCGTAGTCGGGCTGGAGATGGAACACGTCGAGTACCTGATCGACCAGCGTGGTGTGCTGGCCGGTGAGCGCCACACGCGTCTCGATCTCCGGCGCGTAGCGCGCGAGCGCGGTGACGACCGGCGCCATCTTGATCGCCTCCGGTCGGGTCCCGACGACGACCAACACGCGACGGGCCACGCGCTACCGGCCCTGCTTGCGGATCGCTTCCAGCTCGTCGCGCACCTCGGCCACCTGCTCCGACACGAGCCCGAATCCGAGCAGCAGGAAGCCGAGCGTCTCGAGGAGCATCACGAGATAGAGCAGCGGCCGGTACCCCATCGGTGGGATGTAGGGGTCGAACCCGATCATGGGGTGGACGAAGCGCAGGTAGATGGTCACGAAGGCGACCAGCACGCCGAGCGCCGCGAGCGCCAGCCCGGTGCCGCCGAACAGGAGCAGCGGCTTGCGCGAGAAGAGCAGCAGGAACCACACCGACACGAGGTCCACGAGCCCGACCAGGATGCGGAACGGCCCGCGGAACTTGGACTCGCCTGCCCGTCGGGGGTGGAGCTCCACGTCGATCTCGGCCACGCTCGCCCCACGCGCGTGCGCGAGCACGACGAAGAAGCGGTGCCAGTCGTGGCGCAGCAGGAGTCCGTCGAGCACGGTGCGCCGGAACGCCTTCATCGAGTTGAGGTCGGAGACCGGAACGTCGAAGATCGTGCGGGAGAGCCGGTTGTAGAGCGAGGACACGACCCGCTTGTCGTAGCTGCCGACTTTGCGCCCAGCGACGATGTCCCACCCCTCGGCGAGCTTGTCGAGAAAGCGCGGGATGTCGTCGGGCGAGTGCTGGAGATCCGCGTCGAAGAGCACGAGGGTGCCGCGCTCGGTCGCGTCGGCCGCGGTGACCATCGCCTCGGTCTTGCCGCGGTTCGTCCGGTGCCGGATCACGCGGAAGCGACTCCACCCGTTCGCCGCCTTCTCCGCGACGTCGCCCGTCCCGTCGGTCGAGCCGTCGTCGACGAGGATCACGTCCCCGTCGAGACCGTGGCGCTCGAATGCCGCGCGCAGCTCGCGCACGAGGTCGTGCATCACCGGGGCCTCATTGAAGGCCGGCACGATCACCGCGAAGTCGCTGCGCGCGCTCGCGGGCAAGGTCAGACTCTCTTCCGCATGCGTGCCGGCATGATCCCCATCTGGTCCCGGTACTTCGCCACGGTCCGCCGCGCGATTCTCACGCCGTCGGCCTTGAGCATCGCCACGATCGCCTGATCGGTGAGCGGCTTCATGGCATCCTCTTCGTCGACCATGCCTTTAATCTTGTCGCGCACGGCTCGCGCAGACAAATCCTCGCCGCTGACCGTCTGGAGGCCGCTCGAGAAGAAGTACTTGAGCGGAAACACGCCGCGAGGCGTCTGTACGAACTTCTTGTTCGTCACGCGCGACACGGTCGACTCGTGCATCTGGATGTGGTCGGCGACTTCGCGGAGCGTGAGCGGCCTCAGGTACTGCACGCCGCGCTCGAAGAACTCCCGCTGACGGTCCACGATGAAGTTCATCACCTTGAGCATCGTCTGGCGCCGCTGTTCGATCGCTTGGATCATCCAGTTCGCCGAGTTCAGCTTGCTCGCGATGAACTCCTTGTTCTCCCCCGTGAACTGCTTCTTGTCGCGCGCGACGTCCTTGTAGGACTGCGAGATCCTCAAGCGCGGCAGGCTGGTGTCGTTGGCGAAGACCAGGTACTCGCCGTCGATCTTCTCGACGATGAGGTCCGGGATGACGTACTGCTCGGGGTCGACCGCGTACTTCAGACCGGGCTTCGGATCGAGGTGGCTGATCGCGTCCGCAGCGTCCTGGACCTCCTTGGTCGAGAGGCCGAGAGCGCGCGCGATGTCGTTCCAGCGGTGATTGGACAGCGACTCGAAGTGCTCGTTGACGATGCGGTACGCGACGCTGTCCGCGTCGCCCTGCTGGGTGAGCTGGAGCAGAATCGACTCGCGCACGTCGCGGGCACCCACGCCCGGGGGATCCAGCAACTGGATCACCTTCAGCATGCGCTCCGCCTCGACCACCGTGTACGGCTGGAAGAGCTCCTCGATCTCGGCAAGTTCCTGAGCGCGCTCGTCTTCGTCCCAGATCTGCTCGGCGTTGGCGACGGCCGTGGGTCGCACCTCGGCGAGCCACTCGTTGACGCCGCGCACCGCCTCGTCGAGCTCGCAGGCGAGCATGCCGTCGTCGTCGATGTCGCCGATGATCTCCTCGCCGAGTCGGATCTCCCGCTCCGGCATGGAGAGCAGTCTCAGCTGGTCGTAGAGGTGATCGTGCAAGTCGCGCGTCTCGACCGGCGTCGCCTCGAAGTGCTGCTTGTGCTCGTACTGCTGGCGGCGTCCCCCCACGTCGAAGCCATCGAGGAGGATCTCCTCCCAGTCGACTTCGTCTCCGAGGGGCTCGTCCTTCGTGTCCTCCTTGAGCTCGACCTCCTGCTCGGTCTCCGCCTCGGTCATCTCGAGGAACGGGTTCTCGTCGAGCGCCTGCTTGAGGTGCTGCTCGAGGTCGAGCAGGGGCATGTAGAGCAACTCCATCGCCTGATACAGGCGTGGGTTGATCCGCATCTCCTGACGGAGCTGAGTGCTCTGGTAGAGCTTTTGGCTGAATTGACTCATCTGGCCTCGTTCACCAGGGCCCGGCGGTCAACCGCTCGTCACCCACTCGGTAGCCCGAGCGCCTGTACCACGGGCTCGGGCTGCTCGAAGCGCTTCCGCATGCGGGCGGTCAACGTGGGCCCCAGGTAAATCTCGGCGACTTCGTCGTTCCAGACGAGTTCCGACACGCTTCCCGTGACCTTGATGCCCCCCTCGTACATGATGTAGGCACGGTCGACGATCTCCAGCGTCTGCTCGACGCTATGGTCCGTGATGATGACCCCGATTCCGCGGCCCTTCAGGCCTTTCACGATGGTTTGGATGTCGTTGACCGCGATCGGGTCGATGCCGGCGAAGGGCTCGTCGAGCAGCATGAACTTGGGTCGCTGCACGAGCGCGCGGGTGATCTCGAGCCGGCGGCGCTCGCCGCCGGAGAGCGAATAGGCCTTGTTCTTCCGGAGCGACGAGAGCCCGAGCTCGCCGAGTAGGTGCTCGAGTCGCTGGCTCTGCTCATCCCTGGAGAGTCCCATCGTTTCGAGGATCGCGAGCACGTTCTCCTCGACCGTGAGCTTCCGGAAGACCGACGGCTCTTGCGCGAGGTAACCGAGGCCCTTCCGAGCACGCATGTACATCGGCGTGCGCGTGAGGTCCTCGTCGTCGAGGTGGACGGTACCGGCTCCCGGCGGGATCAGCCCGACGATCATGTAGAACGTGGTCGTCTTCCCGGCGCCATTGGGCCCGAGCAGCCCCACGATCTCACCCTGGCGGACCTCGATGTCCACCTGGTTCACGACGTTGCGGCCGCGGTAGGACTTCGTGAGCCCCTCGGCCCACAGGCGGCTGGTCGGCGGCGAGTCGGCGTTCAGGGTCGTGTCCACGGCTTGGCTCCTCGGGCGGGTGCGGTACCCGCGGGTAGCGGGGTGGTGGGAATGCGCGCGGGTCGACGCACGTCGTTCATCGTGACCGCCGCGGTGTCGCTCGCTGCGACCAGCGTGTCGGGCGGAGAGCCCCCCGGGCGGAGAGGCTCGAGGTGCACGCCCCGGGTCTGTCCTACGACCTCCATCACCTCCACCTCCCCTTGGTTCATGACGATCGTGATTTCGTCGCCCATGACGTAGTGCAGCGCCGGCGCGTCCACGCCTACCACGGCGGTCGAATCCTCCGGCGGCATCCTGTAGAGGCTGCGAGCCCCCACCCGGGCGACGATGCGCTCGACTTCGTAGTTGCCGCCGGCGGTAGAGTCGGCGGCGACCTGCGCGCTGTCGGAGACCGGCCGGAGGGTCACCACGATCGTATCGCCCTCGAGCCAGTCGAAGCGGGCGATCTCAGGGAGGCCCTCGACGTTGAGCGAGTCGCGCGCGTGCGAGACGCTCCTCGCCTGCCCCGCCGCCACGATCCGCTCGACGACCTCGGCGGGTGCCGTGAGCTCGAGCGAGTCCGCGGTGAGTTCGAAGCCCTGCGCGTTCGCCATCGGGCGGGCAGTGTCGGCGCTGTCGGCGTCGGGGGCGCCCAGCTCGGCGAGTGGCACCGCGACGAGGCGCTCGACCGAACCGTCCGCGACGTGCAGCACGATCTGAGGCGCCGTGAGGCTCAGGTCCTCGCCGGTCAGGACGGCGTCCCTGAGCGCTCGGATCTCGGTCGTGCCGCCTTCGGACGTGCCGAGCGTGATGGTGCGGCCGACGAGGTCGTAGGAGGCGCTCTCGACGCGCGCGGAGCCCACGAGGATGAGCCCGTCCGAGGCCTCCTCGTATTCGGCGCTGTCGGCGAACGCGAACAGTGAGTCGCGCTCGATCTCCACGGTGCCGGTGGCGTTGAAGTAGCCAGCGCCGCGGAGCACGATGCGGTCTGCCACCACCGTGTAGGGCGAGGGCGGCTCGGCGTCCACAGCAGCCGAGTCGGAGGGGGCCGGCCGCACCAGCGCGCGGGGGCGCAGCCCGTCCCTCCCGGTCGTGACCGTCATATCCTCGACCTCGCGACGATCGGTTTCGCGCAGGTAGACGAGATCGCCGTTCTCGATTCCCGAGCCGTCCTCGGAGTTCGTCACGTGCAGGTGGCCCTGGGCCTGCAGCCGGCCGACGTCGGAGAAGTAGCGCGCCTGGTCGGACCGGAGCTCCCGCGCCTGGTCCCGATAGCGGACCGAGCCGATGAGCTGCGACATCCCCTGGGCGGTGTACGCGACCGCCGAGTCGGCCCAGATCTCCACACCATCGTCGCAGAGGAAGTGCGGGTTGGTGAAGTACGTGACCCGGTCGCCGCCCGGCAGGGTCTGCGAGTTCATGACGTCGTTGCCGGGGGCGACGTAGTCGCACCCTTCCTGCGCCGCGGCCCCTGTTGCCCACAGCGGCAGTCCGAACGCCGCGGCGGCGCCGAGGAGGAGTCGGCGGAGGCCCGAGGGCGAGGGGAGCATGGGAACTAGAAGATCCGTCCCGCGTCACCGCGGACGTTCAGGATCCTCACGTTGGTGAACTCGATGTCGGACTCGAACGCCGAGCCCCTCGTGACCGTCCCGTTGGCGAGCGTGCGCACCGTGGCCGAATCGCTCCAGATGCGGTCGGAGTCGGGATCGTAGTAGATCTCCTGGCTCCGGAGCGTGCTCGAGTCGGTGTGGACGAGGAGATCGACGTCCCCGCGCGCCACCATACGGTCCGTATCCTGATTCCACTCCCCGGTGCGTCCGCGCACGGTGGCGCGCTCCCGGCCCGACTCGTCGTAGAACGTGACGACCATGACGCGGAGGTCGACCTTGGTCGAGTCCGCGAACGTGAACGCCGTGTCGGCTTGTACGCGCCCCTCGCGGACGCCGTTGGCCGTGAGGTAGCTCACCATGCCGAAGACGACCGGAGCGTCGATGCCCTGCATGAATTCGTTCGCCGCCACGGCGATCTGCTCTTCCTCGCAGGCACCGAGGGCGAGCGCGGCGAGGGTGGCGGCGAGGAGACGGCGAGGAGGTCTCATGCCTACAAGGCTCCCGAACGCATGAGATCGTGCAGGTGAACCAGGCCTACGATCCGGCCGTCCTCTCCCACCACGGGGAGGGCCATGATGCCGTGGGCCTCCATACGGCTGGCAGCCGCGGAGCCGAGCTCTTCGGGCGTGGCGCTCTTCGGTTCGCGTGTCATCACGTCGGCAACGGGGATGGAGAGGAAGTCCGTCTCGCGCTCCATCAGGCGGGTGAGATCCCCCGCCGTCAGGATGCCGACGAGGCGGCGCCGAGCGTCCACGACGGCCACCGTGCCCCGCATGTGGGCGAGCGGTGCGATCGTGTCCTTCATGGTCGCGTCTTCTCCCAGCCAGGGGTAGGCCTGGGAAACCATCACGTCTGCTACACGAACGGACAGCTTTCGTCCCAACGCGCCGCCCGGGTGGAGGGCCGCGAAATCGGCCTCGCGGAAGCCTTTCAGGTGGAGCACTACCATGGCGAGCGCGTCGCCGAGGGCGAGCGCGGCGGTGGTCGACGCGGTAGGCGCGAGGTCCATGGGGCACGCCTCCTCCGCCACGGAGGCATCGAGCACCACGGTGGCGTGGCGTGCGAGCTCGCCGCCGGGGGTGCCCAGGATGGCCACGATCGGCACCGACATGCGGCCCAGATGGTCGAGGATGCCCCCGAGCTCGGACACGTTCCCGGACTTGGACACGAAGACCGCCACGTCGCTCCGGCCGACGATGCCGAGGTCGCCGTGCAGCGCCTCCACGGGATGGAGATAGACCGCCGCCGTGCCCGTGGAGGTGAGCGTCGAGGCGATCTTGCGGGCGACGTGGCCGCTCTTGCCGAGCCCGCTTACAACCACGCGCCCTTCCGCACCCGCGATGAGGCGGCACGCCTGCACGAACTCGGCGTCGATGCGCCCCTGCAGCGCCTCGACCGCGGCGGCTTCGATGGCGAGAACCCGCCGCCCGGCCTCGAGCAGCGCCTCGTCGCTGGCGCCCACTCCGCGACCCGCGGCGCGTGTCACGACCCGCTCCGCTCCCTCACGTAGCGCTCGACGGCCTCTCCGAGCCGGCCCTGGGCGAGCAGAAGCGCGTCACAGAACTCGCGCACGGCCCCGTTGCCGCCCCGCTTGGTCGATTCCCACAGGGCGATCTCGCGCACCGGCGCGGTGGCGTTGGCCACGACTGCCGGGAGCCCCACGCGGCGGAGCACGGCGAGGTCGGGGATGTCGTCGCCGACCATGGCCACCTCGTCCCAACCGAGGTGGTAGCGCGCCAAGAGCGACTCGACGGCGGGCATCTTGTGCGCGTCCGCCTCCTGGAAGCACTCGACCCCGAGCTCGCGCGCGCGCAGCTCCGTGGCCTGCGAGATGCGGCCCGAGACGATGGCCACCTCGAGTCCCGACCACATGAGCATCTTCATGCCGATGCCGTCCTGGATGTCGAACTTCTTGAGCTCGACCGCCTCCCCGGACGCAGTGGCGCCGACGTAGATGCCCGCATCCGTGAGCACGCCGTCCACGTCGAAGATCACGAGCTTGATGCGCTCGGCGACCGCGGTCGGGATCACTGCCGACGCGTGGCTCATCGGCGGAGCGCCTCGCGAATCGCGACGACCTCGGCGAGCAGCCCCGGCATCGCCGCGAGCGGCAGCATGCTCGAGCCGTCGGACTGTGCGCGCGCGGGGTGCGGGTGTGTCTCGAGGAAGATTCCGTCGCAGCCGGCCGCGACCGCGGCGCGCACCAATGCGGGAACATGCTCGGGGTCTCCCCCGCTCGATCCCCCTGCCCGCCCGGCACGCTGCACCGCGTGCGTCGCATCGAAGATCACGGGCGCGTGGGTCGCGGCCTTCACGCACGCAAACGAGCGCATGTCGACGATCAGGTCGCCGTAGCCGAACGCGGTGCCCCGCTCGGTTACGGCTACCTCGGACGCACCCGCGCCCCGGAGCTTCTCTACCGCAGCTGCCATCTCTTCCGGCGCCATCCACTGTCCTTTCTTGATGTTGACGGGCTTGCCTGTGCTGCCGGCCGCCACGAGGAGGTCGGTCTGGCGGCACAGGAACGCCGGGATCTGCAGCGCGTCGACGACGCGAGCCGCCGCCTCGGCCTGCGCGGGCTCGTGGATGTCTGTGAGCACCGGCAGCCCGGTCTCGTCCTTCACTCGCGCGAGCTGGTCGAGGCCTTTGTCGAGACCCGGCCCTCGAGGCGAATCGATGCGCGCCCGATTGGCCTTGTCGAACGAGGCCTTGAAGACCGCGGGGAGGCCGAAGTCGCGCGACCAGGTGGCGAGCGCCTGTGCGACCTCGAGGTTCAGCGCATCGCTCTCGAGCACGCACGGACCGGCGATGAGCATGAAGCGATCGAACATGTCACCGCCGACGTGTGAGGGTTCTACACGCCCGCGGGCTCGCGGACGTGCGCGGTGCGCCCCTGGCGGGCGTAGTGCGCCGCTGCCTCGATGAACGAGGCGAAGAGCGGGTGCGGTCGCGTGGGCCGGCTCTTCAGTTCGGGGTGGAACTGCCCCCCGATGAACCAGGGGTGGTCCGTGATCTCGATCATCTCCACCAGAGACCCGTCCGGCGACGAACCGCTGACGGCCATGCCGTGCTCGACCAGCAGGTCGCGGTACCCGTTGTTCACCTCGAAGCGATGGCGGTGCCGCTCGGAGATCGTGTCGACGCCGTAGATCTCCCGGGCGCGTGTGCCCTCGGCGAGCACGCACGGATACGCACCGAGGCGCATCGTGCCGCCCTTGGTCGTCACCTGGAGCTGCGAGTCGAGGAGGCAGATCACCGGATCCGACGAATCCTCGGCGAACTCCGACGAATGTGAGTCCTCGAGCCCGCACACGTTGCGCGCGAATTCGATGACCGCGCACTGGAGCCCGAGGCAGATGCCGAAGAAGGGCAGCTCGTGCTCGCGCGCCCAGCGGATCGCCTCGAGCATGCCCTCGACGCCGCGCGGGCCGAAGCCGCCCGGAATCAACAGCCCGTCGAAGTCGCGCAGCATCGCGACGCCCTCGCCACCCTCGAAGTCCTCCGAGGAGAGCCACTCGATTTTCACCTTCACATCGTTGGCGATGCCGCCGTGGATGAGCGCCTCTTGGATCGACTTGTACGAGTCGACCACCGAGGTGTACTTGCCCACCACGGCGATGCGGGCCTGTCCGGACGAGGGATTCTTCACGCGGCCGACCATCTCGGTCCACGACGTCAGGTCGGGCTGCGGTGCTTCCATCCCCAGCCGCTTCAGGATCACGTCATCGAGCCGCTGCTCTTTGAACTTCAGCGGAACCTCGTAGATCGTCTCGACGTCTCTCGCTTCGATGACGCCTTCGGGCTCGACGTTCGTGAACAGCGCGATTTTCTTGCGGATTTCCTGGGAGAGCGGCTGCTCGCAACGGCAGATCAGCACGTGCGGCTGGATTCCGATCTCCATCAGCTCGCGGACCGAGTGCTGGGTCGGCTTGGTCTTGAGCTCGCCCGCCGCCGCGATGTAGGGGACGAGCGTGAGGTGCACGAAGATCGCGTTCTCGCGGCCCACATCCTGTCGGAACTGGCGGATCGCCTCGAGGAACGGGAGCGACTCGATGTCGCCGACCGTGCCCCCGATCTCGGTGATGACCACGTCATGGTCCGCCGAGAGCCGGCGGATCGCGGACTTGATCTCGTCCGTGATGTGCGGGATGACCTGCACGGTGGAGCCGAGGTAGTCGCCCCGCCGCTCCTTGTTGATGACCGTCTGGTAGATCCTGCCCGTGGTGATGTTGTTGGCCTGCGAGAGCGACTGGTCGATGAAGCGCTCGTAGTGCCCGAGGTCCAGGTCGGTCTCCGCGCCGTCGTCCGTGACGAACACCTCGCCGTGTTGGAACGGCGACATCGTGCCCGGGTCGACGTTGATGTAGGGGTCAAATTTCTGGAGCGTGACGCGATAGCCGCGCTCCTTGAGGAGCCGCCCGATGGACGCCGCGGCGATGCCCTTGCCCAGGGACGACACCACCCCGCCGGTCACGAAGATGTACTTGGTCACGTGCTCGCTCATACGAGGGTAGCCGCCCGGCGTTCGCCGAGGCGCTCCTCCATGCGAAGGACGTCCGCCGCGGTATCCACACCGGGGTCCGCCGCGCCGACGATTGCCACGCCGATGCGGAGTCCGGCCTCGAGCGGGCGGAGCTGCTCGAGCTGTTCGAGGCGCTCGAGCTGCGACGGGGCCAGGGCCACCCAGTCGTTCAGCGCGTCGCGCGTGTATGCGTAGATGCCCACATGCCTCAGGAAAGGCTCCCGTTCGAGCTCGTCGCTCGTCGGCTTCTCGTCCCGCTTGTAGGGGATCGGCGCGCGGGAGAAGTAGAGTGCCCTGCCGCTCGTCGCGCGCACGACCTTCACCACCGAGGAGTCCGTGCGGGCTTCGTCGAACATGATCGGCGTAGCGCACGTACCCACGTCCCATCCCTTCTCGCGAACCAGATCGATGGCGGCGCGCAGGTGCGCCTCCTTCAGGAGCGGCTCATCGCCCTGCACGTTGGCGATGTAGGTGTACTTCTGGTAGCCCGGCCGGTCGGCCACCTCCGCCACCCGGTCCGTGCCCGACGGATGCGCCCCGGAGGTCATCTCCACCGGTGCGCCAAGAGCCCGACAGACATCGGCGACCTCCTCGGAGTCCGTGGCCACGACCGCGTAGTCGAGCACCGACATCGTCTCCACCCTGCGCCACACCCATTCGATCAGCGGGCGGCCGAGGATGGGGTAGAGCGGCTTGTTGGGGAGGCGGGTCGACGCGAGGCGGGCGGGGACGATTCCGAGGACCTGGCCGCTCAAGAGGCGTGCCCGAGGCCGAACAAATGGCGGGAATCGGTCTGCAAATTCACGCCCGGCAACCTACCGGATCGCGGGGGGCAGGGTCAACCGGCCGTTCTCGACGAGCAGCACCGCGTCCTCGATGGCTGCGCTGCCGTCCCCGGGGATGACGCGCGCGCCCTCGAACGCCGTGACAGCGACGCCCTGCTCGGAGCCGGCGCACCCTGCCAGCAGCAGCGCGGTCGTCGCGAGGAAGAGCGCCTTCACGATGGGCACGTGGACCTGCAACGGGCGTGAACGACGCATGGCGGACCTCTCCGATGAGCGGGATCGAGCCCCTGACGCCTATCACGGGGCCGTAGGCCCTGCAAGAGGCCGCCCGACGCGAGTCGCCCGCTACAGGCTCATGAAGTTCGCCAGCAGCTTCTTCCCGTGCTGGCTGAAGTGCGACTCGGGGTGGAACTGCACGCCCCAGAGGGGGAAGTCGCGGTGACGCATCGCCTGGATCTCGCTTTCGTCGGTGGCATCGGCGCTCCAGGCGACGGGCTCCAGCTCCTTCGGGAGTACGGACGCGTCGGTCACGAGCGAGTGATAGCGCGCCACCGCGAACGGCGAGGGGATCCCTGCCAGGATGCCGGAGCCCTCGTGCCGCACGGCCCCGGTCTTCCCGTGCATGATGCGGTGCGCGCGTACGGTCCGCCCGCCGAACGCCTCGCCCAGGCTCTGGTGACCAAGGCACACGCCCAGGGTGGGCGTTCCGAGCGGCCCGAACGCTCGGAAGACGTCGATGCTCACGCCGGCCTCGGCGGGTGTGCAGGGCCCGGGCGAGACGACCACCCGCTCGGGTGCCCACGCCACGAGCTCCTCGACGCTGTGCTGGTCGTTCCTGACGACGACCGGGTCCGCGCCCAAGTCGCCTAGGAACTGGACGAGGTTGAACGTGAACGAGTCGTAGTTGTCGATGACGAGGAGCATGCAGCGCGCCGGGAGCGTGGGAGAGAAGAATCTATCCGGGCCCCCCGTACCCAACAGTGCCGTTCGGATTCGTCTCGTGGCGTCGGATCCGGCGCCTGCCCAGAGGGTAACGCCGGCGAGCGGGAGTGACGCCCGTCCAGGGAGGACCTCGTTGTACACACGCTGTCTCGTCTGCGACCAGCCGTTCGAGCCCAACGAGCAACTCGCTCATCTGCCGTACGGCACCCGGCTCGCGTTCGATCCCGCGCGAGGCCGGCTGTGGATCGTGTGTCGGGCGTGCCGCCGTTGGTCCCTCACGCCGATCGAGGACCGCTGGGAAGCGCTCGAGGAGCTCGAAAAGCTCGCGCGCGACCGCGCGAGGCTGCTCTCGCAAACGGACAACATCGCGCTCCTCAAGGCGGGTCCCCTGGAGATCGTGCGTGTCGGCCGGGCGCAGCTCGCCGAAGAGGCCTGGTGGCGCTACGGCCGCGAGCTCACCTCACGTCGCCAGCAGTGGAACAAGCTCGGCGTCGCGGGCTCCGTCGCCGCTGGCGCGGTGGTGCTTGGTGGCTGGGCCACAGGCGGCATGACGTTCATCGGCATCTGGCTCGTCGCGGGTCATGGTAAGGAGACCGTGCGCGACGGCGCCCGCTGGCTGCGCTTCGGGAGCTCGGCGTGGCGCGGCGAAGCGCGCTGCGCCGCGTGCGGTCACGCATTTCGAACGGTTCCGTATGCCGAGCGCTCTGCGCTCGGGCTCTTTCCCACCGACCAGCCGGGCAAGATGGAAGTGGTGGCGCGATGCCCGCGCTGCGGCGCCTACCACGACGGAGGCCTCCGCCTCAAGGGTCAGGACGCGGATCGTACGCTGCGCCGGGTGCTCGCCTACCATCACTTCGCGGGGGCTTCGGAGCGCCGCGTGGTGTCCGCGGCGAAGTTGATCCAGGAGGCGGGATCACCTCAAGATCTCACGCGCATCCTGGTGAAGGGCGGCCGGCGGCTCGGTGACATCCAGCGCACGGGCGGCATCGCGCTCGAGATCGCCGTGAACGAGGCCTCGGAGCAGCACCTACTGGAGCTCGAGCTCGGGGAACTAGAGGCGCATTGGAAGCGTGAAGAGGAGCTCGCGGAGATCGTAGACGGGGAGTTGACGCCGCTGCCCATGCTCGAGTCGCTGCGCCGGAGGGTCACCGGCGGCGGCTGAACCGAAGTGACTCAGTAGTCGACGGGCCTGAGGTAGAACTCACCGATCGCGCTCGACGAGAGCACCGCCACGGTCGGGAGCTCGCGCTTCCAGTGCGTGGACTCGAGCCGCCGCGAGACCACGCGCACGGGACCCTCGTCGAACCCCATGCGGATCAGCTCGTCCACGCCATAGCCGCGAAGCAGCCAGTGCAGGATCGGGTCGGCCTCACGGTAGGAGACGCCAAGCTCGTCCTCGTCGTTCACTCCCTTCACGAGGTCGGCGGTCGCGGGCTTGTCCACGATGACGTCCGGAACGCCGAGGTGCCGCGCAAGCGCCCACACCTGAGTCTTGAAGAGGTCCCCGAGTGGGTTGATGGGCGGGGAGTCGTCGGCGTGCCAGGTGAAGTACCCCAAGAGGCGCTCGCTCTTGTTTCCGGTGCCGAGAGGGAGCCCCCCGACCTTGGCCGACTGGTCGAACAGGATGACCGAGCGCAGGCGCGCCATGAGGTTGCCCCTGCGGAGCGGCGAGATGTCGGGCTCGTACTGTTCGACGTAGAGATCGATCGGCGCGCTGATGTCGATGGTGTGCGCGTGCGCGCCGGTCGCATCGAGCGTGAGCGAAGCGTGCTCAAGGCTGTCCGCACTCGAAGTCCGGTACGGCAGGCGATAGCCGTGCACGTTCTCCGGCCCGAGTGCTCGGCACGCGAGGAAGAGCGACACGGCCGAGTCCACGCCGCCGGAGACCCCGACGACCACGCGCTGGAATCCGCGTCGCCGCTGGACCTCCTCGCGGATGAACTCGACCAACGTGCGTTCGACGAGTGCCAGGTCGAGCGCGAGGAGCTCGGGGTCGCGCAGGCTCGCGTCCGCGGGGAGCACGTCGCCCCGCCCCGCGAGGACGGGCGCGATGTCGGGCAACTCCTCGGCCGACTCCTCTTGCCCTTCGCCATCCGCGTCGCGACTGACGACGCGCTCGAGCGAGCGACGAAGGTGCGGGAGCACTTGCTCGAGGTCGGACAACAGCGGTGAGGAGACACGGGCTCGATCGAGCGCGCCTGCATCCAGCACCGCGACGGTGACCGCTTCCTCGAGGAGTGGACCGCGCGCGAGCATCTGGCCGTCGGGCCCGACCGCGATCGATCCGCCCGGGAACAGCTTGCCGCCTTCCGAGCCGGCGAGCTGGGCGACCACGACGAAGATCCCGTGCTCGGCCGCCATGGCCGGCGCGAGCTGGTCCCACCGGTCGAGGTTGGCGGGCATCCCGCGGCTCGACGGGCCGAAGTCGCGCGCGGGTGAGGCGCTCACCACGATCACCAGCTCGGCGCGGTCGAGCGCGAGGATGGTGCCCGGGAGCGAGTGCCATGCGTCCTCGCAGTTGAGCATGCCGAAGCGCCCAAAGCGCGTGTCGAACGCGCGCACCTCCGCGCCGGGCTCCACGAAGCGCGCCTCGTCGAAGACGCCGTAGGTCGGCAAGAACATCTTGCGATGGACGTGGCGCACGCTCCAGGAGTCGCCGGCCGGCTCGAGGTACGCCGCGCTGTTGAAGAGCCGACGGCGGTGCCGCTCGTAGAACCCGACGACCAGATCGGCGGCGTCCTGGGGAGGCGCCCCGAGCCACTCGACCAACTGGTCGGTGGAGAGAGCCGACTCGGACACCCCGCCCTCGAGGAAGTAGCCCGAGAGCGCGGCCTCCGGGAAGACGACCACGTCCGCGTGAGGGGACTCCTCGGCCAGGATCTGGCAGGCCCGCCCGAGGTTGCCGCGCACGTCGGCCTTCGTGGGCTTGAACTGAACGAGCGCCACGCGGAGCGGCGGTCTCGCTCGGTCTTGATTCATGGGCGGGGTTGGCGTATGTCCTCGTGCTCTGCGACAAAGTACCCGCTCGGAGATGGAGGAACGAGCCTCCCCGACCGGGGGTTAAACCTCAAGCACCGCAACGCCGAAGCCAAGGGCGCCCCATGCAGAACCGCATCGCTTACTCCCTCCTCCTCACGCTGGTGCTGGTTCCGACCGGTGCCGCCGCCCAGAACGCGCGGGCCGGGCGTGGTGGGGCTGCGACCGCGGAACCGCCGGAGGCCGAGGTGCTGACGGGCGCCATCCGGGCCATCGAGCGTATGCACATGGCGGAGTTCAGCGATTCGCTGCTCTGGGAGGCGGCGTTCGACGGCCTCATCGAGTCGCTCGACGATCCGTACGCGGAGCTGTTCACGCCCGTCGAGTCGAATGCCTGGGAAGAGCAGACCACCGGGAACTACTCGGGCATCGGCCTGCAGATCACGCTACTGAGCGAGCGGGTCACCGTCACCGGCGTGTTCAGGAAATTCCCAGCCGATCAGGCCGGGATCATCATCGGAGACGTGATCGTCGGCGTGAACGACACCGAGGTGTCGGGTTGGAGCACCGAGTTGACGGCGGATTCCATCCGAGGGCCCGCGGGCTCAGACGTCACCGTGCGGGTGCAGCGCGCTGGGTACGACGAGCCGCTCTCCTTCGACATCACCCGCGCGGAGGTCCACGTGCCGGCGGTGGAGTGGGGCATGCTCGAGAACGATATCGGCTACGTCATCATGGACCGCGTCGCGCGCGGGGCGGCCGAGGAGATGGAGGCTGCCCTTGGGGATTTGGATGATGCGCGCGGGCTGATCATCGACCTCCGGCGTAACCCCGGCGGCTTCCTCGACGAGTCCCTCATGCTCGCGGACCTGTTCCTGGCGCCCGGCTCGAAGCTCGCCAGCACGGTCCAGCGGACACCAGGCCGCCCGGCGGCCCAAGCGGAGGAGGAGGCGTTCACCGATCAGTGGCCCACGAGGGTACCTGACCTCCCCATCATCGTGCTCGTCGACGGCTACACGGCGTCGGGCGCGGAAATCCTCGCCGGCGCGCTCCAGGACTACGACCGGGCACTCGTGCTCGGCGAGCGGACGTTCGGCAAGGGCTTGGTGCAGACCGTCATGGAACTCCCCTACGGGCGGCGACTGCGCTTCACCACCGGCACGTGGCTGACGCCGCTCGGCCGCTCGCTCCAGCGGGCTCGCGACCACCAGGGCGCCCTGCTTCCCGAGGACGCGACCACCTACCCGACCATCGCGACTCCGCAGGGGCGGGATCTCGTCAACGGCGGGGGCATCTTCCCGGATCTGCGGATCGCGGAGGACACTCTCACGCTTCCCGAGCAGGAGTTGGTTCGTGTCACGAGCGAGGCCCAATTCCCGCTCAACCTGCGCGTGACCGAGTTCGGCTTCCAGATCGCCTCCGCTCGGCGTGAAAGCGGCGATGACGCTGGGGTCACCGACGCGGAGTTCGAAGCGCTCATGAGTTCGCTGGTCGAGGAGGGACTCCCGACCGCACAGGCGTCGGACCCCACGGTGCGGGAGTACCTGCGCTGGCGGGCGCGCATCGCGGTGGCGCAGCGGATGGACGACGTGGGTGCGGAGGCCAATGTGATCGCGGAGCGCGACCTCGCCCTGACGGAAGCGATTCGCCTGCTCACCACGAACACGACGCAGGCGGAGTTGTTCGAGGCGGTGGACGGGGCGTCGACTACGGCTCGCACGGGAGCGCGTTAGTCAGTTCTCTGGTTGGGGCGGGGGCGGATCACTCGCCTCTCGGGCTCCGGCTGTCGCAGCTACCCCGGCTCGGTGCCTCGTATTCCGCGACAGCGTCGCCTCGAGGCGAGTGATCCACCCCCGCCCCACGTAGGCGCGACGAGCACGTAGGCTCTCTCCTCACCGACGTCGGCTGGATGCGCATAGGTGCGGCACTCGTGGTTAAGTACCGCGCAACAGCGCCGGGGTAGGAGGTCCGTCTCGAGGCGACTCTGTCGCGTGCTACGGATGCCTCACGCTGGAAAACCCGCGACAGCCGGAGCCCGAGAGACGGACCTCCCACCCCGGCGCTCCCCTCATGCGCGTCATGCGCGCGGGTGGTACTTGCGGTGCACTTCGCGGAGGTAGTCGCGGTCCAGGTGGGTGTAGATCTGGGTGGCGGAGATGTCGGCGTGGCCTAGGAGCTCTTGTACGGCGGCAAGGTCGGCTCCGCCCTCGATGAGGTGGGTGGCGAAGGTGTGACGGAGGGTGTGGGGTGAGACGCGCTTGGTGATGCCGGCGCGCCGAGCGCACTCGGCGACGAGCGTCCATACGGCCTCGCGTCGGAGTGGGCCCCCGCGCGCGTTCAGGAACGTGATCCCCTCCCCTTTGCCCTTGTCGAGTTTAGGCCGCACCTCGCGCAGGTAGCGCTCGAGCGCGCGGCGCGCGGGATCACCGACGGGCACGAGGCGCTCCTTGGCGCCTTTCCCGAAGATCGTGGCGAGTCCTTCCTCCAGGTCGAGCGCCGAGAGCGGAAGTTCTGCCAGCTCGGAGACGCGCAGGCCCGAGGCGTAGAGGACCTCGAGGATCGCGCGGTCGCGCCAGTAGAGAGGCCGCGTCGCGTCGGGCGCTTCGAGCAGGCGGTTGACCTCCTCGACCGTGAGGAAGTCCGGCAGGCGGCGCGTGACACGGGGTGACTCGAGGCGATCCGTGGGATCCACCGTGACCGCACCGTCCGCGAGGAGGAACGCGAAGTAGGTACGGAGCGCCGACTGCGCGCGACGGATGGACGTCGGGGCGAGGCCCGCGTCCTTGAGCGAGAACACCCACTCGCGCAGCTGCCGTGGTGTCACCTCGGCGGGTCCGGCGGCGCCCTGCGCGACCACGAAGTCGCGCCACCGCGAGAGGTCCCGCCCGTATGCTTGAGCCGTGCGGGAAGACAGCCCGCGCTCGTACGTCAGGTAGTCCTGGAACTGCTCGAGCCGAAAGGCGCGCGGCTCACTCACGGGGTGGGTGCCGCGAGCGCCACCACCACGCCACGACCAAGGCGACCAACACGATGGCCAGCGCTCCGAGCACGCTCTGCACGCGCCCAAGGAGCCTGCCCAACAGGTCGAGGTTCTCGCCCGCCCATCGGCCCAGCAAGACGAGAGCGCCGTACCAGATGGCAGACGCGAGCGCGAGCGGCACCGCCACGCGAAGCCACTTCTGGTGCGTGATGCCGGCGAAGACGGGCACCACGGACCGCACGCCCGGCAAGAAGCGCGTGAGGAACATTGCCGGCAGGCCCCAGCGCGCGTAGAAGCCTGCCATGCGCTCGAGTTGGTGGGGCTTCAGGAGGAGGTGCCCGATGCGGGTCTCGAAGAGCATCCTCCCGTGCGAGTAGCCGAGGCGGTACATCACGAGCGCAGATGCCACGTTGAAGAGCCACGTGGTGAGAAACACGCCCAGGGCGCTCACGGTGCCCACCGCGGACAGGAGCCCACCGAGGGCGACGAACGTATCCGCGGGAATGGCGGGAATCACATTCTCGAGCGCCGCGCCCACACCGAGCACGAGGTAGAGCGTCGGTCCGGGAAGGGAGTCCAGCCATGTGAGGAAGTCGCTCACCGCCTGCTCAATCGGACTCGATCAGCGCCACCGCGTGCACGGCGACTCCCTCCCCCGCGCCGATCCACCCCATGCCTTCGTTCGTCTTTCCCTTCACCGACACCTGCTCGGAAGCGATGCCCATCGCGTCGCCGAGCAGGCGGCACATCTCCGCCGCGTACGGGCGGATCTTCGGGCTTTCGCACACGACCGTGACGTCGACGTTCACGACGCGCCAACCGAGGCCACGGACCGCGTGCATGGCGATCGTCAGGAGCTCGAGGGAATCGGCGCCTTTCCAGCGCGACTCGCTCGGAGGGAAATGGCTGCCGACGTCGCCGGCCGAGGCTGCGCCGAGCACCGCGTCGATGATCGCGTGCGCGATGGCGTCGCCGTCCGAGTGACCGCTCAGCCCGGCGTGGTCGGGAATGCGCACGCCGCCGAGAACGAGCTCACAGGCGACGTCGAAGCGGTGGGAGTCGTAGCCCGTTCCGACCCTCAGACCACCTCCGGTGCTACGAGCCACGGGGGGCCTCCATGGGTGAGCGAAGAGCCGCTAGTCCCAGCGGCGGAGCGCCAGACAGACGTTGTGGCCGCCGAAGCCGAAGGAGTTGCTGAGCGCGAGCCCGACCGGCCGCTCGATCATGCCGCCGTGCCCGTACTCCAGGTCGCACGCGGGGTCAGGACCGGAGAAGTTGATCGTCGGCGGGATCTTGCCCGTCCGGCACACCTGAATACACACGATCGCCTCGAGCGCGCCCGCCGCGCCGAGGAGGTGGCCCGTCATGGACTTGGTCGAGCCGACCACGATCTGCCTCGCGCGGGCGCCGAGCACGGACGTGATCGCCGCCGTCTCGATCGCGTCGGCCATCGTGGATGTGCCGTGCGCGTTCACGTAGTCGACCTCGGCAGGCTCCGCGCTCGCATGGCGAAGGGCCATACGCATCGCGTTCTGGGCCCCGTACCCGTCGGGTGGCGGGGCCGTGATGTGGAAGGCGTCTCCGGACAGACCATACCCTGCCACTTCAGCGAGCACCTCAGCCCCGCGCGCCTGCGCGTGCTCGAGCGACTCGAGGATGACGGCCCCTGCGCCCTCGCCCATCACGAACCCGTCGCGATCGACGGAGAACGGACGGCTCGCGCCCGCCGGATCGTCGTTGCGCGTGGACATCGCCTTCATTGCCGAGAAGCCGGCGTACGTCATCGGCGTGATCGTCGCCTCGGCTCCGCCCGCGAGCATGACATCCGCCTGCCCCGAGGAGATGTGCATCGCGGCGTTGCCGATCGCGTGCGCGGAAGAGGCGCATGCCGACACGGTAGCGTAGTTGGGGCCCCTGAGGCCCCAGCGCATGGACACCAGCCCCGCCGAGATGTCCGGGATGAACATCGGGATGAAGAACGGGCTCACCCGGTTCGGGCCCGACTCGATGAGCTTCCGATGCTGCTCCTCGAACGTGGAGATGCCCCCGATGCCGCTCCCGATGATGACGCCGAAGCGCTCGGGATCGATGCCCGCGGGTGCGTCGCCGAGCCCCGCCGACGCCAGGGCTTGGGCCGACGCTGCGATCGCGAACCGCGACACGCGGTCGAACCGCTTGGCGTCGCGCTTGTCCATGTAGTCGAGCGGCTCGAAGCCCTTCACCTCGCACCCGATGCGGCACGGAAACTCTTCCGTGGCATCGAACGCGGTGACGAGCGCGCCGCCGCTCTTGCCCGCGAGTAGATTGGCCCAGCTCGTGGGCACGTCGTTGCCCACGGGCGAGACCAACCCCATGCCGGTCACTACGACCCGCCGCGGGCGCACTCCAGGTTGTTTTCCCATCGTCCGTCGGTGGGTGGGACGAAACTGCGGGCTAGGAAGCGCTCTTCTTGCGGAGGTAGGAGATCGCGTCGCCGACGGTACGCATCTGCTCCGCGTCCTCGTCCGGGATGTCGACGCCGAACTCCTCCTCGAAAGCCATCACGAGCTCGACGGTATCGAGGGAGTCCGCGCCAAGATCCTCCACGAACGACGCGCCGTCCGTCACCTTCTCCGGCTCGACGCCCAGCTCGTTCACGATGATCTCACGGACCCGCGCCTCGGTAGGCTCGCTCATGACTCCTCCTTCGGGGGTTGATTCTGGCTCGGCCGCTACATGGCCATTCCGCCGTCGACCGCCAGCACCTGGCCGGTAATGTAGCGCGCGCTTGGGCCGACGAGAAACCGCGCCGCGCCCGCTACATCCGCCGGAGTACCGAGGTCGCCGAGCGGGATCCGACCGCGTAGCTCCTCCACCTGCTTTTCGTTCAGGTCGCCCGTCATGTCCGTAGTGATGAAACCGGGGGCGATCGCATTGCAGCGGACCCCGCGGGAGGCGAGCTCGCGGGCGACACTCTTGGTCAAGCCGACGAGCCCCGCTTTGGAGGCCGCATAGTTCGCCTGGCCCGCGTTTCCGATGAGCCCCACCACCGACGTGATGTTGAGGATCGAGCCGTCCCGCCGCTTCATCATCCCGCGTGCCACCGCCCTGGTGAAGTTGAACGCGCCCTTGAGGTTGGCGGCGATCACCTCATCGAATTCCTCGTCCTTCATGCGGATCAACAGATTGTCTCGCGTGATGCCCGCGTTGTTGACGAGGATGTCGACCGGGCCGATGCGTTCCTCTACGGCGGCCAGGGTGGACTGCACCCCTGCCGAGTCGGCCACGTCGCAGGAGAAGCCCGCGTGCCCGGTGCCTGGGAGCTCGGCCGCCGCCGCGCTGGCGCGCGCGCCGTCCCGTGCGATCACCGCCACCCGCGCGCCGCCCTCGGCCAGGGAAGTCGCGATGGCCTTCCCGATGCCCCGGGAGCCGCCGGTGACCAGGGCGACCTTCCCCTCCAGCTCGCGTGCGCTCATGGCTCCCTTAGCTCCCTGCGAGGGCTTCGAAGTCCGACGGCTCGCCGAGCGGGGTGCTCGTGGCCGCCGGAGCGTTGCGTCGGTTCAGCGTCGCGAGGACCTTGCCGGGCCCGAGCTCGAGGAAGCGGTCCGCCCCGGCGCCGACCATGGCCGCTACCGATGCGCTCCAGCGAACCGGTGACGTCAGCTGGCGCACGAGCAGTTCCCGCGCCTCGCCGCCCGTCGTGACGGGGCGCGCGGTCACGTTGGAGACAACCGGGAAGGTCGGGTTCCTGAACTCGATGGCCTCCAGCCGCCTCCGCAGCGGACCGGCCGCGGGCTCCATGAGCGCAGAGTGGAAGGCCCCCGAGACCTTGAGCGGGATCACCTTCTTGGCGCCGGCTTCCTTCAGGAGCCGCATCCCTTGCTCGACCCCCGCGGTGTCCCCGCTGATGACGATCTGGCCTTCCGAGTTGAAGTTGGCCGGATGGCAGGTGCCGGCGTCCACTCGGGCGCAGACGACCTCGATCTCCGCCTCGCCGAGGCCGAGCACCACCGCCATCGCTCCGGGTCGCTCGAGTCCGGCGGCGAACATCAACTCGCCCCTCAGCCGCACCGCGGCCAGGGCGTCCTCGAAGGAGAGCGTGCCGGCGGCCACGTGGGCGCTGAACTCGCCCAGGGAGTGCCCCGCGGCGATCGCGACGGGCCCGACTCGGTCCCTCGCGACCTCGAGCGCTGCGACCGAGTGCACCAGGATCGCCGGCTGGGCATTCTTCGTCTCGGTGAGCTCACCCTCCGGGCCCTCTCGCATGAGCCGCGCGAGGTCGAATCCCAGAACACGGTTGGCTGTCGCGAGCACCTCGGCCGCCTTGGGCTCGGCGGCGGCGAGCGCTCCGCACATGCCGACGTGCTGCGAGCCCTGCCCCGGGAAGATCAGCGCCAACGACATGGGAGACTCCCGTCTACCAGCGGAGGACCATCGCGCCCCACGTGAGGCCGGCGCCGAACGCGACGGTGAGCACGTGGGAGCCGGGCCCGATCCGCTTCTGCTCCAGCGCCTCGTCCAGAGCGACCGGGACGGAGGCGGAACTCATGTTGCCGTAGCGGTCCACGTTCACGAAGACCTTCTCCATGGGTACGCCTGCGTACTTCGCCGTCGCCTCGATGATGCGGACGTTTGCCTGGTGTGGAACGAGGAGGTCGATGTCGTCGGCGGTCATGCCGGCCTGCTGGAGGGCCTGGTCGCAGGCCTCGGCCATCGAGCGCACGGCGTTCTTGAATACCTCGCGCCCTTCCATGTGCACGAGGTGGCGCGCCTCCTCGAGCACGCGCTTCGAGATGGGCTCGATCGCCCCCCCGGCCGGCCGGCAGAGCAGGTGGGCCAGGTTACCGTCGGAGCGTAGGTGGGCCGACAGAATCCCGCGCCCGCTCCCGTTCGCGCGCCGCAGCAAGGCCGCCCCCGCCCCGTCACCGAACAGCACGCACGTCGAGCGGTCGTTCCAGTTGAGGATCGAACTCATCTTCTCGGCCGCGATCACGAGCACGATCTCGGCCCGGCCCGAGGCGAGGTACCCCTCGGCGACGCTCAGGCCGTACATGAATCCGCTGCAGGCCGCCATGACGTCGAACGCGAACGCGTTGCTGCAGCCCAGGAGCGCTTGCACATCGCACGCGGTGGCGGGCATCCAGCGGTCAGGGGTCGACGTGCAGACGACGATGACATCGACCTCGCCCGGATCGATGCCCGCTTTTTCCATCGCCCTCCGGGCAGCCCCGGCGCCCAGGTCGGCGGTGTTCACTCCATCGGGCGCGATGTGCCGCTGCCGGATGCCCGTGCGCGAGTGGATCCACTCGTCCGACGTGTCCATGCGCTTGGACAGGTCGTCGTTCGTGACGATCTGGTCGGGCAGGTACCTACCGGTCGAGAGAATCTCGACCAGCGGCTCGGGCTTCCTCATGCGGCCTCCTGGGGGGCCTTAGCGGGCCCCGGCGGTCACGTCGCGCGCGCTATGCTTCACCATGTCCGAACGGACGGCCCGCGCCGCGACGCCGAGCGCGTTGCGGATCGCCTTGGGCGATGACCCACCGTGGCAGATGATGGAGACGCCTCCGACCCCGAGCAGAGGCGCACCGCCGTGCTCGGAGTAGTCGAGCACGCGGAAGACGTCCTCGAAGAGCGCGCCTTCGTCTCTGCCGGCGAGTTGCTTCCTCAGCATGCCCACGATCACCGCGGCCACGGACTCGTAGAACTTGAGCAGGACGTTGCCCACGAAGCCGTCGCAGACCACGACGTCGCAGATGTCCTGGATGATGTCGCGGCCCTCGACGTTCCCGACGAAGCGGAGGCCCGGCTCCTTGGAGAGCAGCTCGTACGTCTCCGCAATCACTTCGCTGCCCTTCCCCGGCTCCTCGCCGATATTGAGCAACGCGACACGGGGCTCAGAGAGCCCCATCGTGTCACGCACGTAGGCGTTTCCGAGATGGGCGAACTGCACGAGGTGCTGGGGCTTGCAGTCCACGTTGGCGCCCGCGTCGATCAAGAGGCACGGGGACCCGATGGTGGGCAGGAGCGTGCCGATGGCAGGGCGCGCCACGCCTGGAAGGGGCCGGAGCGTGAAGAGCGAGGTCGCCATGATCGCGCCCGTCGAGCCCGCGCTCACGAACGCGTCCACCTCGCCCTGCTGGTGCATCTTCAGGCCCACCACGATGGACGAGTCCGGCTTCTTGCGAATGACCGACGCCGGCGGGTCGTCCGCGGTCACGCGGTCTGGGGCGTGATGGATGGACATCCGCTCGGAGATCGGTCCGTGCTTGAGGACCGCGGGCCGGACCACCGCCTCGTCGCCGACGAGCACGATCTCGACGTCGCGTTCGAGGCTACGTAGCGCCTCGAGCGCCCCCAAGATCTCGGGCTCGGGGGCCAGGTCGGTGCCCATCGCATCCAACGCTATGCGCATGCCGACTCATCCCCGCCGGAAATGGTGCTGGGCGTCCCGCGATCCACGGGCCGCTCGGCCTCAGGTCGCTTCGATCTCGAGGACGGGCACGTCACCGTAGTGGCCGCAGCTCGCGCACACGCGGTGCGGGACCTTGGCGTCGCCGCACTTCGGGCAGGTCTGCACGGGCACCGGCGCGGCCTTAAAGTGCGTGCGGCGCTTACGCTTGCGCTGCTTCGAAGTTCGCTTCTTGGGAACCGCCATGTCATCACCTGTCCTTTAGCGCCCGGAGCGCCTGCCAGCGTGTTTCGACTTCTTCGGCGGTGCACCCGCACGCCCCCTCGTTGAGGTTGGCGCCGCACCGCGGACAGAGGCCGCGGCACTCCGGATCACACACCACATACGGATTCATCGCCAGAATCACCTCCTGGCGCACTGCATCGTTCAGGTTCAGATCCCGGCGTACCGAGTCGAACACGAACACGTGCCCCTCGTCCGAGTTCTCCGCGGTCGTGTCTGCGGAGAACACCATGGTCACTTCCTCATCGAACTTCCCCGCCACCGGCCGCAAGCACCGCCTGCACTCTTGCCTGAGGTCGCCGGTCACCTGCCCGCGGACCACCACTTCTCCGCTTCCGGCGAAGGAGGCGCGCAGCCTCACGTCGACCGGACCGTCCCACTCCAGCCCGCTGTCCTGCCACACCACGTCATCGGCCGGGACCTCGGCCTCTACGAGGAGAGAACCCTCGCGGTCCAAGCGCCCGAGGTCCACTCTGAGCATAGGGGACAAACCTAAGGGTGGAACCCCGATTGTCTAGCCGTTTCGCCCGTTCCGGGGCGGCGCGTGCCGGCGCCGCTACCGAACCGCAATGCGGTCATACTCGGAGAAGAAGAACGCGATCTCACCCTTGGCGTTCTCATCCGAGTCCGAGGCGTGGATCGCGTTCCTGCCCTTGGACTCTGCAAAGAGCTTCCGCACGGTGCCCGGCGCAGCCTCGGCGGGGTCCGTGGCGCCGATCGCGCCTCTGAGCTTGGCCACCGCGTCGTCCGCCTCGAGCACCATCGGAATCACCGGGCCCGACGTCATGAACTCCACGAGTTCGGCGTAGAATCCCCGCTCGCGGTGCACGGCGTAGAAGGCGCCCGCTTGCTCCTTGCTCAGCGAGAGGAGCTTGAGCGCCCGAACGCGGAAGCCGGCTCCCTCCAGATGCGCGAGGATCTTGCCCGCCTTGGATGACCCCACGGCGTCGGGCTTCAGGATGGCGAGTGTGAGGCTCACGAGACGACTCCCGCGCGACGAGCCGCCGCCGCCGCGTTCCGCAGGTGCAGTGCGCGGAGCACCTTGGTTCGTGTCACGATGCCGATCAGGCGTCCGTCGCGAGCGACGGGGATCTGCTCCACGTCCCTGTGGACCATCATGTGCGCGGCCTCGATGAGCGGCTGCCCTTCGGAGACGCACATCACCGTCCGGGTCATGACGTCACGCGCGGTGAGTAGCTCGTCCGCCAGATCCTCCTCCATGGAGTCGGACTCGTGCATGAGCCGCCCGAGCGCGTCCCCGGACGTGACCATCCCGAGCACCTCGGAGCGCTCGCCCACCACCGGCACGGCGTCGACTTCCTGCAGTACCATCAGCGCGACGACCTCCGACAGCGGGGTGTCCGGGCGTACGCGGTGGTCCACCGCCTCGAGCGCATCTTCTACCAACAATTCTATATCAAGCATTAAACCCGCCGTCATGCTAAAGCCGCCTTTACCAAGCCGACGATGTCGGCCGGTCTCTTTGCCACCGTTATCCCGCTCGCCTCGAGCGCCTTGACCTTCTCCAGGGCGGTTCCCTCCGCGCCACTGATGATCGCGCCCGCGTGGCCCATACGACGCCCCGGAGGCGCGGTCTGACCCGCGATGAAGCCGACGACGGGTTTGGACATGCTGGACTTGGCGAACGCAGCCGCCTGCTGCTCGTCCGTCCCACCGATCTCGCCGATCATCACGACCGCCTCGGTCGCCGGGTCCTTCTCGAACGCCGACAGGCAGTCGATGAAGTTCGTTCCGATGAGGGGGTCGCCCCCGATGCCGACGCAGGTCGTCTGCCCCAGACCGGCGCGCGTGAGCAGGTGGACCGCCTCGTAGGTCAGCGTGCCTGAACGCGACACCACACCGACCGGGCCGGGGCTCGCGATTCGCCCTGGCAGGATGCCGATCTTGGCGCCGCCCACCGTGAGGAGTCCCGGGCAGTTCGGACCGAGCACTCGTGCGCCCCGGTCGCGCGCGAACGCGTGCGCCCTCGTCATGTCCAGCACGGGAACGCCTTCTGTGATCGCCACGACGAGCGAAATGCCCGCGTCCGCGGCCTCCATGATCGCGCTCGCTGCGAACGCCGGCGGCACGAAGATGACCGAAGCGTTGGCGCCGGTCGCGGCGACGGCCTCGTCCATGGAGTTGAAGATCGGGACCTTGCGGCCTCCGGGCCCGTCGAACGTCTGTCCGCCCTTGCCCGGGGTGACGCCGCCGACGACCTGCGTGCCGTACGCGATCATCTCGCGCGTATGGAACGAGCCGTCCCGGCCCGTGATGCCCTGAACCAGCAGCTTCGTCGACTTGTCGGTGAAGATGGCCATGGCTTAGGCGCTCGCCAGTTGGACGGCCTTCTCGACCACCTCGTCCATCGAGGTGTACGCGAAGAAGCCGGCCTTCGCGAGGATCTCGAGCGCGACCTCCTCGTTGGTTCCGGTGAGGCGAATGACGATCGGGGGCTTGATGTCGATGCGCTTCATCGCCTCGAGGATCCCGTTCGCGACGTCGTCGCAGCGCGTGATGCCGCCGAAGATATTGAAGAGGATCGCCTTCACATTGGGATCCGACGTGATGATTTGGAGCGCTGCAACGACCTTGTCCGGGTTCGACGAGCCGCCGATGTCGAGGAAGTTGGCCGGGCTGCCGCCGTAGTACTTCACGAGGTCCATCGTCGCCATCGCGAGCCCGGCGCCGTTCACGCAACAGCCGACGTTGCCGTCGAGCTTCACGAAGGAGAGCCCTGCCGTGCGCGCGAGCGCCTCGGAGGGCGGCTCGGCCTCGGTGTCGCGCATCTTGGCCACTTCGGGGCGCCGGAAGAGCTCGTTGTCGTCGATGCTCATCTTGGCGTCGATCGCTTTCACCTCACCCGACGGCGTCGTGATCATGGGGTTGATCTCGGCCATCGAAGCTCCGTTCGACACGAAGCAGTCGTAGAGCTGCGACATGATCTTGCTCGCCTGCTTGATCAGGCCTTCGTCGTCGTAGAGGAAGTTCGCGAGCCAGTACGCCTGATGCGGCAGCAGCCCATAGCGCGGGTCGACCACGAGCTTCCGCACCTTCTCGGGCGTCTCCTTCGCCACCGTCTCGATGTCGATGCCGCCGGCCGCGGACACGATGAACACCGGGGCCTGCTTGGCCCGGTCGATCAGCACGCCGACGTAGGCCTCGGTGGCGATCTGCTCGCCCGGCGCCACCAGCACCTTCCGTACGGTGAGACCCTTGATCTCCATGCCGAGGATCTTCTCGGCGTGGGCGCGGGCCTCGGCCGGGGTCTTGGCGAGCTTCACGCCCCCTGCCTTACCCCTTCCTCCCGAATGCACCTGGGCCTTCACCACGACGGTTCCGCCGAACTTGGCGGCCAGTTTCTCGGCCTCAGCCGGGGTGGTCGCCACCTCCCCGGGTGGGACGGGAATGCCCGCCGCGCGGAACAGTTCCTTCGCCTGGTACTCGTGTAGATCCATGCGGTCGGAAGTCGTTGCTGTGGGGTGATTTGGAAGGGCCGCGAGGCCCTTTCGTGGGGGCTCGAACAGCCCGCCGAATGGGGGTAGATGAGCCGGGAAACCTACCAGGGCCCCCCGGGGGGATCAACGGAGGGGGTCGCCCCTCAGGGCAGCTCGTCGAACCCAGCCTGCCGGAAGTGGCGGCCCACCGTAAGGGCGACGCGCACCCGCAACTCACGCATGACGACGAAGCTCGTGCAGTCGGTGAACGAGAAGTCCTTGTCGCGCCAGCGAAACAGCCACGCGCGCGCCTTGTCGCTCCGCGCAGGGCTGATCCACTCCCAACGGATTCGAGAGCTGTTCTCCACCTGAGTCCACCAGTCCTGCGCGGCGTCCACCCCGAGGCGCATGCGGAGCAGGGTGAGCGTCTCGTCGACCACATAGTCCGTGGTCACCAGAACGCCTGCTCCCTCCAGCCACGCATCACGCGCAGTTGCACACGCCGCGTGGTCCGGGTCGGAGGCATCGGCCATCGCCACCCACGCCGACGTGTCGACGAAAAGGTGCCTCAACCGCGCCGGGCGCCGTAGAGAAGCGCGTCGTGATCCGCGGCCGACCTGCCGTCGTTCGACCGGCCGACGGCCGGTGCTCCATAAAGGGGGTCTTCCTGAGGGTCACCCAGGTCCAGATCGACCGCATCTACGGGAACGATCTCGAAGGCCGGGCGACTCCGGTACAGCACAGTGAAGCTCGCTCCCTTCCTCACGCTCTCGACGATCTTGCCCAGGTCGCGGCGCAGGATCTTCGCGTTGATGACCTTGGACATGCGAACTCCGTTCGAGGGTCAACTCAAGATAATCTATGAGCGCGGCGATCGCCATCCGATCGCCAGTGCCCGGGCCTCGCTGTTGCCCGCTTCGAGCACCACGATGTGGTCCCCCATGTCCGCCGACCACCCTGCGCGACCTGGGGGGATTTGAAAGGGCAGCGAGGCCCTTTCGCGGGGGCTCGAAGAGCCAGCCGAACGGGGGTGGTGGTCGCCGGGGCGCCCCGCTCACACAGCCAACTCCCCCAAGAACCGATCCGCGCTGACGAGCCGAACGCCTTCGCGGGCCACGCGATCGATTCCCGACGTCGCGATCACCTGGACGGCCTCGACTCCCGGGAACTTGCGCGTGAGATAAAGGAGCGCCGGGCTGATCGCCCGCTCGGAGAGTTTGCACTCCACGAAGCGCACGGGTCGTCCGCCTTCGAGCTGCACGAAATCCACCTCCCGGCCTTCGACGTCGCGGAAGAAGCGCAGCTCGGTATCGAAGCCCTCGGTGTCCTCCCGGTAGTGGCCCTCCTTGAGCAGATGGAACCCCACGAGGTTCTCGAAGCGCGGTCCCTCCTCCTCGATCACGGTCCAATCGAAGAGGAAGAGCTTGCGACTCTTTCGGACGGCCTTGATCCGAGGGGGTCCGAACGGCGACAACCGGAACACGAACATGAGGCGCTCGAAGATGTCGAGCCATCGCTCGACGGTCTTGTGCGCGACCTGCAGGTCCTCACGGAGGGCGTTGATCGAGAGGGGCGAGCCCACCAATCCGCCGAGTCGAACGGAAAGCAGCTCCAGCGCGCCGAGCTCCTGGACGCGCTCGAGGTCGGCGATATCCCCGCGAACCAGGCGCGATCGATGCTCCCGCGACCAGCGTCTCGCCGCCGTCTTGGAGCCCCCGAGCAAGGGCTCCGGGAACGGACCGAGAGCCATGAGGTCCTCGAGCGAGCAACCGACCTCCTTCAGCGAGAGGGGATAGAGCCTCAGGTGATGGTGCCGACCTTGGAGGGAGTCTCCTCCGGGCCGATACACGTCAAGCCGAGCGCTTCCGGTCACGAGAACGCGCAGGTCCCGACCGTGCGTATCGTAGAGTCCCTTGAGGAAGTTCCTCCACCGGGTGTGCTTGTGCAGCTCGTCGAACACGACCAGCCCGTCGCGCGGGAACGCGCGCTCGAGGATCCGCGTTCGGGCCTCGTCGTCGTCCCAGCTGAGGTACCGCTCCGTGTGATCGGCGTGGGTCCGCTCGAGGAGCGCGCGAGCCAGCGTGGTCTTGCCCGACTGCCGAGGTCCGGACAGGAGCACCATCTTGGCGGAGAGATCGGCCTCGACCTGGGCCGCGAGCGCGCGCGCGATCATGTCCGACAATGTAGCCTATATGTGAAAATACAGGCAAGTAAATTCACATGCATGTGAAACTTACGGATACAGCCCGTTCAGCCCAGGAATCCGCCCCCACGCTCACCGCGGCCTCAGCGCCCTTCCAACCGCTCCAAGAGCCCCCGCAACTCCGCGAGCGCCTCGCCGAACCCCTGCCAGTTTCCCGAACGGGCGCTCGCGTCGGCGCGCTCCAAGAGCTCGAGGGCCTCGGACGGCCAGCGCGCGCTCGGGGTAGGCACGCCGCCGACGTTCGACGCGCCGGTGGCGGTGGTCACGCCGGCGAGCTCGATGCCCGCGAGCTCGCGGATCGCATCGTCGAGCTGCTCGGTCATCGCGACGCGGACGCCGTCGCTCACGACGTAGCGGCGCAGCTCCGGAATCGCCTCAGCACTAGCCGCCAGGAAGATCGGCTCCATGTACACGAAGCGACCCCCGACGGGGACGACGTGGAGATGGCCGGTCCAGACTTCGCTTCCCCCGCCCCGCCAGAGTGAGAACAGCTGCGAGATCTCCGGATCCTGCTCCACGAGCGCCTCGATCTGGCGCGGGCCCGGAACCTGGTCGGCGACCGCGACATCGAGCAGGATCAGTTCGGGCACGCCCTGCGTGTCCGTGCGTCCCACGAGGGTGCCCGTGAGGTTCTGTCTCCCCGCGGGCACGAATACGGCGCTGATCTGGAACCGGGGCTCGCTCTCTCCCGGCAACGTGTAGATCGCATACTCGGGCAGATACGGCACGGGGCTCGTTCCCTCTGCCAGCTCCTGGGGCTCGTTCCAGACGTCCTGCTGCCCGTGGAAGGCCGCCGCTGTTTCCTGATGGTACTGGAGCATGACGCGGCTCTGGAGGCCGAGGAGCGAGCGGGGGTAGCGGAGGTGCGCACCGATCCCCTCCGGCATCTCCTCGATGGGCTGGAAGAGTCCCGGGAACGCGCTCGCGTAGGCGTCCGCGAGCGGATCCTCGATCGGCACGCGGTAGAAGTCGACCCGGCCGGTGACCGCGTCGACCGTGACCTTCACGCTGTTGCGGACGTAGCGAACCCCTCGGCGCACTGTGCCGAAGTCGCTCGCGGTCGAGAGCGGGAACGCCCCCGTCCCGGTGAAGGCGTCCAGCACCCAGACGATCCGCCCCTCCGCGATGACGGGATACGGCGGCTCGGGGAAGCGTAGGAAAGGAGCGATGGAGACCACGCGCTCCACCACCATGCGCTTGTGCACGAACTGGCTGGACTCGGAGAGCTCCGAGGCGAACAGCAGGTTCGCGTCCCCGAAGTGCCACGCGAGCAGCGCGGTACGGAGGGTGGACGTGAGCTGGATGCCGACCGGGAAGTCGACGCCGGCGGCGCCTGCCGTGGAATCCGGCGCGAGATATTCGCCGAGGTCGGGGTTCACCACGACATATCCCTGCTGCGTCGTGCCGAAGAACACGTCCGGCCGGTCGAGGTCGAGCGCCTCGGTCTCCCGCGCGCCCGGCGTGATCTCGGGCGGGATGCCGGAGAGCAGCATCGCGGGGCGTCCTTCCGGGGTGCGCTCGGCCGCGAGGCTCGCGACGGCCCCCATGCCCGCGACGTACCGCTTACGCAGATGCTGGTTCTGCCAGTTGGGGTCCTGAACGCCGGCCGGCTCGATCTGGCGCACCGACAGTGCGACGGGCACAGGCCCGTTCGGCGTGTCGTACCGGTCGATCGTCGCGTCCGTGAAGTCGTAGTACGGGAAGCGCGCCTCGAGCGAGCGGTAGGTGGCCAGCAGCGTCCCGAGGTTCCAGACCGGAAGCCCGCGGAACTGGCTCGCCGCCGCGGCCCAATCGACGCTCTCGTTCGGCTCGAAGGTGAAGGGCCTGCGCTCGAGCCGGTCCAGGCCGAACCCCCGCCGGGTGAACTCCAGGTTGTACTCGATGTAGGGCGTCTCCCGCCCGAGCTCGTTCGGCTCCACGCGGATCCTCTGCACGAGGCTCGGATAGAGCTGCCCGATCACGATCCACGCGATCGTTACCGAGAGGAACGACATCAGCATCGGGCCGGCCCGGTTCGTCCAGGCTCCCCAGAACGTCGCCGCGGCCGCGAAGACGCACACCACGACGAGCGTTTGGAGCGCTGGGAGGCGCGCCTCCCCGTCCGTGAACCCGAAGATGTCCTGGACTCCGGAGCTGCCGTTGGTCAGCAGCAGGTAGCGCTGGACCCAGAGCCGCGCTCCGAGGAGGGCGAGGAAGACGGCGATCAGGATGCCGAGGTGGACGCGAGGGAGGTGTTGGGCGTCGAGGCCGCTCTTGGTCCACCGGATCGTGCCCGTGGCGGCGTACGCGGCGGTGACGAGCGTGAAGACGAGGAAGGTGACGATGAGCGCGAGCGTGACGGCGGATGCGAGGAGCGGAACCAGGAACACATAGAAGCCCACGTCGTGCCCCAGGACGGGCTCCGTCACACCCCAAGCGTTCGCGCTCAGGAAGAGAAGGGCCTGGATGCCGAGGTTCGGGGGGACCGCGGCGCCGAACCAGAGCCCGAGGAGTACCGCGGCGAGCGTGATCCCGCCCCAGACGATCTGCCCCGGGATCCGCTCCGAGATCTCGATGTTCGCGAAGCGCCGGCGGATCTGGATCGCTCCGAGCGTCGTCGAGGCGACCTTCAGGTTGGCCAGCACGAGGACGCCGACCACGACGGCGGCCGCGCCCCGCACGCCCCACTCCCAGAGCATGCGACGCCAGAACACGCCCGCGTATCCGGACTGGGATTGCCACAGGATCTCCACGTAGGCCGCCGCGAACGCCCTGCCGAAGGCGAGCAGGAGGCCCACCGCGATGACGGCGGCGATGACCAGCCGTCCCCCGCGAAGCGCGGACAGGAAGGGACGCGCGGGGCTCACGCGCTACCAGCTACGGAAGTGAGACTCCGTGGGTCCCGAGCCATGCGGCCACCTCCTCCCTGATTTCGGCGAGGCGCCCAGCGCTCTTGGCCTCGAAGCGAGCCACGATCGCGGGCTGTGTGTTCGAGGCGCGCATGAGCGCCCACCCGTCCCCGAAGAGCACGCGTGCCCCATCCACGTCGATCACTTCGTGGGTCTTCTTGAAGTGTGCGACCGCCTGCTCCACGATGCTCCACTTCTGCTCCTCGCTTACGTCGATGCGGATCTCCGGCGTCGATACGTACACCGGGAACTCCGCGACCATCTCCGAGAGGCTACGCCCTGAACGGCTCACGAGCGAGACCAGTCGGCATGCGTCGTAGAGCGCGTCGTCGAATCCGTAGTAGTCGTCGGCGATCATGATGTGTCCGGAAAGCTCGCCGGCCAGGAGGGCTCCCGTCTCCTTCATCTTGCGCTTGATGAGCGAGTGCCCGGTCTTCCACATGATCGGCTCACCGCCGGCCTTGGCGAACACCTCCGGCAGAACCTGGCTGCACTTCACGTCGAAGATGAGCTTCTGGCCGGGGCCGAGCTTCTCGAGCAGGTCGAGCCCGTAGAGGAGCAGCAGGATGTCCCCGCGGACGATGTTGCCGTGCTCGTCGACCGCGCCGATGCGGTCGGCGTCCCCGTCGAAGGCGACGCCGAGGTCGTGATCCGAGGCGCGGACCGAGTGGATCAGGTCCTCCAGGTTCTCGTCCACGGTTGGGTCGGGGTGGTGATTCGGGAACGTGCCGTCGGAGTCGCAGAACAGGGGGGTCACGGTGGCGCCGAGCGCCTCGAGGAGACGGACCGCGACGAGCGACCCCACCCCGTTTCCGCAGTCGACGGCGACCTTCATGGACCGGGCAAGCTCGAGGCGCTTCGTGATGTCCGTCACGTAGCGGTCGAGCACCTCGACCTTCTCGTGGCCACCTGCCCCGGAGGCCATGTCCCCCTTGAGGATACGGTTCCTGATCTCCTGGATCGCGTCACCGTAGAGCGCGCCCCGCCCGAGGCTCATCTTCACGCCGTTCCACTCGGGTGGGTTGTGCGATCCCGTGATCTGCACGCCCGCGTGCGTTCCGAGCGTCGCCTCCGCCCAGTAGAGCACCGGCGTGGGCACGGTGCCGACGTCGACCACGCTCACGCCGGCCGAGCGGATGCCCGCGATGAGGCCTGCCGCCAGCTCCGGTGAGGTCAGCCGGTTGTCGCAGCCGACGGCGATCTTGGGCTCTTTGGCGCCGGTCTGGGCCCGGACCATCGAGGCGAAGGCCTTCCCGACGGACCGGGTGACGTCGGCATCGAGGTCCTCGCCCACGATGCCGCGGATGTCGTACTGCCTGAAGATGTGCGCCTTCATCACGCTGTCTCCGGTTGCGTACGAACGGTCAGGGCGCGAAGCCGCCGCCGGTGTCCCCGAGCGTGCCAAGGCCCTGCACGCTTGCGCGCGCGAACTCGAGTGCCGTGCCCGGGAAGATCCCCGTATAGAGGATCAGCGCGACGCAGGCGATGAGCGCGAACTGCAAGGGGAGCGGCGCCACCACGTGCGCGTGCTGCCGTTCCGAGGACGGGTTCTTCATCCACATGAACCATGCGATACGCAGGTAATACCAATACGAGGCCACGGTCGAGAGCACGAGGATCACGGAGAGTACCCAGAGTTCCGCGTCGGCCGCTCCCTGGAGCAGGAAGATCTTGCCCATGAAGCCGCCCGTGCCCGGAAAGCCGGCCAGCGACAGCAGCAAGATCGTCAGCGCGACGCCGAGCATGGGCTGCGCCCAACCGAACCCGGCGTAATCCTCCACCTGGAGCCGCTCCTCGGACTGATGCGCTACGCTGATGACCACGGCGAACGCGCCCGTGTTCATGAGAGTGTAGACAAGGAGGTAGAAGAGGAGTCCGGCCGCCGCGGTCTCGTTCGCGGCGGTCATGGCCACCAGGAGGTAGCCGGCGTGCGCGATGCTCGAGTACGCGAGCATGCGCTTCACGTTGGATTGGACGAGCGCCATCAGGTTGGCGGCGACCATCGTGAGCGCGGCGAGCCACCACACGATCGGATACCACACGTCTACGGCGCCTTCGAACGCGACCACGAAGACCCTCATGAACGCGACGAACGCGGCCGCCTTCACAGCGGCTGACATGAACGCGGTCACCGGAGCCGGCGCTCCCTCGTAGACGTCCGGGGTCCACATGTGGAACGGGACCGCGGCCACCTTGAAGCCGAACCCGATCGTGATCAGCGCGATCCCGATGGAAAGGAGGCCCGGCGTCGCGGTCCCTCCCGTCACCACGGCGCCGATGGTGGCCACGTTGGTGGACCCCGTGGCACCGTAGACCAGCGCGATCCCGTACAGCAGGAAGCCCGTGGCGAAGGCCCCGAGGAGGAAGTACTTGAGTCCCGCCTCCGCCGACCTGCGGTCGCGCCGGTTGAACGCCGTCAGCGCGTAGACGGCGACGGACATCACCTCGAGCCCGAGGAAGATCACGATCAGGTCGCGGCCGGCGACCATGAACATCATGCCCGCGGTCGCGAGCAGGATGAGCCCGTAGAACTCACCGGCCTGCAGGCGCTGCCGGTGGACGTACGCGAAGGAGATGAGGATGGTGAGGGCCGCGCCGAGCAGAAGCACCCAGTTGGCGAACAGGCGGAACGGATCCACCGCGATCATGCCGGCCGACCCCACCTCTCGTACGCCGTAGAGCCACCCGTTGGCGAAGGCCGCGCTGAACACCCCGAAGAGCGCGAGCCACCCGAGGTCGGCGGATCCGGAGAGCGTCGGGTCGCCCGTGGCGTCCTCGCCCGCGAGCCGGTACCGCTTGGATACGCCGGCGATCAGGACGCCCATTCCCCAGAGGCACAGCACGATCTCGGGGAGGAGCGCCCACCAGTAGTGGAGCGATCGGCTGAAGTCGAGTTCCATGCTACTGTGCCCTCTCCGCCCCGGCGGCTGCCTGGGCGTCGAGTTCCTCGTCGGCGTCTACCGGGTCGCCGCCTACTTCGTCGACGGCCTCTTCGATCGCCTCTGCTGCTGCTGCTGCCGCCTGCGCTTCCGGGCTCGCCGACTGGACCCGCTCGATCACCGCGCGCACGCTCGGCTCCATGCGCTCGAGGAACGGCGTCGGGTTCCAACCGATCCAGATCATGAGCGCAACGAGCGGCGCGAGGATCGCGAGCTCACGCCGCGAGAGGTCCTCGACCTCCCGGTTCTCGTCGGTCTCGAGCCTGTTGAAGAAGACGCTCTGGACCATCGGAAGCATGTAGTAGGCCGCGAAGATCACGCCGAGCGACGCCACGATCGCAATCGTGGGGTGCGTCTCGAACGTGCCCAGGAGCGCGAGGAACTCGCCCACGAACCCGCTCGTGCCCGGAAGGCCGATCGACGCGAGCGCGGTGATCACGAACGCCGTGGCGAACCAGGGAGCCACGCGCGCGAGCCCGCCGAAGTCCGCGATCTGACGGGTGTGACGGCGCTCGTAGAGCATGCCGAGCATGAGGAAGAGCGCGCCCGTGGAGAGGCCGTGCGAGATCATGACGATGAGCCCGCCCTGGAGCCCGTTCACGGTCAGCGCGAAGATGCCGAGCACGACGAAGCCCATGTGCGCCACGGACGTGTAGGCGACCAGCTTCTTGGCGTCCGGCTGCACCGCAGCCACCCACGCGGTATAGAGGATGCCGATCACGCCGATCACGAGCATCGTGCCGACCACCGCCGGGTGCTGCGACGCCACCGGGAAGAACGGGAGCAGGAACCGCAGGAAGCCGTACGTCCCCACCTTGAGCAGAACCGCGGCCAGGATGACGGAGCCGGGCGTGGGCGCCTCGACGTGCGCGTCCGGGAGCCACGTGTGTAGCGGGAAGAGGGGCACCTTCACGCTGAAGGCCAGCGCGAACGCCGTGAACAGCCAGAGCTGTTCGGTCCCCGAGAGCGGGATGAGCAGGAAGTCGCTGTAGGCGAACGTCGGAGCGCCGAGCAGGTTCTTGGCGCGCCAGAACAGATAGAGGATCCCGACCAGCATGAGCAGGGACCCGAGCGCCGTGTACAGGAAGAACTTGATGGCCGCGTAGATGCGCCGTTCGCCGCCCCACACGCCGACGATGAAGTACATCGGCACGAGCGTGAGTTCGAAGAACACGTAGAAGAGGAGGACGTCCGTGGCGACGAACACGCCCACGACGCCCGCCTCGAGCAGGAGCATGAGCGCGTAGAACGCCCGCTCGCGCGTCTTGATGTAGTTGAACGACCCGAGGATCGCGAGCGAGGTGCTGAGCGTGGTGAGGATCACCATGAACAGGCTGATCCCATCGAGGCCGAGGGAGTAACTCACGCCCCAGGACTCGATCCACGGAGTCGTGCTCGTCATCTGGAAGCCGGCCTCGGTCGCGTCGAACGCCCACCAGAGCCCGAGGCTGAGCACGCACACGCCGAGCGACCACCAGAACGCGACCTTCTTGGCGCGCTCCTCCTCGGACCAGAGCACGAGGCCCATGCCGAGCACCGGGAGCCATACGAGCGCGTGCAGTACCCAGGAGTCGTAGCCGATCGAGTCGAGGAGGGCGTTCACGGGCGGCTGCCTAAAATATCGACACGCCGAGGATGACGAGCACCCCGAGCGTGAGGATGAAGGCGTACGTGTTCACGCTGCCGGTCTGGAACATGCTGACGCCCCAGCCGAGGCCTTTGGCGATCCAACCGACGGCGTTCACGGTGCCGTCGATGATCGTCGCATCGATCACCTTCCAGCAGAAGCGCGACGCGCCCAGGATCGGCCGTACGATGAAGCGGTCGTAGTGCTCGTCCACGTAGTACTTGTTGTAGAGGACCTTCGCGAATCCGGTGGGCGCCGGGGACTGAGCCGCGGGCACGACCTTCTGCGCGCCCACCACGCGGAACGCGGCGACCACGACGGCGAGCGCCGCGACGGTGGAGATGATCGCCCAAGCGACTTCCCCTCCCCCGATCGGCGCGGCGTGCGCGACCTCCCCCAGGTGCTCGAGCTGCACCTCGTGCGCCCGGGCCGTGATGGGCTCGAGCCAGTGGTGGAGCCACTCGCTCATGGGTAACGCGCCGCCGAAGCCGAGCACGGAGGTGCGGAGCGCTTCGGGGACGTTGATCCAGCCGCCGAACACGGAGCCGACCGCCAGGACCGCGAGCGGCACCCACATGATCGCCGGCGCCTCGTGGAGGTGCTTCGCCTCCTCGGTGCCCGTGCGGTTCGCGCCGTGGAAGGTCATCACCATCATGCGCGTCATGTAGAACGCGGTGAGCATCGCGGCCACGAGCGCCATCGCCCAGTAGAGCGAGTAGAGCAGCGGGTACGGGGCGGTCTCCGCGCCGCCGAACGCAGCCGCCTGCCAGATGATCTCGTCCTTCGAGAAGAAGCCGGCGAGCGGCCAGATGCCCGCGATCGCGAGCGTCGCGATCCACATCGTGATCCACGTGATGGGCATGTGCGCTTTCAGGCCGCCCATGTTGCGCATGTCCTGCGCGTCTTCGTGGCTGTGCGTGTGGTGGTAGGCGTGGTGCATCGAGTGGATGACCGCGCCCGAGCCCAAGAAGAGCAGCGCCTTGAAGAACGCGTGCGTCATGAGGTGGAAGACGCCCGCCGCGTACGCGCCCACGCCCACGCCCACGAACATGTAGCCGAGCTGCGAGACCGTGGAGTACGCGAGCACCTTCTTGATGTCGTGCTGTTGGAGCGCGATGGTCGCCGCGAAGAGCGCGGTGAGCACGCCCACCCCTGCCACGGTCGCGCCCCCGACGGGCGAGAGCGCGAACAGCACCGAGGAGCGCGCCACCAAGTAGACGCCCGCAGTCACCATGGTTGCCGCGTGGATGAGCGCGGATACCGGCGTGGGACCCGCCATCGCGTCCGGTAGCCAGACGTAGAGTGGGATCTGCGCGCTCTTGCCCGCGGCGCCGAGGAAGAAGAAGAGCGTGATCGCGGTGACCAGACCCCCGCCGTACACGAGCGTCTCCGTCCCGTCGAAGACCGGCACGAAGTCGAGCGTGCCGAACGTCGTGTACAACAGGAACATCGCGACCAGGAAGCCGAAGTCGCCGATGCGGTTGACGATGAACGCCTTCTTGCCCGCGTCTGCCTTTTCCTTGTCGCTGAACCAGAAGCCGATGAGCAAGTACGAGCAGAGTCCGACGCCCTCCCAGCCCACGAACATCAACGCGTAGCTCGCACCCATCACGAGCACGAGCATGAAGAACACGAACAGGTTCAGGAAGGCGAAGTAGCGCGGGTAGCCGGCGTCGTCCTGCATGTAGCCGACGCTGAACAAGTGGATGAGGAAGCCCACCCCCGTGACGATCATCATCATGAGGAACGAGAGCTGATCCAGCTGGAGCGCCGCGTCGACCGTGAACGTCCCGGTCGCCATCCACGTCCAGTAGCTCACCACCACAGGCTCCGCGAGCTCCACGCCGAGCATGCGCGTGAAGTTCACGAGCGTGATCACGAACGCGACGCCGAGCACGCCCGGTCCGATCCAGCTTGGGAGCGTGTGGGTCAGAGGTCGGCTGCCGCGCTCGCCGAGATCGAGCTCTCCGCCCGCGCGTACCGCGTTGGCCGAGTCGCGGCCGTGCGCGAGCGCGAGCGCGCCGTTGGCCAAGAACCCGAGCAACGGCAGGAGCACGATGAGGCCCGGCAGGAACGGCTCGAACGCGCCGGACTCGGCTGCGGGCGACCCTCCCTGGGCGAGCGCTGCGGTCAGGAGGGCGGTCACTCGGTTACCACTTCAGCAGGTTGAAGCTGCCCACGTCGACCGTCTCGTAGTGGCGGAAGATCGAGATGATGATCGCGAGACCGACCGCGGCCTCGGCCGCCGCCACGGTCATCACGAAGAACACGAAGATCTGCCCCTCGATCCCGTACAGGTTCGCGAACGCCACGAAGGCCACGTTGACCGCGTTCAGCTGCAGCTCGATGCAGAGGAACATGATGATCGCGTTCCTGCGCACGAGCACGCCAAACGTGCCGATCACGAAGATGATCGCGCTGAGCACCAGGGCTTCGTTGATCACGACTGCTCCCCTCTCTTCGCCAGCGCCACCGCGCCGACGATCGCGACGAGCAGCAGAATGCCGGTGATCTCAAACGGCACCACATAGGTGGTATAGAGCGGTCGCGCGATCGCGCCCACGACGCCGTACTCGGCGTTGGCCGCCGCGATCGCTTCCGCCCCCGCGCCGGAGCCCGCCACGACCTCCGAGCCCCTCAGTTGGAGCGCGAGCAGGCCCGCCATGGCGCCCGCGAGCCCGGCCGAGACCACCGCGAACGCGCCTCCCTTCAGGTCGCGCTGCGCCTCGTGGCCGAGGTTCAGCAGCATGATGACGAAGAGGAAGAGCACCATGATCGCGCCGGCGTAGACGATGATCTGCACCGCCGCGAGGAAGTGCGCCTCCATGAGCACGAACGTGCCGGCGATCGCCGCGAGCGCCGTGACCATGAAGAGGAGGCTGCCGACCGGGCTCCGCGCGATGACCACGCCGATCGACGCGCCGATGGCGATGCCCGCGAACACGTAGAAGAGGAAGACGGTCATTCGCCGGTCGGATCCGAAGGATCCCACAGGTTGGTCGAAGGGTGGTCCTGCTCCATCAAGCGATCGAGATCGTAGACGAAGCGCGCGCGCGTGTACTCGGCGTTCTCGAAGTGGCGGCCGACGTGGATCGCCTCGACTGGGCACACCTCCTGGCACATGCCGCAGAAGATGCAGCGGAACTCGTCGATCTCGTAGACGATCGGATAGCGGTTTCCCTGATCGTCCTCGCCGCCCACCAGGCGAATGCAGTTCGCGGGGCAGACCGTCGGGCAGAGGCCGCACGCCACGCACTTGGGTCGGCCGTCCGCGTGCTGCTCCATGACGTGCGTGCCGCGCCAGCGCGGATGCAGCTCCGTCTGCTCCTCCGGATATTGCTGCGTCACCTTCACCGGGTTGACCATGTGCCGGAAGGTGAGCGCCATGCCGGAGAGCGCAGCCCTCAGGTATGACGTCGACTCGGGCTCCGGCCGGTGTATGACTTTCACGGAGATCGGCATGTGTCTCCTAGCTCCCCGCCCGGGCGGTCGCGGTGGGGGTCGTCTTGACCTCGACACGCTGCCCGCGCTGCGCCGCGGCGCCGGTGATCGTGCGTCCCCGGTCGAGGGCGAACATGAACGCGAACGTCGCCATGCCGCTCACCGCGGTGAGCGCGAGCCCGTAGCCGAAGCCCCACGGCACGCCGATCTCGTCCAGCACCAGGATGGTACCCGCGATGAGCATGACGTACGCGAGCGCGGTCGGCAGCATGACCTTCCAGCCGAGGCTCATGACCTGGTCGTAGCGGAAGCGTGGGAGCGTCCAGCGCACCCAGATATAGACCACGAGGAAGAAGCCCGTCTTGGCGGCGAAGCCCGCGAACGTGAGCAGCGTCTTCCACCACGCGGGGTTCGCCAGGATCACGCTTCCGTCAGCCGCGAAGCCCGCGATGAGCTGCCCCTGGTACCAGTGGGCGTCGTCCCAAGTCCCGGGCAGGTCCCATCCACCCAGGAAGAGCGTGGCCATGAGCGCGGACGAGGTGACCATGTGGCCGAACTCCGAGATCATGAACGCGCTGAACTTCATCGCCGAGTACTCGGTGTGGTAGCCGGTGACGAGCTCGGACTCCGCTTCGGCCATGTCGAACGGCAGCCTGTTGGTTTCCGCGAATGCCGAGATGACGAACAGGATGAACGCGAGGGAGAGCGGGAACGCGAACCACATCCCGAGCTGCTGTTGCTGCCAGACGATCTCGGTCAGCGTCACGTTGCCCGCCATCATGAGCACTGTGATCAGCGAGAGGCCGAGCGCGACCTCGTAGCTCACCATCTGCGCCGACGCGCGCATCCCGCCGAGGAACGCGTACTTGTTGTTCGACGCCCAGCCGCCGAGCACGACGCCGTAGACGGCGAGCGAGCTAAACGCGAGCACGTACAGGATCCCGATCGGGAGGTCGGCGATCACCATGTCGACGACGCCTGCCGGCGTCGGCAAGGGCGCGGCGATCGGGATCACCGCGAACGTCACCATCGACGGCACGAGCACGAGGATCGGCGCGAGCACGAAGAAGAAGCGCGACGCGGTCGCCGGGAGCGTCTCCTCCTTGAGGATGTTCTTGATCCCGTCGGCGATCGGCTGCAGCAGCCCGAAGGGACCCACGCGGTTCGGCCCGCGCCGGTCCTGGATCCAGGCGGAGACGCGGCGTTCGGCGAGCGTCGTGTACGCGACCACCAGGATGACGACGGTGAAGATGCCCGTCGCTTTGAGGGACATGGCCACGTACGCCCAGATGCCCGAGATGGGTTCCACGCTCAGCCCCTCGTCGCGGCTGCGGGGAGCTGGGCGACCGCACCGCGTGCGCCGAGCGTCCCGTAGTCGAGCCCACCGAACGCGGGGACGGCCTCGGCAAGGGCGGCGAACGCCTCGGCCGCCGTGCGGGGCACGGGCTCTCCGGAGAGCTCCGCCACGAGTGCGCCGAGCACGAGCCACGCCGGCCGCGCCATGCCCGGGGGCGTAAGCGCCGGCCAGAAGCGCTGCACCCTGCCCTCGTGATTCGTGAACGTGCCCTCCTGCTCCGCGTGCGTCGTCACGGGCAGCACGAAGTGCGCGGACTTGGCGCCCTCTGCGGCGTGCGTGCCGATGTAGACGTAGAGGGCCGCTGAGCTTCCGAAGCGCTCGTCAGCATCCTCGAGCGCGTCGCCGAGCACGACCACGATGCCGTCGTGCGCGCGCACGGCGTCGAGCCCGCCCGTCGCATCGTCCGAGCCGACGCGATGGATGCCGAGCAACTGGGCGCCCTTCACGTTCGGGGCGAGGTCCTTCCTGCGCGCGAGCGTCGGGAAGCCTTCGAGCACGATCTCTTCGGCGGCGCGTTCGGACCGGTAGACGATCTCACCGCCGCCGAGCGCGCCCACGAGCTCCGCGAGTGCACCCAGGTCCTCGTTGGAGGCACGCGGCGACACGACGGCCTTCACGCCACGCCCCTCGAGTTCCCGCGAGCGGGCGAGCAAGGCGCCCAACGCGTCCTTCCATGCGACCGCGCGCGCGGATCCGTCGGCCTGGCGTACGAGCGGGGCCTCGATGCGATCGCCGCGGTTCATCCACTCGTAGTCGTGGCGGCCGTGGTCGCACATCCACCAGCCGTTCACGTCGAGGTTCTCTCGCGGCTTCACGCGCTGCACCCCGTTGTCCCGCGTATGCAGATCGACGTTGCACCCCTGAGAGCAGCTCGCGCACACGGAGGGCGTGTGTGCGAGGTCCCAGGCGCGCGCTTTGTGCAGGAAGTCCTTGGAGACGAGCGCACCCACCGGGCAGATGTCGACGATGTTGCCGTGCCAATGTGTGCCTTCTAGGCCTTCCTCAAAAAACGTGTCGATCACCGAGCGGTTGCCGCGCTCGACCACCGTGAGGCGTTCGTCCTTCTCGACCTCGCTCATGAAGCGCACGCAGCGCGTGCACATGACGCAGCGGTCGCCGTAGAAGAGCACGTCGCCACCGAAGTCGTCGCGGCCGAAGACGCGCTTGGGCTCCGCGCCGCGCCCGTGCTCGCGGCCCTCCTCGTGCACGTAGTTCTGGAGATCGCATTCGCCGGACATGTCGCAGATCGGACAGTCGAGCGGGTGGTTCACCAAGTAGAACTCGAGCACTCCACGACGGTTGCCGAGCGCCTTGTCGGACTCGGTCTTCACCACCTGGCCGTCCGCTACGGTCGTGACGCACGACGGCTGCGGCTTCGGGGCGCCCTCGACCTCGACGAGGCACAGGCGGCACATCGCGGGTGAGGTGAGCCCCGGGTGGTAGCAGTAGTGCGGGACCTTCGTCCCGATCGTCTTCGCGGCCTCGAGGATCGTCATGCCCTTGGGCACGGTGACCGTCTGGCCGTCGATCGTGAGCGTGACCGTGGTGGGCGCCGTGCTCATGTCAGGCGACCCCCGCCGGCTCGAGGCTCCGCATGCGCGCCAGGTAGTCCCCGCGGAACTTCTTGATCGACGACTGGACCGGCGGCGCGACGGAGTCGGAGAGTACGCAGATCGTCGTGCCGACCATCTGCTGCGTGATCTCCATGAGCGTGTCGAGATCCTTCTCGGTGCCGTCCCCGTCCTCGATGCGCCGCATGATCTGCGCGGCCCAGGAGGTGCCCTCGCGACACGGTGTGCACTGGCCGCACGACTCGTGCGCGTAGAAGTCGACCATGCGCCGCACTTGCTTCACGATGTCGGTCTTGTCGTCCATGACGATGACGGACGCGCACCCAAGCATCGAGCCGGCGGAGACGCACCCCTCGTAGTCGAGCTTGCACGACCGCGCCTCGGCCGCGTCCAGGATCGGGACGGAGGAGCCCCCCGGAATCACGGCCTTGAGCGCGTTCCCGTCGCGCATGCCGCCGCAGACGTCCTCGATCAGCTCGATGAGCGGGAAGCCGAGCGGGAGCTCGTAGTTCCCGGGCTTCCGCACGTGCCCGCTCACGCAGAAGAGCTTGGTGCCCGCGCTCTTCTCGGTGCCCCATTGGCGGTACCAGTCGCCGCCGTTCGCGACGATGTGCGGAATCGCACAGAGCGTCTCGACGTTGTTGATCGTGGTCGGCATGCCGAACGCTCCGTAAGCGGCCGGGAACGGCGGCTTCACGCGCGGTAGCCCCCGCCGACCCTCGAGCGAGCTCATGAGGCCCGTCTCTTCGCCGCAGATGTAGGCGCCTGCACCCTGATGTACGGTGACGTCGATGTCGTTGCCCGACCCCTGGATGTTCTTGCCGACGTAGCCCTTGGCGTAGGCGTCCTCGACCGCGCGCGCGAGCACCTGATTGGCCTCGAAGAACTCGCCGCGACAGTAGATATAGACGTGCTTCGCGCGGATGGCGTACGCGCCGATCAGGCATCCCTCGATGAGCTGGTGCGGATCCCACCGGATCAGCTCGCGGTCCTTGAACGTGCCGGGCTCGGACTCGTCTGCGTTGCAGAGCAGGTAGTGCGGCTTGGTCGGCTGCTTCGGCATGAACGACCACTTCACCCCGGTCGGAAAGCCCGCGCCGCCGCGGCCGCGCAGACCGGAGGCCTTCACGACATCGATGACCTGATCCGGGCTCATCCCGAACGCCTTCTTCAGCGCTCCGTATCCGCCGCGCTGCACGTACGTGTCCACACGGCGCTGCATCGGGTCGCCGAAACCCCGGCTGATCACTCGTGCCTCGCGGTCCGATACGTAGGGGTAGGCCACCGCTCAGTCCCCCTGCGCCTTCAGGTGCTCGACGATCTTCTGCACCTCGGCGGGCGTCACGTTCTCGTAGTAGCGAGAGTTGATCTGCACGCACGTGGGGAATCCGCACGCGGCCAGGCACTCTGCCTCGACGACCATGAAGTTGCCATCCTCGGACGTCTCGCCGATCTCCGTGTCGGTGTAGCGGAGGAACGTCGCGAGTACCTCGTCGGCCCCGCAGAGGTTGCACGAAATGTTCGTGCACACCTGGACGAGGTACCGGCCGACGGGCGCCTTGTTGTACATCGTGTAGAACGTGGCGACGCCCCGCACATAGGCCGGCGAGAGCTCGAGCAGCTCAGCCACCCGATCCATGGACTCCGGGCTCACGTGTCCGCGGATCTCCTGCGCGAGCGCGAGCGCCGGGAGGAGTGCGGCGCGCTTGGTCGGATACCGGGTGAGGATCTTGTCGAACCGCTGCTTGTACTCGCCCTCGAAGAGCGGTGCCTCGGGCGACTTGTCCGCCAGCATGTAGGGCAACGTGCCCGCGCCCGACGCGTGGCCTCCATGCTTCGGACGCTCGCCGACGAAGTCGTCCCCTCGTACCTGAGCCTCGGTGAGGTCGAATTCGCCGGTGTTGCCCGCCCAGCCAGGGTTCTTGAAGGGGACTTTGCCCACGTCGTGGCTCATCGATCGATCTCCCCGAGCACGATATCGAGGCTCGCGTTGATCATGATGAGATCGGAGACGAGGTGCCCTTCGGCGAGCTTGGCGATCACCGACAGGTTCACGAACGAAGGGGGACGCACGCGCCAGCGCACCGGTTTGGTGCTCCCTTCCTCGGCGACGATGTACATGCCGAGCTCGCCCTTCGAGCCCTCGACCGCGTAATAGCAGTCACCCTCGGGAGCCTTGATGCCCTCGGTGATCAGCTTGAAGTGGTGGATCATGCTCTCCATGTCCGACATGCAGTCGGTCTTGGAGGGCAGCGAGATGTTCGGGTCCGCCACGTTGATCGGTCCGCCGGGGAGCCGCGCGATCGCCTGCCGCAGGATGCGCACGCTCTGGCGCATTTCCTCCATGCGGCAGAGGTAGCGATCGTAGCAGTCGCCGTGCTCACCCACGGGGACATCGAAGTCGTACGTCTCGTAGTCGTAGTAGGGACGGTCCTTCCGCACGTCGTAGTCGACGCCGGTCGCGCGGAGGTTCGGGCCGGTGAGGCCGTAGTTGATGGCGTCCGTGCGAGAAATCGCGCCGATGCCCTGCGTGCGCCCGATGTGGATCTGGTTGGTCGTGAGGAGGTGGTCGATCTCGCCGAGCGTCTTCGGAAACTTGTCGAGGAAGTCGACGAGAGCTTCGATCCACCCGGTGGGCAGATCGGCCATCATGCCGCCCACGCGCGTCGCCGAGGTCGTGATGCGCGCACCCGTGAGCGCCTCGTGCAGCGTGTAGATCTTCTCGCGCTGCTGGAACGCGTACAGGAAAGGCGTGAACGCGCCCACGTCGATCGCGGTGGTGCCGAGCCAGAGCAGGTGCCCGAAGATCCGGTCGAGCTCCATGCATATCACGCGCACGACCTTGCAGCGCTCCGTCACCTCGATGCCCATCAGCTTCTCGACCGACATGACGTACGCGCAGTTGTAGATCAGCGGCGCGAGGTAGTCCATGCGGTCGGTCAGCGGCACGATCTGATTCCACGTCCGGTATTCGCCGAGCTTCTCGAACGAGGAGTGCAGGAAGCCGATGTGCGGGACCACGCTGAGCACGGTCTCGCCGTCGAGCTCACAGACCAGCCGGAGCACGCCGTGCGTCGCCGGGTGCTGAGGGCCGATGTTGATGAGCATCTTCTGCGTGTCGAACTCGGGCTCCGCGATGTCGAAGGGGGCGAGTGGGCTCGCCGTCGGCCGGCCGCTCACGCCCATCTCGGGGTTCCGCCCCACCGCGAACTCGAGGGTCTTCTGGCCCATCAGGCTGCGCCCCCGCTCTCGCCCGGCGCGCCGTGTCCGGAAGCGAGAACCTCCTGGGGAGGTCCGCCGTGCTGCAGATCCGTCGGCGTGTAGAAGCGCTCGACGTCCTGCGCGAGCGCCCGTCTCGTCTGCTCGGCCCGCGAGAAGCGGCCCCGCAGGGGGAAGTCCTTCCGGAGCGGATGCCCCTCGGCGTAGTCGTCCGGCATGAGGATGCGGCGCGGGTCCGGATGTCCGCGGAACGTCACGCCGAAGAGGTCGTAGACCTCGCGCTCGAGCCAATCGGCCGAGTGCCAGAGGCCTGCGACCGAGTCGATCTCGAGCGCGCTCACGGGTAGCTCGCAGCGCACTCGAAGCGCGCGCTTGTGCATGGTCGAGAACATCTGATAGACGACGTCAACCGTTCCGGTGCCGTAGTCCACACCCGTGACGTCCGACATCATGTCGTAAAGCTGAGTCGGGTCGTCCTTCAGCCAACGGAGCACTTCCAGGTTCTTCGCCGGGTCGATCCAGACCACCGTCTGATCTCCCGCGCTCACGCGGTGGCGCCGGATCGCGTCACCGAAACGCGCGACGAGCGCGGCGACGGAGGGGTGATCGCTGGGCGTCGCCGACTGGGGCGCAACGGTTCGGGTCGGCGCGTCGGACGGGAGCGGACCCGTCTCCACCGCGTCGAGGCCCCCCGGCGTCCCTGGCTTCATGCGTGGCGTCAGGACGTCTTCGGCCGGCCCTCGCCGGCCCTGACCGCGACGCCGTCCGAGAGCTGATCCTGCTGCGTCGAGTTCCCGAACGGACCCGTCAGGCCCACGATCTCGAGCTCCTCGGCCTCGGGGCGAGCGACGTCCGCTGGGTCCTCGGCCCGGTGCTCGAAGTGCTTGCCGAGCGACTCCTGACGGATCTTCTCCTGGATCATCATCAGGCCGTAGATCAGCCCTTCGGGACGCGGCGGGCAGCCCGGGACGTAGACGTCGACCGGGACGATCGTGTCGATCCCCTGCACCATCGAGTAGACGTCGAACACGCCGCCCGAGCTCGCGCACGCGCCCATCGAGACGCACCACTTCGGCTGCGGCATCTGGTCCCAGATGCGGCGGAGCACCGGAGCGAGCTTGTACGGCACGCGGCCCGCACAGATCAGTACGTCGGCCTGTCTCGGACTGAACGACATGCGCTCCATGCCGAAGCGCGCGAGGTCGAAGTTCGAGGCCGCCGCGGCCATCATCTCGATCGCGCAGCACGCCGTGCCGAACGGCATCGGCCAGAGCGAATTAGCCCGGCCCCAGTTGATCACGAAGTCGAGCTTCGTCGTCAGAAACGTCGGCCCGCCGGCTCCGAAGAGGCCGCCCTCGCTCTTGCTGACTCCGCCCCCGGGGAGGATGTCGCCTAGGCCCACTCGAGCCCTCCCTTCTTCCACTCGTAGACGAGACCAGCGGCCAGCACGCCAACGAAGAGGAGCACGGCGACGAACGGACCCCACCCCAAGTCGCGCATCTGCACCGCCCACGGGATCAGGAAGATCGTCTCGATGTCGAAGACGATGAAACTGATCGCGACCATGTAGAACTTCACCGAGAAACGGTGCCGCGTGCTGCCGAGCGGGATCATGCCCGACTCGTACGGCATGAGCTTCTGGGGGGTGTCCCGCCGGGGGTTCAGGATGTGGGAGGTGACGACCATCCCCACGGCGTTCAGGACCGAGATGCCGAGGAGAAGAAGGAAGGGGAGATAGGCTCCCGACATGGGTCGTCTCGATTTGTGAAATCGTTCACGAGGCCCGACTGGCGCGCCAAAGCTACCGGACGCGTCGTTGGAGTGTCAACCGGAGGAAGCTGCACTTTTTCCGGATCTTTCGGGCGTTTGCACGACCTTCCGGCGGGCATCTATGTTTGGCCGTGCGGGCCCCTTTCCGAGGACCTCGTAGATGCCGATCAAGTGCGACAAGTGGATCCGCCGGATGTGCGAAGAGCACCGGATGATCGAGCCCTTCGAGCGCGGTCAGGTGCGAGATGGCGTCATCTCTTACGGGCTCTCGTCCTACGGCTACGACATCCGCGTGTCAACGGAGTTCAAGGTCTTCACCAACGTCCACAACGCGCTCGTGGATCCAAAGAACTTCGACGATCGCTCGTTCGTCGACATCCGCGGGAAGGAGTGCATCATCCCGCCGAATTCGTTCGCGCTCGCGCGCACCGAGGAGTACTTCAGGATTCCGCGCGACGTACTCGCGATTTGTGTAGGAAAATCGACGTACGCGCGTTGCTTTAGCGCGGACACGCGCGTCGCGCTCGTGGACGGCTCCGCTCCCACCCTCGAGCAGATGGCCGAGCGATACGACCGTGGCGAGATGTTCTGGGGATACTCGCTCGGAGAGTTCGGGCGGATCGTGGTCACGCTTCTCGACGCCCCTCGATACATCGATCGAGACGCTCTCATGGAGATCGGCCTCGACAACGGCCAGACCGTCCGTGCCACGCCCGACCACGTGTTCATTTTGCGGGACGGCCGGCGTTCGACCGCGCATGAGCTGCGTCCTGGGGACTCCTTGATGCCGCTCTACCGGGAGCTGATCAGGGGCTACGAATCCCTCTACCAGCCGCTCAATGGTCACTTGTGGCCGACGCACCGCCTGGCGGACGAGTGGAACGTTCGGAACGGCATCTACCCGGACGTTCCCGGGACCCACCGGCACCACCGCGATCACGACCGCCGCAATAACAACCCGTGGAACCTGGAGCGAATGGAGCCTGGCGAGCACATCCGGCTTCACAACGCCGTCACCTACGGGCCGGACTTCGATCCGGACGAGCACAGCGAGGCCATTAGAGCCGCGTTGGCGCGTTTGTCGGAGGATCCGGCCTGGCGGGAGAATTACTCGCGGGTTCAGAGAGCGCGCGCGGTGGCGTTCGGGTCCGAGCCTCGCTACGAGCAGGCGCGCGCCGATCTACGCCGGAGGCGCCTGGAGATCTGGCGCGACGAGGACCGCCGCGCGGCTGCCCGTGACCGACTGTACGCGCGATACAGCGATCCAGCCGAGCGCAGCAAGCAGGGTGAGCGGATGAGGGAAGCGTGGGCCCAGGATGAAGGCTCTCGACGGCCCGCCGTCGTGGCTCGCAACCACAAGGTTGTCTCTGTCCGCGAGCTCCCCGGGCAACACGACGTCTACTGCCTCACGGTCCCGGAGGCCGGCAATTTCGCGTTGGATGCCGGAGTCTTCGTGGGGAATTGCGGTCTCGTGGTGAACGTGACGCCCTTGGAGCCGACCTGGGAGGGCTACCTCACGCTCGAGATCTCCAACACCACGCCCCTGCCCGCGAAGGTGTACGGCGGCGAGGGGATCGCGCAGCTGCTCTTCCTCGAGGGCGACGAGGAGCCCGAAGTGGCCTACGCGGACCGCAAGGGCAAGTACATGAAGCAGACGGGGGTCACGCTGCCGAAACTGTAGGGCGTGGCTACGTCAGGTTGGCGATCACTTCGCCGAGCAGGCTTCGCGACGACCTGACGAAGTCGGGGAGACTGTGCGCGATCGTGGTCAGTCGCTCGCGGCGATGCACCAGGTCGATGACCATCAGATCCGCGAGCTTGGTCCGGGCTTCGATGCTCTTCCTGAGGGCTTCGGCGGCCGCAAGCGCCTCCGCGGGATCGTTCGCGATGGTCGTCGTCGTCTTGGTGATCAGGCGCTGGTAGGGGTCACGGACGGTATAGCAGTACGTGATCTCAGCGGGATAGGTGGTCTTCGGGTCCTCCGACAGCTTTCGGGCGTACGCGGCGGCATCGCCGAGTCGGGACGCCTCCGTCTGCTTGTTGGTCCATTCCTCCACGAGGTCTTGGTCCAAAGACTCGGCTCCCCGCGTGGCCAATGTCGTCATGTCGGCGTTGACATCCGCGACCAACTCTCCGCCGCTGTCCGACGTCTCAGCCCAGCCAAGGGCATCGCCGGCGATGGCCAGGGCTCGGCGCAGTTCTTCGCGCTGGCGAGGGCTCGGTGCGGCGTCTTGTAGCGCGAGGGCCAGCAGGGCCAACTGGCGTGCCACTTGGAGCAACTCGGGAGAGGCCGCGAGCTCCCTACGAAGGCCCGTCTGACGCTTGACTGCGGAACGTGCCATGCGAGGTCTTCCGGGCTGCGAGTGAGGCGCATGGGCACCGGAACTTTGGTCACCCGCGCCTACAAGATTAACAGCATTGGGTCGCCGGGTCGCTGCGGACGACCCCCAGGCGAGGCAGGAGCGTTGGCCCATGCGGGGTTTCGGGGTGCCCGAACCTGCGACGAGATCCCCTCGCGAACCCGCCGCGAGCCCCGTATGATCGCGGCGGGTCGAAGCCCCATGTGCTCCCGGAGAAAGTGTATGATGCCCACCTCAGCCCGTGGCCTAACCTCTGTCCTCATTGCGGTGGCCTTGGCCGTCTCGTTGCCCGGACACGCGGCCGAGGCCCAGACGGGCCCGAACCCCTATCGGCTGGTCGAGGGCCTCCAGGCCGGCGGTGGCCCAGGCCGCATCGGGGAGGCGTGGGCGAAGCTCCCCGCCGGAAGAGCGATGGGATCGCCCGGAGGCCTCCACGTCGACGTGGACGGGGAGCACATCTGGGCGATCGTGCGGTGCGGGAATGACGGCACGCCGCGGGGCAGCCAGACGTACTGCAACGATTCGGATCTCGACCCCATTCTCCGCTTCGATCCGGCAGGGAACGTCACGACCATGTTCGGCGGCGGGAGGTTCGATTGGCCGCACGGGCTCCACGTGGACCGCGACGGCAACCTCTGGATCACGGAAGCGGGCGGAAGCGATCGGGCGCCGGGTGCCGCAGGCCTCGACGGCCGGCCCATCGGGCACCAGGTCTTCAAGTTCTCCCCCCGGGGCGATCTCCTGATGACGCTCGGCGAGGCGGGGGTCTCGGGAAGCGACGCTTACCACTTCACCGCCCCGAGCGATGTCATCACGGCGCCGAACGGCGACATCTTCGTCGTCGACGGCCACAACGCGACCGGGAACAATCGGATCGTGAAGTACTCGCGCGACGGGACGTTCATCAAGGCATTCGGCGAGACCGGATACGGGCCGGGCCAACTCCGCGGCCCCCACGCCATCGCGATGGACTCGAGCGGGCGCCTCTTCGTCGCCGACCGCCAGAACCAGCGGATCGTGATCTTCGACCAGGACGGAAACTACCTCACCCGGTGGACTCAGTTCGGCATGCCGAGCGACATCTGGATCGACGACGCCGATCGGATCTATGTGGCCGACTCGGAGTCGGACATGAACGAGAATACGGGTTGGGAAAAGGGGATCAGAGTCGGTGACGTGCGGACCGGATGGGTCGACTTCTTCATCCTGGACCCGAGCGACAATCCGCCGATCACCGCGGGCGGAAGCGGCGCCGAGTCCCTCACGGTGGACCGAAACGGAAACATCTTCGCCGGCGAGCCGCGGCCGCAGCGCTTGCTGAAGTACGTGCGGATCCGCTGAGCGTCGGGGTCAGCCGGGTCCGGGTGGGTGGAAGAGCCGAAGCCCGGGGATATCCGTGAAGTCACCCGGATTCAACGTCCAGAGCGTACCGTCCCAGACGATTGCGCACGCCGCCACGGCGAGGTCGATCTCGC
>SHZR01000036.1 GCA_009692205.1 Gemmatimonadota bacterium | reverse complement strand
GCGTCACGCCGTCGAAGATCGACGCGTGCGCCGCGCCACCGAGGTATCCGCGTAGGATCCAGAGCAGCAAGAGCAGCACGGGGGCGCGGAGCCACCATATGCGGCCCCGCACCCGCTCCGCGACCCACTCCCTCACGGGCGGCACCCCGCTCTCGGCTAGAGCGGGGGCGCCTCGAGCAGACCCTCTCCGCTGTCGTGCGTGCTCACCCCACGCGGGCTCATGCCCTGAGGCAGGCCCACGGCGGTGTCGGGCTCGCCCTTCGCGGTCGTGTCCGACGCCGACGCGCCGACACCGGTCGGCGCGGTCTTGGGCGCCACGCGCCAGAACATCGCGAGGTGCTCGGGCCACCGCTCCAAGATCTCGCGCGCCCGTTCAGACGCGGTGAGCTCGTGGTGGCGCTCGATCATGCTCCTCAGCGCCTGGATCTCGCCAGGATGGGTCACCCGATCCGCGCGCACGAGCTCGCGGTTGACGCGGTCCGGGAACGTGCCCTCCTGGTCGAACACGAACGCGATGCCTCCGGACATGCCGGCTCCGAAGTTGCGTCCGGCGCGCCCGAGGACCGCGACCACGCCGGCCGTCATGTACTCGCAGCCGTGGTCGCCCACGCCCTCCACCACCGCCGCCGCACCGGAGTTACGCACGGCGAAGCGCTCGCCTGCACGGCCGGAGAGGAAGAGCTTCCCACCGGTCGCTCCGTAGAGGACGGTGTTTCCCGCGAGCGTCGAATCCGACGCCCGGAAGCCCGCATCCTCCGGAGGCCGGATGACGATCTGGCCCCCGTGCATGCCCTTCCCGACGTAGTCGTTGGCCTCGCCGACGAGCGTGAGGTGCACGCCGTCGAGCAGCCACGCGCCGAACGACTGACCCGCGGAGCCCGTGAGCGTGAGGTCGATCGAGCCCTCCGGTAGGCCGGCGTCGGCGTGCGTCAGTGACGCGCGCCCGGAGATCCGGCCGCCCACCGTCCGATCGGTGTTCTGGATCGGATACGAGCCCTTGAAAGGCGTGCCCTTCTCGAGTGCGTCGCCGAGCTCGGCGATGATGCGGTCGTCGAGCGAGTCGTCCTTGTCCGGCCGGTCGTTCCGTTCCTGCACGCAGTGCAGCGGACGGCCTTGGGCGGGCGCGATGAGCTTCGCCAGGTCGACTCCGCGCCAGCGCGCACCCTCCGGCGCGGGAATCTGTTCGAGCAGGTCCGCGCGCCCGATCAGGTCTTCCAGCCGCTGGTAACCCAGCTCGGCCATGATCTGGCGCACTTCCTCCCCGACGTGCGTGAGGAACGTGATGAGCATCTCGGGAGTGCCGAAGTACTTCTTGCGCAGCTCCTCGGCCTGCGTGGCGATGCCGACCGGACAGGTATTCAGGTGGCACTGGCGCGCCATCTTGCACCCGAGAGCGATCAGCGCGGTGGTGCCGAAGCCGAAGCGGTCGGCTCCCAGCATGGCCGCAGTGACCACGTCCCGGCCGGCGTGCATGCCGCCGTCGGTGATCACCTCGACGCGGCCGCGGAGCCCGTTCAGCACGAGCGTCTGCTGCGTCTCCGCGAGGCCGAGCTCCCACGGATTGCCTGCGTACTTCACGGACGAAAGCGGTGAAGCGCCCGTACCGCCGTCGCATCCGCTGATCTGGATGCTGTCGGCGTACGCCTTCGCCACGCCCGCCGCGATCGTCCCCACGCCCTCCGAGGCCACCAGCTTGACGCACACGCGCGCCTTCGGGTTGGCCATCTTGAGGTCGTAGATCAGCTGGGCAATGTCCTCGATCGAGTAGATGTCGTGGTGGGGTGGGGGCGAGATGAGCGGCGTGCCCGGCTGCACGTGCCGTAGGCCCGCGATGTACTCGCTGACTTTGTGTCCTGGTAGCTGACCGCCCTCACCCGGCTTGGAGCCCTGCGAGATCTTGATCTCGAGCACCTCCGCGCCGGCGAGATAGGCCGGCGTGACGCCGAAGCGTCCGGACGCGACCTGCTTGATCACGGAGTTGGCGTCCCGCAGATCGCCGTCGTACGAGTAACGCCGAGGATCCTCGCCGCCTTCACCCGTGTTGGCGCGCCCACCGATCTTGTTCATCGCGCGCGCGATGTCCTCGTGCGCCTCGCGACTGAGGGCGCCTAGCGACATGGCTCCCGTCTGGAAGCGACGCAGGATGTTCGTGACCGGCTCCACCTCGGAGACGGCGATGGGCTTTCGGTCCGGCGCGTAGTCGAGCAGGTCGCGCAACGCGGTTGGCGGCCGGTTGTAGACGAGGTCCGTGTAGGCCTTGTAGGCCGTGTCGCCGCCCCCAGCCACCACGGCGTGCAGCGCGCGCCACACGGGCGGCTCGTTCGCGTGGTACTCGGAGCCCTTCCGGTACTTGTGCCAGCCGCCGGCCTCCATGTCTGCGCCGCTGAAGGCGCGCTGATGCCGCTCGATGACGTCGTTCGCGATGTCCTCGAAGCCGATTCCACCGATGCGGGACGTCGTGCCCGGGAACGCGTGGTCGATGACCTCCTCGGACAGCCCTAGCGCCTCGAAGATCTGCGAACAGTGATACGAGGACACCGTGGAGATGCCCATCTTCGACATGATCTTGAGGAGCCCCGCCTCCGACGCCTTCAGGAACATGCGGACGGCTTCGTCGGCGTCCACGTCGCCCAGTTCGCCCTCGTCGGCCAGCGCGCGCACGGATGCGAGGGCGAGGTACGGGTTGATCGCCGAAGCGCCGAACCCGATCAGCGCAGCGAGGTGGTGCACGTCGCGGGCGTCACCCGCTTCCGCGAGGATGCTCGCGCCCATCCTGCGCCCGGTGCGGATGAGGTGGTGGTGCACCGTGGAGACGGCGAGTAGCATCGGAATCGGAGCCTGATCCGTGCCGACGATGCGGTCGCTGATGATGAGGCCGCAGTGGCCGGCCTCGATCGCCGTGATCGCTCCTCGACAGATGTCGTCGAGCGCGTCCATCATCCCCTCGGGGCCCGAGTCCGCCGGGAACGTCGCGGAGAGCGTCGCGAACGTCAGGTCATTTCCGCCCGACCGCTTCATCGCCTCCCACGTCTCGTCGGAGAGGAGGGGCGTGCGCAGGTGGAGGAGCTGTGCCGCTTCGGGGCGCTCCTCCAGGATGCAGTGACTGAGGCCGATGTACATGTCCAACGACATCACGATCCGTTCGCGGATCGAGTCGATCGCCGGATTCGTGACCTGAGCGAATCGCTGCCGGAAGTAGCTGTAGAGCAAGCGCTGATGTTCGGTCAGCACGGACGGGGGCGAGTCGTCGCCCATCGAGCCGGTGGGCTCCTTGCCCTCCTCGGCCATCGGCGTGAGGACGAGCTTGAGCTCTTCGCGGGTGTAGCCGTGCAGCACCTGGAGCGCCGACAACTCGGCGCCCAACGCGGTCGGCCGACCCACGCCGGAGTGCGTCTCCACCCTCCTGACGTTGCGCTCGACCCACTGCGCGTAGGGCCTCGCGCGCGCGAGTCTCCGCTTGATCTCCTCGTTGCGCAGGAACTGCCGGCGCTCCGTATCCACGGCGATCATCTCGCCCGGGCCGACGCGTCCCGCCTCGACCACATCGGAGAGCGGCAGATCCAGGATGCCGACCTCGGAGCCGCAAACCACGAGCCCGTCGCGGGTGACCTTGTAGCGCGCGGGGCGGAGTCCGTTCCGGTCCATCGCCGCGGCGGCAATCACGCCGTCCGTGATGGCGAGATTGCCCGGGCCGTCCCACGGCTCCATGAGGCACGCGTGGTACTCGTAGAACGCGCGCAGCTGCGGGTCCATGTCCGGGTCGTTCTCCCACGCCTCGGGCACGAGCATGCGGATGGCGTGCAGCACGTCGCGACCGGAGATCACGAGCAGCTCGAGGACCTCGTCGAGCGACGCGCTGTCCGAGCCACCCGGCCAGACGACGGGCAGGAGTTCGGCGAGCTCGTCGCCCCACACGGGGGACGTCAGCTCCTGCTCGCGCGCCTTCATCCAGTTCCGGTTGCCCACGAGCGTGTTGATCTCGCCATTGTGGCCGAGCATGCGGAACGGCTGCGCGAGCTTCCAATTCGGGAGCGTGTTGGTCGCGAAGCGCTGGTGGAAGAGCGCCAGGCTGCTGACCGTGCGCTCGTCCGCCAGGTCGGGGAAGAACGCCTCGAGCTGCGGCGCGACCATCAGGCCCTTGTAGACGACCGTGCGCGACGACATCGACACGATGTACGCCTCCAGGTCGTGCTCTCGGTATGCCGCCTCGGCGCGCTTGCGGGCGAGGTAGAGAGAGCGCTCGAACTCGATCAGCGAGACGTCCTTCGGTCGGGCGACCAGCAGCTGCTCGATGCTGGGCAGCGTGTCCTTCGCGAGCCCGCCGAGCATCGACGGGTCGATCGGCACTTCCCGCCACCCGAGCACCTGCAACCTGCTTCTGGTCGCCGCGTCCTCGAGGAGCAGACGAGCCTGTCGGAGATGCGACGGCTCGGCGGGTAGGAACACCATCGCGACGGCCAGTCGATGCAGCTCGCTCGCCGGGAGACCGAATGCGGCGGCGTCACTCGCCAGCAGCTCGCGCGGTAGCTGGATCGTGACCCCCGCGCCGTCGCCGGACATCGCGTCCGCCGAGACCGCGCCTCGGTGCGTCACGCGAACGCAGGCTTCCACGGCCATCTGCACCACGCGGTGACTCGCGCGTCCGGCGATGTCGGCGATGAAGCCCGTCCCACAACCGTCGTGCTCGAAGGCCGGGTTGTAGAGGGTCGGAGCTGGAGAGTCGGTCTTGGCCCTGGATGTCGGCATCTACGTACACCTTGGAGAGTCGTGGCCGAATAAAAATGCACGGCACTCGTTTGATTATGCGATGATAACGATCCAGGCAGCACCCCTGCAAGGGAGCCCGCCCGCGCGGAGGCCTCTCGGCGTTCCACAATTCCCACGCCGCTCTGGGCTCCCTATCTTGGGCGGATGACCGACCGTGCCAGCACACTCGTCGAGGCCCGCCGGGAGCGCATCGAGCGCATCCTCGGCCGCAGCCTCACCCCTCCCCGCGGAACCCCGGGCGAGCCCCTTTCCGAGGAGGCCCGCGAGTACTTGGCGGAGGAGGCCCAGAACCTCTACTGGAACGACCTCGAGTGGGAGCGCATCACCGACGAAGAGGCGCTCGAAGAGGGCCCGATCGCCCAGCTCGCGTTCCCTGGCTTCCTGGCGTTCATTCGCGGGCTGCTCCTGCACGAGGTGATGCCCGACTCGCAGGCTCCTGCGAGCCCGAGGCCCCAGGTCGTGGAGGACGTGCTGGAGTTTCTGGCGCGTCGCGTCGTGGAGCTGGAAGACGGGTTGGCCTCGCCCCCGGAAGGGGAGATCGAGGCCATCCGAGGTGAGCTCGGTCTGACGAGCCAGCTGGTAGACCTCGTCCTGTACCAGTTCCACGGCGTCGGACCCAAAGACGTGGAGCGCATCGAAGCCGCCGGATGAGACCGCGTCCGGGGCGACCGTACGTGGCGGGGGCGCCGATGCTGGTAGCGCACCGTGGAGGCTCCAAGCTCGCGCCCGAGAACACGGTTGCCGCTTTTCGACTCGCCACGGAGACGTGGTGGGCGGACATGCTCGAGATGGACGCCCGCCTCACCCGTGACGGTCACGTGGTCGTGATCCATGACGCAAGCGTGGACCGAACGACCGACGGAATGGGCCTCGTCGCCGACCTTACGCTGAGCGAGATCCAGGCGATGGACGCGGGGTACCGGTTTCGGGACGAATCGGGAGGCCACTCGTTCCGCGGTAAAGGCGTGGTGATCCCGACGCTGAAGGAAGTGCTCGTGACGTTCAAGGACGTCTGGATCAACTTGGAGTGCAAGGAGGAGGCGGTCGCGGCGCCGGTCGCGGCGCTGGTGGCCCGTCACGGGGCCGAGCACCAGGTGCTCATCGCCGCCAGGCACGAGTCGGCTCGACGCGGCGCCGCGAACTATCGTGGCCCCTGGGGAGCGACCCTCGTCCAAGGCATGGTCTTCTGGATGCTGCACAGGCTTCCGGGTGGAAGCCCGTACACGCCCCGTGCCGACGTCTTCCAGCTACCGGAGATGTGGAAGGGGGTCCGTGTCATGACGCCTCGCTTCGTCCGCGAGGCCCATCGACGGAACATCCCGGTGCAGGTCTGGACCGTGGATCGGGTCGAGGACATGCGGCGGCTGCTCGAATGGGGAGTCGACGGCATCCAGACGGACCGGCCCGACCTGCTCTCGGGCCTGCTCACGGAGCTCGTGGGGCGGCCGGTGCCCCCGGGTGCCCGGGCCGGCAGGGTGCTGGCATGAGCGGCGCGCCCATGCACGTTCGCTTTCGCGCCGCGCTCGAGGCGGGCGGCACGCGGGCCGGCGACCGCTGGGTGGTGGCGGTCTCGGGCGGCCTCGACTCCGTCGCGCTGCTCCACCTGTTACGCTTCTCGGCGCGCGCCGAAGCGGACCTCGTGGTGGCGCATTTCGATCACGCGATGCGTCCCTCGAGCAGTGAAGACGCCTTCTGGGTTGCGGGGCTCTGCGATGCCTGGGGTGTGCCCGTGCGCTGGGCACGCGCGGACGTGGCCCCGACCTCCGAGGCGGAGGCCCGCGAGGCGAGGTACGCATTTCTCGAGGACGTACGCCGCGAGGCCGGTGCGCGACTCCTGCTCACTGCCCATCACGCCGACGACCAGGCGGAGACCGTCCTGTTTCGTGCGCTGAGGGGGACGGGCCAGCCGGGCCTGGCGGGCATTCCCGCTCGCCGCGAGCCGATCTTCCGTCCCTTGCTCTCCTTCTGGCGTGACGAGCTTGAAGCCTACGCGCTAGGCGCTCGGCTCTCGTGGCGGGAGGATCCCTCGAACCGGAGCCTCGGCTACGCGCGCAACGCGCTGCGCCACCGGGTGCTCCCCGAAATCGAGAGGCTGGTCGCGCCCGGAGCGCGTCGCGCTCTCGTGCGCCTCGCCGATCTCGCCCGATCGGACGAGGCCGGGTGGGAGAGCGTCCTGCCGACGCTGCTGTCTCCGCTCGGCCTGCAGGAGATCCAAGGCTGGCTCTCGGTGGATCGGCACCAACTGGCCGTGCTCCACCCGGCCGTGCGGGCGCGCGTCCTGCGGTGGCTGGCCGCCAAGGTGGACCGACCGCTCGACGAGGCCGCAACGCGCCTAGCGGTCGAATTCGTCGTCGCGGCCGAAAGCGGCCTCGCGCTCGATCTCGGCGGCGGGGTCACGCTCCGCCGTGAGCTCGATCGCATCACGCTCGGCGTGCGTGTCGAGGCGCCGGCGGACCGTCCGCTCCACATCCTCGATCCTGGACCCGGATCGGGGAGCGCGCTCCTCGCCGGGCGCGCGGTTCCCGTGTCCTGGGGTGGGCCCGACGCCGCCGCAGGCCTGACGGCCGCGACGTTCGATCCCGACGCCCTTCGGTTTCCCCTGTGCGTGCGCGCGCGTGAGCCGGGCGACCGCATCCGGCTGGCCGGTGGTACCAAGAAGGTCAAGAAGTTGCTGCTGGAGCGGCGAATCCCGAGTGCGGGGCGGGACGGCGTGCCCCTCGTCGTCGACGCGGAGGGAGACGTGCTCTGGATTCCCGGGCTGGCGCGGGCCGCCCATCCGTCCGGCGTGGGCGGCGTCCTGAGCATCGGCATCGGATGACGCGCACGGCGATCGAGGAGGGGCAGCTCGGCGGACGCAGGCTCCAGCGCGTGGTGTTCACCGCCGATCAGGTGCGAACGCGCGTGCGGGAGCTCTCCCGCGACATCTCGATCGCCTATGGCGCCGAGGACCGACTGCTCCTGATCGGGCTCCTCAAGGGGTCGTTCATCTTTCTCGCGGACTTGGTGCGCGAGATTACAATCCCGCTCCACGTGGATTTTCTCGTCGCCTCCAGCTACGGGGCGGGGAAGGCGACGTCTGGAGACGTGCGGCTCCTCTACGATCCCGCCTCATCCCTCGAAGGGCGAGCCGTGCTCGTGGTGGAGGACATCATCGACAGCGGCAAGACGCTCCGGAAGATCCTGCCTCGACTGGAGGCGCGCGCACCGGCCAGCCTCGAGGTGTGCGCGCTGCTGCACAAGCGCCTGAGCCCCGCCGACCTCGATCCCCGCTGGGTGGGCTTCGATGCACCCAACGAGTTCCTTGTGGGGTACGGGCTCGACCACGCGGAAGACTTCCGCCACTTGCCCTATATCGCGAGCCTTTAGTACAGCGGCCTAGCACCCCCGCCGTTCTCCCGAGCTGCCCACATGTCAGAGTCCGACCCGACCCGACCCGACGAGCCCAATCGCCTGGGTCGCGTGTCCAAGAACGCCGCATTCTTAATGATGATGGCTCTCCTGCTGCTCCTCGCCGTCCGACTGGTGGGGAGCCAGGAACCGGCCGCCTTGGAGCTGAACCTCACCGAGTTCATGGAGCACCTGCGGGCCGACCGGATCGACAATGTGATCTTCCGGGAGCGCGTGATTCTAGGGGAGTTCCGGACGCCTGTTCAGCGGGACGCCCAGGACTTCACCGCCTTCCACACGCGACTGACGAACGATCCACCCCAGACCCTGATCGACGAGCTCGAGGCGCACAGGGTGGTGATCTCGGCAGAGGCGGCCCAGCGGGGCGTCGGCACGCTGCTGATCCAGATGCTGCCGTGGGTGCTGTTCATCGCGTTCTGGATCTGGATCTTCCGGACGATGCAAGGGGGCGGCAACCGCGCGTTCCAGTTCGGGCGCTCCAAAGCGAAGCTCATATCGCCGGACACGCCCAAGGTCACCTTCGCCGACGTCGCCGGCGCGGACGAAGCCAAGGAAGAGCTCCAGGAGATCATCGAGTTCCTCAAGGACCCGGCCAAGTTCTCTCGTCTCGGAGGCCGGCTCCCGAAGGGCGTGCTGCTGGTGGGCCCTCCGGGAACGGGTAAGACGCTCCTGGCGAGGGCCGTAGCGGGCGAGGCCGGCCGGCCGTTCTTCCAGATGTCGGGCTCCGACTTCGTGGAGATGTTCGTCGGTGTCGGCGCCTCGCGGGTCCGTGACCTCTTCGAGCAGGGCAAGGCCCACGCCCCGTGTATCATCTTCGTCGACGAGATCGACGCGGTGGGACGTCACCGCGGCGCCGGGCTCGGCGGCGGCCACGACGAGCGCGAGCAGACGCTCAACGCGCTCCTCGTGGAAATGGACGGCTTCGAGTCCAACGAAGGCGTGATCCTGCTCGCTGCCACCAACCGGCCGGACGTGCTCGATCCAGCGCTCCTCAGGCCGGGCCGCTTCGACCGTCAGATCGTCGTGGACCTCCCTGATGTGAAGGGCCGTGAGGGCATCCTCCGCGTACATGCGAAGAAGCTGCCGCTCGCCGATGACGTCGAGCTCTCGTTGGTCGCCCGCGGGACGCCGGGAATGAGCGGCGCGGACCTCGAGAACATCTGCAACGAGGCCGCCCTGTTGGCGGCGCGCCGTGACGGCGACCGCGTGTCGATGGAGGACTTCGAGAAGGCGAAGGACAAGGTCATGCTCGGCACGGAGCGGAAGAGCCTCGTCCTCACCGAGAGCGAGCGCCGCCTCACCGCCTATCACGAGGCGGGCCACGTCGTGCTCGGGCTGAGGATCCCCGGTCTCGACCCCGTCCACAAGGTCACGATCGTTCCGCGTGGACGGGCGCTCGGCATCACGGCGAGCCTCCCGGATGCGGATCGTCATTCCTACACGAAGGAGTGGATGGAGGGCCAGCTCGCCATGCTCTTCGGCGGTCGTGTCGCCGAGGAGATGATCTTCGGCCCCAAGGACGTCACCACGGGTGCTGGGAACGACATCGCGCGCGCGACCGACATGGCGCGTCGCATGGTCACCTCCTTCGGCATGAGCGACGTCATCGGGCTGGTCGCCGTCGCGGACAACGAGCAGGAAGTCTTCCTGGGGCGCGAGATCGTGCAGCGGCGTGCGGTATCCGAGCACACGCAGCGCATCGTCGACGAAGAAGTGAAGCGCATCTTGGACGACGCGCACGCCACGGCCCAGAGCGTCATCGGCGCGAACCGGGATCTGCTAGAGTCGATCGCGGCGGCGCTGCTCGAGCGCGAGACCCTCGACCGGGACGACGTCGCGAGGCTCGCGAGGGGTGAGCCCCTCCGGCCGCTTCCGGTCATTCTGGAAGAGGAAGCTCCGCTGAAGCTGGCGAAGCCTGCCGCGGTTCCGGAAAAGGCGCCGCGTGGCTTCGGGCTCGCAGGCGGCGAGGGTCCGTTGCCCGGACCCGCTCCGGGAGTGGCGGCCGCCCAGCCGGAGGACGAGCGCGCGTGATGCCGTGCTCCCCGATTGAGCGGACGGGGAGCCGGAGGCGTACGCGTTGATCAGGATCTGGGAGCAGCTCCAGTTCCTGAGGCCCGGCTGGACGGACCTCGTCGAAATTCTGATCGTCGCGTTCCTGATGTACCGCATCCTGGTCGTGATCCAGCGTACGCGGGCGATGCAGATCCTGCTCGGAGTCGTGCTGCTCGCCTCCGTGTACGGGCTGGCCCGACTCCTCGACCTCATCCTCGTGCGCACGTTGCTCGAGGCGGGGTTCCAGTACGGAGCCATCGCGGCGCTGGTCGTCTTCCAGCCGGAGCTGCGCGCCGCGCTGGCCCGCCTCGGTCGCAACCGGATGATCCGCGCGTTTCAGCGGCTGGAAGGCACGCGCGTCGTGGAGGAAGTGATCGACGCCACCGAGCGACTGGCGCGCGCGCGCCACGGTGCGATCATCGCGCTCGAGCAGAAGGCGTCGCTCGAGGAGTACGCCATGACGGGGAGTGCGGTCGACGCGCCGGTCTCGGCGGAGATGCTCGTCACCATCTTCACCCCGTACTCGCCGTTGCACGACGGGGCCGTGCTGATCGCGGGAGATCGAATCCGTTGCGCCGGCGCCATCCTGCCGCTCACCCAGTCGCCGGTGAAGGACCGCTCGCTCGGGACGAGACACCGTGCCGCGCTCGGCCTGAGCGAAGAAACAGACGCGATCGTCATCGTCGTGAGCGAGGAGAGTTCTCAGGTCGCCGTGGCCCACGGAGGGACACTCGAGAGGGACGTGAGCTCGGATCGGCTGCGCGCGATCGTCTCCGGCGTGGTCACCGAGGAGCGGTTGGCCGCGGAGGCGACGGTGCTCTCCGCCGGCGAGGACGAAGCTTTCTCCAGCCGCTGAAGTATGCACGGTCGCGTTGACGGGCCTGCGCCGTGCCTCGCAGATTGCGCTGGCTACCATCCCCCGCGAAGTGAGCAGAAGTGAGCGTGGACACCAGCTACAGTCTGATGACGCTCTTCCAGGACGGCGGGTGGTTCATGTACCCGCTCCTCCTGTGCTCGATGGTCGCGCTCGGCGTCATCTTCGCGAAAGCATGGACGCTTCGCGTCGCGCACCAAGGCACGGTGCGGGTGCTGAAGGAGGTCGAAGAGGCGATGCGGACGGGCGATATCGACAAGGCCGCCGACATCGCCTACGGCACGCCCGGGCCGGCCGCTGCGATCCTGTTGGCCGGGCTCCGTCGGGTGCAGAGCAAGCGGCTCGCGGCCGGTGAGCTCGAGTCCGCGATCTCGGCGACGGGCACGATCGAGTTGGGGTTTCTCGAGCGCGGCTTGATCATCCTGGCCACCGTGGCCAACGTGGCTCCCCTGTTGGGCTTCATGGGAACGGTCGCCGGGATGATCCAGGCGTTCGGCGCGATCGAGGCCGCGGGCCAGGTCGAGCCCGCGCTCGTGGCCGGCGGCATCAAGGTCGCGTTGATCACGACCGCGGCGGGGCTCGTGATCGCCATTCCGGTGAACGTCGCCTACAACTTCTTCGTGACCCGCATCGACGCGCTGATCGTGGACATGGAGCGCGGCGCGGATCACATCCTGAAGCTCGCCTGGGCGCTCGAGAAAGAGGGTCGTCTGGAGATCGTGAAGACGAAGCGCGCGACGCCTCTGGTGAGAGCCGCGCGGCCGGTCGCAGGGGCCCGCGCCGTCGATCTCACGACCTGACGCGAGGGGAAGACCATGCCGCTCATCAACCAGAAGAGGATCAAGGTCAGCAGTGAGATCCCGACCGCCTCCATGGCGGATATCGCGTTCCTCCTGATGATCTTCTTCTTGGTCACCACGACGTTCCCCAAGGATCGGGGGCTCGCCATCTTGCTGCCGGAGGAGGGCGTCGAGGCTCAGGTCAGTCAGAGCAACGTCCTACACCTGATCATCCAGCCCAACGGCATCATCGATGTGCGGCGGGGTGAGAGCCAGCAGGTCCAGCAGATCAGGCCGCAGGAGGTCGAGGCGGTGTGGCGGCAGGAAGTCACGGCGAATCCGAATGTGATCGCGGCCGTGAAGACGCATCCGCAGGCACCCTATCGGTACATGATCGACGTGCTGGACGCCCTACACGCCGCGAACGCCGAGCGCATCTCCCTCCAGATCCTGGAGGAGTAGCGATGGCGATCAGGGGATCTGGGTTCCAACGCAAGTCGCGGGCGGCCTCCGACATTCCCACCTGCTCGTTGGCCGACATCGCGTTCCTGTTGATGATCTTCTTCATGGTGACGACCGTCTTCCAGACGGACCGCGAGCGGCCCATCGTCTGGCCGGAAGCCGCCGCCGCCGAGAAGATCGACGAGAAGCAGAAGAACATCCTGAACATCTGGATGGAGCGGGACGGCGGGGTCTTCATGAACGACCAGGCGTTCATGATGGACGAGGTGTCGGACTATGTAGGTCCCCTGTATGGGGCTTCCGAGCGGGCCTTGGTCATATCGATTCGGGGTGACCGCGAGGTCCCCTACACCTACATGGATCAGCTCCAGAAGGAGCTCGTGTCGGCCGGCGTGGTGCGGGTGGTCTTCGCCGCCCAGCTGGAGCAGAGCATGCAGAGGGAGAGGCGATGAGCGGCCAGGCTCCCGCGAGGAGGGTGCCCCTCCGGATGGCGCTCCCGATTACCTTCCGGACGCGTTAGTCACGAGCCTGGAGAATCCCTTGAGGACCCCGCCGGTGCTCGGCCGGGGTCCTTCGGCCACCGCCACCGAGACGTATGCGACCCGCCTGGAGCACACGCTCCCGGTCGTGCGCGAGCGCGTCGAGCGTGCGGCCCACGCCGCGGGCAGGGCGGTCGGGTCCGTTCGGATCGTTGCGGTGACGAAGGGCCATCCGCTCGACGCCGTCGACGCGGCGCTCGCGGCGGGCCTGCGCGATCTCGGCGAAAACCGCGTCGAAGAGCTCGAGGGGAAAGTGCTCGCGCGCGGCCGCGAAGCGGCCACCTGGCACATGATCGGGCACGTGCAAGGACGCAAAGCGCGTCAGGCGGCCGAACTCGCGCACCTCATCCACTCCGTGGACTCCGAGCGGCTGGCGGATCGCCTCGCGCGCATCGGTACCGAAGACGCCACGGAGGTTCGCGTGCTCGCGCAGGTGAACACGTCCGCCGAGTCGTCGAAGGGGGGCTTCGAACGTGAGAAAGCGGTCGAGAGCGTCCACCGGCTCGCCGAGCTTCCTGGGCTGAAGGTCGAGGGTCTCATGACCATGGCACCGTTGGTAGACGACGAGGCCTTGCTGCACGCGGCGTTTCGTCGCCTGCGGGAGATCCACGAGAATCTGCGACGCGTCACGGCCCGCGTGGGAGCCGAGCTGTCGATGGGCATGACGAACGACTTGGAGATCGCGATACAGGAGGGGAGCACCATGATCCGGATCGGAACGGCACTCTTCGGAGAGAGGGGGGGACCGGCATGATCGACCTGACGCCGCTGGATGTTCGCAACAAGAGGGGCGACTTCAAGAAGGTGATGCGCGGCTATGACCCTCAGGAGGTCGATGTCTTCCTCGAGATCACGGCCGAGCGACTCGAGGCCCTGACCCGCGAGAACATGACGCTCAAGGAGCGCACGAACGCGCTCCAGACGCAGGTGAACTCGCAGACCGATCGCGAGCAGGCCGTGCAGGCCGCGCTCGTCACGGCGCAGGAGCTCCGCACAGAAATTCGTGCTCAGGCGCAACGCGAGGCCGAGAACCTCGTCAAGGCGGCCGAGACCGAAGGGCGCCGCCTCACCGTGGAAGCCGAGGCCGAGGCGCGCACGAAGCTGCAGGGTGCCGAGCGGCAGCTCGACAAGCTCGACGACGCGATCCAGCAGACCGATCGGCGTCGCGCGCGCTTCCTGAACGAATTCCGCCAGCTCCTCCAGCGAGAGATGGACGTGGTGGCGGTCGAGGAAGGTCGTGCTCCTTTGGAGGAGCGCACCATCGACCTCGACCGTAGGCCCGAGGAGGCGATCCAGGCGCCCCCCGCACCTCCTGCCGCGCATAAGTAGGACGACCTCCTCCTCTACCTGGACGCGGCCGAAGGCGAAGCCCGACGCTGACTCTTCCCGCTCGACCGCTGACATGACCTACCCTGAGCTCCCCGGGAGCCTCCTAGACATCGAGGAGCTTACCCTCGCGCGATGGCGCGAGGAGGACCTCTTCAAGAAGACGCTCGCGGCCAACGCCGGGGGGCGTCCGTTCGTGTTCTTCGAGGGTCCGCCCACGGCCAACGGCCGGCCGGGCCTCCATCACATCATCAGCCGAACGATCAAGGACCTCGTCTGTCGCCATCGCGCGATGGCAGGTCGGAGCGTCACGCGCATCGCCGGTTGGGATACACACGGCCTTCCGGTCGAGATCGAGGCGGAGAAGACGCTGGGCATCAGCGGTAAGCCCGAGATCGAAGCGCTCGGTATCGCGGAGTTCAACCGGGTCTGCCGGGACTCCGTGTTCACCTACAAGGGGGAGTGGGAGCAGCTCAGCGAGCGCATCGGCTACTGGCTCGAGTACGGGCGCCCCTATGTGACGCTCGACCCGAAGTACATCGAGTCGGTGTGGTGGATCCTCAAGGCGTTCGCCGACAAGGGCCTGCTCTACAAGGGGCACAAGAGCGTGCCCTACTGCCCACGCTGCGGCACCGCCCTCTCTTCGCACGAGGTCGCGCTCGGTTACCGTGACGTGGTGGACCCCTCGCTGGTCTTCGTGGCGGACGTGCTGACCGCGCAGGGAGATCCGGACCCCGAGCGCCGCGCGTTCCTGGCCTGGACGACGACGCCGTGGACCGTGCCGTCCAACACGGGACTCGCGGTGCACCCCGCGCTCGAGTACGTCGAGGTAGCTCGCGACGGGCGTCGCTACGTCGTCGCGGCTGCAAGAGCAGAGGCGCTGTTCGGCGAGGGTGTGCAGGTGGTCGCGCGGCACAAGGGTGCCGACCTCGCGGGCTGGCGATATCGCCGCCCGCTCGACCTCGTCGCCGAGCCGGCCGACCGCGGGAACGGCTGGACGGTGGTCGCGGAAGAGTTCGTCACCGCCACGGACGGAACCGGCGTAGTGCATATGGCGCCCGCCTTCGGCGCCGACGACTATGCTGCGGGTCAGCGCCATGGCCTGCCGCTGCTCAATCCGGTCGACGACGCCGGCTGCTTCAACGAGGACGTCGCGCTGGTGGGGGGCTCCTTCGTGAAGGATGCCGACCCTGTGCTCGTCGAGGAGATGCGCTCACGTGGCGTCCTCTTCGACGTCGGGACGGTGGTGCACAGCTATCCGCACTGCTGGCGCTGCAGCTCGCCGCTCCTCTACATCGCGCGCGACTCCTGGTTCGTGGCCACCTCCGCGCACAAGGACGAGCTGCTCGCCAACAACGCGCTCGTGCGCTGGCATCCGCCCGAGGTGGGGGAGGGGCGCTTCGGCGAATGGCTTCGCGGCAACATCGATTGGGCGCTCTCTCGCGACCGGTACTGGGGGACCCCGCTGCCGGCGTGGGTCTGCGACCGCGACGAGCGGCACGTCCGCTGGATCGGCTCGCTCGCCGAGCTCGCAGAGTGCGCGGGCGGCCTCCCGGACGGTTTCGATCCGCATAGGCCCTACATCGACGAGCCGACCTGGGCCTGCACCGAGTGCGCGGGCACCATGCGCCGCACACCCGAGGTGGTGGATGCGTGGTTCGACTCCGGCGCAATGCCCTACGCGCAGTGGCACTACCCGTTCGAGCACGAGCGCGAGTTCGAGGCTCACTTTCCGGCCGACTTCATCTGCGAGGGCCTCGATCAGACGCGAGGCTGGTTCTACTCGCTGCTCGCCATCTCGACGCTGCTCGAGAAGGGTCCGCCCTACAAGAACGTGGTCGTGAACGACCTGATCCTCGACGGCGAGGGTCAGAAGATGTCGAAGTCGCGCGGCAACGTCGTGAATCCGTGGGACGCCATCGGCGCGAACGGCGCAGACGCGGTGCGGTGGTACTTCATCACGTCCTCGAATCCATGGCTCCCGAAGCGTTACGACCAGAAGGGCGTCGAGGAGGCCGCGCACGCGTTCTTCGACACGCTGCTCAACACCTATCGCTTCTTCGTCCTGTACGCGCGCGCAGAGTCGTGGTCGCCCTCCGATGCCGATCCGCTTCCGGCGGAGCGGCCGGTGCTGGACCGCTGGCTGCTGTCCCGGCTGGGTTCGCTCATCCAGCGCATGTCGTCCGACCTCGACGAGTACCAGCTCACGCGCGCGTACCGCGCCCTCGGCGATTTCGTCGTGGAGGACTTGTCCAACTGGTACGTGCGGCGCTCGCGCTCGCGCTTCTGGGGAAACGTGGACGCGGACGACACGCGCGCCGCGTTCAGGACGCTCTGGGAAGCTCTCCGGGAGGTTTCTGTGCTCGCAGCGCCATGCGTCCCGTTCGTGTCCGACTGGCTCCACCGCGCGTTGGCCGGCGAGAGCGTGCACCTCGAGCGGTGGTTCACAGACGCCGCGCTCGAGAAGCTTCCGGCGTTCGTGGACGACCGACTCGAGGCTGACATGGACGCGGCGCGCATGCTCGTGTCCCTCGGGCGCGCTGCACGGGAGGAAGTGAAGATCCGGGTGCGCCAGCCGCTGCGGCGGGTGCGCGCCGTGGTCCCCGGCGGGCGCGCGCTGAGCGAGGAGGTGCTCACTGTGGTGCGCGACGAGCTCAACGTGAAGGAGATCGACTTCCTCTCGTCGGCGGAAGGTCTGGTCAGCCTGGTCGGGCGCCCGAACTTCCGTGCCCTCGGCCCTCGCTTCGGCAATCAGACGAACGACGCGGCCAACGCGATCCGCGGCCTGTCCCAAACGGCTCTGGCGCGCTATCGGGACGGTGGGAACGTGTCGATTGAGGTCGCGGGCGGGACGCACGGCCTGGGTCCAGGGGACCTCGAGGTCGCGCAGCAAGCGACCTCAGGACTCATCGTGAAGGGGGAGGGCGGGTACACCGTAGCCCTCGATCCCACCCTCGACGAGGAGCTCGTCTCCGAGGGAGTCGCTCGGGAGCTCGTGAACCGTGTGCAGCGGCTTCGTAAGGACTCGGGCCTGGAGATCACGGACCGCATCGAGCTCGCCATCGGCGGACCCGAGGCGATCCGGAGTGCCGCGGTCCGGCACGAAGCGTTCATCGCCGGCGAGACGCTCGCGCTTGCGGTGAGGGTTGGAAGTACCGTGCCCGAAGGTGAAGTCCCGCACGTGCGCGAAGTGGATATCGACGGGACGCTCGCCACGATCGGGCTCAAGCCCGTGGGCCGGTAGCCCTCATGGACCCCAAGGAAGAACGGGCGTACTCGCTCACGGTGGAGGACGGGGACTCCGGGCGCATCGATCGCTTCGTCTCCGACCGGCTGGAGCTGTCACGGACACGCGTCCAGGCGCTGCTGGTCGACGGACGTATCACCGTGGATGGTCGTCCCGCCAAGAAGTCGGAGGCGGTCGCGCCCCGCATGCGGATCGACGTGGTCGTGCCGCCCGCCGCGCCGGTCGAGATCGGGGCGGAGGAGCTTCCCCTCGACGTCGTCTTCGAGGACGAGCACCTCATCGTCGTGAACAAGGCTGCGGGCATGGTCGTCCATCCGGCTCCCGGCCACCGCAGGGGCACGTTGGTGAACGCGCTGCTCTGGCACGTGCGGGACCTTTCCGGAGTCGGAGGGCGGCTGCGGCCCGGCATCGTGCACCGCCTCGACCGCGACACGTCCGGGCTCCTGGTGGTCGCCAAGTCCGACACGGCGCACTTGGGTCTCGCGGAGCAGCTGAGGAAACGCCGCATGAAGCGCGTGTATATCGCGGCCGCGTGGGGGCACCTCTCCGAGTCGCCACTCACGATCGAAGCCCCCATCGGGCGCGACCGCAAAGATCGCAAGCGCATGGCGGTGGTGCCGGATGGCCGCCCCTCGACCACGCGCGTCCGGGTACGCGAGCGGTGGGACCGGGCCGATCTGCTCGACGTCGCTCTCAAGACGGGGCGGACCCACCAGATCCGCGTGCACCTGGCCCACGTCGGTCACCCGCTCGTAGCCGACCCCATCTACGGGGTCGGGTGGGAGCGGGGTCTGGGGGGTCCGTCCCGCACCTGGGGCCTCGAACTGGCCCGCAGGACGCCACGCGTCTTCCTGCACGCGACGGAGCTCGCGTTCGATCACCCGGTGTCGGGGGTGTGTATGCGCTTCGAGGCCGAACTCCCCCCCGACCTGGCCGCGGCGGCCGCGTGGGCGCGAGGTGACGAAAACCCGGCCTGACGCGGGCCTTTTCCTGGCTCGGCCTCTGGCCGGTACTTACGGTTCGCCGTGAGCGTCGGTGCCGTTTCGTCCCATAAGGGAGCCCCGGACAGCGTCTGTGTCGGATCTCGATCCAAAGCTGACATTCGATTCGTTCGTGGTGGGCCCGGCCAACCGATTGGCTGCCGCGGCCGCTCGTCGAGCCGCTGAGTCGCCGGGAACGAGCTACAACCCGCTCTTTCTCTACTCCGCGCCCGGTCTCGGCAAGACTCACATCCTGACGTCGATCGCGCACCAGTCGGCCAAGGCCAAGGCCGGCAAGGTCGAATACATGGCGCTCGAGCAGTACCTCGAGCGGCTCGAGGTCTCGCTGCAGAGCGGCCAGCGTGACGGGCTCTACGGCGACCTCGACATCCTGCTCCTGGACGACGTCCAGTTCCTGACGGGTCAGCCCGAGGCGCAGGAGATGCTCCTCCAGACGCTCGATCAGCTCACCGCGGCCGGAGGCCAGATCGTCCTGGCGAGCGACCGTCCCCCGGCGGACATCGACGGACTCGATGCGCGACTCCTCTCGCGCTTCTCCGGTGGCTTGATCGTCGACTTGGGGCCACCTGAGTACGAGACGCGCGTAGCGATCATTCGTAGGAAGGCCAGTGAACGTGGCCAGACGCTCGAGGACGGCGTGGCGGAGGCCGTAGCGAAGGCGCCCGTCAAGAACGTGCGCGACCTCGGCGGCGTGCTCAACAAGATCTTCGCCACGCAGGACCTTGAAGGCCGCCGCATCAATCCGACGGAGGTGTCGAAGCTCCTCCAGCAGCAGTCCGAAGTAGCGAAGCTGGGGACCGGCTCGAACGAGTTCGGCTCGTTCCTGACCGAGCTCGCCAGCTCGGTCGCGCAGGCGGTGGAGAAGACCGAAGAGCCGTGGCGCAAAGCAATCCGCGAAACCATCGAGTCGGCCGACCGGCAGGGCTTCTCGGTGCAGCGCCTCGTAGGGTACCAGACCGGCCAAGAGCCCAAGGGTTGGGAGAAGATCGTCGAGGCGTACAAGGCCGATATCCAGCGGCTGCACGAGATCGACAACGAGTTGCAGCGCTTGGGGAATCCTTGGCCCGAGGCCGCGCAGGGCGTCCTCATCGATCCGGACCGACTGGAGGAGGCCGAGGCGCTGCTCGCGTCCGTCCGCGAGCGCCAACGAGGCGCTCCAGCAGCACCTCAACGTCGGCGTGGCCTTCTATCGTTCTGTCATGCTCGAAGATGCCGAGCGCGAGTTCGAGCGGGCGCTCGCGATCGATCCGAGGCAGCCCCGGGCCAACTTCATGATGGGCCTGATCGACTTCCGGAGAGGGAAGCTCGAGGACGCGCTCCAGCATTTTGGTACCATGCCGCCGGGCTCAGGCGACTACTGCGTCCGCCGGAACACCGCGCTCGCGCTCGAGCTCATGGGCCACTACGACGACTCGCTCCGCGAGCTCGACGCCGCGATGATCGCTCGTCCCGAGGACCACGAGGTCCATTTGGCGCGTGCGGTCGTGCATCTCAAGGCGCGCGACGTGCCGAGAGCGTTGGAGGCACTCAGGGCGTACCGCACTTCATCCAAGGTCAAGAAGCCTTCGGCGCGCTACTATGCGTATACAGTGCTTGCGTCGGCTGTGAGCGGAGATCTCGACTATGCCGTCGCAGTGGGGCGAGAGGGGATGGGGCACTACCCGGATTGCGGACCGATCCTGGTCAACACCGCGGCGGTGCTCGAGCGGCGAGGGGAAGTGGACGCCGCGGGGGCGCTGTACAAGCGTGCCGCCGCGCTCAACCCTCCATCGCCGCAGGCCCACAAGAATCTTGGAGATCAGGCCTGGGCGCATGGGGACATGCCGGGCGCGCAGGCGCAGTACGAGAAGACGGTGAAGCTCTCACCTCGGCTGGGCGACGACGTGTACCTGCGGCTCGGCACGCTCGCGTACAAGGGCAACGACCGCGACATGGCAAAGCTCTTATGGCAGCGGGCACTCAACCTCAATCCGCACAACGAGGCCGTGAAGGCGAACCTGGAGATGTTCGCCGGCGAGTGACCGTGCGTCCGGCCCTGCGTCCGGCAATCACACTCTTGGCGTCGCTCGCCCTGTCCTTCGCCGGGAGTGCGGCCGCGGACTCGGGCCTCGTCGCGCAGGTGCCGGAGGTCCTCGCCGGGGAGCCCTACCTGTCGCTGTCGGGGGAGCGCGCACGGATCCACTTCGCGCGACCCGACTCGCTCGTGGCCGAGAGGGTGCTCGCCTTGATCGACCAGCAGGCGCCGCTGCCCGGTATTCCTGCGTCCGTGCCGAGCGGCGTGGCCGCGGTACTCACACACGGTCCGGAGGCCTTCGCCGAGCTCACCGGGGGTGCCGTTCCCGAGTGGCGCGCGGGCGTCGCGATCCCGGCTGCTAACCTCCTCGTCATTCCCTCCGGCGAGGGCCCGCGAGTGCTCGACGGCGAAGGCCGGCGCACCCTCCGGCACGAGTGGGCGCACCTCGGTCTGCACGGCTACCTCGGCGATCTGCGCGTGCCCCGCTGGTTCGACGAGGGCTACGCCCAGTGGGCGTCGGGGGGCTTCGATGCGAGCGAGGCTGGGCGGCTCCGCGTTATGATCGCCTTCGGGCGGGCGCCCGCCCTGGACTCGCTCGCGCTGCGCTGGCCGGCCGGCCGTGAACAGGCGCGCAGCGCGTACCTCCTGGCGGCGAGCGCCGTGGGGTACCTGCTCGAGTCGAGCGGGGAGCGGGGCCTCACGATATTCCTCGACCGCTGGCGAGACGAGGGCTCGTTCGACGTAGCGCTCATACGCACCTTCGGTGTGACGCCGGGACAGTTCGAGGAGGACTGGAAGCGGCACGTCCGTCAGCGCTACGGATGGCTTCTCGTCGTCAGCCGCTCCTCGGTGTTCTGGTTGGTCCTCGCGCTCGTGCTGCTGGCGATGGTGCGTGTGCGCCGGGCCCGCAACCGGGAGAAGCTCGCGCGACTGCGCGCGACCGAGCCGCCGGACCGTCCGGACTTTTGGATCGACGGTGCCGGATCCGCGCCGCCTCCTCCGGGGGTAGCACAGGGACCATGAGCGACCGCCCCGCCCCGAGGATTCTGGTCGTCGACGACGACGTCGACGGCCTCGACGTGCTGAAGACCCGCCTGGTTCACGCCGGCTACGAAGTCGAAACCGCCGAGTCGGCCGAGAAGGCGCTCGCGCGTGTGAAGGCCTTCGCCCCCGGACTCATCGTCACCGACGTACGCATGTCGGGCATGACCGGGCTGGAGCTGCTCACCAAGATCAGGGCCTCGATGACCGACGTCGAGGTCGTCGTGATGACGGCGCACGACGACATGCAGACCGCGGTGTCCGCGATGAAGTCGGGCGCGTTCGACTTCCTCGTCAAGCCGGTCGATCCCAAGGCGGTGCAGCGCTTGGCGGAACGGTGCTTCAAGGAGCGCGAGCTCGCGGCCCTCGAGGGGACGCCGGAGGAGGCCGAGGTACGTCCCCGCAGCCTGCTCGTCGGCAGGGACCCGAGCATGATCGACATCTACAAGACGATCGGCGCGCTGGCGGGCACGAGGGCCACCGTCCTCATCAGGGGCGAAACCGGCACCGGCAAGGAAGTCATCGCGCGTGCGATCCACGAGCATTCGCAGCACGCCACGGAGCCGTTCATCGCCGTGAACTGCACTGCTCTAGCTGATACGCTGCTCGAGTCCGAGCTCTTCGGCCATGTGAAGGGGGCGTTCACGGGAGCGGCCGGAGCGAGGAAGGGCTACTTCGAGCTTGCAGGCCGGGGGACCATCTTCCTAGACGAGATTGGGGACACCAGCCCGGACTTCCAGACCAAACTCCTGCGGGTCCTCCAGGAGCGCGGCTTCTATCCCGTCGGCGGGGAGGCGCAGCGGACCACCGAGGCGCGCGTGATCGCCGCGACACACCAGCCGATCGAGCGGCTCATCGAGGAGGGGCGCTTCCGCGAGGACCTCTACTTCCGCCTCAAGGTCGTGCAGATCGAGGTGCCTCCGCTCCGTGAGCGACGCGGCGACATCGAGATCCTCGCCGCCGCCATGTTGGGTCGGATCCGCGAGGAGACGCACCGCGATGTCCGCAGGATCTCCGACGACGCGATGGCCCGCCTCGCCGCGTACGACTGGCCCGGCAACGTGCGGGAGCTCGAGAACGCGCTCATCAGGGCGGCCATCGTCGCGCGCGGCACCGTCATCGGGGCGGACCACCTCGTCCTAGAGGACAGTCACCATCCGAACGGGGACCTGACTCTGGTCAGCGCGATCAGGCGGCACGTCCGGTTGGTGTTCGATCGGGCGGGCGGGGACTCCGCCCTCGCCGCGAAGCTTCTGGGCGTCACCAAGAAGGAAGTCGACCGCCGGCTCGCCGAGTCGGACGATTGACCCGGCTGGCGGCCTCGGTGTAGGGTTCCCCCCATGGCGAGGAACAAAGAGAAGAAGAGCGGTGCCGATCCGTCCCCGGCGCTCAAGTTCGGCAAAGAGAACGCCGTGTTGGCCGCGGCCGGCCTCCTCTGCCTGGCGCTCGGCTATTGGCTCCTGGCCCGTGGTTCGATCACGGCCGCGCCGATCCTGCTGGTGCTTGCCTACGTGGTGCTGCTTCCCCTGGCCATCATCAGGTAATTCGGGCGCTTAGCTCAGCCTGGTTAGAGCACCTGCCTTACAA